>NZ_JXYH01000069.1 GCF_001262635.1 Aestuariivita boseongensis
CGCGCGCCCACGGCGATTGACCTGCGGCTGGTGCTCAGCGTGATGAAGATCAGCGCCAATCTGGAGCGGATCGGGGATTACGCCAAGAACATGGCCAAGCGCACCACGGTTCTGGTTCAGATGCGTCCAGTTGACGAAAACACCAACGCTCTCAAACGGATGGCGCGCGAAGTTGAACTGATGCTGAAGGATGCGCTGGACGCCTATGTGCAGCGTGACGCGGAACTTGCCGCTGACATTATCGACCGCGATACCGAAGTGGATCAGATGTATAACGCCCTGTTCCGCGAATACCTGACCTTCATGATGGAAGACCCCCGGTCAATCTCGGCCTGCATGCATCTGCATTTCATCGCCAAGAACATCGAACGGATGGGCGATCACGTGACCTCGATCGCGGAACAGGTGGTGTATCTGGTCACGGGCGAACGGCCTGATGAAAGCCGCCCCAAGGCGGATCGCACTTCGGTCACTGCACCTGACACGGACTAGCGCGGCAGGGGGTCTTCGGGCTGCGCCTGACCGGCCAGCCAGTCCCGAAACTGCCGCAGCGCCGGATCCGCCGAACGTGCACGTGGCCAGACCAGGTAATACGCCCCCCGCGCCTCTGCTGCCTCACCGAAAGGACTGACCAGTTTTCCCGCCGCGCGGTCTTGTTCGGCGAGGTAATCGGGGATGAGGGCTATGCCGAGGCCGTGGAGAGCGGCCTGGATGATGGTTGCGTATTGGTCATAGATCGTGCCGTCCGGCATCTGGCCTGCTTCCACCCCATGGACGCGCAGCCAGTCGGCCCAGGCATCGGGCCGGGTCTGGATATGCATCAGCGGATAGCGCAGCACATCTTCCGGTCCCACCGGCCCGCGCACCAGATCCGGGGCGCAAACAGGGATCATCCGTTCATGCCGCAAGAGCAGCCTGTCGGTTCCCGGCCAGTCGCCCGTGCCGTAATGCAGCGCCGCGTCATAACTGCGGGAAGCGAAGGCGAAGGGAACCAGTTCGGTGCCCATATTGATCGTGATATCCGGGTAACGCCTTGCAAAATCGGGCAAACGCGGCATGAGCCAACGCATGCCAAAGGCCGGCAGGATGGCCAGGTTCAGCTTGCCTTCCGTGGGTTGCGACTGCAGCCGGAGAGAGGCCTGCGCGATCTGCTGCAGCGCCGCGCGGGTTTCGGCCGCATAGGCGCGGGCAGGGTCTGTCAGGGTCAGTTTTTTGCCGGTGCGCAGGACCAGTTGCAGCCCCATCTGCTTTTCCAGCGCCTGCAATTGGCGGCTGATCGCGCCTTGCGTCAAAGACAACTCCTCTGCCGCCGCAGAGGCGCTGCCCAAACGGTCCACGGCTTCAAGCGCGCGGAGAGAGGCGATGGAGGGCAGGAAACGGCGTGGTGCAATCATGTATGAGCTTTTGTCATACCATTTTGCAAAAGTCTCGATGTTTTTCCGATCGCGGTTTTGATAGGCTCCGCGCAAATTGACCGTTTTGTACGTCTTCGCGACCCCGATTTGTACAAAACGAACCCCCAACAGAAGGATGTGACGATGAATATCCAAAGCTCTCCCAAGCCCAGCCTCAAAGCGAAGGACGCCCCAGATCTGGGCCGGTTCGACTGGACCGATCCGCTGCGGATGGCCGATCAGCTGAGCGACGATGAACGCATGATGGCCGAAAGCGCGCACAGCTTTGCGCAGGAAAAACTGCAGCCCCGCGTGACCAAGGCGTTCGAGAATGAGGAAACCGATGCCGGCATCTTCCGCGAGATGGGAGACATGGGGCTTCTGGGCGTGACCATCCCCGAGGAATATGGCGGGCTGGGATCGACCTATGTGTCCTACGGTCTGGTCGCGCGTGAAATCGAACGCGTGGACTCCGGTTACCGGTCGATGATGTCCGTGCAGTCGAGCCTGGTGATGTATCCGATCTATGCCTATGGCAGCGAAGAGCAGCGCAAGAAGTATCTGCCCGGCCTTGCTTCGGGCGAGCTGATCGGCTGCTTTGGACTGACCGAACCGGATGCGGGCTCGGACCCGGCGGGCATGAAGACGCGTGCTGTGAAAACCGCCAATGGCTATAAGATCAGCGGATCGAAAATGTGGATTTCGAACGCGCCGATCGCCGATGTCTTCGTCGTCTGGGCCAAATCGGAAGAGCATGGCGGACGCATTCGCGGCTTCATCCTGGAAAAAGGCATGACCGGGCTGAGCGCGCCGAAGATCCAGAACAAGCTGAGCCTGCGTGCCTCGATCACCGGGGAAATCGTGATGGACGGTGTGGAAGTGGGCGAGGATGCTCTGCTGCCGCATGTCGAGGGGCTGAAGGGGCCGTTCGGCTGTCTGAACCGCGCGCGTTACGGTATTTCCTGGGGCGTGCTGGGCGCGGCCGAGTTCTGCTGGCATGCCGCGCGTCAATACGGTCTGGACCGTCACCAGTTCAACAAGCCGCTGGCGCAGACGCAGCTGTTCCAGAAGAAACTGGCCGATATGCAGACCGAGATCACCCTGGGTCTGCAGGCGTCGCTGCAAGTCGGCCGCCTGATGGACGAGGCGAACGCCGCGCCCGAGATGATCTCTATCGTCAAGCGCAACAATTGCGGCAAGGCGCTGGATATCGCGCGGATGAGCCGGGACATGCATGGCGGCAACGGTATCAGTCTGGAGTTTCAGGTGATCCGTCACATGGTGAACCTTGAGACTGTGAACACCTATGAAGGCACACATGACGTGCACGCGCTGATCCTGGGCCGCGCGCAGACAGGGCTGCAGGCGTTCTTCTAAAAGAACGGGTTTCGCTGCGGGTATTCTCCCGCTGACTTGATTGGACGGTGAGCAGATCAGGGCGCTAGGCAGAACCAAAAGGGAGGTCTTGTTATGCGTCGTCTGTTCACCGTTCTTTTCGTTTTTTGCCTGGCCGCGCCTTTAAGTGCGCAAACGATCCAACCCCGCGACGGCTGGACCGTGATCGGGACAAGCAAGACGTATGACCAGTTGGTGGAAGACGTGATCGCGGCCACCACAGCCAACCAGATGGGTGTGGTGACACAGGCCGGACCCACGCAGGCCGCGGCCAGCCGGGGGCTCACGATACCGGGGAACCGGGTGATCGGTGTGTTCAACAATGATTTCGCCGTGAAGATCCTGGCACTGTCCACAGCTGCGATGATCGAGGCGCCCATCCGCTTTTATGTAACCGAGAGCACGGACGGCACGGCGACGCTGGCTTTCAAGCGCCCCAGTTTTGTCTTTGCCCCCTACATGGACGAGGGCGGCGACGCGTTGCGCGATCTGGCGTCGCAGCTTGATGCGCGCTTTGATGCGATTGCGCAGATGGCCGTCAACTGACCATCACGGGTCGGTGAGCCATCTTGCAGCGCGCCCGCGCTTTGGCGATAGGGTAGGGCAATCACAGTTCCCGGAGTTTTCCCGACATGACAGCCCAGCCTTTGCGCGCCGCCGATCTTCTTGCCCAGCGGCTTTACGAGGCGGGGTGCCGTCACGCCTTTGGAATGCCCGGGGGCGAGGTTCTGACCCTTGTGGATGCGCTGGAAAAGGCGGGGATCGCCTTTCATCTGGCCAAGCACGAAAATGCCGCCGGTTTCATGGCGGAAGGGGTGCATCACGTGGATGGCGCGCCCGCCATTCTGGTGGCGACGGTCGGTCCCGGTGCGATGAACGGGGTCAATGTGGTGGCCAATGCGCTCCAGGACCGGGTGCCCCTGATGGTTCTGACGGGCTGCGTCGATGCCGATGAGGCACTGAGTTACACCCATCAGGTGCTGGATCACGCCGCCGTCTTTGCGCCGATCACCAAGGGCAGTTTCCGTCTGACGCCCGGCGGGGCCGATACGATTGCCGACAAAGCGGTGTCCCTGGCCATGGCGCCGCGGCAGGGGCCGGTGCATATCGACGTGCCGATTTCCGTGGCCGGTGCGCCCGTGGCCGAAGGGGCCCGGCGGCGGCTGGCTCCGTCCAGCGCCGTTGCGCCGGCAGGGGCGGATCTGGCAAAGGCGCGCGACTGGCTGGCCGGGGCACGGCGGCCCGTGGCGATCCTTGGCCTGGATATCCTTCGCGATGGCTCGGCCCCCGTTGTGCAGGCGTTTCTTGAACACTTCCAGATCCCCTTTGTCACCACCTACAAGGCCAAGGGTGTGGTGGATGAGGACCATGCGCTGTGTCTGGGGGGCGCGGGTCTGTCGCCGCTGGCCGACCGGCATCTGGTGCCGTTCATCCAGTCAGCCGATCTGATCCTGTGCATCGGTTATGATCCGATCGAGATGCGCACCGGCTGGCGAGAGATCTGGGACCCCGCGACACAGAACGTGATCGACATCGCCGCCGTGGCGAATGACCATTACATGCACCAAGCGGGGCTGAATATCATCGGTGATACCGGGGCCAGCCTGGAGGCGCTCGCGCAGGGCTTGAGAGGGGTGCAGACCTGGCCCGGAGATGAGGTCGTAGCGGTGAAGAAGGCTTTGGCCGGGGCTTTCCCGCTGGACGATATCTGGGGCCCTGCCGCCGTGATCGCCGAGGCGCGCGCGGTTATGCCTGCGGGCACGCTGGCTACCGCCGATAGCGGGGCGCATCGCATTCTTCTGAGCCAGATGTGGGCCTGTGAGGCGCCGAAGTCTTTGGTGCAATCCTCGGGCCTTTGCACGATGGGCTGTGCGGTGCCCCTGGCGATCGGGCTGAAGCTGGCAGCGCCCGACCGGCCTGTGATCTCGTTTTCCGGGGATGCCGGGTTTCTGATGGTGGCGGGTGAGCTGGCCACCGCGCGGGAGCTGGGTGTGCCGGTGATTTTCGTGGTGTTCGTCGATGCGAGCCTCGCACTGATCGAGCTGAAGCAGCGTCAGCGGCAGATGACCAATCGCGGGGTGGATTTCGACCGGCATGATTTCGCGGCGATGGGCCGGGCCTTTGGCGGGCAGGGCGTGACCGTGCGCACGCGCGAGGAGTTGCGGGCCGCGCTGGAGGCGGCGCGGGGGTCAGAGACCTTCACCGTGATTGCGGCCGAGATTGAACGGGGGGCCTATGATGGCCGCATCTGAGGGGCCGCTCAGCGGTGTGAAAGTGCTGGATCTGTCGCGGATCCTGGCGGGGCCGACATGTACGCAATTGCTGGGCGATCTGGGGGCGTCGGTTCTGAAGATCGAAAACCCGGCCACGGGCGGGGATGATACGCGCGCGTGGGGGCCGCCATTTGCCAAGGATGAAAGCGGCGCGGATAGGGATCTGTCGGCCTATTTCATGTCGTCCAATCGCAACAAGCGCTCGGTCGCGGTGGATATCACCACGGCACAGGGCCAGGCGGTGATCCGGCGGCTGGCGGGTCATGCCGATATCCTAATCGAGAATTTCAAGGCTGGCGGGCTGGCGAAATACGGTTTGGATTATGACAGTCTAAAGGATGAATGTCCCGGTCTCGTTTATTGTTCGATCTCGGGCTATGGGCAGACCGGGCCCAATCGGGACAAACCCGGATATGACCTGATGGCACAAGGCTTTGGCGGGATCATGTCCCTGACCGGAGAGCCCGATGGCCGCCCGCTAAAGGTGGGCGTGGGCATCGCGGATGTGATGTGCGGGATGTATGCCACTGTGGGTATTCTGGCTGCGCTGCGCCATCGCGACCAGACGGGGCAGGGGCAATATGTGGAACTGGCGTTGGTCGATGCGCAGATCGCCTGGATGATCAATGAGGGGGTCAATTACCTCACTTCAGGCCAACTGCCGCAGCGCCGGGGCAATGCGCATCCCAATATCGTGCCCTATGACAGCTTCGCCACCGCCGATGGCCATGTGGTGATCGCGGTGGGCAATGACACGCAGTTTCGGCGCTTTTGCGCGGCGTTGGGCCTTGAAGGACTGGCCGATGATCCGCGCTTTGCCACGAACCCCGCGCGGCTTGCCAATCGCGAGGCGCTGCTGCCCGACATCCAAGCAGCCCTTGCCGCGCGCAGTACAGAAGAGGTGGTTGCAGCGCTGGAAGCGGCCAAAGTGCCGGTGGGGCCGGTGCAGACAATCGATCAGGTCTTTGCCTCGGATCAGGTGGCCGCGCGAGACATGCAGATCGACATGCCCCGCGAGGGGACAGAGCCGCTGCGGCTGATCGGCAATCCTCTGAAATTCTCGCAAACACCGGTCAGTTATCGCCTGAGGCCGCCGCATTTCGGCGCCGATACTGAAACAGTTCTGTCAGCTGACGATCCCTTTGCCGAATAATCGGGCGAAGTGTTTCAGCCAAGTGGCTGAAACATGCCGGTTTTCGGCGCTTTGCTCACGAAAAGGTAAGGGGTGATCACACGGCCTGTCACTAAACCGTGACCCCATCCTCCGCCGCCTGCTGCGCGTGTCTATCATTGCAGACACAAGGCGCAGGCCAGTTTTCAGAATCGGAGAGTATGATGGGTCACGATTGTTTTGGTCAGACCACCACCTTAGAGACCGAAGTGGCCCGTCACGCCTGGGACCAGACTCAGATGGCCTTCCTGGCCCATGGGGCCGCAACGCCCACGCATCTGGCCGCGACCCTGACCGCCGAACCCGATTTCGCGCTGGGACATGCGGTCAAAGGATTGTTTTATCTGCTGCTGGGCCGGAGAGAGCTTTACCCAACGGCCGCCGAGGCCCTGAACACCGCGCAGACCATCGCGGCACAGGGCGCCGTCAGCTGGCGGGAGCGGAAATTCATCGACGCTCTGGCGGCCTATTTGGACAATCGTCCCAGCCAATCCGTGGCGGATATGGAAGAGGTGCTGGGCGCCCATCCCGATGATCCGCTTGCCATGAAGCTGTCGCATGCGATCCGCTTTGTGCTGGGCGATGCGGCGGGCATGCGGCGGTCGATCGAACGGGTTCTGCCGGCCTACGGACCCGATCACGCGGCGAAAGGGTATCTGCTGGGCTGTCATGCCTTTGCGCTGGAGGAAACCGGCGATTACTCCCGCGCCGAGATCGCGGGGCGTCAGGCGCTGTGGATGGCGCAGGACGATGCCTGGGGTCTGCATGCGGTGGCCCATGTCTATGATATGACCTGCGATGCGGCGGGCGGGCTTAACTGGCTGGCCGGGCGGGAAAACGCCTGGGCGCATTGCAACAATTTCCGGTATCACGTGTGGTGGCACAAGGCGCTGATGCATCTGGATCTGGGCCAGATAGATGCGGTGATGGAGCTTTATGACAGTCAGATCCGTGCGGATAAGACCGATGATTATCGCGACATCTCGAACGCGACATCGCTTCTGAGCCGGTTGGAGTTGGACGGTGTCGATGTCGGCGACCGCTGGGAAGAACTGGCGGAGTTGTGTGAAAAACGCACAGAGGACGGCTGCCTGATCTTTGCCGATCTGCATTACCTGCTGGCGCTGATCGGTGGGGGCAGGGAGGAGGCGATTGCCAGGATGATGGCGCGGTTGGAGGCCGATGCGGCGGGCACGCCCAATGATGTAACCGATCGCATGGCCGATCCCGGTATCGCCGCCGCGACCGGACTGCATGCTTTTGGCGAAGGCGATTATGGCAAGGCTTTCACTCACCTAGCCGCCGCGCGGGCCACGATGCCGCGCGCGGGCGGCAGCCACGCGCAGCGAGATGTGTTCGAACGCCTGACCATTGACGCAGGCCTGCGCGCGGGACGGCTGGAGGCCGCGCAGCGCATTCTGGATGAACGCCAGGCCCGCCGCGCGGGTCAGGATGACGGGTATTCCTCGGCGCGCCGCGATCTGATCGCCGCAGCCCGTGGCATCGCGCAAGACGCACGGATCCCCGCGCAATAACATCAAACTGCCTGACGAGACGCCCCAATATGGCCACCACAACACCCAGTTTGGATTTCGCAACACCGGCCCAGGCAGCCCGCGCGGCGCCCTCGGCGACCACGCGCGATCCCCGGCTGGATTTCTTCCGGGGCATCGCGATGTATATCATTCTTGTCGCGCATATCCCCGGCAATGTCTGGACCAACTGGATCCCGGCGCGCTTTGGCTATTCCGATGCGACCGAGATTTTTGTGTTCTGTTCCGGTATGGCGTCGGCCATTGCCTTTGGCGGCTCTTACGCAAGGGGGGGCTGGTGGCTGGGAACGGCGCGGGTGCTGTATCGCTGCTGGCAGGTCTATTGGGCACATATCGGCCTTTTTTTCTTTGTGGCGATGTATCTGGCGGCGCTGGATCTGTCGGGGGCCTTCGACAAGACCTATATCAACACGCTGAATCTGACGCCGTTCTTCAATGATCCGGTCACCAATATCGTCGGGCTGTTCACTCTGACTTACGTGCCCAACTACTTCGACATTCTGCCGATGTATCTGGTCATTCTGGCGATGATGCCCGTGGTCATGGCGCTGGCCGGTGTCAGCCTGTGGCTGACGGGGGCGGCGTCTGTGACGCTTTGGCTGGCGGCGAATATGGGTGCTCTGCCGCTTCCGGCCGAGCCCTGGTCGGATCGGGAGTGGTTTTTCAACCCGTTCGGCTGGCAGCTGCTGTTTTTCACGGGCTTTGCGTTTATGCGCGGCTGGCTGCGTCCGCCTCCTGTGTCGCGGGTTCTGCTATGGCTGGCCGTGGGGTTTGTGGTGTTCTCGGCCCCGTTCGGGTCGTGGAAGGTGTTTTCCTGGCTGAACGCCGCCTGGCCGGATCTGGCCGCCGCGATCCGGCCGGTATGGGGGATGACCGAAGGGCTGCGCAACAAGACCGAGTTCGGGGTTTTGCGGTACATGCATTTTCTGTCGCTGGCCTATGTTGCCTGGGTGGCCGTGGGGCCGGGGGGATCGCGATTGATCGCAACGGGGTCGGGGGTCTTGGCGGAGGTCTGGCGGGTCGTGCTGCGCTGGATCACCAAGGTGGGTCAGCAATCGCTGGCGGTTTTCGTGGTGTCGATGGCGTTGGCGCGTCTGATTGGCGTCGTTTTTGACGAGGTGGGGCGCAATCTCTGGACCGTGTCTGCGGGCAATCTGATCGGGTTCGCGATCCTGACGGTGGTGGCCTATACGGTGGCCTGGTTCAAAGCCACGCCCTGGCGGAGGAAATCTGCATGATCTCGCGCAGGGCCTTTCTAGCAGGGCTTGGGGCGCTGCCCCTGAGTGCGGCTTTTACCCCTGTTCAGGCAGGCGAAGGGTTTTCCCATGCTGTGGTCGTTGAGAAGGCGCGGGATCTGGCAGCGCGCGAATATACCCCGCGCCCGACTGTGCCAGACGATTGGATCAACCTGAGCTATGACCAGTATCGCAAGATCTGGTTTCGCCATGCCGATGCGCTTTGGTCGGGGACCGACAGGCCGTTTCATGTGGATTTCTTCCATCCCGGTCTTTATTTCCCGCGACCCGTTCAGGTGAACACGGTCGAGGACGGGCAGGCACAGCCCTTTCCGTTTGACTTTGACCTGTTCGACAAAACCGACCAGGTGCCGCCGCTGACGACAGATGACAGCCTGGGCTATTCCGGGCTGCGGCTGCGGACAGAGTTCGATCAGCCCGGCATCAAGGAAGAATTCGCCGTCTTTCAGGGCGCGAGTTACTTTCGGGCGATCGGGCAGGGGCAGATCTATGGCCTGTCGGCGCGCGGTCTGGCGCTGAAAACGGGCGATCCGATGGGGGAGGAGTTTCCCGATTTCATCGCGTTCTGGCTGGAAGCGCCCGCGCCCGAACAGACGCATATGGTGCTGCATGCGCTGCTGGACAGCCCGAGCGTGGCGGGCGCGTATCGGTTTACCATCACACCCGGCGCGTCCTGCGTGATGGATGTTGAGGCGACGCTTTTTCCGCGGGTCGATCTGGATCATGTGGGTATCGCGCCGCTGACCTCGATGTTCAAGTTTGACGAGACGAACCGCCACCGGTTCGACGATTTCCGCCCCGCCGTGCATGATAGTGACGGTCTGATGATCCTGAACGGGGCCGGAGAGGCGCTGTGGCGGCCCCTGGCCAATCCGCGCCGGCTGCAGATCTCGGCCTTTGCCGATGACGCGCCGCGCAGGTTCGGCCTGATGCAGCGGGCGCGGCGGTTGTCGAACTTCGCAGATCTTGAGGCGCTTTATCACCGCCGCCCGGGGCTTTGGGTGGAACCCAAGGGCGATTGGGGCAGGGGGGCCGTGACGCTGGTGGAGATCCCCACGGATCGCGAGATCTATGACAATATCGTCGCCTATTGGCGGCCTGCCGACCCGGCCCCCGCCGGAGAGGCGCTGCGGCTGGACTATCGCCTGACATGGGGGGAGGGCGCGCCGGTGCCCAATGATCTGCCGCGCGTGATCAACACGCGGCTGGGGCGTGACCCGTTCAATCCGGGCAATATCGTCACCGTCGATTTCGAGGCGCATCCGATCTTTGACGACGGTCCCGAGGCGCTGAGCATCCATATCCAGTCCGCACAGGTGGAGACAACGCAAGGCATCCTGCAACGCAACCCGGAAACCGGCGGGCTGCGACTGGGCTTTCGTTTCGACCCCGGAGAGGCAGATTTGGCGGAACTGCGCGCCCAGCTGCGTAAGGACGGAGCAATGGCGTCGGAAGTCTGGCTGTATCGGTGGACCACATGAGCACGCAGATGATGCCCCCCAAGGCTCCGTTGGAGATGCCAGTGCAGGATCTGGCCTGCGCCCATCGCGACGTGGCCGCACCCGGTGCGCGGTCAGGGCGGGACGCGCGGCTGTGGCGGCTGGCGGCCTTCGGGCCAGCGGTCTTGTCGACGGCGGCGCTTCTTGCCGTAATGTGGGGCTGGTTCGAGGCACAGGGCTTTACCGCGCTGGAAGCGATCCTGACCGCCCTGATTGCCTTCAATTTCTTCTGGATCAGCCTGACACTGTTCACAGTACTCAGTGGCATGGCCGCGCTTGCGCGCAAAGGTCCGCGCCTGGACAAGCGCCGTCCCGACGCGCTGAACGTGGCGCTTCTGGTGCCTGTTCACAATGAACCACCCTGGTATGTGCTGGGCAATGCCTCGGCCATGCTGGAGGAGCTGCGCGATCAGGGCGGGGTGCATCGCTATGATCTGTTCATTCTGTCAGACACGACCGATCCCGCCATCGCCCGGCAGGAAGAGGAAGCGGTGCAGGCGCTGCAAGCCACACTGTCGCCGGGCCTGACGCTTTACTATCGCCGCCGGGCGCAGAATACCGAACGCAAGGTAGGCAATATCGCCGATTGGGTGCGCAATTGGGGGGCGGCTTACCCGGCCATGCTGGTTCTGGATGCCGACAGCCTGATGACCGGCAAGGCCATTGCGCGGCTGGCCAATGCGCTGGCCGCTGACCCCGCCGCGGGGCTGATCCAAAGCTATCCCCATCTGATCGGGGCGCAGTCTGTATTCGCGCGATCCCAGCAGTTCGCCAACGGTGTCTACGGCATGGCGCTGGCCGAAGGGCTGGCGCGCTGGTCGGGGCAGGAGGGGAATTACTGGGGCCATAACGCGATCCTGCGCACCAAGGCTTTTGCCGCCTGTGCCGGCCTGCCGCATCTGCGCCACTGGTCGGGCCGCGACAGCCTGATCATGTCCCATGATTTCGTCGAAGCGTCGCTTCTGCGGCGGGCGGGCTGGGGCGTGCGGTTCCTGCCACGCATCCGGGGCAGTTACGAGGAAACGCCCGTGACGCTGACCGACCATATCAAACGCGACCGGCGCTGGTGTCAGGGCAACCTGCAGCATCTGGGGCTGTTGCGGTCGAAAGGCCTGCACGCGATGAGCCGGTTTCACCTGTTTCATGGCGCTATGGGGTATCTGCTGTCGCCCTTGTGGTTCGTGCTGCTGGTGATCTGGGCGCTGATCGGCAACGGCGAGGAGGGGAGCGTTCTGACCTATTTCTCGCCCGAGAACCCTTTGATGCCGACCTGGCCGGAAATGACGGAAGGGCGGCATCTGCTGATCCTGCTGATGATGTATGCGATGCTTCTGGCCCCCAAGGTGCTGGGCGTTCTGGCTTTACCCCTGACCGGGTTGCGCTATGCCGATCTGGGTGGTGTGGCCCGCGTGGCGGGATCCGCCCTGACTGAAATTGTGCTGTCCATCCTCTATGCGCCGATCCTGATGGTGCAGCAGATGATTGCTGTGTTCCGCAGCCTGACAGGCCTGCAAAACGGGTGGGAGCCGCAGGCGCGTGACGGCGGGCGGTATCCTTTGCGCGCGCTGATCCTCGCCCATGCGCTGGAGACCTTTGCGGGGGCGGCGCTGGTTCTGGGCCTTCTGAGCGGTCTGGTGACGTGGTGGCTGGCCCCGATTGCGCTGAGCCTGGCCTGCGCGGTCCCGTTATCTGCGCTGAGCGGCGCGCCGGTCACGGCCCGGCTGATGGGAACCGCTGAAAGCTTTCGCGAACCGCAAATCATCCGTGCCGCGCGCCACTATCGGGCAGAGCTGAAAGCCTATCTGGAAGGCCGCGCGGCGCAAAACCCGGCGGAGTGATCAGGGTACCTGCGCCTCGAACCAGTCGACGACCAGATCGACCCAACCGGGCGGGATCATATGCCCGCCGGGATGCAGCGCAAATTCCAACGCGCTGTCCCGTGCGCAGTCGGTCCAGCTGCGCTGCATGAAATCCCCTTTGGTTTCAAAGAGATCGGGGGACATGTTCGGGCAATCATTGGCGCGTCGCCAGATCTGCAGGCTGGCGAAGACATCCCCTTGGATCCATTGGCCATTGCGCAAAGGGCGGCCTTCGATCGGCACGGTCTGGTCGCGCCAGCCATGGGTCTGGTGCAGCTTGACCGGGCCTTTGCAGGTTTTCGGCAACGGCTCCCAAAACGCGCCGGCCAAGGGGGCGTAGGCGGGAAAGCTGTCGGGCTCGTCACAGGCCAGATAGCTGACCATGAAGGCCCCGGCGGAAAACCCCGTCAGCAGCACGCGCGTCGGTGAAACGCCAAAGCGTGTGGCAGCATCGTCCAGTGTGTCTTGCAAAAAGGCAGGTTCATCGCGGCCGGGCCAGCCGGGATAGAAATTCCACACACCGCCTTGCGCGTCAGGGCTGCGCGGCAGGGCTGTCGGGGCCAGAACGGCATAGCCGCGGTCCTGAAAGGCACGGATCAATGCGGTGTTGCGCATGACATTGCCGCCATGGCTGAAGGCGCCATGCAGAAACAGGGCGACAGGCGCGTTCCGGGGCGTTTGGGGCAGGGCGATGTGATAGCTGCCGGAGGCAACCTCGCAAGGGTCGGGCGCATCGGCGCAGCCAGCCTGGACGGCGGACCCGATGCAAAGGGCTGCGAGACAAGCCAAAACCCTCATGACGGGGCATTCGTGGGCAGGCCCTTGGCCAGCCAGCCGGGTCCTGCAAATGAGCCCAGCATGCCTTCGGGCACATCAATGAGATTGGTGAAACCCGCTTGGGTCAGTACTTTGGTCAGCCGCGCCGACCGCACGCCGCGCGCACAGATGACGGCGACAGGTCTGGCGCGGTCACCTTCAGTGATGGCCTCAAGCGCCAACACGAAATCCGGGCGGCGCATGTCCAGGGGCAGGGCGCCTTCCCCGATGCCGGTGCTTTGCCATTCATCCGGTCTGCGGATGTCGATCAGGATCAGATCGCCTGCGCTGGCCAGGCGGTGCGCATCCTCAACGCTGATACGCGTCGCGCCGTCCGCGATATCGGGATGCGTGAACGACCACGCGCCATATCCGACAGCAACCAGCGAAACAGCGCCCAAGACCAAAAGCTTGCGGCGGGAAAGAATGGATGAACCGGGCATGCGATCTGCGCCTTTGCGTAATGTCATGCTTTGGTAACGGAGAGAAAGCGGTGGGGGCCAGTAAACTCACGGTGATGGTGGTTGGTGGCTGTGAGCGATACTTGAACTGCGACTCCTATTGGTCTTGAGGGTAGGGGGGACGCCCC
>NZ_JXYH01000007.1 GCF_001262635.1 Aestuariivita boseongensis
ATTTAGGGCAAGAAGAAGCTGTGGAGGCTTATTCGCTGGTTTCCACGATCAGCAACTCTCGTTCCGAGGCATCGCGGGCGTGGTTCAAGGCGCGCTGGTAAGTATCTGAGTTGTAACAGGTTTCCGCCGCCTCGACCGAAGGGAATCGCGCCACCACGTTGCGCGGGCGCGCCTGGCCTTCCAGTTGAACGAAGCGCCCACCCCGCGCGATGAAGACGCCGCCATGTTCGGCAATGGCCTCGGTCGCGAGGGCTGCGTATTTCGCATAGGCCGCCTCGTCCGTGACGGTCACATGTGCAATCCAGAGTGCGCCCATTCTTACCCCTCCAAAACCTGTTCGGCGGCCTTGATTGCCGCATCTGCATTGGCCGCGTCCTTGCCGCCGCCCTGCGCCATGTCAGGCCGACCACCGCCGCCCTTGCCGCCAAGCTGGGCCACAGCCGCTTTGACCAGATCAACAGCCGAGACGCGGTCTGTCAAATCCTGCGTGACACCTGCGGCAACGGCGGCCTTGCCGCCTGCGTCAGCGATCAGGAGGACTGCGCCCGTGCCGAGGCGGGTTTTATGTTCGTCGATCAGCGCGGGAAGATCCTTGCCCGTAACGCCAGAGAGCACCTGAGCAATGAGCTTTACGCCATTGATTTCCCTGGCATCTGGTTGCGACGCAGCACCACCTGCCATGGCGAGTTCACGGCGGAGCTGGGCCACCTCGTTCGACAGCGCCTTGCGTTCGTCCATCAACGCCTTGATCCGGTCCGGCACATCGGCGGGTTGGGCTTTGAGGGTCGAGGCGACCTCGGCCATAGTGCGTCCCTGTTGCGCGAGATAGTCAAAGGCGGCCGCACCGGTCAGCGCCTCGATCCGGCGGACGCCGGCGCTGGATGCGCTGTCGCCCAGTGTTACGAACACACCGATATCGCCGGTCTGGCGCACATGGGTGCCGCCGCAAAGCTCGATCGAATAGGTCTGGCCGTCATTGCCTTTGCCCGAGCCCGCTTGCCGGCCCATCGACACCACGCGCACTTCATCGCCGTATTTCTCACCAAAGAGCGCCTGAGCGCCGATCTCGCGCGCGTCATCGGGGGTCATGATCCGGGTCTCGACGGGCGCGTTCTGGCGGATATAGGCGTTCACTTCGGCCTCGACCTGCGCCAGTTCGGCAGGATCCAGCGCCTTGGTATGGCTGAAATCAAAGCGGAGGCGGTCGTCTGCATTGAGCGAGCCGCGTTGGGCCACGTGATCACCCAGGGCTGCGCGCAGGGCTTCGTGCAAGAGGTGCGTCGCGGAGTGGTTGGCGCGGATGGCGGTGCGGCGGGTGTGATCCACCTCCAGCACGGCAGCGTCGCCTTTGGTGAGTGTGCCTTGGGTCACTTCGCCGAAATGGATGAAGACGCCGGCGGCTTTGCGGGTGTCCGTGATGGTCACCGTCGCGCTGTCGGTTTTCAACGTGCCGCTGTCGCCGACCTGGCCACCGGATTCGGCGTAGAATGGCGTCTGGTTCAGGGCGATCTGGATGCTGCCGCCTTGCGCGGCGCTGTCGGTCAGCGCGCCGTCCTTGACCAGCGCGACGATCTGGCCTTCGGCGGTTTCGGTGTCATAGCCCAGGAAATCGGTGGTCCCGGACTCTTCGGCGACGTCGAACCAGACGGTTGCATCGGCTGCTTCGCCCGATCCGGCCCAGGCCGCGCGGGCCTTGGCTTTTTGTTCGGCCATAGCGGCGTCGAACCCGTCGGTATCGACTGCGCGGCCCTTTTCTCGCAGGGCGTCCTGCGTCAGGTCCAGCGGGAAGCCGTAGGTGTCATAGAGCTTGAACGCCGCTTCACCGGGGAGATTGGCACCCTCGGGAAGGTCGGCCAATTCGTCGTCGAGCAGCTTGAGGCCGCGATCCAGCGTCTGTTTGAACCGGGTTTCTTCCAGCTTCAGCGTCTCTTCAATCAGCGCCTTGGCCCGGCCCAGTTCCGGATAGGCCGCGCCCATCTGGCCCACCAGCGCGGGCACCAGACGGTGCATCAGCGGATCTTTCGCGCCCAGCAGATGCGCATGCCGCATGGCGCGGCGCATGATGCGGCGCAGGACATAGCCGCGCCCGTCATTGGAAGGCATCACGCCATCGGCGATCAGGAAGGACGTGGAACGCAAGTGATCCGCAATCACCCGGTGATGGGTCTTGCCCGGCCCGTCCGGATCGGTGGAGGTCGCGTCAGCCGACGCCTCGATCAGCGAGCGGATCAGGTCGGTGGCATAGTTGTCATTCGTGCCTTGCAAAAGCGCCGCAACCCGTTCGATGCCCATACCGGTGTCGATGGATTGCGCGGCAAGATCGCGGCGAGTGCCGTCTTCGAACTGCTCGAACTGCATGAAGACGAGGTTCCAGATCTCGACAAACCGGTCGCCATCTTCTTCCGGAGAGCCCGGAGGGCCGCCCCAGTATTGCTCCCCATGGTCATAGAAGATCTCGGTACAGGGGCCACAGGGGCCGGTGGGACCCATCATCCAGAAATTGTCATTGGTGGCGATGCGGATAATCCGGCTTTCCGGCACGCCGGTTTTCTTCCAGATGTCCACCGCTTCGTCATCGGTGTGGTAGACCGTGACCAGCAGCTTGTCCTTGGGGATATCAAGCTCACGCGTGATCAGTTCCCAGGCATAGGGGATCGCCTCGGCTTTGAAGTAATCGCCAAAGCTGAAATTGCCCAACATCTCGAAAAACGTGTGGTGGCGCGCGGTATAGCCCACATTGTCGAGGTCGTTGTGCTTGCCCCCTGCCCGCACGCATTTCTGCGCGGTCGTCGCGCGGGTGTAGTCGCGGTGTTCGACCCCCGTGAACAGGTTCTTGAACTGCACCATGCCCGAGTTGGTGAACATCAGCGTCGGGTCATTGCGCGGCACCAGGGGCGAGCTGTCGACCACCTCATGCCCGTTCTTGGCGAAGTAGTTCAGGAAGGTGGACCGGATATCATTCAATGAAGGCATGGGGCGTGACCTTGGACGGCATTTTCGGTTCGACGTGAAATAGCCTTATGGGTGCGGGCTGTCCACAGGGGGAATGGGTTGGAAACGCGACAGGGCGACCAAAGGGCCGCCCTGCTGTGTGAATCGCTGCCGATAGGGGCGCGGATCACGCCTCGAGAATGTCGTCGGCATCCTCGCCGGGATGGTCCATGTCGAATTCCAGTCCGTGAGCCGCCCGGATCTTGTCTTCGATATCGAGCGCGATAGCGGGATTGTCTTTAAGGAATTGCTTCGCGTTTTCGCGGCCCTGCCCGATCCGTTCGTCACCATAGGAGAACCAGGCGCCGGA
The DNA here is from genome assembly GCF_001262635.1 of Aestuariivita boseongensis. Lineage (GTDB taxonomy): Bacteria > Pseudomonadota > Alphaproteobacteria > Rhodobacterales > Rhodobacteraceae > Aestuariivita > Aestuariivita boseongensis. The sequence continues at coordinate 3,302 of NZ_JXYH01000007.1, forward strand.
TTTTTCGACCACGCCGGCTTTGACGCCCAGGTCCAGCAGTTCCCCGGTTTTGGAGATGCCTTCGCCATACATGATGTCGAATTCCACCTGTTTGAACGGCGGCGCGACCTTGTTTTTGACCACTTTCACGCGGGTCTGGTTGCCGACAACCTCATCACGGTCCTTGATCGCGCCGATGCGGCGAATATCCAGACGGACGGAGGAATAGAATTTCAGCGCGTTGCCGCCGGTGGTGGTTTCGGGGCTGCCGAACATCACGCCGATCTTCATGCGGATCTGGTTGATGAAGATCACCATGCAGTTCGAACGGCTAATGGAGCCGGTCAGCTTGCGCATCGCCTGGCTCATCAGGCGGGCTTGCACGCCGACCGAGCTGTCGCCCATATCGCCTTCCAGTTCGGATTTGGGTGTCAGCGCCGCAACCGAATCGACGATGACCATGTTCACCGCGCCCGAGCGCACCAGCGTGTCGGTAATCTCAAGCGCCTGTTCGCCGGTGTCGGGCTGGGAGATCAGAAGCTCATCCAGATCGACGCCCAGCTTGCGGGCATATTGCGGATCCAGCGCGTGTTCGGCATCGACGAAAGCGCAGACGCCACCTTTTTTCTGCTGTTCGGCCACGCAATGCAGCGTCAGCGTGGTTTTACCTGACGATTCAGGGCCATAGATCTCGACAATGCGGCCCATGGGCAGGCCGCCGATACCCAGCGCGATGTCCAGACCCAGCGATCCGGTCGAGCTTGCCTCGATCTCCTGAATGGCGTTTTCGCCGCCCAGTTTCATGATGGAGCCCTTGCCGAACTGCCGTTCGATCTGGGCCAGCGCGCTGTCGAGCGCCTTTTGTTTGTCTGCTGATTTCTTGTCGTTCATTGTCAAAAGATCTGCCATTGGCCTGTTGTCCTGTCCTTTATTGTCACAAGGGGCACCCCGCGACAATCGCTGCTTTGTTCACCTCTTGTTCCTTATGAGACCAAAAAGAGAACATTTCAACAAAATTTTCCGCATCTCCACTGTTTCGCACTCTGGTTAAAGAGTAGTTTACGCCCAATGCTTGGCTGGCGGAAAAAGGTGCAAGGCGCGTAAATGCTTGTTTTTATGAAGGAAAGGCTGGTGTTTCTGTCGGTTCCGAAAACCGGGACCACCGCGTTTGAAAGCGCGCTGGCGTCGCGGGCCGATATCGTGGTGTCGAATCCCCCCGAGCTGAAACATGCGCCGCTTTATCGCTATAACCGCTTCTTCCGGCCGATGTTCGAGAAAGGCTGCAAGATCGAGGACATGGAGACGCTTGCGGTGATGCGCGAGCCCATCGACTGGCTGGGCAGTTGGTATCGGTACCGGCAGCGGGATTTCATGAAGGGCAAGCCCAACGCGACCCATGGGATCAGCTTTGACGACTTCGTCCGCGCTTATTGCGCCGAGACGCGGCCCGGGTTCGCCAATGTCGGCAGTCAGGCGAAGTTTCTGGAGGCGCGGCCCAATGGCACAGCCGTCACCCATCTGTTCCGCTACGAGGATCAGGCGCGGCTGATCGGGTTTCTGGAAAACCGGCTGGGGCTGAGGCTGACGCTGGGGCGGGAAAACGTTTCGCCAAAAATGGCGCTGTCGCTGTCGCCGGAGGTCGAGGCGCTGCTGCGATCAACCTGCGCAGAGGAATTTGCGCTTTACGACAGTATCGCCTAGGCGGTGGCGGCCAACTGGTCGTGAACAACATCTGTCAACTGATTGAGAGAAAACGGCTTTTGCAGGAACACCGATTGCGGAATGTGAGAGGACGCGCCGTCAAATGCCCCCTCGGCATAGCCTGACACGAAGACAACGCGCACATCGGGGCGGGCTTCAAGGGCCTTTTTGACCCAGGTGGGCCCGTCCAACCCGGGCATGACGACGTCGGTGACGAAGACATCGACACTCAGCGATCTGTCTTCCAGCGTCTGAAGGGCGGATTCGGCCGAATCCGCTTCGATGACCGTATAGCCACGCAGGCGCAATGCGCGCGAGGCGAAGGCGCGCACGGGCGCCTCATCCTCCACCAGAAGGACAACGCCATTGCCGTGTTTGGGCACGCGGCGCTCTGGCGTGGCGGGCACATCAGGCTGGGCGGGTGTTGCCTGTTTGCGCACCGGGAAGATCAGAAGAAAGGTCGTGCCCTGCCCCTGAACGCTGTCGGCGAAGATGTATCCGCCTGTCTGTTTCACGATGCCATAGGCCGTCGACAAGCCCAGCCCCGTGCCTTCGCCCGTGCGTTTGGTGGTATAGAACGGCTCGAACACCTTTTGCAGCAGATCGGGCGCAATGCCGGTGCCCTGGTCAATCACCTTGACGGAGACATAATCGCCCGGCGGCACGCTGACCCGGTTGCGTTTGAGCGCTTTTTTCAGTTGCAGCGCTTCGGTCACGATGCGGATTTCACCGCCCTCGGGCATGGCGTCGCGGGCGTTCACCACGAGGTTCATCAGCACCTGTTCCAGTTGCCGCTTGTCCGCCCGGATCGCCCCCAGCACGGGATCGTGGCTGAGCGTCAGGGTCACCTTTTCGCCCACCAGACGGTTCAGCAGATGGGTCAGGTCGGACAGCGTGTCACGCACATCAAGGATTTCAGGCCGCAGCGTCTGTTTGCGCGAAAAGGCCAGCAGCTGTCCCACAAGTGAGGCCGCGCGATTGGCGTTTTCGTTGATCTGCATGAGGTCGGCGTAATCCTCATCCCCCTGATCATGGCGCAACAGCAAAAGGTCGCAGTGCCCCGAAATCGCCGTCAGCAGGTTGTTGAAATCATGAGCCACGCCGCCCGCAAGCTGGCCGATGGCCTGCATTTTCTGGCTTTGCACGAATTGCGCTTCGAGGGATTTGAGCTCGGTCGCGTCGTTCAGCACCGCCACAAGCCGGGTTTCCCCCTGTTGCACAATCGCGTTCAGCGTGACCTGCAGGAACATCTCAAGATCCGACCCCTTCAAGCGCAGAACCTCGGATTTCTGAGATTTCCGGCCCGAGGCGGTGTCTTCCAGCCAATCGGCGATCGGGCGGCCCAGCCCTTCCATCAGCTGGGCGATCTGCTGGCCCTTGACATCGGATTTTCCCAGCAGCTGGCGCGCGGCGCTGTTGGCATCCAAAATCTCTCCGTTCAGGTCCAGGTGTAGAAGCGCCACCGGCAGGGTTTCCAGGGTCAGGCTTTCATCCGCGGGGGCCGTTTGCGGCAGCAGGATAATTTCGCGGCGCCCGGCATTCAGGCTGTGTTCCAGCACGCCATAGAATTCGATGCCATTGGCGGTCAGAACCGTGTTCAGCTCGCCCCGGCGGAGAGGGAGATCAGGGAAAATCCGGTGCAGGGCGGTCACCCGTCCACCTGCCATGTCGCGGGCGGCGTCATTCATCGACAGGATCGCACCGGATTTGCTGGCGGTCATGACGGGGATCGGCAACGCCTCTGTCGAGCGGCGCGCGCCGGAGTGTTCCGGAATCGCCTCGATCCGCCAGAGGAACTGGTGATCCTGCAGCTTCTGAACCGACAGCCGAACCGGACCGCCGCGCGTGACGATATCTTCGCGCGCAGAGCCTTTCTGTTCCGCCAGCCCCTGCAGCCGGAAAAGGATCGGCGCGGGATCGGCGAACGTCCCGCGCAGGGTCGCGGTCAGCGTGTCACCGAAGGTGGGCTGGAACTTGAGCCGGGCCGCCGGATTGCCGGAAATAAGCGCGCCGTCGGTATCGGTAACGAAGGACGGGGCCGCGTCATTTTCAAAGAACCGCGCCAGCAAAAAGGCCGCGCGTCTGGCAACCAGGGCACGGGCCGCATCCATTGCAAGCAACCCAATAGCCAGCAGCGCAAGACTGCCGCCCAGTGTCAGTGCCCAGATCGACGATGGAGCCTTATCCCAGAGCAGCGCATAGGTGAGGCATGTCGCAGCCAGGACCGCAATCAGCACAAGCCGCCCGGCCCGAGGCAAACGGGCGGGACGCAAGCTGCGCGCATCGGTCGAAGCCAGGGTCACGGGCCTTCCTCCGGTATACTTGCCCCGAAGAATGACGCCGAAGGGTTAAACGGGGATTAACTGAGATGCAATTCTACTTCAGGTTGCATAACAATAGCTAGACTCTTCTGAGGATGGCGAGGAAAAACCCGTCCCCTCCCCCTGCAAGCGGCCAGCGATGAGAGGCCTCCTGCCGCCAATCCGGCCGATCCGACAAAAAGGCGGCCACACGATCCTCGTTTTCACGGCTCAGCACGGAGCAGGTCGCATAGGCCAGCACCCCGCCAGGCGCCACAAGCGCGGAGGCCGCGCGCAGGATCTGGTCCTGGGTCTGGGTCAGCGCTGTCAGACGCTCGGGCGTCAGGATCCATTTGCCATCGGGCGCGCGCCGCCACGACCCGCTGCCGGAACAAGGCGCGTCACACAAGATCAAGTCATACCGGCTGTTCGGCTCAATCTGCTGCAGGATCGAGACCGCGATACCCGCCCGCGCGGCGCGATCGGGCAAATCGCGCATGCGCTGGGGGTTGGCATCATGAGCGGCAAGCTGCAGATCGGCGCGCGCGCCCATGGCCAGGGTCTTGCCGCCACCGCCCGCGCAGTAATCCAGAACCGTCATGCCCATGGCCAATGGCAGGGCATCGGTTACGGCCTGGCTGGCGGCGTCCTGCAGTTCGAACAGACCGTCACGGAAGGTCGGCGTGTTGCGCAGCTGCCGTGCGCCCTGGGTCACCTCAAGCGCTGTTGGACTGTGGTCATGGGGAATTGCCGTGATGCCGTCGGACTGAAGCCGCGCGATCAGATCCGCACGTGAGGTCTTGCGCAGGTTGGCGCGCAGGAAGACCGGCGCGCGGTTGCGCAGATAGGCGGCACCCTCCTGCGCATGCGCACCGAGGGAACGTTCAAATTCGGGCCAGAGCCAGTCGGGGATATCCCCTGCATCGGCGCCAGCCGCAGGCTCGCGCCCCTGTTCTTCGGCGCTGACCGGAGCGGGGCCATAGCCCGAGCCGTCAAAAAGCGCCTCAAGATCCGCCCCCTGCGCACGGGCCGCGCCGATCATCAGGCCCCTGCCCGTTTCCGACCCGCCCAGCGCGGCAAAGGACCGGCGGCAGCGCAGGGCGTCAAAGACATGGTCGCGGACCGCGGCGCGGTCTTTCGATCCCGCAAATCGCGCCTTGCGGGCCCAACCGGTCAGGGCCTGTTCGGCCGGCTGACCGGCCAGAATGTCATCCAGAAGACCGATGGCCGCCTGAACGCGGGCGGCGGGCGTCATTACATGATCCGGTAATTCGGGCTTTCGCGGGTGATCTGCACGTCATGGACGTGGCTTTCCTTCAACCCGGCGCCGGTGATCTTCACGAACTGGCAATTCTTGCGCATCTCGTCGATGGTGGCGCAGCCGGTATAGCCCATGGCCGCGCGCAGACCGCCCACCAGCTGGTGAATGACCGTCCCGGCAGAGCCCTTATAAGGCACCTGTCCTTCGATCCCTTCGGGCACCAGCTTGTCACTGGCGGCGTCCTTCTGGAAGTAGCGGTCGGCCGAGCCGCGCGCCATCGCGCCCAACGATCCCATACCGCGATAGGATTTGAAGCTGCGGCCTTGATACAGGATCACCTCGCCCGGGCTTTCATCAGTGCCCGCAATCATGGACCCCACCATGGCGCAGGAGGCGCCCGCCGCAATCGCCTTGGCGAAATCGCCCGAGAACTTGATGCCGCCATCAGCAATCACCGGCACGTCACCCGCAGCGGCAGCGCAATCCATGATGGCGGTCAGTTGCGGCACGCCCACACCGGCCACCATCCGCGTGGTGCAGATCGAACCCGGGCCGATCCCCACCTTGATTGCATCGGCACCTGCCCCGATCAGGGCGCGCGTGGCCTCGCCCGTGGCGACGTTACCCGCGACCACTTGTACTTCGTTCGAGAGCTTCTTGGCGCGCTCCACCGCATGCGCCACGCCTTCGGAATGGCCATGGGCGGTGTCGATCACGATCATGTCGACGCCCGCATCCACCAGCGCTTCGGCCCGTTCAAAGCCCGCATCGCCTACGGTCGAGGCCGCAGCCACCCGCAGCCGGCCCAGCTGATCCTTGCAGGCGGTGGGGTTCAGAACAGCCTGTTCGGTGTCCTTCAGCGTCAGAAGACCGGTCAGCTGGCCGTCGGCATTGGTCACGAGCAGCTTTTCAATGCGCCGTTCCTTCATCAGGCTGATCGCCTCGTCCCGGTCGGCGGGTTCGCGCAGGATCGCCAGATCGGTTGAGGTCATCATCACCTTCACCGGCGTGGCATCGTCCGAGGCAAAGCGCATGTCGCGGTTGGTCACAATGCCCATCACGCGGCCCTTGTCATCGACCACGGGGAACCCGGTGACGTTATAGCGTTCCTGCAGAACCTTCGCATCGGCCAGCGTCTGGTCGGGTTTCAGCGTGATCGGATTATAGACGATCCCGCTTTCAAACCGTTTGACGCGGCGGACTTCCCTGGCCTGCTGTTCGATATCCAGATTGCGGTGCACCACGCCGATGCCGCCGGCCTGCGCCATGGCGATGGCCATGCGCGCCTCGGTCACTGTGTCCATGGCCGAGGACAGAAGCGGGATGTTCATCGCGATCTGTCGAGTGACGAATGTGCGTGTATCGGCGGTGCTTGGCAGCACGTTGGAGGCCTGGGGGACCAGCAATACATCATCAAAGGTAAGTGCCTCGCGAATCTCCATGGCTCGACCTCGTCTCGGGAGTTTCATTTGGCAGTTTCCTATTTCACGCCCCCCCCGAAAAGAAAAGAGGCAATTGCCCTCTTTCCCCTGCTGTCGTTAGGATTTGTGAAAGGATGGGAGGCAGATATGCGTGTATGGCATGGGTTGGTGGCTTTATCTTGTGTGATGGGAGCACCGGCCGTCGGCGCGGAAGAGGTGCGATATTACGCCAATGGCTGGCCCATCGCGCTGGTGGAAGCGGCCTGTTCGGGCGATGAGGGCTGTCTGACGCTGTTTGCCAATTGCCCGCCGGGCACGGATGGGACCTGCACGGCGCAGGTGGCCTGGTGCAGCCTGACCGAACATGGGCTGGAGGTGATGCGCAGCTTGTGCGTAAGCCGAACCAGAGGCAGCACGCCGGATATAAGTACAGATGTGATGATGCCGTCGGGCGGGTCCTGGAACATCTCGCGCAATGGCGCAGGGATGGTGCAGGTCAATGCGGAGGATGCGCAGCTGGATGCGGACGGGTGCGTGACCACGCCCTACCCGCCGCGCCGTTATTGCGTGGAGCCTGTCACGGACAAGGAGAGTTTCGAACGCTGGGCGAATGCACCGGATCAATAGGCAGGCCAAAGCACGTTCAGCGCAGAAGATCAGGAGTGGTTTTCGCCCCGGATCGCGTTTGCTTGGGAAGGCTTACCAAGCATGGCCAGGCATCAGGTCCGGGCCCCGGTATTTTTGCGAAAATTCTGGCGCTGCACGGATCATGTGCCGCTTGCGATCATCATTATGACGAGTTTGACATGGTATCGCGCCGTGATCCGTTTATGTAACGCATCCAAAGCTAATCCGGAGCGTCCATGTCCACCGATCCTCTTGTCGTTTTCACCCCATCCGGCAAACGCGGGCATTTCCCCGTTGGCACCCCGATCCTGACGGCGGCGCGCCAATTGGGGGTCGATCTGGATTCCGTCTGCGGCGGGCGGGGGATCTGTTCGAAATGCCAGATCACGCCCAGCTATGGCGAGTTTCCAAAGCATGGCGTGACCGTCCATGACGGGGCGCTGTCGGAATGGAACGCGGTGGAGGAACGCTATAAATCCAAACGCGGGTTGAAAGAGGGCCGCCGCCTGGGCTGCCAAGCCACGGTGCAGGGCGATGTGGTGATCGACGTGCCGCCTGAATCACAGGTGCACCGGCAAGTGGTGCGCAAAGCGGCAAGCGCCCGGGCAATCATGATGGATCCGGCGACCCGGCTTTACTTTGTTGAGGTGGAGGAGCCCGACATGCACTCCCCCACCGGGGATCTTGAGCGGGTGGAGCGTGCGCTGCGTGACCAATGGCAGATTAAGGAGGTCACCGCCGATCTGTCCCTGCTGGCCAAGCTGCAGACCACGCTGCGCAAAGGCAAATGGCAAGTGACCGTGGCGCTTCATGTCGATCATCGCGGCGGCACGCCCCGGGTGATCGACATCTGGCCCGGCCTGCATGAGGGCGGGCTTTATGGACTGGCGATTGATCTGGGATCGACCACGATCGCCGCGCATCTGACCGATCTGGACACGGGCGCAGTGATTGCGTCGTCGGGCCTGATGAACCCCCAGATCCGCTTTGGCGAAGATCTGATGAGCCGCGTGTCCTATGCCATGATGAACCCCGGCGGCGACAAGGAAATGACCCGCGCGGTGCGTGAGGCGATCAATGATCTGACCACCTCGATTGCCGAGGAAGGCAAGATTGACCCCTCGCTGATCGTGGAGACGGTCTTTGTCTGCAACCCCGTGATGCACCACCTGCTGCTGGGTCTGGACCCGGTGGAGCTGGGCCAGGCGCCCTTTGCGCTGACCACGTCGGAATCCATCACCCTGCCCGCGACCGAGATGGATCTGACCAACATGAACCCCCGCGCGCAGGTTTACATCCTGCCCTGCATCGCGGGCCATGTGGGGGCTGATGCGGCGGCTGTGGCGCTGTCGGAAGAGCCCGGCAAATCCAAAGACTTGGTGCTGGTCGTCGATGTGGGCACTAACGCGGAAATCCTTCTGGGCAATACCGAACGCGTTCTGGCCTGTTCGTCGCCCACCGGCCCTGCCTTTGAGGGCGCGCAGATCAGCTCGGGCCAACGGGCGGCCCCGGGTGCCATCGAACGGATTGAAATCGACCCGGTTACCAAAGAACCCCGCTTCCGCGTGATTGGCAGCGATCTGTGGTCCGATGAGGACGGCTTTGCCGAGGCGACAGCGGTCACAGGCATCACCGGCATCTGCGGGTCGGGCATCATCGAAGCGGTGGCCGAGATGCGCATGGCGGGCCTGCTCGATGAAAGCGGGTTGATCGGATCGGCGGCGCAAACGGGCACTGACCGCTCCGTCCCCGAGGGGCGCACCCATGCCTATCTGATCCACGATGCCAGCGCCGAAGGCGGCCCGCGCATCACCGTCACCCAGGGCGATATCCGCGCGATCCAGCTGGCCAAATCCGCGCTTTACGCCGGTGCGCGACTTCTGATGGACGAAATGGGCGTGGACCGGGTGGACCGCGTGGTACTGGCCGGAGCGTTCGGCGCGCATATCTCCACCAAACACGCGATGGTGCTGGGCATGATCCCTGACGCGCCCTTGGACAAGGTCACGTCTGCGGGCAACGCAGCAGGCACCGGCGCACGCATTGCGCTGTGCAATATCAGCGCGCGCACAGAAATCGAACGCGTCGTGCGCGAGATCACCAAGGTCGAAACCGCGATCGAGCCAAAGTTCCAGGAGCATTTCGTCGCCGCCAACGCGATCCCCCACAAAACCGACCCGTTCCCGGATCTGGCCAAGGTGGTCACCCTGCCCCATGTCAGCTTCAACACCGGCGGCGGGGACAGTGCGGATGGTGGCGGCAGACGGCGGCGCAGACGGGCCTGACGCCCCTATACGCCCTGCGCGCAATGCCCTAGCGTGGCCTCACCTGACGGAGGGGCCACATGGACAATCGCGATCAAAAAGACTTCTGGACCGATATCGCCGGGCCCAAATGGGTCGAGCAGCAACAGGCGATGGATGCGCTGATGCAGCCGGTTCTGGACAGCGTGATCGCGCGGGCGGGTCTTGGAACTGGCGCGCACGTTCTGGATATCGGCTGTGGCACCGGTGCCAGCCTTCTGGCGGCGGGCGAGGCCGTTGGACCTGAGGGCCACGTGCTGGGCGCAGATATCTCGGCCCGCCTGCTGGATCTGGCACGAACTCGCACAGCCGATCACCCCCAGATCGCAGTGATGGAGGCCGATGCCGCCACCCATGCCTTCCCCCTTGCTGCCTTCGACCACCTGATCTCCCGCTTCGGGGTGATGTTCTTTGAACGCTCCGAGGCCGCCTTCCAGAACATGGCCCGCGCCCTGACACCCGGCGCAACCCTCAGCTTTGCCGCCTGGGGCGATATCCCGGCCAACCCCTTCTTCACCCACGCCGCCCAAGCCGCCCGCGACGTCCTGGGCCCGATGCCCAAATCCGACCCCGATCTACCCGGCCCTTTCGCCTTCCGCGACCCGGCCCGCATCACAGGGGTCCTGGATGCCGCCGGGTTCTCGAACATCACAGTCGACGTGCAGGACATCCACTTGCGCCCCGCAGGCACGCTTTCCGACCTTGCCACCCAGATGATGGCCATCGGCCCCGCCGAAGCCGCCCTGAAACATTTCGAGGCGGATGAAGCCCAACACGCCGCCGTCCATGCCTCCCTCATGGCCGTCTTCGCCGATTTCCAAACCGACACGGGCCTCGCCATCCCCGCCCGCATCAACTTTGCCACCGCACGGGTGCCCGCATGAAACGCCTCTTCACCTCCCTCCCCGACACCGCGCATTTGGCGGATGTTTTCAAAGCCTTCCCCGCCACCGTCCGCCCGCTGATGGAGTTCCACGACATCCTGATGCGCGGCGAGAGCGATCTGAGCGTGGCCGAACGGGAACTGATCGCGGCCTATGTCTCGGGCCTGAACGCCTGCAGCTTCTGCTTTGGCGCGCATAAACTGATGGCCCGCGCCTTTGGCGTGGACGAGGCCCTGATGGACGCGCTGGTCGCGGACATCGACACCGCCCCGGTCGAGGCCAAACTGCGCCCGCTTCTGGCCTATGTCGCCAAGCTGACCCGCAGCCCGTCCATGCTGATCGAAGCCGATGCGCAAGCGGTCTATGACGCGGGCTGGTCCGAAAGCGCGCTTTATGACGCCATCCAGACCTGCGCGCTTTACAACCTGATGAACCGCATCGTCGAAGGCACGGGCGTCGCCCCCTACCCCGAAATCCCCGAGAACCGGATCGAAGACGAGCTATCGGCCCGCCGCACCCGCACCTATATGGATTTCGGCCGATCCATCGGCGCCATCGACTGAAGAAGGGGGCGAACGTCAGATGACAGACGAAGACTTCGTCAAGCTGGCGATCTTCGCCCTCCCGGACCACATCACAACGACGGCGGCGGCTTGCCTGATGGCGCAGATTTTTAGAGGCGAGCGGCTGACCCCGCGTGAGATCATGGACGTCTGCAAGGCCCTCGGAGTCACTGGCAGCGACAGGACGCCCGCCCTCAACCTCTTGAGTTACACATTCAGCGAAGCATCACGACCGAACCGTCACGTCTTCTGGGACTTATTCAACCTTCCGCGCTCTGTGAGGCCCTTGATCGACCTAAGAGATCGAAACGGCCTCCTAGCTCTAGGTGTTATCCGGATTCTGATTAAGCTCTCTCCAGTCCAAAACTACTCCCGTCAACTGCCGTTCACTTAAGCCGTGTTGCCCGCATTTCTGGAGTTCAAAGTAAAACCAAGCAGATTCAATGAGACCTGCATCGCGAGAAGGATGTGCCACATCCAGATCACTCCAACTAGCACCGAAAACCGGCTCATCCCTCCTAACCAACCTCTGGGAGGTGCGTGTTCAATTACAAGTCTCATTTCTTCGTTGAAACGGACAAGATATCCGAAATAGACCCCATGCAAAGAAAGAGCGGAGCAGAACGCCACCGCCATCACCACAGAAAAGAAGTAGGGTAAAACGGCATACGCTGAAGCGACAAGAAGACCGGGCAAATCACTTGCATCGGTGATAACCCAGTAGTCTTCGTCGTTTGGATCAGCGATTTGTTCTACGGCTCGGTGGAGTTGCCAAAGCACGAATAAGAGAAACAGCGGCGCGACGTGCAATATGAAATTTAGCGGAGCGTTAACCCCAGCAAAGCTCGCATCACTCGCCTTCTTTTCAAACAGATCATTTACGGCTGCCTGCAAGTCAGACCCTTTGTATTTCCCGCCAGTATAAACTGAAAATGATCTAGCTAAGGCGTTTTTGAGTGCGGACGCCGACGTCATAACGCCATCCTCCAAAGGCGCGAATAACGCGGCCTCACCCCCCCCTGCTTTTCTCAATTTGTCCGGTGCTATCCTCAAAAAGCGGGGTCTCAATAAGCCTTTCGGGGAACAAGAGACTTGGCAGGTCTTCTAACCAAGAGATTGGCAGAACGAAAAAGTGCTCTTCTTCATTTTCTGAGTGGACAATAACTCCGGAAAGCTGACCTCGGTAACCAGAAACACAACTTGATGCGTCGAAAAATGTCGCCTTCGCGTTATCAAACAACAGAAATCGCTCACCCGACATAGTAGGAGCAAATGCGCCATACTGACCGTCTATGTCCCGTTGAATCATCAAGACTGCACATTCAATTCTGGGGTGACTCCGGAGTTCCAAAGCTGCGACAGTGCCACCCGGAATTGGATCGTCCGTGAAACCGAGTTCGGCATATTGGGATGCGGTGGGCAGAACGGGCTGGTCGCTCAGGCTGTCTGCTATCCTACGACCCTCGCTAGTGCGTCCGAAAAGATCGTTACGAGATAGCGCGACAGCGTCCATTTTCTCCCAATCCACTAACTCCACCAGCAATTCAGATTTTTCGGAGAATACCTTTATTTGTTGGTGTGACAGCAGCTGATACGAGACAAGAAAGAAAGCCAAAGATAGGACAAGATAGTAGTTTTGCAGCTTCTTTATGCTCGATACGCTCGATCCCAACGCAACACCCCTACCGATTGTATATCCGCGTAGCCCCCACACAAAAGCATACACAGAATCATCTCAAAACGAACGCCATCGGCTAGCAAATGAGACGTTCATTGAAATAAGGCAGATGGTATAGTCAAGGAACCAGCTAGTCGAGTAGCGCGGCTAGTAGATCTCGCCTGGGTTCTCCCTATTGATCCTAGTTTGGACACCCTTGAAGTTCGAGTGTCGGAGGCGTATCGATTATTAAAGCATGTAGTTTCTCATCAGTTTCTCGCAAGACACTAGCTTGAGGAACAACGTGCAATTTTTCCACTGATGTCAGTGGATTGCGGGTATGGTGAAAAGGTATCACGCGAGCTTCCCAAGCTTAAGTTACGGGTTCGATTCCCGTTACCCGCTCCAAAATCCCCAAATGTCCGGTGTTCACCGATCAGCCCAGGATCAGGGCCAGCGGCGCAAGGCTGTCCCGGTCATAGACAATCCAGACCGGCTGGACAGGGTAAACTGCTGTGGCAGGCACATATCCGCATCCGCCGAACGGCAGGCACAGCGCGCGGTCTTTTTCCGTCAGTCCGGTGGGCGCGAACCAGTCTGGCCGGCCCACGGTCAAACGGTCGCCAATCGGCTCCACCGGGTGCGGATCATCATAGGTCGCGGGCGGGGCCAGCGTGAGCACCGCCGCGCTGTCGAGCGGCCAGTAGAGCGCAGGCTCCGCACCCTCCGGCGAGGACGGAAACCCCATGGCAAGGGTGCTTGCACTGCCCGCCACACGCATATCGCGAGCCGATACGGCCTGCGCCAGCACGCGCAAGGCAGACACCGCTTGCGCGCGGTGCGTTGGGTCATCCGGGTCGAACCGCCAGGACCAGTCCCGCGCCGCTTCGACCTTCAGACCGTCCGCCAACAGCTTCTCAAGCGCAGTTTCCGGGTTGGCATCCAACTCCGCCCGAAAGGCCAGTTGATAGGCCAAGGGCAAGTCACCCCCAGGCTCAGGTTCGGTGCGCAGGTTCTCGATGCGGTCCTTCAACGCCTGCCAGCCCGCGTCATGCGCGGTTGAGGTCGCATAGATCACCTCAAGCGCACCGGTCTGATTGTCCTGTGCATAGATCCCGTCTGGCAGGATCAGCAGGCGCGCATCCGCAGGAATGTCCTGCCCGCGCGCGGTGTCGCCTTCCATCAACCGGTAAGACCCGTCCTGCACCTCAAGCCGGAACTGCAGATCGTTATAATCGATCTCTCCAGCTTGCGCTGCAGGGGTCAATGTCGCCATGAAAACGAACGCGGCAAACCGGGTCTTATGCGATGCCATGCGGAGCCTCTGACAAGGGCGAGTTTGCCCGCACCCTAGCAAGAATTGTCCCGCAGTCCAGCCAGCGCCCTTAGCCGTAAAGCCCCGCCACCCGTCCACGTAACTGGATCAGCGACAGCACCGTATCAATCGTAGGCGTCGGCGTGTCGGTCACACGACCCAGCTCCTGCACCGAGCCCACCAGCGCATCGATCTCCATCGGGCGCCCCTGATCCAGATCCTGCAGCATGGACGTCCGGTGCGCGCCCACGGCCGCACCGCCATCAATCCGGCGATCCACGTCGATGGGGAATTTCACGCCCAGCTTTTCGGCAATCTCCTGCGCTTCCACCATCATCCCACGCGCCACGGCCCGCGCGCCGGGATCGGTACACAGCACATCCAGCGTCGCATGGGTCAGCGCCGAGATCGGGTTGAACGACAGGTTCCCCCACAGCTTCACCCAGATCTCATCGCGCAGACGCGGGCGCACAGGCGCTTTCAGCCCGGCGGCACTCAGTGCCTTCGACAAAGCCATGGCGCGGTCTGATTTCGTCCCGTCTGGTTCGCCCAGCGAAAAGCGATTGCCCTCGATATGCTTGATCACACCGGGTTCCGGCACCTCTGCCGCCGGATAGACCACACAGCCCAGAACCCGATCCGGCCCAAACCCGTTCCACTGCGCATCGCCCGGATCGACGGAGGCCAGACGTGTGCCCTCCAACTCCCCACCGATCTTATGGAAATACCACCACGGCACGCCATTCACGCCCGAGACAATCGTCGTCTCCGGCCCGATCAGCGGCTGCATCTTCTCGACCACCGGCGGCACCGAATGCGCCTTAAGCGTGACGATCACGTAATCCTGCGGTCCCAGATCCGCCGGGTTATCCGAAGCCGTCACCGGCACCGTCACCGGATCCGCGCCGTCCTCATGCAGCGTCAGACCCTTCTCCTGCATCGCCGCCAGATGGGGCCCGCGCGCCACAAGGCTCACATCCGCCCCGGCCTGCGCCAGCTTCACCCCCATATAGCCGCCGATGGCGCCCGCCCCGAACACACAGATCTTCATTGGTCTTCCCTTCGCGCAGACGTCACCCTGCCGGGTGCGCCCCCATCTTCTTCTTGCTCAAAATACCGGCCGCCGGAGGCTCCCGCAGTCCACACACGCGCCTCCGCCCGTTGGATCAGGCTGCCGCTTCCACAAGCCCCAGCTTTTCCGCCAGCCCAATGCGCTGCATCTTGCCCGTGGCGCCTTTCGGGATCTCATCGAGAATGATCACCTTCCGCGGCACCTTGAAATCAGCCATGCGTTCAGCAGCAAAGGCGCGGATGTCTTTCTCGGACGCCTCGGCACCTTCGGCCAAGACAACCGCCGCTGCGACTTCTTCCCCCAGCTTGGGATGCGGCAGCGCAAAGGTCACGACCTGCACGATGGCCGGGTGATCCAGCAGCACGCCATCCACCTCCAGAGGGCTGATCTTTTCGCCGCCGCGGTTGATGATCTCTTTCAACCGACCTGTCAGATGCAGATAGCCATCCGCATCAAAGGCCCCCTGATCACCCGTGCGGAACCAGCGATGGCCTTCAGCCTCGAAGAAGTTCTTCTCATTGGCTTCCGGGTTGCCCTCATAGCCCGGTGTCACGTTCGGTCCGGAAATCGCGACCTCGCCCGTGCCGTCCACCAGACGGTTCTCGGTCTCATGGGCGATGCGCACCATGGGGCCCGCCTCTACGCCGACCGAGCCGGGTTTTTGCAGATCCATCCGGTTGCAGCACATCTGATGGGCGGCCTCGGTCATGCCATAGGCCTCGATCACCGGCGCGCCGAAGGTCTCGTTCAGCTGCGTCATCACCTGCGCAGGCAGCGAGGCCGAGGAGGACCGCAAGAAGCGCAGTTTCGTGGCCGCGATCACGTCCGCATTACGGCCCGCGCGCGACAGGATCGCCTGATGCATGGTGGGCACGGCAGTGTACCAGGTCGGTTTGGCCTCGGTCATCCAGCCGAAAAACCGCAGCGCGTCAAAGCCCGGGGCGCACCAAATCGAGGCGCCCGCCGACAGCGACGCGGTGACCGCCGCAACCAGACCGTGGATGTGGAACAAGGGCATCACGTTCAGGCAGCGGTCCTCGGACGTCAGGCTCAGCGAATGCGCGATATTTTCGGCCGAAGCAGCGACGTTTGATTGCAACAACGGCACGATCTTGGGCCGCGACGTGGTGCCCGAGGTGTGCAGGATCAGCGCGATATCATCCGCCGCAGGTGCCGCATCATCCGCCTGCCCCGCTGATCCTTCCGCCGTCAGATCAAACGTACCCGCAGGAGCACCTTCCGGCACCGACAAGCGCAGAACGGTCAGGCCAAACCGCTGGGCCGCAGCCAATGCGGGACCGTCATAGCCATCCTCCAGCAAAATCGCCTTGGCCTTCAGATCTTCGAGGTAGAACGCAAATTCATCCTCGCGGTAAGCCGGGTTAAGCGGTGCGGTAGTGGCCGCCTGCGCGATGGTGACAAAGGCCACGGCCATTTCCGGGCCGTTGGGCAGCACGATCGCCACACGGTCGCCGCGCCCGACGCCTACGGCGTGCAACTGACCCGCGACCTTGGCCGATTGAGCGCGCAGCCCCTCATAGCTCATCCAATCGCGGCCTGGCGCACCGATGGCGGGCGCCTCACCGGGATGAGCGGCCAGCAATGCCTGAATGGTCGTCTCCATCGTCGTCTTCCTTCCTTTATTGGGGTCCCCGATCATTCCGCCGGGGCAACCTTATCTTTGGATATGTTTTTGCGCAGAACCTTCAACAGGGGCAACAGGAAGAACAGAAGCGCGATGGCCATGAAGCTCGCAGAAAGCGGGCGTTCGAAAAAGGCCATAACATTCCCCTGTTCCGAAATCAGCGTCTGGCGGAAGCTTTTTTCCATCAACGGGCCAAGAACTAGCGCCAGAACCAGCGGGGCCAATGGGTAATCGGCCTTGCGCAGCAGATAGCCCGCAACCCCAAAGCCCAGGATCAGCCAGACATCATGCAGTTTCTGGCTGGGCGCATAGCCACCCACAAGGCACAGAACCAGTACCAGCGCACAAAGCACGGTGAAGGGCATCCTGAGCGCCCAGACAAACAGCGGGATCAGCGCCAGATTGATCGCAACGGCCGCGAAATTCGCGGTGTAGAGCGACGAGATCAGGCCCCAGACGAAATCGGGCTGTTCGATGAAGAGCATCGGACCCGGCACCAACCCCCACATCACCATACCGCCCAGCAGCAGTGCGGTGGTCGGCGAGCCGGGAATGCCCAGCGTCAGCATCGGCAAGAGCGATCCGGTGGAGGCCGCGTTGTTGGCCGTCTCGGGAGCCGCGACCCCTTCGATATTGCCCTTCCCGAAGGTCTCGGGCGATTTCGAGGTGGTTTTCGCCATGCCATAAGCCATCAGTGCGGCAGGCGTCGCCCCTGCGGCGGGCAGCATGCCCACGAAAAACCCAAGGAAGGATCCCAGCGACATGGTCTTCCACAGCCGGTTGATGGCTTTCATGCCCAGCCACAGCTCTTTGAAGGTCAGCTTCGCGGGCGTCACGCTGGGCGATTTGCGTTGGGTTTCGATGGTGTAAAGCACCTCCCCCACGCCATAAACGCCGATGGCCAGCACAAGGAAAGAGATGCCGGAATAAAACCCGGGTTCATCGAAGAAGATCAGCCGCGGCTGGCCGGAGATCAGATCAAGGCCGACCGTCGACAGAACCAAACCAAGGCAGATCATGATCAGCGTTTTCAGGACATCATCGCCACCCAGCCCCACGAAAGTGGTAAAGGCCAGGAGGACCAGCGCGAATTCCTCCGCCGGGCCAAAGGCCAGCGCCAGATCGGCCAGCGGGACGGCGAAAACGGTGAAGAGAACCACGGAAATCGTCCCACCAATGAACGACGCCATCGCCGCCGCGATCAGCGCCAGACCCGCCTTGCCCTGTTGCGCCATGGGCCGGCCGTCAAAGGTGGTCGCCACCGCCGTCGACGATCCCGGTATTCCCAACAGAACCGACGAAATCGCCCCGCCATACATCGCGCCATAGTAAATCGCACAGAGCAGAATGATCGCCGAAGACGGCGGCACGATAAAGGTCAGCGGCAGCACAATCGCCACACCATTCACGGACCCCAGCCCCGGCATCGCGCCGATGAAAAGGCCCGCCGTGACCCCAAGGATCACGATCATCAGGTTCAGGGGCGACAGAGAGGTCGCGAACCCGTCAGCAAGAAGTGCAAGAACGTCCATGACCCAGACCTCTTAGAAGAAGGTTGCGTAAAGCGGGATGAAGAGCGGCTCGGTCCAGCCTTTGGGCAGCAGGATCTTGAGCGTGACTTCGAAGAAAAAGAACAGAAAGACCGGCGTCGACAGTGTCAGGATGCCCGTCAGGACCCAACCATGACGGCCATAGATCTTGAGATACCAGAACATGAAGAGCGGGATCGCGATATAGCTGCCCGCGTAGGGCATCAGCGCGATCGTCACCGCCACCGCCACCGTCACGGCAATGACCGATCGCAGAGTGACGTGATCGAAAAACGCCTGCTGGGTGCGGTCCTGCAGGAAGCTGCGCACCAGAACCCCGCCTGCCGCCAGCGCCATGATCAGCGACAGCCAGAACGGAAACGCGCCGCCACCCGGGCCGCCGGTTTCGCCGTTCCACCCGATGGGCAGGGCCACGGCGTCGCTCATGAAATAAAGGCTCATCCCGATGATGGAGAGCGCAATCAGGCGATCAGCAGCTTGCAACGGCTTGCTCCCGGTGAAGTGTGAAAGGGTCAGGAGGCAGAGGGCAGGCTCGATCACACGAACCCGCCCCGCTGCATCAGGAGATCAGGGCCTGCCTCAGGAGCTTTCGCCCATCATGTTCAGGATCTCGGCGTGTTTCTCACGCTCTTCCAGGAAATAGGCCTGCAGCTCATCGCCGCTCAGGAAATCGGCCATCAGGGCTTTTTCCTTGGTATAGGTCTGCCATTCCTCGGTCTGCGACAGCGCGCGGAAGAGCTCGGTGTAATAGGCCACCGCTTCGGCAGGCATGTCCTTGGGGCCTACGAACGAGCGCTGCATCCAATAGACGATGTCATGGCCCAGCTCACGTGCCGTGGGAACATCAGGGAACGCTTCCAGACGTTCGGGTGTGAAAGCCGCGATGGGGCGCGCTTTGCCCGCGTTGTAAAAGCCCATCTGCTCGGAGGGGTTGTTCACGGTCGAATCGATATGGCCGCCCACCAGGTTCTTGGCAACATCTCCGCCGCCCTTGAAGGGGACATAGGTGATTTCGATGTCAAACTCGTTTTCCAGCATCGCGGTAACAAGGCTGTCTTCCTGACCGGTGCCGGTGCCGCCCATTTTCCAGGTGCCGCCCGAGGCTTTGACCGCCGCGACCCAGTCATCCAGCGTTTGGATGTCACTGTCTGCGTTCACCCACAGAACAAAGGTGTCCAGCGCCATGCGGGCGATGGGGGTGAATTCTTCGATATCGACGCCGATATCGGTGCGCAGGGGCGTGGTGTAATAGCTGTTCAGCGTCGCCATGATCTTGTGATCATCGCCGCCATTATCTTTCAGATAGCGCAGCGCCTCGGCCCCCGAACCGCCGCCCTTGTTCACGGGCAGAACCGGCATGGTGGCCAGTTTTTCCTTCTGGATGATCGACTGGAACAGCCGCGCAAGGCGATCCGCGCCACCGCCCTGACCGGCCATGATGACCATTTCGATGGGTTTGTTGGGCGCCCAGTCGGACGCGGCGGCGGGCAGAGCCGCACCTGCAGTGAGCAGAGCGGAAGCGGCCAGCGCCATTGCCGAACGGCGAGTGAAAATGTTGATCATGTGTGTCCTCCCAATGATGCCCACTGCCGAAAGCTGACAAAGAATGCGATCAAACCGGCACTGGTACTGGGGGGTTTTAGCGCCCACGACAGATTATTCCCCCAAAATCGGGTTGCTTAGTAGAAAATTACCTTTACATTATTTACAATTGTAAAGGTGTAATGCCATGAGCAAGACATTTGTCGGTCCGCAGCTGCGCCAGTTGCGCCGCACCCATGGGGAAACCCAAGCCCGCATGGCCGAACGTTTGGGTATCAGCCCGGCCTACGTCAACCTTTTGGAAAGCAATCAAAGATCGCTGTCAGTACAGGTTCTGGTGGCGATCACCGAAACCTATGGCGTGGACTGGCGCGACCTTCTGCGCGAGGGCGAAGAAAACCGCGTGCCCGAGCTGCGCGCGGCGATGCGCGATCCGATCTTTCCCGGCGAGCCGCCGGATGTGCAGGAGCTGCGCGCGGCCCTTGATCATGCGCCGCGCGTGGTCGATCGGTTCCTGCAGCTGTACCAAAGCCACACGGCCCTGACCGACCGGCTGAACCGCATGTCCGGCACCGGCGACGCGATGGATCTGCTGGCCACCTCTCCCGAAACGGCGATCCATGACGTGTTTCGCGACCGCGGGAATTACTTCGACACGCTGGAGCGTGTGGCCGAGGATTTCCGCGGGCGGATCGGGGGCGCGGCGGATGACATGTATGCCTCGATCAAGCGGTTCCTCAGGGTCGAGATGGGCCTGACCGCACAAATCGTGCCGCCCGAACAGATGCGCGATACGCTCCGCCTGTTCGATCGCGACCGCGGGGAAGTCTTGCTGTCGCAAGCCCTGGATCATTCGAACCGCGTCTTTCAGCTGGCCCATGTGCTGGGGCTTCTGGTCTGTTCAGACCATGTCGAAACCATCGTGACCCAATCCGCAATTGCCGATCCCGATGCGCGGGCCCGGCTGGCGGTGGAACTGACCAATTACTTCGCGGGCGCAGTGCTGATGCCTTATGAGGCCTTCCTGACCCTTGCCGAGGAAACGAAATATGATCTGGACCGGCTTGCCGCCGCCTTTGGAGTAAGTTTCGAGCAAGTCTGCCACCGCCTGACCACCTTGCAGCGCGACGGACGAAAGGGTGTGCCGTTCTTCTTTCTGCGCGTGGACCGGGCGGGCAATGTCACCAAACGCTTCAACGCCACGCCGTTTACGCTGGCCGAACGTGGTGGATCCTGCCCGGTCTGGGATATTCATCGCGCATTGCGCACCCCCGGCGTCATGATCCCGCGCTTTGTCGAATTGCCCGACGGCGGGCAGTTCTTCACGCTCTGCCGGTCCACGGACAGGCCCGTGTTCAGCCGGGGCACGCAGGATCGCAGGCTTGCGGTGGCGCTGGGATGTGAACGCGCCCATGCGGAGCGGATCTGCTATGCCGAGCCATTCAACCTGAAAGATCCCGAGATCTTCCATCCCATCGGCATTTCCTGCCATGTTTGTCCGCGCAAGGCCTGTACCCAGCGCGCGCACCAGCCGCTGAACATGAAACTTGGGCTGGATGCGGACAGGCGTGGATCAACCCGGTACGAAAGCTGACTTGCACCGGGGCGGGTTTTGCGCCCAACTGGCCTGCGCAGGACAAAGGACAGGCGATGCGACCCCAACCCTATCTGAACCCGATGCCGGTGCGCGGCCGGATCGACACGGCCCAACCTCTGGGCCTGCCGGTCATCAACATGGCCTTCAACGAATTGCCCTGGGCCCCCGCCCCCGCGGTGGCGCAGGCCCTGGCCCAGGCCAGCACGGGCGCGCAACGCTATGGCAGCCCGTCCTGCGACCGCTTGCGCGCTGCATTGGGAGAGGCCCATGGCCTGGATCCCGACCGGATCATCTGCGGCAACGGGTCGGAAGATCTGCTGGACGTGATCGCACGCGTCTTTGCCCGTCCGGGCGATGAGATCCTGATCAGTCAGTTCGGCTATATCCAGTTCGCGCTGACTGCAAACAGGCTGGGCGCGGATCTGGTGAAAGCGCCCGAGTCTGATTACCACACCGATGTCGACGCGCTGCTGGCGGCGGTGACAGATCGCACCAGGGTTCTGTTCCTGGCCAATCCGAACAACCCCACAGGCACCTATATCCCGGTGGAGGACCTGGCTCGGCTGGCCGATGGGCTGCGCGAGGATGTCGTTCTGGTGCTGGATCTGGCCTATGGCGAATTCGCGCCGGACGGATATTGCGCGCAAACCCATCAGCTTGTGGACCGGCATGAAAATGTGGTGGTGACGCGAACCTTCTCGAAAGCCTTTGGTCTTGCGGGCGCGCGGGCGGGTTGGTGCCACGGGCCCGCCTGGATCATCCCGGTGCTTTACGCCGCGCGCGCCATGGGGCCTGTGAATGCGCTGGCGCAGGCGGCTGCAATTGCCGCGCTGTCGGATATGCAGACCGTGCATGAGCGCGTGGCCGCCATCCAGTCAGAGCGCGCGCGCCTGACAGGCGTTCTGACCCAGCGCGGGTGTCATGTATTGCCCAGCCACGCGAATTTCCTGCTGTTGAGCCCGCCGGACCGCGACCCGGCCAGTACCGAGGCGCTGATCGTGCATCTGTTCGACACCGCCGGGCTGATCGTGACACGCACGCGGGAGGCCGGGCTTGAGGAGTTCTTGCGCGTCTCGATCTCTCTGCCCGAGCATAACGACCTGTTTCTGGAAGCCGTCGATCGCTTTCTTGCCTGATCGGGCCCGCGCGGCCTAGCCCTTGACCGGCATCTTGTCCAAATGCCGAAGCATCGCGGCAAAGGCGTCCAGCCGGCCCTGCTGATAGGCGGCGAGGTCCATTCCCTCGTAGTTCAGGAACCCCTGCCCGTCGCGCAGGCCGGTGCGGCCTTTCTCCATATTCTCTTCAATGATCGCGGCGGCGGCAAAGCGGTCATGCCCGGTGGCCTGCGTCATGTAGCGGCTGGCGTAATAGAGGATATCGCCCCCGCCCCAGTCGATGAACTCCAGAAGACCAAGCACCGCAAAACGGAAGCCAAAGCCGTATTTCGTGGCCTTGTCGATGTCTTCGGCGGTCGCGACCCCTTCTTCCACCATGCGGGCGGCCTCGTTCATTGCAAGCATCTGGATGCGCGGCACGATATAGCCGGGACTGGCTTTGCAGACCACGGGCACCTTGCCGATGCGTTCCAGCAGGTCTTTCAGCGCTTGTGTCACCGCCGGATCGGTCGCGTCGCCCGGAGACACCTCGACCAGCGGGACCAGAAAGGCGGGGTTCAGCCAATGGGCATTCAGGAAGCGTTCCGGACGGGTGACAAGCGGCTGGAGATCATTCGACAGGATGGTCGAGGTGGTCGAGGCGATGATCGCAGCCGGATCGGCATGAGCGCAGACGCGGGCGAAGGCGTCTTTCTTGGCCTCGATCGTTTCGGGAACGCCTTCGAAGATGACGCTGGCGCCATCCAGCCCCTCGGCCAGTTGGTCGTTAGAGAACAAACGCACGCGGTCGGCGACCGTCCCAACTTCGGCCAGGTCCAGAAGGCCTAAGCCCGCCATCATGGTCAGCGTCGCTGTCAGCTCGGACCGCGCTTCTTCGGCCAGGGTTTGTGCGGCCTCCGCATCGCGTGGCTTGGCGTCGATCAGATGCACCGGGTGGCCGGAATAGGCGAAGGCCACAGCCATGCCGCGCCCCATGCGGCCCGCACCGACGCAGGCGATGGTTTCCTTGGCCGCCATGTTACGCCCCTTCCCTGAGCATCGTCTGAAGCTGGTCGCGGCTCATCCCCGCAAGACCCAGATTGTCCAGCGTCCGCCCACCGGCGCGGAAATCGCCGTCGCAAATCGCCGACCCGATGGCCAGAAGCCCCGTCGCGGTGGGTGCGGGCACCCCTGCCCAATCGGCGACTGAGACGAGGAAGGCCAACCCCGTCTCGACATCCTCGCGCATGTAACGATGTTCGGTCAGCACCAGATGTTCGCGCCAGTCTCCGCTATCGGTCAGCTTGTCATGGGCGGCGTTGCCGTACATCCAGTCGGACGTGTTGTAGTGATCGGCCAGCGGGAAATGCGGCGCGCCATAGCCCAGAGCCTCGCGCACCGCCATGCGTTCATTGTCAAGCCGCGTGGTGACCCGGCGGATGGCAGGTTGCGTGCCTTCGTTGTGGATGTCCCAATGGTCGAAATGCTCGATGGGGCCTGCATTCATGATGATCAGCGGCGGGTGGATGATGGGGCCTGCATTCATCAGCGCGCCAGACAGTGCATCATCGGCCGGTTCAACCGATGGATAGGCCTGGGTGATGACGGCATGTGCGTGGTTTGCATTCTTATAGGGGTAAACGCCTGTCGGAAGTCGCGTGGCGCGGGTGGTGATGGCGACCGTCTCCAGCCCGTGCATACGCGTGAGATATGGAAGCGTGCCCGCTTCGGCCCAACTGACATCGGCGGTGTTGCCCGCTTTGCGCACGATGTCGGCCATGATCCAGCTGCCGAAACTGCCCGGCGGCAGGAAGACGACCTGCCCGTCCGTCAGGTGGGGCGCCAGGGACGCGGCGATGTCACGTTGCGCGGTGGCGGGCGTGGGGCAGACGATCAGATCCGCGCCCGTCACAGCCTCGGCGATATCGGAGGTGACGATGGGAATACGGATCGGCCTTTCGCCCTGAAAGTCCTTGAGGATCAGTGTGTTGTCGCGGTCTTGCAACGCCCCTTGCGCAGCGGCGTTGCGCCGCCAGAAGCGCACGTTGTGACCCTGTTCAGTCAGATCGACCGCGGCGGCTGTTGATCCGTTTCCGCCACCCAATACTGCAACTTCCATCATCTCCCCCTTTCCCGGGGTGGCTGTGACCAACCCGGATTTGCATGAAATTTCATATTTATCCAAATGTTGATCGCAATTGCAATTGCGTCAAGCTTTTCATATGCAAATGCATAGAAATTTTGACCGGGCATCTTGCAACCCTAACTGAGTGGTGCAAGATGACTGCGGCAAAATTGCCCGGCCCGGCTGTTCGCAGCCGCAATAAAGAAGACATATCAGGGAGACGAAGCATGTCCATTTTCACCCGCCTTTCCACAAAGGCAGCAACAGTCCTGCCCGCGCTTGGGCTGGTCATGGGTCTGGGGGCGTCCGCCGCTCAGGCCGAAGACCGGATCTCCGCGGTTCACGCATTCCCCGAGTTCCTGGTCTATACCAAGACCTTCCTGGCGATGGTGGAAGACATCAACGCGCGCGGAGAAGGCATCGTGCAGATCGAAGTGCGCGGCGGCCCTGAAGCAATCGGCATGTTCGAACAACCTGCTGCAGTGCGCGACGGCGTGATCGACATGGTTCACACGCCCGGGTCGTTCTATGGCGCCAACGTGCCCGAAATCGACGCTATGGTCGCCGCCCGTGTGACACCGATGGAAGCACGCGCCAATGGCGGTGCCGCCGTGATGGACGAAGCGCATCGCGAGCGGTTCAACGTGACCCACCTGGGTTGGATCGACGGGGGCATCAAGTTCCACATCTTCATGAACAAAGCGCCCGTCTTTGACGAAAACGGGGTTCTGGACCTGACAGGTGTGAAACTGCGCGACAACCCGATCTATAACGCGTTCTTCACCGCGCTGAACGCCTCCACATCGTCGATGCCTGCGACCGAAGTGTATTCGGCGTTGGAAAAAGGTGTGGTGGATTCGGCCGCCTGGACGCAGATCGGTATTCCGCAGCTGAAATGGAACGAGTTCCTGACGCATCGCGTGGACCCGTTCTTCTACAACACCGACCTGGGTGTAATCATGAACCTGGATGCCTGGAACGCCTTGAGCCAGGAAAGCCGCGACCTGATCACCACCGTGGTGCAGGAATGGGAAGAGAAATCCTATAACGACCGTCAGGCCGATGTTGTGACCGACAACCAGATCCTGGCCGAAGGCGGGATGGAGTTCGTGTCCCACCCCACCGAGGAAGCGGGTGCCGCTTACCAGAAGCTGGCCGATGACGCAGCCTGGGCGCGCATGAAAGAGCGGATCGGTGGCACCGACGCAGGCATGGCCCGCTATAACAAACTGCGTGAGCTTTACGCAGGCGACAGCGGCAGCTGAAACTGACACTGGGCGTCACCCCCATCCGGGGTGGCGCCTGACGCCCCCGAAAAGAGGGGTTTGAGGCACGGGGTGCAGGGGGAAAATACATGCGCGTGATTGATCGCATCTGCGATGTGCTGGCGGTGATTGCCGGGCTTTACCTTGTCTGGATCATGCTGGCGATCGTGGTCAGCGCGCTGGCGCGAACGCTTTATCTGTCAGGCACGTGGTCCAGCCACCTCTTTACCTTTTCGGAATTCGGGCTGCTTTACATCGTGATGGCGGCCTCGCCCTGGCTGGTGCGTCTGCGCGGCCACGTCTTTATCGAGCTTCTGACGGCCTTCCTGCCCAAACGGATCCAGTCGGGGTTCAGCCGCTTTGTGGCCGCCCTGTGCGTTCTGATCTGCGCGATCCTCACGTATTTCTCGTTGGTGGCGACGATCCGCGCCTATGAGTTCGGCGACGCGCTGATGCGCAGCCTGGATATGCCGAAATGGTTGATTCTGGGCGCCATGCCCATCGGCTTCGGGCTGATGGGGCTGCAGTTCTGCCGTTTCGTCTTTGGCCCTGAAACCCTGCATACCGGCCAAGCCGGCGTGCACGAGTAGGAGCGGCTCAGATGGAATGGTTCGAGGCGCTCTTCTTCCTTTTGGGCATGATCTTGTTTTTCATGGCGCTTGGCGTGCCCGTGGCGCTGGCGTTTCTCGCCGCCAACGTGATTGGGGCTGCCTATTTCATGGGCGGGCGCGGCGACATCGTCTCGCAGATGACGCGGGGGATCGGGGCGTTGGTGAACAACGCGATCCCGACGATCACGTCGTTCAACCTGATGCCGGTGCCGATGTTCCTGCTGATGGGGGAGATATTCTTCTTCACAGGCCTAGCAAACCGTATGTTCGGTGCGGTTGATCGGCTGATGGGCAAATTGCCGGCGCGCCTGTCTTTCGTGACGGTGGCAGGCGGCACGGCTTTTGCAACGCTGTCGGGTTCGTCCATGGGTTCCACGGCGCTTTTGGGCTCGCTCATGGTGCCGGAGATGCAAAAGCGCGGCTACAAAAAGCACATGGCGATTGGGCCCATTCTGGGCACTGGTGGTCTGGCGATGCTGATCCCACCCTCGGCTTTGGCGGTGCTTTTGGCGACGCTGGCCGAGCTGGATATCGGGGCGCTGTTGATTGCGGGCATTTTGCCGGGTTTGATCCTTGCGATCATGTATGCGGTGCTGATCCTGCTGATGGCGCTTTATGATCCGTCTGCGGCCCCGGCTTACGAGCTGGATCCCATCTCGGCGGGAGAGAAGCTGAGGCTCTTTTTCATCGACATCCTGCCGATGGTCTCCATCGTGATCGGGGTGATCCTGCTGATAATGTTCGGCATCGCGACCCCGTCAGAAAGCGCGGCCTTTGGCTGTCTGGGTGTGATTGTGCTGGCCGCCCTTTATCGGTCGCTGACCTGGGATGGGTTGGTGAAATCGGTAACCGGCGCGCTGAAAGTGACGACCATGGCGCTGCTGATCATCTTTGGATCGGCCACGTTTTCAGCGCTGCTGGCGTTTTCGGGGGCCTCATCAGGTCTGATCCGCTGGGCCACAGGGTTTGAGCTGGATCCGATCACGATGCTTCTGATCATGTTCGGCATCCTTTTGATCCTCGGCATGTTCATGGACCAGCTGTCGATGATGCTGCTGACCGTGCCGATCTTCTTCCCGCTGGCCCAGACACTGGGATTTGATCTGATCTGGTTTGCCGTGATCGTTCTTCTGGCGCTGGAGATCAGCTTTACAACACCTCCCTTCGGGCTCTTGCTGTTCGTGATGAAGGGGGTGTCGCCACCCGATACGAAGATGCGGGATATCTATATCTCGGCCATGCCCTTTATCGGCTGTTCCATGCTTCTGGTTGTTATGCTGATCTTCCTGCCCGGCATTGCCACCTGGTTGCCGAGTTTGGGTCAGTAGCGCCCAAGCATTTTCGAAAATGCTTGGGCCAAGGCGCTTCGAAGCGCCTTGGTGCTCAGAGCCCTTTGGGGTGCGTCATGAATTCCTCGATCACCCAGTCCGGCGCTTTGGTGTAATCGCCCACGCGGCTGACGCCTTGTCCGGTGATGGATTTCAGGCGCACGGCCATTTCAGCCATTTGCACTGCGATCGGGATTCCGTTCACGACGGGTGCGCCGTCGATTTGGTGGTCGTGGAATTGGGAAAAGAGCAGCATGGGGATACCGCCGCCAGGGATCAGAACATCCGTGCCGTCGGCGATCATCGGGCGGCCCTGCTCTTCGAAGAGCAGTTTGACCTGTTCTGCCTTTTCATCGTCTCCATAGGCCTCGAGGATCTGACCCGGTTCAAAGGTCATGGAATGGACGCCCGTGACGCGTTCCTTCAGCCCGTATTTGCCGATCTGGTGGTGGAACCAGGGGATGAAGCGCGGGTTGATGGTGACGATGCCCAGCCGTTGGCCCATCTGGCAGCACCAGAGCATCGTGGCCTCTCCCAGCCCGATGACGGGGATGTCGACGACAGACCGGGCCTCGTAGAGGCCTGCGTCCTGGAAATGGCCGACGATGAAGGCGTCATAGCCTTCGCGTTCGGCGCGCACAGCGTTGCAGATCATCTCGCGCGCGCAGCGCCATTCCATCAGCGGGTGGGCGTAGCTGTCAAAAGGCGTGATGCCGCGGATATCGACCTGGGTGTCGGGGGATGACACGGCGTTCAGATGCGGGCCCAGCATGTCCCAATAGGACGCGCCATTTTCGTAATCGACATAGGATTGGTACCAGATTTTCATGCGCGGTCCCTTTGGCGGATGTGGGATTGGGTATTTTTTGCCAGAAAGAAGCAGGGGAGTGGTCCCGGCTGGATCATGATGTGAAAGACCGGATGGTTTGGAGCGCGCCTTCGAGGGTTTTGCCCGCTTCGTCCTTGAGCGCGGCTTCACGCAGGCGGCGCGCCCAGTCGGCGGCGTCGTCGCGGCCTGCGACGAGGGCCATGCCGTCAATCACACGGTCGAATTTCGACAGGCCCCGCGCGTGGGTGTCGGAGTAGCCCTTGATCAAGCGGCGGCAGCGCAGGGTTTCGACGGCGAGCGCGTAGTCGGTTGTGAGGTGGTGGGTGACGGTGGTGAGCCAGGCGTCGAGATGGGCGGCCTCTACCGCGTGGCGGCGGGTTTTGAGGCGCCAGCGGCGCAGGCCGCCGATAATGTAGAGCGGGATGAAGCCGCGCAGCGTGTCGGTGCGGATGCGGCGGCCCTTGTTGAACCAGCGATCGAGCCGCGCCATCCATTTGGGGGAGTTTTCGATTTTCGCGCCCAGTTTGGCGGGGAGGAGACCGGCGATTTCTTCCGCGCGGGGATGGAAGAATTCGGTGAGTTGGAGGACTTGTGCCTCCCCCTTGCCCATTTCGCCGTCAATCCGGGCGCTGCGCGCGCCGCGGGTTTTGCGGTCGGCCACACGGATCACGTCGTCATAGGCCATTGCGTTGGCGATGTATTTGGCGGCCTCTTTGGTCAGCTCGAACCCATGGGCGTCGTTGTCTTTGGCGGCGAAGCGGTCAAGGCGGTCGAGATAGGTTGCGCCATAAGCCGCGTCCTGGAAATCGACGACCTTTTGTAGGCCAGCGGCGGCCATGTCTCGGGCGGGTTCTGGCAGGGCGGCGATGCGCGCGGTCAGCGCCTCCCACGTGGTTTGGGCGTTTGTGGGACCTGTGATCGCGGTTTGAGGCTTGGGGGCTTCTGGCGCGGCTTCGACCTTGGTTGGCTCGGTGACCGCGGCGAGGCCTGCCTCGAAGGCGCGCAGGCTGGCCTCCACGCCTTTGCCGGAGGCGCGGATGGCGTCGCGGAAGGCCTCAGCCTTGAACGGCAGCGCGCCGGATCCGGCGATGGCGCCAAGAAGGCTGGCGGAGATGACGGAGCCCTGGTCGACGGCCAGCTTCTCCATATCCGCCACCAGCAGGCGTTGGGCGGCGATTTCGGCGGCGGCCATAACCTCTTCGGCGCTGGCGATGCCGTTGCCGGGCTCCATCTTTTCCGACACGGCCAGGGCGCGGTGGGTGGAGGCGATGAGCGTGGTGCGGTCGGGCGTGACGAACCCGCGTTGGATCGCGCGGCCCGCTTCCATCCACTCGGCGGCGACGAGGACGTCGACGTCTCCGCCTGCAGGGGCCAGCGAAAAGATGGGCGCGTCGATGCCCTGTGGGCCGATTTCGATGTAATAGATCGTGGCGCCGGTGCGTTGGGCCACCCCCGCGACGGAGGTGGCTTGTACCGCGCGCCCCTCGGCCCGGGCCACGGCTTCGACCCAGTTGGTCAGGACGCCACCGCCCTGCCCGCCCACGGCCATGATCACCAGTTTCAGGATCGCCTGGGCGCTGTCATTGCCTTGGGGGGTAAAGAGCATCTCATGTCTGGTCATTGCGACACCTCCTGAAACTGGAGCTGTTTGGTGGCGCGACGGTTTTGCAGCCAGCCGATGACGGAGCGGCGGAAGCGGGCTTTACGCGCCTCCCACCCGGTGGGGTTATGGACCACATCGGCGCGGTAGAAGGAGGGGCAGAGGACGGCGGCATCCGCGACTTCCCCGCAATTGCCGCAGCCGACGCAGGTGTGATCGATGGAGGCCACGGGGTCGTCGCGCAGCGGATCGTCCAGCGTTTTCAGCGACAAGGACGGGCAGCCAGAGAGGCGGATACAGGCGTGATCGCCGGTGCAGATGTCCTCATCCACGCCGAACCGGGGCGCCTCGACCCGGCGGCCTTCGCTGATGGCCTTTTTGCGCAGAGGCTTTTCGCGACGCTGTTTGTTCAGCATGCACTCGGAGGACGCCACGATGACCTTGGGGCCGTTGTAATCGGTGGTCAGCGCTTCCTTGATCGTGTCGCGCAGTTTGCCGACCTCATAGGTGTTGTCGATCTGGCGGATCCATTTGACGCCGACGCCTTCCAAGGCTTTGGAGATGGGGTTGTTCGTGGCTTTCGTCGGGTTATCCGCGCGGGACGACATCAGATCCTGCCCGCCGGTGGCCGCGGAATAGTAGTTATCGACGATGATCGCGACGCTGTCGGACTGGTTGTAGACCATGTTCCCGATCGACGAGCTGAGGCCGTTGTGCCAGAACCCTCCATCGCCGAGGAACGAGACCGCACGGCGTTCGCCGCCCCCGTCGAAGGCCGCGTTAGAGGCCGGGCCAAGGCCGTAGCCCATGGTTTGTCCGCCGATTTCGAACGGTGGGAGGGAGCCGAAAAGATGGCAGCCGATATCGCCGGAGATCTGGTGTTTGCCCAGCTCCTGCTCGACCAGTTTCATGGATGCAAAGATGGGGCGTTCGGGGCATCCGGTGCAGAAGCCTGGTGGGCGGATCGGGACGGTTTCCGACAGATCCGGGATGTCGGGCGGGGGCGCATTGGGGGCGCGGACCTGGCCGGGGAGGAATTCGGGCGCGGCTTGTTTGAGGAAGGTCGTGACGGAATCGAGCATCACTTGGCCGGTATATTCGCCCGCCATGGGGAAGATGTCTTTGCCGTGGAGTTTCGTTGTGAGCCCTGAGCGGAGAAGATGCGTCGCCAAGTTCTGCTCGATGAATTCGGGCTGGCCTTCTTCAATGATCAGAAGCGCGTCTTTGCCTTTGGCGAAGTCCAGAAATTCGTCCTGCACCAGCGGATAGGTCACGTTCAGGCAATAGATCGGGATGGCAGAGCGGCCTTCGATATCCGCCAGACCCAACCGTTGCAGCGCGCGGATCACGCCGTTGAACATACCGCCCTGCACCACAAGGCCCACCGGGGCCGTGTCGGGGCCGAACATCTCATTCATGCCGTTCTCGCGGATGAATTTTTCGGCAGCAGGCCAGCGGTTGTCGATCTTGTCGTGTTCCTGCTTGTAGGAGAACGGCGGCAGCACCACGCGGGAGAAATCGGATTGCGGGTTCGACAGCGCGTCACGTACCGAGAGCGGCGGGATGACGTTATCTTCGGTGTCGAACTGGCCGGTCACGTGGCAGGACCGGATGCGGACCATCAGCATGACGGGGCTGTTGGAGGCCTCGGACAGCTCAAACCCCTGTTTCACCGATTTCACGATGGAGGGCAGATTGGGCCGCGGGTCGAGCAGCCAGAACTGGGATTTCATGGCAAACCCGTGCGAGCGTTCCTGCATGATCGACGAGCCTTCGCCGTAGTCTTCGCCGACGATGATCAGCGCGCCGCCATTGACGCCGGAGGACGAGAGGTTCGCCAAAGCGTCCGAGGCGACGTTGACGCCCACGGGGCCTTTGAAGGTCACGGCGCCCCGGATCGGGTAATGGACGGAGGCCGCGAGCATTGCCGCCGCTGCAGCCTCTGACGCGTTGGCCTCATAACGGACGCCAAGCTCGGTCAGCAATTCCTCGGCATCGGCCAGCACATCCATCAGGTGGGAAATCGGCGCGCCCTGATAGCCGCCCACATAACCCACACCCGATTCCAGCAGCGCCTTGGTGATGGCCAGGATCCCTTCTCCGGTGAAGGTATCCCCTTTGCCCAGCTTCAAATCTTCGACTTCCCGTTTGAACGATCTTTCGGCCATAAGCCCTGCCCCTGCCTGAATTTAGATCTCGTGTTTGCGGATATTGCTCAGCATCTTGCGCAGCGTCGCGATGAAGGCTTTTTGTTCGGCCTTCGGGATGCCTTTGAACATGGCGTCATGGCCGCCGATCATATGCGGCCAAAGCCTGTCGAACGCGGCCTGCCCCTGATCGGTCAGAAAGACGCGGCTGGCGCGCTGGTCTTTGGGATCGGCCTCGCGCCTGACCAGACCGTCGTTGACCAATGCGTCCAACGCGCGCGACAGGGTCGATTGCTCCACCACGGCAAAGACGCCAAGATCACCGATCTGCAGCCCGTCGCGTACAGACAGAATCGCCAAAGCCCGCATCTTCGCGGTGCTCAGCCCCAGGGCCGACATCTCGGATCGGAGATTGGCGTTATAGCGCCCCATGATCCGGTTCATCAGATAGGGCGCATAATTCTCGAGCCCTATCTCCTGAAAAGAAGCCGAGACCTGCAGGTCATCTTTGGTGGCCGAAACGGCGGAGGAGTTTGACATCTGTTACTCTTACTGTCGTTGTTGGAGGGGGTGCAGCAACGTTGGCAAATTTATATGCAAATGCAAGTAACCTGTCCAGCACTGGAAACCCGCTTTTTTCCCGTGCACAGTCGGAAAAATCCAGTGGACCCTGCCCCATGACCATCAGACTTCTTGCCCTGCGCCAGCCGCCGCCCCCGGTGATGGAGGCTTTGAACGGCTATCACGTGGAGGTGGTGCAGGATCCGACCGCGGCCTGGGAGGTCGATGCGCCGCAGGAAGTGCGCGGGTTGGTGAATTTCGCGGGCAGCCTGGACCGGGAAACGCTGGATCGTTTTCCGGCGCTTGAGATCGTGTCGCATATGGGCGTTGGGTATGACGGTGTAGATGTGCAGGCTGCGCTTGAGCGGGGCATTACCGTCACCCACACGCGCGACGTGCTGAATGCGGATGTGGCGAACTTCGCCTTTCTGATGCTTTTGGCGGCCAGCCGGGAATATGTACGTCAGGACACCCATGTGCGCAGCGGGGCCTGGGAACAGGGGCAGACGCAGCTGACCTGGTCCCTGGAAGGCAAGACGGTGGGCATCGTGGGGCTGGGCCGGATCGGGCGCAACCTTGCGGCCAAGCTTGAGGCGTTCAATGTCACGGTCCTGTATCACGGTCGTGGCAAACAGGATGTGCCCTATGAATACTGCCCCGATCTGGTTGAGATGGCCGCGCGCTGCCGGGCGCTTGTGCTTTTGCTGCCTGGCGGGCCTGAGACCGATCACCTGATCACGGCGGATGTGATGAATGCGCTGGGCCCCGAGGGCGGATTGGTCAATGCCGCGCGCGGATCCGTGGTGGATCAGGACGCGCTGATTGCGGCGCTGCAGGACGGGCGTTTGGGCTGGGCCGCGCTGGATGTCTTCGCCGATGAACCGCACGTGCCGCAGGTTCTGCGTGATATGCCCAATGTTCTGCTCAGCCCTCATGCGGCCAGCGCCACGGTGGAAACGCGCGGCGCGATGTTCGATCTGGTGGCGCAGAATATCCGATCATATTTCGAAACCGGCAAGAC
This sequence comes from Aestuariivita boseongensis, assembly GCF_001262635.1. Taxonomy (GTDB): domain Bacteria; phylum Pseudomonadota; class Alphaproteobacteria; order Rhodobacterales; family Rhodobacteraceae; genus Aestuariivita; species Aestuariivita boseongensis. The sequence continues at coordinate 37,300 of NZ_JXYH01000007.1, forward strand.
ACTCACGCCTATTCCGGAATGCGATCCGTAGGGCGGGACAAGTCCCGCCCTACGGCTCCAGCCGTGCCAGAAGGCTTTTCAGAACCGGCTTGATCGCAGCGGCCTCTTCCTCGGACAAGCGGTCCATCAGGGATGCTTCATGTGCGCGTGCATCTGTCACCAGTTCGGTTGCAAGCTCCCTGCCCTTTTCGGTCAGAAACACGCGAACCCGTCGCGCGTCCTTGGGATCGGGCCTGCGTTTGACAAGACCCGCGCGCTGCATCTGATCCACGATCTTGGTCAGGTGCGATTGTTCCAGAAGAGAGATTCGCGCCAGTGTCGTAATCATGGCCCCATCTTCATCATGCAGTGTCGCCAACACCCGCCATTCCGGCACACGCACGCCCTTGGACCGCACATAGGCGTGGAACTGCCCGCTGGCGTGATGACTGACCGACGCCAGCAGATAGAGCAGATAGTTATCAACAAAACTGCCCTGTTTCGCGCCCTTGCGCAGAGGACTCATGTCATCAGGCATGCCCGCCTCACATCCGGAAAATTTCTCTTGACCGATATTATATGAAATTTCATATTAATCGCAACAGGGGGAGTTTCCCAATGCAACAATCGCTGGTCGTCACGGCGATCCATGATGAAACCGACCGCATCCGGGTCTTTGAACTGACCTCGGCAGAGGGCGGTGATCTGCCCGGGTATACCGCCGGTGCGCATCTGGCCTTTGATCTGGGGGATGTCGGCACGCGGTCCTATTCGCTGATCGATTGGCCCGGTGAGGACCGCGCGGGCCCCTATGTCATCGCCGTTCAGCGCGAGGATGACGGTGACGGCGGATCGAAGGCGATGCACAGCCTGAAAACTGGCGACACCATCACGGCCGAAGGCCCCAAGAACGATTTCGAACTGCGCGACCACGACGGCCCGGCCCTTCTGCTGGCAGGCGGGATCGGGGTGACGCCCATGATTTCCATGGCGACGGCGCTGCAAGCGGCGGGGCGGCCATATGATTTCGTCTTCGCGGCGCGGTCTGCCGAGGTGATGGGCTTTGGCGACAAGGCGGCAGATCAGCTTGGCGCGCGACGCTTTTACGACGATACCGACCCGCTGGACCTGCCCGCGCTGATGGGCGATCTGGCACCCGGCACACATCTTTATATCTGTGGCCCCAAAGGCATGATCGACGCCGCGCGGGCCGAGGCGGTGAAGGCAGGTCTGCCCGAAGATCGCATTCATATCGAGCTGTTCACCTCTACGGCCGAGGCCGAGGGCGACACTGCGTTCGAGGTCGAAATCCACGACAGCGGAGAGGTCTATACCATCCCGCCCGGCAAAACGATTATCGAGGTGCTGGAAGAAGCCGGTATGGATCTGATGTATGACTGCCAGCGCGGCGATTGCGGCATCTGTCAAACGGACGTGATCAGCGGCGTGCCCGATCACCGCGACGTGGTGCTGTCGGATGCCGAGAAAGCCTCGAACACGGTCATGCAGATCTGCGTCAGCCGCGCGAAGTCCGACCGATTAGTTCTTGATCTCTAACGGAAAAGAAGGAGCCAGCCCATGCCCGCTTATACCGTTGAAACTGCCCGAGACCTTGTGCAGGGCCATCAGGTCCACCGCGACATATACACCAGTGAAGAAGTATACCGGCTGGAGATGAAATACCTCTTCCGCAACACCTGGGTGTTTGTGGGCCACGAAAGCCAGACGCCGAACAAGGGCGATTACTTTACCACGCAGGTGGGTGATCAGCCGGTCATTCAGGTACGCCATTCGGATGGGGAGATCTACGTCCTCTATAACCGCTGCCCCCACAAGGGCACCAAGATCGCGATTGACCGGCAGGGCAACACCGGCAAGTTCTTCCGCTGCCCCTATCACGCGTGGTCGTTCAAGACGAATGGCTGCCTTTTGGCGATCCCTCTGAAGAAGGGCTACCAGGACACCTCGCTCAGCGAGACGGAGAACGGTCAGGGCATGAAATCGGTGGGCGCGGTGAAGAACTATCGCGGCTTTATCTTTGCCCGACTGGCCGAAAACGGCATCGGTTTCGAGGATTTCTTCGGCGACAGCCTATCGAGCATCGACAATATGGTCGACCGCTCTCCCGAAGGGCGGATGCAGGTGGCCGGCCCGCCGCTCAGATACATGCATCAGTGCAACTGGAAGATGCTGGTCGAAAACCAGACCGACACCTGCCACCCGATGGTGGCCCATGAATCCAGCGCGGGCACGGCTGTGCGGCTATGGGAGGAGATGGGCAACCCCGAACCCCGCCCCGCCGCGATGCAGATCATTGCGCCCTTCATGTCGGCCTATGAGTTTTTCGAAGACATCGGCATCCGCACATGGCCCAATGGCCATGGGCATACCGGCGTGAAGGGCTCGATCCATTCCGATTACGACGCGATCCCCGGCTATTTCGAAGCGATGAAAGAGGCTTATGGGGAGGAGCGGGCCAAGGCGATCCTGGACGAAAACCGCCATAACACAGTCTATTTCCCCAACATCATGGTGAAGGCGCCTTTGGGTCAGCTGCGCAACTTCATCCCGCTGGGTGCAAACAAATGCCTCGTGGAATCATACGTTTACCACCCCGTTGGCGCGCCCAAAGAACTGACAGCGCGGTCGGCCATGTATAATCGGATGATCAATGCGCCAACCTCGATCGTCGGCCATGACGATCTGGAAATGTACGAGCGCGCACAGGAAGGGTTGATGACCGACGGGCTGGAATGGGTGAATATCCAGCGCCTTTACGACCCGGACGAGGATTTTGACGAAGAGGCGGTGGAAAACGGCACGACCGAACGGCAGATGCGCAACCAGTTCCACGCCTGGGCCAAGTTCATGCACGAGGAACCTGCCCCGGCACAGGCGGAGGCCGCGGAATGAGCGCGCCCAGCAAAGACGACCTGATCGACTTCATCTATGCCGAAGCGCGGATGCTGGATGAGGGGCGGTTCAACGACTGGCTGGCCCTGTGGATGCCGGAAGGCCACTACTGGATGCCCTTGGATTACAAACAGGAGGATCCGCTGACCACGACATCGTTCCTCTACGAAGACAACTTCATGCTGCGGCTACGGGTGGAGCGGTTGGAAGGCGAACGCACCTTCAGCCAGAAACCCAAAAGCCGGTGCCATCACGTGCTGAACCGGCCTTTTGTCGATGAATATGACGTTGATGCGAACCGCTTCGTGACGAACACCGCGATGCATTATGTGGAAACCCGGCTGGATGAGCAGCAATTGCTGGCCATCACCGCAACGCATGAGCTGACCACCGTGGACGGCGCGATCCGCATCGCCAATAAACGCGTCGATCTGCTGAACTGCGATGCGGCCTTTGGGAATATCCAGTTGCTGCCATGATGTTGACCGATCTGCCCTCGATCCACGACGCGTTCCTGTCAGCCGCACGGCGCTGGCCGGAACGGCCGATGCTGAACGTGTTGCCGGGCACGGCGGATGTCTATGGCATCGATGCGGGCGAGATCACCTATGGCGCGGCAGAGGCCAAGATCAGCTATATGGCAGAAGCCTTTGCAGATGCTGGATATTTGCCTGGCATGCGGGTGGCGATGCTGTTGGAAAACCGCCCCGTTTTCTTCCTCACATGGCTTGCGCTGAACCGGTTGGGCCTGTCCGTTGTTCCCATCAACCCCGATCTGCGCGCATCGGAATTGGAATATCTTGTGGGCCATTCCGAACCGGCCCTTATCGTGACAGTCGCCGCCCGGCAGGAGGAGCTACGGGCAGCGGCACAGGCGGCGGGGCTTGCCATACCCGTGATTACGGAAGCCGACACCCCGCCGCCACCTCGGCCTTCGTCGGTTGTTGCCGAGGCGTTGGAGGGGGCCGCGCGTGAGGCGGCGGTGCTTTATACCTCCGGGACGACGGGCAAGCCCAAGGGTTGCGTGCTGTCGAACACCTATTTCCTGATGGCGGGCGATTGGTACCGCGATCTGGGCGGGATTGCGGAACTGACCGATGAGGGCGAGCGCATGATCACGCCCCTGCCGGTGTTCCACATGAACGCTATGGCGGCGAGCTTTATGGGCATGCTGTCGGTGGGCGGGTGCCTGACCGTGCTGGACCGGTTCCACCCGAAGACGTGGTGGGAGGATGTGCGCGCGTCGAAAGCGACTTGTTTGCATTACCTGGGCGTGATGCCGTCGATCTTGATGAAGATGGAGCCGACGGATCAGGACCGCGCGCATTTCGTGCGGTTCGGCTTTGGTGCCGGGGTCGATCCGAAGCTGCACGGGCCGTTTGAGGAACGGTTCGGCTTTCCGCTGTGTGAAGGCTGGGCGATGACCGAAACGGGGCTGGCGACGGCGATCACCAACAACGCACCGGATCGGTTGATCGGGCATTCGTCATTGGGCGTGCCGGGGCCGGAGATGGAGCTGCGGATCGTCACCGATGCAGGCGCTGACGCGGGGCCGGATGAACAGGGTGAGCTTTTGGTGCGGCGCGCTGGTGAGCGCCCGCGCGAAGGTTTTTTCTCTCATTACTACAAGGATCAAGCGGCCACTCTTGAAGCTTGGGAAGACGGCTGGTTCCATACAGGCGACATCGTGCGCCGCGATGCGGAGGGGCGTGTGTTCTTCGTCGACCGCAAGAAGAACGTCATCCGTCGGTCGGGGGAGAATATCGCCGCTGTGGACGTGGAATCGGTGTTGATGAAGCACCCCGATATCACCGCCGCAGGCGTCGCCCCCGTACCCGATCCGATTCGGGGCGATGAGGTTTTTGCCTGTCTCTGCGTCGAAGGTGGCGATGCGGACACGGCCCGCGCGATCACCGATTGGGCGCTGGAGCAGATGGCCTATTACAAAGTGCCGGGATATATCGCCTTCGTCGATGCCCTGCCCCTGACGCCCACGCAAAAGATCCAGCGGGCCAAGCTGAAACAGATGGCCGCCGATCTGTTGGCCGAGGGCCGCGCCTTCGACGTCACCCATCTGAAGAAACGGCAGGTGGCGTGATGGGGCGGCGCAGGCAGAGCTATGACGGTGTCGTGCTGGCCTGCCCGGTCTCGATCCCCTATCAGCGTTATTCGGTGGACACAGCGCATTGGTGGATTGCCACCGCCTTGCGTGAGACGCTGAAGGCCGCGAAACTGACGCCGAAGGAGCTCGATGGGTTTTCAGTGTCCTCCTTCACGCTGTTCCCAGACACACCCGTGGGTCTGACCCAGCATCTGGGCCTTTCGCCCCGCTGGCTGGATATGATCCCGATGGGTGGGGCGTCTGGCGTTGTGGCCTTGCGGCGGGCCGCGCGGGCGGTGCAGGCGGGGGATTCCGATATCGTGGCCTGCGTGGCAGGCGACACAAACCATATCGACAGTTTTCGCCGGATGCTGTCGTCCTTTTCGCGCTTTGCGATGGATGCGTCCTATCCTTACGGCTATGGCGGGCCGAACGCGAATTTCGCCCTTCTCACAGATCGTTACATGACGGAGTTCAACGCCACGCGAGAGGATTTCGGCCGCATCTGCGTGGCCCAACGCGCCAATGCGCTGAATTATCCCGGTGCGATCATGAAGAAACCTCTGACGCTAGAGGATTACATGAACGCCCGGCCCATCGCCGACCCCATCGCGCTTTTTGATTGCGTGATGCCGGTGGCGGGGTCGGAGGCCTTTCTGGTGATGACCGAGGATGAGGCGGTCCGTCGCGACCTGCCCTTCGCCCGGATCGGATCGGCCATCGAACGGCACAACGCCCATGCCGAAGACCCGATCCAGCTGCGCGGCGGGTGGACCGTTGATCTGGATGAGCTTTATGGCATGGCCCAGGCTGCGCCTACGGATATGGATCTGGTGCAGACCTATGACGATTACCCCGTGATCTCGATGATGCAGATCGAGGATCTGGGATTTTGCGGCAAAGGCGAAGGCCCCGATTTCCTGCGCGACAAGGATATGACCATCACCGGCGATTTCCCGCATAACACCAATGGCGGGCAACTGTCGGCGGGCCAAGCCGGGGCTGCGGGCGGGTTTATTGGTCTGGTCGAGGCGATCCGGCAGGTCACCGGGCAAGCCGGGCCAACGCAGGTTAAGGATGCTAAGAAGGCGCTGGTGTCGGGCTTCGGCATGATCAATTATGACCGGGGTCTGTGCACCTCGGCCGCGATTTTGGAGGCCGCATGACAACGCCCCTCCAACCGCCCCCCAAGAAGAACCCGCAAAAGCGCACTGTCAGCCCGACGCGGCCGCCGGAAATGCGCTCGCGGGCATCCTTGGGCTTGCAGGCTGCCGCCGCAGAGGGGCGGTTCGCGCTGCAGGTCTGTGCAGAGTGTCAGACGGTGCAATACCCGCCGCGTGATGCCTGTCAGAACTGCCTGTCGACCGATATGCCGTGGACGGACGTTTCGCCCGACGGCGAATTGCTGGCCGAGACGACGATCCGCACATCGACCAACCTCTATTTCCGGGAACGCAGCCCGTGGCGCACCGGGTCGGTGAAGTTGGACGCGGGCCCGGTGATCATCTGCCATGTGCATGGCGATTGCGCGCCGCGTTCGCGGGTGACGCTCTGGAACCTCCTTGACCGCGCAGGGCAAGCGACCCTGCTGGCGGTCCCGCAAGAAAGAACGCCCCTGATGGAAGATGACCCGCAATTGCGCCAGATGACGGCAGACCCGAAACATCGCCGCGTGCTGATCACCGATGCGCGCCATCCCGGCACGCCGGCTTTGGTCAAAGCGTTGAAAGACGCGGGCGCTGCGATGATCTTTGTGGGCGAAGCAGAGACCTGGCGGCCCTATCCCGGACGCGCCGCGCTGGAGGAGATGGGCGTGGATCTGCAGCCGCTGGATCTGACCGATACCGCATCGGTACAGAAACTGGCAGGCGAATATGGCGGCAAGACCGATATCCTGATCAACAACGCCCGCTTCATGCGCCCCGGTGGCGTGCTGGAGCGGGGCGATACCGCTTTTGCCAAAGAAGAGATCGAGGTGAATTACCTAGGCCTGATGCGTCTGGCGCAGGCCTTCGGGCCGGGCATGTGCGCGCGGGCGTCAGACGGAGTAAATTCGGCTGCGGCCTGGGTGAATGTGCTGAGTGTGGAGGCGCTGTCGAACGCGCCTGCCTATGGCTGTTTCAACGCCTCAAATGCGGCGGCCTTTGCGCTGAGCCAATCCTTGCGCGCTGAATTCCGGGGCGCTGGTCTGCGCGTGATGAACGTCTTTACCGGCCCGACGGAGGATGCCTGGTATCAGCCCTTGCCCCCGCCCAAGGTCACCCATGGCGCCTTGGCGAAATCCATCGTGGACGGTCTGCAGCGCGGGTTGGAGGATGTCTATTGCGGCGATGTGGCGAAGGATCTGCATGAACGGTTCCGCCGCGATCCCAAAGTGTTGGAGCGCGAACGCACCATGGCGGGGGATATGGCATGAGCGCGTTGACCCAACTGGCCACTGCGCTCAGCGCAGGCAAGATCGACGTGATCGACCTGACCCACACGCTGGACCCGGATTTCCCGGTGATCATCTTGCCGCCCGAATTCGGCCAATGCGCGCGGTTCCGGATGGAGGAGGTCAGCGCCTATGACCACCGCGGCCCTGCGTGGAAGTGGCACAATATCTCCATGTCGGAACACACGGGCACCCATTTCGACGCACCCTCGCACTGGATTTCGGGGCGGGATGTGCCTTTGGGATCGGTTGATGAGATCCCGCCCGAAAAATTCGTGGGCCCGGTTTGCGTCATAGACTGTTCGGCCGAAACGGCACAGGACGATGATTTCCTGATGACGCCCGACCATATCCGCGCCTGGGAGGCCGAACATGGTGAGATCCCGAAAGGCGCCTGGGTGCTGATGCGCACCGACTGGTCAAAACGCAAGGGCGCGGCCTATCTCAACATGAAGGAAGACGGCCCCCATTCCCCCGGCCCCGCGCCGGACGCGATCCGCCACCTGATCGAGGAACGCGATATCGTCGGCTTTGGCACCGAATGCGTGGGCACGGACGCGGGCCAAGGGATGCATCTGTCACCGCCATATCCCGCGCATTTCATTCTGCACGGGGCAGGCAAATACGGCCTGCAATGCCTGACCAATCTGGACAAACTGCCCCCCACCGGCGCGGTGCTGATGGCCGCCCCCTTGAAAATCAAGAACGGGACCGGCAGTCCGCTGCGCGTTCTCGCGATGGTGGAAACATGAACCTGACGGCTGTCATCACCGGGGCCAACAAGGGTATTGGCGGCGATCTGGCCGAACGGTTGCTGGCGCGCCATTACACCGTCATCAATATTGCGCGGAACCCGTCGGATAATCCAAACGTTATCAATGTTCTGGCCGACCTTCTTGATGCGGACGCCGCCGCGCAGGCCGCCAGCGAGATCGCTGAAAAGTACAACGTCACCCATTTCATCCATAACGCGGGCATCATCTGGCCGAACCTGATCGAAGATGCCACGCCCGACGACCTGGCCGGACTGACGCAGATACACCTGTCGGCCCCCTTGACGCTGCTGCAAGGGTTCCTGCCAGCAATGAAAGCCAATCGCTTTGGCCGCGTGCTGTTCAACGGGTCGCGCGCTGCACTCGGCGTGCCCACCCGCACCGCCTATTCCGCGACCAAGGCTGGGATCATCGGCATGGCGCGCACCTGGGCGCTGGAACTGGCGCCCCACGGGATCACGGTCAATGTGGTGGCCCCCGGCCCCGTGCGCACCGACAATTTCTGGGACATCATACCGAAAGGCAGCGACCGCGAGGCCGAGTTGGCCAAACGCCTGCCAGTGGGCCGCCTTGGGGAGCCGCGCGACATCTCGAACGCGTTTTTGTTCTTTTGCGACCCGGAAAACAGCTTTGTCACCGGGCAGACCCTTTATGTCTGCGGCGGGGCCAGCGTAGGGACGCTTCAATTGTGAACAACCGGAAGATGAAGACACGAATGAATGCTTGACGAGAAACGGCGCTATGCCACGGTAGGCGTACAAAGAAGAATAAAACACCAAACCAACAGAGACTTAACAGGGAGACTGATCATGTTTCACAAACTGATAACCGCAACAGCCGCCGGTGTGACTGCGCTGGCCATGACCGCAGGCGTCGCGCGCGCCGAGGTCGAGCTGACCTATTCCAGCTGGCTGCCCTGGTCGCACCCGGTGAACGAGGCGATCTATATCCCGTGGATGGAAGCGATCGAGGCTGAATCCGAAGGCCGCATCAAGTTCAAACGCCTGCCAAAGCCGGTCGCCTCCCCGCCCGCGCATCTGGACGCGATCCGCACCGGCCAGGCCGATGTGGCGTTTTCGGTGCACGGCTATTCGCGCAACCAGTTCACGCCCTACCTTTTCGGTGAATTCCCGATGCTGGGTGACAGCGCCGAGGCCACCTCGATCGCGTTCCAGCGCACCCATGACAAGTTCATGAGCGATATGGACCTCTACAAAGGTGTGCACCTGATCGGTGTGAACCTGCACGGCCCCGGTCAGGTTCACCATTCGAAGATGACCATGATCAAGCCGTCTGATTTCGAAGGTCAGAAGTTCCGGACCGGCGGCCCGATCCCCCTGGCCATGGTCGAAGCCTGGGGCGGCGTGTCGATCCGTCAGCCCGCGCCCAAATCGTTCGAAATCCTGAGCTCGGGCATTGCTGACGGGATCACCTTCCCGTTCGAATCCCTGCCCTCGTTCAAAATCACCGAACTGGTGCCCTACACCACCACGATGCCGGGCGGCTGGTACAACTCTTCCCACTATCTGGTGATGAACAAGCGCACCTATGACAGCCTGTCGGATGAAGACAAAGCGGTCATTGACAAGTTCTCGGGCGAAGCATTCGCCGCGCTGGCCGGCGCTGGCTGGGACACGATCAACGCAGCGGGTCTCAAAGCCGCCACGGAAGCCGGAAACACCATCGTCGAAGCCTCGGACGAGTTGAAGGCCGCTTTGATGGAGCTGAACGAACAGTTCACAGCGGACTACATTGAAGCGTCCAAGGAATTCGGTCTGGACGGTCAGGAAGTCATCGACTTCTTCAAGGCCGAGGCTGAAAAAGCCGCAGCGATGTAATCCGGGATGGAGTCATCTTCCACACATGGGTCCGCGGTGCATATCCGCGGCCTGACCCCGGCCAGCAAGGTTCTGGCCGGGATCGCCTGTCTCGTGCTGTTCGGCATGATGCTTTTGACCTTCATCGACGTCATCGGCCGCTATGTGTTTCTGGCGCCTTTGCCGGCGGCTTACGAGATCATCTCGCTGATGATGCCCGCGATCATCTTTTGCGCCCTGCCCCTGACGGTGCTGCGCGAAACGCACGTTACGGTCGACCTGCTGGATGCCTTCATCCCTGACGGGCTGGCCCGCATACAGGGCGTGGTCGTTAACCTGATCAGCGCCGTTGCGCTTGGGCTTGTGACCTGGCGGCTGGCGGTGAAAGGCCTTGAAGACCGGTATTATGAAACGGTCACGGACGAACTTCTTCTTTTGATCTGGCCCTTTGGTCTGGGGATGGCCGTGCTGTGCGCGATTGCCACGCTGGCGGCGCTTGTGAACGCCTGGACCTCGCTTGTGGGCATGAAAACGCGCGGAACAGCCTGATATGACCGAAGCCCTGATTGGCCTTGCGGCCCTTCTGATCCTTGCCTTCATGCGCATTCCCATCGCGATGGTGATGATCCTTGTCGGGTTTCTGGGCATGGCCTATGTGCTCAACCCCATTGGCGCGATGTATAACGTGGGCCAGACGGCCTATGACGCGGCCATCAATTACGAATTGTCGGTGGTGCCGCTTTTCGTGCTGATGGGCAATTTCGTCGCCCGCGCGCGGCTTGCGGCCGAGCTTTACAACGCCTCGAACGCCTTTCTGGGTCACCGCAAGGGCGGTCTGGCCATGGCCACTGTTGTGGCCTGCGGCGGGTTTTCGGCAATCTGCGGGTCTTCGCTGGCCACTGCGGCCACGATGTCGAAGGTTGCGATGCCATCGATGCGGCGGTTCAATTATTCCGACACGCTGGCCACGGGCTCCATCGCCGCTGGCGGCACGTTGGGCATTCTGATCCCGCCATCGGTGATCCTGGTGATCTATGGCATTCTCACCCAGCAAAGCATCGGCAAGCTGTTCGCGGCAGGTCTGATCCCGGGCCTTCTGGGCGTGCTGCTGTATCTGGGTGCGGTCCGTTATGTCATCTGGCGCCGGCCCGAGGCCGGACCCGCAGGCGAACGCCAGGACTGGTCCGAGCGTTGGCGCGCGCTGCGCAGCGTCTGGGGTGTCATCGTTCTGTTCGGCATCGTGATGGGCGGCATCTATGGCGGTGTCTTCTCACCGACCGAGGCGGCAGGGATCGGCGCCTTCGGCGCATTCCTCTTCGCGCTGTTCCGGGGTGCGCTGACATGGCAGGTGCTGTGGGAAGTTCTGGTGGAAAGCGTCGAGACCACCGCGATGCTGTTCACCGTGCTGATCGGTGCGCTGCTGTTTGCGAATTTCATCAATTACACCGATTTTCCGCAGGCTCTGTTGGGCTTTGCCCAGCAATTTGCCGACACACCCTGGCTGGTGATCCTGGCGATCCTTGCGATCTATGTGGTGCTGGGCTGCGTGTTTGAATCGCTGTCGATGATCCTGCTGACGGTGCCGATCTTCTTCCCGCTGGTGCGCGACCTGGGCTATGATCCGATCTGGTTCGGCATCGTCGTCGTTGTGGTGACCGAAATCAGCCTGATCACCCCGCCCGTGGGTCTGAACGTCTTTGTGTTACGCGGCGTGTTGCCGGATGTGAAGACAGGCACGATCTTCAAAGGGGTTACACCATTCTGGTGTGCCGATCTGGTGCGTCTGGCACTGATCGTGTCGATCCCGGCACTATCGCTCTGGCTACCGAGTTTTGTGGTCTAGCGCGACAATCCCCTCGAACATTCCGCCCGGCCGTCTGAGCCGGGCGGGCTCAATTGTTCAGGTCTCAATCGGTCAGGGAAAATCCAACCGATCCCAGGCCCGACATCGTGATCTCGACCTGGCGGACGTGATCTTCCAAAAGCCGGATCGGCACATGTGTGCCGCACATGACGACCATCCCAGGCTCAAGCGGGACTCCGCGTGCAACACATTGGTTGATCAGCCATTGCACCGCCTCGATCGGTTCCTGCGGATAGGCGCCGGTGACATCGGCCACAAGCTCCCCGTCCAGCGCCAGCGTGGTGCGGATCGCATCCGCATCAAGTTCTTCCGGCGTGACCGAAGCCGCGCCCATCACGATGCCTGCGTTAAAAACATTCAACCCGATGGCCTGCTGCAATGTCAGCTGCGGGACCGCGTATCCCCGCTGGTCGATCAACTCGATTGCGGCATGAAACCGGTCGATACAGGCAATCGCGCCGGCGCGGTCGACCGGCCCGGTTCCCGCAACGTGATCGCTCAGAACGGCACACAGCTCCGGCTCCACGCAGACGGATTCGAAACCCACCTGTGGCAGCGCAACACCGTCCCGGTAAATCTCGTCGGCGAAAACACGAGCCGAGGCCCCCTCGCTTACCCCGAAATGGGCCATCTGCGCCGCGCCATTGATGGCCAGCTTGTATCCGCCAACAGGCTTGCCCACCGCCGCCACATAGGCGTCTTGCAGCCTGTACGCATCGTCGGTGCTCATCTCGCCCGGCAAGTCGAAAGTGCCCACCGAGGCACGAGCGCTGGCCGTGCGTGTCACCCAGTCTTGATCCATGAAAACCACTCCCCTTTTTCTGCGCGCAGCCTGCCAAAGCGCGCCTGCAAAATCCATGACTTAAACGGAGCCCGCCATGCCTGATCCGAAAAAACTCCGCTCCCGCATCACCACCGACGGGCTGGACCGCGTCCCCCACCGCGCCTTCATGCGCGGACAGGGTCTGGATGATGACGCGATCTCAAGGCCCATGATCTGCGTTGTGTCCACGCAATCGGAGACATCGCCCTGCAACATGGGCCTGCGCGACCAGGCCATGCATGCCTATCGAGGCGTGCAGGAGGCCGGGGGCACCCCGCGCGAAAGCACGACGATTTCCGTCTCAGACGGGCTGAGCATGAACCATCAGGGGATGAAGGCCTCGCTGATGTCGCGCGAACTGATCGCGGATTCGGTCGAGCTTCTGATGCGTGGGCATGCCTATGACGGGATCATCGGCTATGGTGGTTGCGACAAGAACCTGCCTGCGATGATCATGGGCATGGTGCGGATGAACGCACCGTCGGTCTTTATCTATGGCGGATCGACCCTGCCGGGGATGTACAAGGGCAAGGTCATTTCCATTCTCGACACCTATGAGGGCGCAGGCGCGGTGATGACCGGGGATCTGAGCCAGGAAGAGCTGGACGAGATGGAACGCGCGGCGATGCCCACGGTCGGTTCCTGCCCCGGCCAGTTCACGGCAAATACCATGGGTATGGTGGCCGAAGTTCTGGGGATCACGCCTTTGGGCACCGCGCTGATCCCCGCGGTCTATTCCCAGCGCGCGGCCGTGGGGCGCAAGGCGGGGCATATCGTTATGGATATCCTTGAAAAAGGCGGGCCTTTGCCGCGCGATCTGGTCACCCGCAAGAGCCTTGAGAATGCCTGCGCGATCATCGCGGCCACCGGCGGGTCGACCAATGCAGGCATGCATCTATGCGCCATCGCGAACGAGGCCGGCATTCCCTTTACCATGGACGATGTGGGCGCAGTCTTTGAACGCACGCCGCTGATCGGCAACCTGCGCCCCGGCGGGCAGTATTACGCGCTGGATGTGCACCGGCTGGGTGGGGTTCCGATGATCGTGAAGGAACTGATCGCCAGCGGTCATATGCATGGCGACACGCTGACCCTGACCGGCGAGACGCTGGAAGAGGCCACGCGGGACGCGCCCGCCCCCGATGGCGATGCGATCCGGCCGGTATCGAACGCCATCGACAGCTCGGGCGGGGTGATCGTGATCAAGGGATCGCTGGCCCCCGAAGGCGCCTTCATCAAGGTCGCGGGCCTGAAACGGCGTGTGCATGAGGGCCCCGCGCGGGTCTTTGACAGCGAGGAAGAGGCGATGGCCGTCATCCGCAAGCGCGGCTATGGCGAGGGCGACGTGCTGATCATCCGCAACGAAGGGCCCAAGGGTGGACCCGGCATGCGCGAGATGCTGGGGCCCACCGCCGTGATCTATGGTCAGGGCATGGGCGAAAAGGTGGCGCTGGTCACCGATGGCCGCTTCTCGGGCGCGACACGGGGGATGTGTATCGGGTATCTGTCACCCGAGGCGGGCGCCGGCGGTCCGCTGGCGCTGGTGGAAACCGGCGATCCGATCCGCATCGACACGACCGAAGGCGTGCGCGCGATCGACCTTCTGGTGGATGAAGCCACCCTGGCCCAACGCCGCGCTGCTTTGGCCGAACGCCCGCCACGCAAGCTCGCCGGCGCGATGGAGAAATACGCGAACGCTGTTCAAAGCGCCTATTATGGCGCAATCACCCATTCCGGCAGTGCCGAATGGCCGTTCGAGGAGCCCGACAATGGCTAAGCGTATCGGATATCTCGGCACCGGGCTGATGGGTCTGCCCATGGTGATGAACCTGATCAGGGCCGGGCATGACGTGACCGTCTGGAACCGCTCAGCCGACAAGGCTGCGCCGGCGGTTGAGGCCGGTGCGACACAAGCGGCAACCCCTGCCGATCTGGCGCGTGACTGCGATGTGGTGATGATGTGCCTGACCAATGCCACCGCGGTCGAGGCCGTTGTCTTCGGCGATGACGGGATCGCGTCGGTGACCGGGCCGAAGCTTCTGGTCGATTTCTCCTCGATGGATCCGGAGTTGACCAAGACCTATGGCGAGCGTCTGCGCGCCGCCAATGGCATGGGCTGGGTCGATGCGCCCGTCTCAGGCGGTACGCCCGCGGCCACCGCAGGCACGCTGACGATCATGGCCGGCGGAACCGAGGAAGACTTTGCCACCGCACTCCCCCTGATGGACGCGCTGGCCAGCCAAGTGACCCATATGGGGCCTGCAGGGGCGGGTCAGATGACCAAGCTGGTGAACCAGATCCTGTCCGGCGGCATCATGGCGCTGACGGCCGAGGCGGTGAATTTCGCCCGTGCGGCCGGAGTGGACGCCACCCGCCTCACCGAGGCGTTGGCGGGCGGGTTTGCCGACAGCAAGCCGTTTCAGCTTCTGGCCCCACGCATGGCGGTCGAGAATTTCGAAAACCCGCTGGGCACGGTGGCGATGATGCTGAAAGACCTCGACACCGTGGCCCAGGTCGCAGAGGGCCGCGCACCCCTGCCGATGACCACATCCGCCCGCGCATTGATGCGGCAGGCCGCTGATATGGGCCATGCGGAACACGACATCTCGACCATCATCCTGCCGCTGAAATCATGACGACCATCGGCATGATCGTTCCGCCCGCAGATGGCGCAGTCCCGCCGGAACCGCCGGTGCTTTACCCCGATCTGCGTTTCATCGCGCGCGGTCTCGCGCTGCCGGAACTGACGCCTGAAGGCTACGATTCCGTGATCGATCACGTGGCCGATCTGGCGCGGCAGCTGAAAGACGAAGGGGCCGACGCCGTATCCCTGATGGGCACATCGCTCAGCTTCTATCGCGGGCCGGAAGGCAATGCGCAGGTGCTGGCGGCGATGCGGGAGGCAACCGCCCTGCCCGTCACCACGATGACCGATTCCGTGCTGGAGGCGCTGGCCGCATTCGGCGCGAAACGCATCGCGGTTGCCACGGCCTATACCGACGTGGTCAATGACCGGCTGCGCAGCTATCTGGGCGCCGAAGGGTTGGAGATTCTGTCGCTTGAGGCGCTTAGCCTGACGGATGTGAAAACCATCCAGTCGGTGGGTGACGCCGATCTGATTACCCTGGGCAAACGTGCCGCCAAAGCCGCACCAGAGGCAGAGGCGCTGTTTATCTCCTGCGGGGGCCTGCGGACATTGCCGGTGATCACACCGCTGGAGGATGCTTTGGGCGTGCCGGTCATCAGCTCGGCCACGGCCGGGGCCTGGGGTGCCGTCCGCCTGAGCGGCCATCCCGGCCGCGCCCGGGGATATGGTCGTTTGTTCGAGCTTTGAGCCGCGCGGAATTTTCCAAAAATTCCGAGCCGGAAACTGGGTCAGTTTCCGGCCCCCGGCTTATCCCGCTTCCATCAGCCGCTTGAACAGGCTCGATGTATCCCAGCGCCCGCCGCCCATCTTCTGGACATCCTTGTAGAACTGATCGACCAGAGCCGTCACAGGCAGGCTGGCCCCCACCTCATCGGCGGTCGACAGACAAATCCCCAGATCCTTGCGCATCCAGTCCACGGCAAATCCGTGATCCCATTTGTCGTCCAGCATTGTCTCGTACCGATTGACCATCTGCCAGCTGCCTGCAGCTCCGCCGCCGATCACATCGACGACCGCGCGGCCATCCAGCCCCGCTTTCTGTGCGAAATGCAGCCCTTCGGACAGGCCCTGAACAAGACCTGCGATACAGATCTGGTTGACCATCTTGGTCAGCTGCCCGGCGCCGCTTTCCCCCAGGCGCACGCATTTCTTGGCAAAGGCCTCAATCACCGGCTCGGCCTTGGCATAGGCGTCGGCATCGCCACCGCACATCACCACCAGTTGGCCATTTTCGGCCCCCGCCTGACCGCCGGACACGGGCGCATCGACGAAAGACACACCGATCTCCTGACCAGCCGCATACAACTCGGCCGTGACCTTGGCGGACACCGTGGTGTGATCAACAAAGATCGCACCGCTTGTCATTCCGGCGAAGGCGCCATCATCGCCCAGGCAGACCGACCGCAAGTCATCGTCATTGCCCACGCAGGCCATCACAAACTCGGCCCCCTCGGCCGCCTCGCGCGGTGTCGTCGCCATCGCGCCGCCGTGCTGGGCGACCCAGGCCTCGGCCTTCGCGCCCGTGCGGTTATAGACGGTCACCTCATGGCCCGCGGCCTGAAGATGGCCCGCCATCGGATAGCCCATCACACCCAAACCCAGAAACGCCACTTTCGCCATGTGCTTTCTCCCCGTATGCACTTGTCTTACCAATGCGCTGTACCTAACAGGCACGCAGGCAACGTCAAATCAAAGGAGCGCTTATGCGCCAGGTTTTCAAATGGCTGATCCGGCTGACAGGGGGCGCGATCCTCCTGGCGATGGCGGCTGTTTTCCTGGCCTATTATTTCGCCTCCGGGTCGTTGCCCGATTATGACAAGCGTATCCCGGTCACCGGTCTGACCAACCCGGTGGAAATCGTGCGCGACAATGCCAATGTGCCCCATATTCTGGGTGCGACCGACGAAGAAAGCTTCTTCGGGCTGGGATATGCCCATGCGCAGGACCGACTGTGGCAAATGACGATGCTGCGCCGCACCGTGCAGGGCCGCCTGTCGGAGGTCTTTGGCGCGCGTACCCAGCGGATCGACACGCTGATGCGGCGCTTCGATCTCTATCGTCTGGCCCAGCAATCGGTCGAGGCGCAGGACGCCTATACCAAACGAGCGTTGGACGCCTATGCTGCGGGCGTCAACGCCCGGCTGGAAGAGATCAACCGCGACGCGCTGGGACGCGGCGCGCCCGAGATGTTCTTTTTCAACGCCCCTGTCGCGCCCTGGGTGCCGGCCGATTCCCTTGCGGTGATCAAACTGCTGGGCGTCCAGCTTGCAGGCCATCTTGAGGCCGAGGTGCTGCGCGCCCGCACCGCGCTGGCCCTGCCCGACCAGGACCGCCTGCCCGATATCCTGCCCGATGCACCAGGCACCGGCATCGCCGCGCTGCCGGAATATGCCGATCTGTTCCCCGGGCTGCCCCGCTTTGCCCAGGCCAGCCCCATGCCCGATCACCCGCTGTCGCCCTTCAACCCGCATGAATTGGCCGGGGCGTCGAACGCCTTTGCCGCCGCGCCCGACCGTTCAGCCGCCGGCGGCACGCTTCTGGCCAGCGATCCGCACCTGGGCTTTTCCGCGCCCGCCGTGTGGTACCTGGCGCGCCTGCGCCTGCAAAACGGCGATGTGATCGGCGGCACGGTTCCCGGCGTACCGGCCGTGATGATGGGGCGCAGCGATCGGCTGGGCTGGGGGCTGACCTCGTCCTATATCGACGATCAGGACGTCTATATCGAACGGCTGAACCCGGAAAATCCGGAAGAATACCTCACTCCCGACGGGTACAAACCCTTCCGCACCCGCCAAAGCATTATCGAAATTGCCGATGCCAGCCCGGTCACAATCACCCTGCGCTGGACCGAAAATGGCCCCGTTCTGCCGCCCAGCACCTATGCGTTGGGCACGATCACGCCGCCGGGGCATGTGGCCTCTCTGGCCTGGACCGTTCTGAACGGACAGGACACAAGCCTGACTGCCGCCATGGGCATCATGCGTTCGGACACGGTGCAGGAAGCCATCGCGCGGTCCGAGCTGTTCGTGGCCCCGGCCCAGATGATCACCCTGGCCGATCGCGAGAATATCGGGCTGAAGCTCATGGGCCATGTGCCGCGCCGCAATGCCGCGCATCAAAGCCGGGGTCGGTTTCCCTCACAGGGATGGCGTGCGGAAAACCGTTGGGAGGGGCGGATGCCCTATGCGTCCAACCCCGAATTCATCAACCCGCGTGGGGGCATCCTGGGCAATACCAACAACAAGATTGTGGAACGCCCCTTCCCCAATCACCTGTCCTATGAATGGGGCGATACGCAGCGGGTGAACCGCTGGCAGCGCCTGATGCAATCGCGGGAAGTTCACACCCGCGACAGCTTTATCGAGGCGCAGTTGGATCCTGTCTCCTTCACCGCGCGGTCACTTCTGCCGCTGGTCGGCGCCGATCTGTGGTTCACAGGAGAGGCCGCCCCAGCAGGCACGCCCGAACGCCAGCGCCAGCGCGCGCTGCAACTTCTGGCCGACTGGAACGGCGAGATGAACGAACACCTGCCCGAACCACTGATCTATGCCGCCTGGCTGCGCGCGCTTCAGGACCGGCTGATCCGCGACGAATTGGGGCCGCTGGCGGACGAATTCACCCATGTCGAGCCTTTGTTCATCGAACGTGTCTATCGTGACATTGACGGTGCATCGGCCTGGTGTGACGTGCTGCAAAGCGCACCGGTCGAAACCTGCACCGACATGGCGCGCCTGGCGCTGGATGACGCGTTGGTCTGGATCGGTGAGCGATACGGCACTCAACTGGAATCCCTGCGTTGGGGCGATGCGCATCAGGCCACCCATGATCACCCGACACTGGGAGAAGTGCCGCTGCTGCGGTACTTCGTGAATATCCGGCAATCGACCTCGGGCGGGGACAACACGCTGCAACGGGGCCTGAGTTCGGGCAAGGATCCCGACCCGTTCTTCAATGTGCATGGGGCGGGATATCGCGGGGTCTATGATTTTGCCGATCCCGACAGTTCGGTCTTCATCACCTCGACCGGCCAGTCCGGGCATTTCCTGTCACGCCACTATGACGATCTGGCGCAGCTCTGGCGGCGTGGGGAATACATTCCGATGAGCCTGGATATCGACCTGGCCCGCGCCGGGGCAGTTGGTGTGACAGTGCTGGAACCAGCCGAGTAAGGGAAGCCCCCCTTTAGGGCCGTGTACCGGAATTTTGCAAAATTCCGGCCCGGAAACTTCCAAGTTTCCGCTACCGCCCGTTCAAAGCCGCAAACTGCGCTTTCTGCTTGTCAGACCACAAAACGGTCAGGTGAAACCCCGTTTCATCCTGCACTTCTTCCTGCACCACATCCTGATCGAAAAGCCAGGCGCGTTTGCGGCCTTCCGCGAAATCCAGATCCACCAACTCTTCGCGCCGCACCCCCTGAAGATGGGCCGCGATGGCCTCAAGCAGCGCAGGCAGCCCGGTCCCGTCGATGGCCGATATCGCGAAGATCCCGTCTTCGCGTGATGCGCGGGCCAGCATCCCCTCCCGCGCCTCTTCCGGCAGAAGGTCGATCTTGTTCCAGACCTCCAACCGGGGCCGGGTCTCATCAATCCCCAGATCGGCCAGAATCGCCTCCACATCTTCGGCCTGGGCGGCGGTGTCGGCATGGCTGATGTCGCGCACATGCAGGATCAGATCAGCCGCCAGCACCTCTTCCAGCGTGGCGCGGAAGGCGGCGACCAGCTGGGTCGGCAAATCGCTGATGAAACCCACCGTGTCCGACAGGATCACCTCGGGCCCGTCGGGCAATTCCACCCGGCGCATAGTGGGGTCAAGCGTGGCGAAAAGCATATCTTTCGCCATCACCTCCGCCCCGGTCAGCCGGTTGAAAAGCGTCGATTTGCCCGCGTTGGTATAGCCCACCAGCGCGACAATCGGATACGGCACCTTGGCGCGCGCCTTGCGGTGCAACTCGCGGGTTTTGACCACCTTGTCGAGCTGACGGCGCAGACGCACCAACTGTTCGTCGATCGCCCTTCGGTCCGCTTCGATCTGCGTCTCACCGGGGCCGCCGACAAAACCCAAACCGCCGCGCTGGCGTTCCAGGTGGGTCCAGGCGCGCACGAGCCGCGTCCGCTGATAGCTGAGCGCGGCCATTTCCACCTGCAGCACGCCTTCGCGCGTGCGCGCGCGATCACTGAAAATCTCCAGAATCAAACCGGTCCGGTCCAGGATTTTGACCTTCCAGCGCTTTTCCAGATTGCGCTGCTGCACGGGCGTGACCGGACCGTCGATCAGAACCAGCTCGATCTCGTTCTCAGAAAAGACCTCTTTCAGCTCATCAATCTTGCCCGAGCCAAACAGATACCCCGCCTGCGCGCGGTCCAGGCGCACGATTCCCTGCCCGATCACAACCAGATCGGGCAAGGCGCGCGCCAGAGACACGCCTTCTTCCAGCGCCGGAACAGGGTCCCGGCGATCTGGATCACTGCGGATATCGGGGTGCAACACCCACGCGCGGGTGCGGCTCCGCTCATGTTCCATCAAGAGGCGTCTTCGCCCTCGTAAAGAGAGATGGGTTGTGCCGGCATGATCGTGGAAATCGCATGCTTATACACAAGCTGAGACTGCCCGTCGCGCCGCAAAAGCACGCAGAAATTGTCAAACCAGGTAATGACACCTTGCAGCTTCACACCATTGATCAAAAAAATGGTGACCGGAACCTTGGTCTTGCGCACATGGTTCAGGAAGGCGTCCTGCAGGTTCTGTCTGTCCGAAGCCATTTTGAAATACTCGCCATTATTCTTGCAACGCACCGCGCATCGGCACGTTCGTGGTGCGAGTATGTCGTGGCCCGGTCCGAGATTCCACCCCAAAAAACAGTCCGTTACGGACCCAATTGCGAAAGCGCCTTTTCTTCGGGCAATCGCGCGCGGTTTATCGCCGCCAGGTGTCGGCGCTGACCAGTGCGATGATCGCCAAAGCCTCGAACCGGCCCAGAACCATCGCGGCCGCAAGAACCAGTTTCGCGCTATCGCCCATCTCAAGCAGGTCAATGGGGGTTTCGGCGGCCACCTCCACCAGCGGTCCGGTGGTCGACAAGGTTGCAACACTCAGCAGCACGGCATCCTCGAAACCCACGCCCGACAGCGTCAGAAGCAAGGTGATCGCGGTCAGGCTCAGCGCGAAAAGCATGAAGAAGATCCAGGCGATAAACGCCCCGTTGCGGTGGATGCGCCGGCGTTCGGCCCCCTCGTTTCCAACCGAAGACGGATGAATCAGCCGTTCCATCTCGCGCAGGCCATTGAGATAGAGCACATAAACCCGCAGCAACTTGACCCCGCCCGCCGTCGTGGCCACCCCGCCGCCGATCAAGGCCAGCCCCATCAGGATCAGCCCGGGCGTATTCAACCCCGACCAGGTTTGCGTCTGGTCCCAGTCGGCGCTGACGAATCCTGTGGTTGTCAGGAAAGACAGAACCGTGAAGACGCTCCCCCACAACGCGCGCAGGGCCTGCGCGCCGTCCTCGGCCATGTTGACATCATATGCCCCCAGCCAATGGCGCAGAAACAAAAGCAGGGGCACGGCGATTGTCAGAAGAATGCCGATCCGAAACTCCGGATCGCGATCCAGACGCGCATTGCCCTTGGTCACGGTGTCATTGGAAAAGGCCAGACGGGACAGCGCAAAAAACATGAACAGAGCCATCACCATCTCACCAGGAAGACCAGCTTGAGCGCCTTCGGTCCCGCCCAACGGGGACATACCGCTTGTGGCCATCACCGCCATCGCATGACACAGCGCCACCAAAGGCCTGTCGCCGGACACCAGAAGCGAGATCCACAACACCAGTGTCAGCCCCACATAAATAGGCACCAGCGCACGGGTGGATCGGAACAGCCGCTGACGAGGATCAGCCGTATCCAGCCCCCGCGTTTCCGCGTTGGACCGACCGGGTTGGCCGCGTGTTGTCACCTCGAACCCACCCAGCGACAGGGGCGCTAGAATGGCCGAGGCCGCAATCCACATCATCAGCCCGCCCATCCACGCAACCTGCGCGCGCCAAAGGTGAAGAGTGTCGTTCAACCTGCTGGGATCATTGAAAACATCCAAACCCGTGGTCGTCAGTGCGCCCACCATGTCAAGATAGGCATTCAGAAACCGTGTCGTGCCCAATGCGTCGTGAAACGGTATGGCCAGCAGAAGCGGCATGAAGACAAATCCGGCCAGAAGCGACATCAACTGCCCAAAGCTGCCATGGCGTGATTTGCGCGCCGACAGCACGATGGCCAGCATCGTCACCGTGATCAGGCCCAGCGTTCCGGCATAGAAGAACGATCGCGATGTGGGGTGATCGTCACGGATCAGCGCATGGACGGCTGGCAGATACATGGACAGGGACGAAATCGCCAACAGCAGCACGAAAAGCGGCTGCCCACCCCAGAACCCGAAGTTTTGCCTGCGCCGCGCCATGCGTCAGAAGAAATCGATCGAGACCTGCATCAGCCGTTCGACCTCTGGCACATCATCTGACATCGCGAATATGGCCACCACATCGCCCTCGTCGATCCGCGTACTGCCCACGGGGCGCACGACTTCTTCGCCTTTCATGATTGCGCCCACCAGCACGCCTTCGGGAAAGTCGATATCGCGCAGCCTTTGCCCCGCCATGGGCGAGGTGGACAGAACTTCGGCCTCGATCACCTCGGCCTCTGCATCGCCGATGGAATAGACCTGGCGCACCCGCCCGTGCCGGATATGGCGCAGGATCGAACTCACCGTGGTGGCGCGCGGGTTGATATAGGCGTCGATGCCCAGGGGCTCCATCAGGGGCACCAGCGTCGGATCATTGATCAGCGCCACCGCCATGGAACAGCCTTCGGCCTTGGCGCGCACGGCGGCCAGCATGTTGGTCTTGTCGTCATCGGTCACCGCCAGCATCGCGTCGGCGCGTTTGATGCCCGCTTCATTCAAAAGCGCCGCATCCAGCCCGTCGCCATGCAACACGATGGTCCGTTCCAGCGTTTCAGCTGCGCGTTCGGCGCATTTGCGTTCACGTTCGATCACCTTGACGCGGATACGCTCGGCGCTTTCCTCCAGCTCCTTGGCCACGGCCAACCCGACATTGCCGCCGCCCACGACAACAACGCGTTCGCGCTTTTTCTGGGTTTTGCCGAAAATCTCCATCGTGCGGGCGACGTCATCCACGTGGGTAAACAGATAACAATCATCCCCCGCAAACAGCTGGTCGCCCGCTTCGGGTGCGAAAAGCGTCCCCTCCCGGCGGATCCCGACGACAATCGTTCTGAGCGTGGAAAACAGATCGGTCAGCTGCCGCAGCGCGGTGTTCACGATCGGGCAGTCC
Organism: Aestuariivita boseongensis; assembly: GCF_001262635.1. Classification (GTDB taxonomy): domain Bacteria; phylum Pseudomonadota; class Alphaproteobacteria; order Rhodobacterales; family Rhodobacteraceae; genus Aestuariivita; species Aestuariivita boseongensis. Next base: position 60,992 of record NZ_JXYH01000007.1, read on the forward strand.
TCGTCCACGCGGATCCCCAGGAACTGGGCCTTGCCGCCCATGAAGGTCTCGATATCAAAGGCGGCGGGAGCTGAAAGCCGCTGCATGGCGGCGGCGGCCACTTCGCGTTCGGGGCTGATCACCACATCGATGGGCAGATGATCGCGGCGATAAAGATCGGAATAGATCGCGTTCAGGTAAGACTGGCTGCGCAACCGCGCGATCTTGCGATTGATGCCAAAGACGGAATGGGCCACCTGGCAGGTGACCATGTTCACCTCGTCCGAATAGGTGGCGGCGATGATCATATCGGCATCCCGTGCCCCGGCACGATCCAGGATATCGGGGTACGAGGCGAAACCCGCAATCCCCTGCACATCCAGCGTGTCGGTTGCCCGCCGCACCAGATCGGGGTTGCTGTCGACCACCGTCACATCGTTCTGCTCACCAGACAGGTGGCGCGCGATCTGCCAGCCTACCTGACCAGCCCCGCAAATGATGACCTTCATCTATCTGGTCCCGCTTGGGAATTCCGTGGACCTTTGAATGGCAGACCCCCCTGCGATCGTCAAATCAATTGTCAGACTGCCCTGCTTGGACCACACTGGCGTCATGCGTATCCCTGTTATGCTTATTCTTGTTGCGTTGCTTGGCGCCTGTCAGCCCATGTCGATCTATTATCGCGCAGGCGTTTCTGTGGCGAAAGCCGAAGACGACAAGCTGAACTGCGAGGTCGCCGCGCTGAAGGATGCGCCTGTGGCCACGCAGATCCGGCGCGAGCCCAGCGTGTTCGTCCCACCCCGCCAGATCTGCAACGCGGCCGGTGTCTGCACGGTGCGCGGCGGATACTGGCTGCCGGGCCGGACCTATACGGTGGATGTGAACGCCAGCCTGCGCGGCCGTCTGGTCGACCGCTGCATGGCGCAGAAAGGGTATCAGCCCGTTTCGATCCCGCCCTGCCCGCAATCGGTGGCGGATGCTGCACCGGGCGGGGCCACGCGAACTCTACCCACGCTGACGCCCTCCAGCTGCGTGATCCGCAACCCCGATGGCAGTTTCCTGATCGTCAACCGGGGCTGAGCGCCCCAGCCTTGTCCGAAAACTCAGGCGTCGGCCTCTTCATCCTCCAGATGCGCCACCCGCGCACCTGCCTTGTTCGAGGTTACAACCCCCAACGATTTCAGCTTGCGGTGCAGCGCGCTGCGCTCCATCCCCACGAACGAGGCGGTGCGGCTGATATTGCCGCCAAAGCGGTTGATCTGTGTCAGCAGGTATTCCCGTTCGAACGCCTCACGTGCCTCACGCAGGGGCAGCGACGCCATTGCGCCTGACAGTACCACGCGGCTGTCATCTCCGCCGACATCATGGTCGGACGGCAGCTCGCGCGCTTCGATCGGGCCAGTACCGTCGCCCAGGATCAGCACCCGTTCGATCAGGTTCTTCAACTGGCGCACATTGCCCGGCCAGATCATCGTCTGCATCAGCGCGGCGGCCTCTTCACTGATCGCGCGCACCGGCAACCCCTGGGTGTCATTGCACATCTCGATGAAATGGGAAGCCAGGACGGGAATATCCTCCCGCCGTTCCTCCAGCGATGGCACCGGGATCGGCACCACATTCAGCCGGTGATACAGTTCCTGCCGGAAGCGGCCTGCCGAAATCTCGCCCTCCAGATCGCGGTTGGTCGAGGAAATCACCCGCAGATCCACGCGCACCCGATCATTGCCGCCAACGCGCTGGAATTGCTGGTCAACCAGCACGCGCAGGATCTTCGACTGGGTGCCCAGCGGCATATCCGCCACCTCGTCAAAATAGATCACGCCGCCATGGGCCTCTTCCAGCAGGCCCGGCTCCACGCCCCGGTCGGCCCCTTCCCGGCCAAACAGAACCTCTTCCATACGCTCGGGCTCGATCGAGGCGCAGTTGACCGTCACGAAAGGCCCGTTCGCCCGGTTCGAATTGGCGTGGATATAGCGCGCGGCGATTTCCTTGCCCGATCCGGCGGGGCCGGTCAGCATCACCCGGCCGTTGGATTTCGTTACCTTGTCGAGCTGGCTCACAAGTGTACGGAACGCGCTGGACTGGCCCACCATCTGCGCAGCCCCCGTGCCCTGGCGTTTGAGGTTCAAATTCTCCCGACGCAGCCGCGAGGTTTCCATGGCCCGGCGGATCACCACCAGCAACTGATCGATATTGAACGGTTTTTCGATGAAGTCATACGCGCCCTGCTTGATCGCAGCGACGGCGATTTCGATATTGCCATGGCCCGAAATGATGACCACCGGAATATCGGGGTTGTCGCGCTTGACCGCCTTGAGGATGTCGATGCCATCCATATTGCTGTCTTTCAGCCAGATATCGAGGATCAACAGCCCCGGCGGATCAGAGTTGATCTGCGCCATCGCCTCGTCCGAGGTGCCCGCCAGCCGCGTGGCATAGCCTTCGTCTTCCAGAATATCCGACACCAATTCCCGGATATCGCGTTCGTCATCAACAATCAGAATATCACTCATCTTGGGCCTGTAGTTTTTCAAGTTGGGTTGCAATTGGGGGTGTTTCCGCGTCGGGCTGATCCGACACGGGCAGTCTGATCACCGCCATGGCACCGAAATGCGACTGGCCGTCGAAAACCGGCGCATCCTCCAGCACCAGCGTGCCGCCATGTTCCTCGATGATCTTCTTGACGATGGGCAGGCCAAGGCCGGTGCCCTCATCACGGGTCGTTACGTAAGGCTCGAACAGCCGCGCACGGTCTTCGGGCAGGCCGATGCCATTATCGGCAATGGTAATCTGGGCGCGCGATTTCTCAACGCTCAGGGTCACGTGGATCTGTGGTTTCAGATCGTCCGGCGCTCCCTTTTCCTTCAGGGTTTCAATAGCTTCGCCCGCGTTCTTGATTAGATTGGTCAGCGCCTGTCCGATCATCGTGGCGTCGATATCCGCCATGACGGACGCATCGGGCAGGTCCGAGGTGATCTGCAGATCGGGCTGGCCGGTCTGCTGCAGCAGGATCGCATCGCTCAGAAGCTGGGTCAGATCCTCGGTCCGGCGGTCGGGTTCGGGCATGCGGGCGAATTTGGAAAACTCGTCCACGATCCGGCGCAAATCATTGGTCTGGCGGACGATCACATCGGTCATCTGCTCAAGCCGGTCGCTGTCGTCACCCACCATCGGGGCGAATTTGCGTTTGATCCGTTCCGCCGACAGCTGAATGGGTGTCAGCGGGTTCTTGATCTCATGGGCAATGCGCCGCGCCACGTCGCCCCAGGCGGCCATCCGCTGGGCGCTGACCAGATCGGTCACATCGTCAAAGGCCACCACATAGCCTTCGAGCCGCCCGTCATCATTGCGCCGCGTGGCCATGCGCACCAGAAGGTTCTCCAGATAGCCGCCGCGCGTCACGCGGATCTCTCCCTGCGCCACTTCCTGGCCGCTGGTTTTCAACTGTTCGAACAGCGGTCCGAACTCCGGAACCGCCACCTGCAGCGCGAGCGACTGTTCACCCCCAGACCAATCCAAAAGCCGTTCGGCGGACCGGTTCACGAAGGTCACCCGCCCTTCGCTGTCCAAACCCACAACGCCCGAGGTGACCGAACTCAAAACGCTGTCAAAAAGCCGCCTCCGCCGTTCGATCTGGCGGGTGTTGTCCAGAAGCGTTTCCCGCTGGCCCTTCAACTGACGGGTCATCTGGTTGAAGTACCGCCCCAGCATGGCGATCTCGTCATCGCCGTCCTCCTCAATCACCTGCACGTCCAGATCACCCGCGCCCACCTGCTGTGCCGCCCCCGCCAGCCGCCCCACCGGGCGTGACAGACGTTCGGCAAACCACAGGCCCAGCCAGATCGCGGCGAGGATCAGGATGACCGCAAATCCCAGATACAGCAGGCCAAATTCAAACAGCACCCTCCCGCGTTCGTTTTCCAGCTGTTGGTACAGCCGCACGGTTTCCTGCGTGTCATCCAGCAGGTTCAGGATTTCGCCATCGACATCGCGGCTGACATAGAGGAACCGGTCCACGAAATTCTCGAGCGGGACCAGCGCACGAAATTCGTTGTTGTCCCAGTCCTCGATGATCGCCAGCCCGTCTTCGGTGGCTTCTGCGATTTCCTCTGCCATGGGTCGTTCGAAATCGAACAGGTATGACCGTTCCCCACGCGCGCGGATATCTCCGGTGCCGTCAATCACATAAGCTTCGCGCAGGCCGCGCTGGATCAACGCCTGCCCGGTGCCCAGAACCTGACGGATTTCCCCGTCATTCATGAAAAACGTGCTGGCGCGGCTGGCATCGATATAGCGCGCCAGAACGCGCGCATCCTGCGCCAGATCCTCGCGCTGTTCCTGTTCATAGGCTTGCGCGGCGGCCAGCGAAGTGCCGACCACGCGGCTGACCCGATCGGAAAACCAGCCCTCAAGTCCCACATTCACCGTCAGCACAGCGAAGATGGCGACCGTCACGGTTGGGATCAGCGCCAACAGCGCGAACACACCGGTCAGACGCAAATGCAGGCGCGAGCCCGCCGATTGCGCCCGCCGCGCCGCAATAAGACGCGCCACAGATCCCAGAACCAGTGTGGCGACCACCAGCACGTACACAAGATCGGTCAGCAGCACCAAGCGCAGGCTCAGCGCCGAAGCGCCCTGATCCAGCGGGCCAAGAACAAGAAAAGTCGCCAGCGCCAGAAGCGGACCAAGCACCACAAGGCCCAGCGTACCTGTGTTACGCAGCCTACGGGTTCGGCTCAGCCGCCTGAACCGGTTCAGCCAGTGATTATTCTGTGCCCGGGATACCACCCGATGCCCTCATCCTGATGTGCCGCAACTTGCGACTGACCGCCACATGTCGTGGTCTTGCGCGTTTTAAAGCCCGATCTGAGGCTACGCCGCCACGGTTATGTGACCAATTTACATCAATTTCCGGCGTCGTGTCACCTGGATATCCAGGTCAGTGATCTTTTTCCTGAGGGTATTGCGGTTTATCCCAAGAAGTTCAGCGCATTTTGCCTGATTTCCGCCCGTCGCATCCAGCGCAATCTCGATCAAAGGCATCTCGACCTCCTTGAGGATTCGCGCATAAAGACCCGGCGGCGGCAGCATGTTGCCATGCAGGTCGAAATAGCGCCGCAAATGCCGACCCACTGATGCCGACAGCTTTTCCGTGTCGCCCCCGCCCAGCACCGGCTCCATCTCGGGCTGCGATCCCAGCACGCCCTCCACTTCGCTGCGGGCGATCTCTTCGGCGCGGCTGGTCAGAACAAGACGGCGGATGGCGTTTTCCAGCTGGCGCACATTGCCCGGCCAGCTATAGGCGCGGAAAAGTTCCGCCGCCTCTTCGCTCAGCCGCCGCTTGGGCGCGCCGTCCCGCTCGGCGCGGGTCAGGAAGTGTTCGGCCAGAAGCGGGATGTCATCCACCCGCTCACGCACCGCCGGGACATGGATCGATGCACCCGACAAGCGGTAATAGAAATCCTGCCGGATCTGGCCCGCGTCCATTGCATGGGTCAGGTCGGTCTGACTGGTGGCCATGAAACGCGGCACATGATCGCCCGGCGCATCCATCATCCGAACGATGCGCGCCTGCAGTTCCTCTTCGATATCTCCGATCTCGTCGATCAGAAGCGTACCTCCCTTCACCCGCGCCAACACACGCGCCGGCCCTTCCAACTCGCGGATATCGGCGGCGGTGATGGTGACGAAAGGCAAGGTGCGCCGGTCGGAAAAATCGTGAATGGCCCGCGCAATCAGCGACTTTCCTGTCCCGCTTTCGCCCGAAATCAGCACTGGAAGATCGGTGTTCATCACCCGCGCGACCAGCCGGTAAAGCTGCTGCATGATCTGCGTGCGGCCCACCAGAGGCAGCTCATCGGGGCGCTCATCCTCGACCGGTTTCGGCTCGGACGGGGCGTGGCGTTTCATTTCAAGCGCGCGCGCGGTGCGCTTCATCAGATCGGGCAGATCAAAGGGTTTGGGCAGGTAATCATAGGCCTCGGCCTCGGCCGCCTGAATCGCCGTCATGATGGTGTTCTGCGCCGAAATCACGATCACCGGCAGCCCGGGACGATCTTCGGCGATCTTTGGCAGCATCTCCAACCCGTTGCCATCTGGCATGACCACGTCCGAGATCACCACATCGCCTTTCCCCTCGCCCACCCAGCGCATCAGCGTGGTCAGAGAGCTTGTGGCATGCACCTTGCAGCCCGCACGCGTCAGCGCCTGGGTCAGAACCGTGCGGATCGTGCGATCGTCGTCGGCGACCAGAACTGTACCATCCATTCCCGAAACTCCTTATTCAGCGCTCGTGTCGCGCGGGGCGCGCGGCAGTGACAAACGAAAGACAGTGCGTCCCGGCACCGAAGTGACCGAAATCCACCCGTCATGGTCTGAGATTATCTTCGACACCAAGGCCAAACCAAGGCCGGTGCCGTTTTCCCTTCCAGACACAAAGGGGTCGAAGATATCTGCCTTGATATCGTCCGGCAGGCCGGGGCCGTCATCAATGATCTCGACCTGAAGGGGCAGCGAATGGCCCGACCCATCGCTGCGCCGCAGGCGAAAAGAATGTTCGAAATAGGTATGAATGCGGATGTCGCCACCAATATCTCCCGCAGCTTCGGACGCATTCTTCAAAAGATTCAGCACCACCTGCAGCAATTGGTCCGGGTCGCCATAGGCCAGAGGCAACGAGGGGTCATAATCCTCGATGATCCGCATATGCGCGCCAAAGCCCAGCAGTGCCGACCGGCGGGCGCGGTCAAGAACATCATGGATATTGACCGGCTTAAGATCGGGGGCCGAAAGGTTCCCGAATTGTTCAACCTGCTCCAGAAGCTTCACGATCCGGCGACTTTCCGTGACGATTAAGTCTGTCAGTTCAAGGTCTTCCTGGCTGAGGTTCATGCTGAGCAATTGCGCCGCACCGGTGATCCCCGCCAAGGGGTTCTTGATCTCGTGGGCCAGCATCTCGGCCATGCCGATGGCCGACTGAGCGGCCGATTTCACCGAATGGCTTTGCGTCATCCGCCCGGCCAGTTCGCGCGGTGAAATCATCAGGATCATCATGCCGGGATGGTTCACCAAGGGTGCAATCTGCAACGCGCATTGCAACGGCGCGCGATTGCCCGTGCCCACATCCACATCATTGACGAAAAGCGGCGTGCCATTGGCACGGGCGCGCTGCAGCGCTTCCTCCAGCGGTGCGTCCACTGCGATCAGGTCCCAGACGGGCTGGCCCTCCACCTGCCGGGCCGAGGCGTTCAGGAACCCTTCACCGGCCGAATTGACGTCGGTAATCCGGTCATCGGTGTCGATCAGGAAGGCGGGCACCGGCAGCGATGCCCAGATGGACTTGTCGGAATTCATGCCGCCACCTCTGCAGTCCCGATCAGAGCATCCGGCAAAAGGCGCAGCACCTCGCCCGGGTCGCGCGAAGTCAGGATCGCACGGCGCAGCCCCGTATCGGTCCCCGCATCATCCATGTACCACCCCAGATGCTTGCGCGCGACGCGCAGGCCCAGATCCTGCCCGTAAAAGCTCAGCATCGCCTCGTAATGATCGCTGACCATGCGCACCAGATCGGCCCCTGCGGGCACCGTGGGCGCGTTCGTGCCGAAAAGCGCGTGGGCCACCTGCGCCAGAAGCCAGGGCCGCCCCTGCGCGCCGCGCCCGATCATCACACCGGCCGCGCCCGAGCGGGCCAACGCCGTCCGCGCGCTGTCCCCATCCACGATATCGCCATTGGCGATCACGGGGATCTCAACCGCCTCAACCACCTCAGCAATCGCCGCCCAATTGGCGTGGCCCTTATAGAACTGGCAGCGCGTGCGCCCATGGATGGTGATCATCTGAACACCGGCGCCTTCCGCCCGGCGCGCGATATCGGCAGCGTTCAGGCAATCGTCATCCCAGCCAAGTCGAGTCTTGAGTGTCACCGGCACATCCACGGCCTCAACCACCGCTTCGATCAGGCTCAGCGCGTGATCGGGTGTCTTCATCAGCGCCGACCCGGAATAACCATTCGTGACCTTCTTGGCCGGGCAGCCCATATTGATATCGATGATCCGTGCACCGTTGGCTTCGACCTGGCGCGCGGCCTCGGCCATCCAATGCGCCTCACGGCCTGCAATCTGAACGGATGTGCCTTCCACCTCTGCCCCGATCTCGGCCCGTTCGCACACGCCTGGCTTGGCCCGCACCATCTCCTGACTGGCGACCATTTCGCTCACGACAAGGCCCGCACCGAACGAGGCCACCAGATCACGCGTCGGGCGATCGGTGATCCCCGCCAATGGCGCGAGAAAAACCGGAGGGGTCAGTTCAAGTGTCGAGAGGTGAATCGTCACGCAGAGAAAACCTTTGTTTGGATCAGTACTAGGGTGCTGCACGCCCCAGCTTCAACTTAGAGCGCACGATAGATGGTGCAAATTCGATCACATGCTTAATTATTGTGCATTTCTCCGGGGGATTGTTCCCGCGTGCTCTGCAACCTACAACGAAGCAAGATCATTTTGACGGACCAGACGTGCCCAAATCCACTGCAGCCATCATCGTCGCCGCCGGGCGCGGCACCCGTGCCGGAGGGGGCCTGCCCAAACAGTGGCGCCCGCTGGCCGGGCAAACCGTCGCAGCGCATACCATTGCCGCTTTCGCGCGACATCCGCGCATCAACCACATCGTTCTCGTGGTCCATCCCGACGATCTCGACAGCGCCCCCTGGCCCGGCGATATGCAGGCGGAAATCGTCACTGGTGCAGACACACGGCGCGGGTCGGTGATGGCAGGGCTTGAGGTGCTGGAAGGCCGTTTCGATCAGGTCCTGATCCACGATGCCGCCCGCCCCTGCGTCAGCGCCCATGTCATCGACGGTGTGCTTGCCGCGCTGGAAGACGCCCCCGCCGCCGCCCCTGCCCTTGCTGTGGTCGATGCGCTCTGGACCGGGGAAGGCAGCACGGTCACCGGGACGCAATCACGCGAAGGGCTATATCGCGCGCAAACGCCCCAGGGTTTTGACCTGACCGCGATCCTGAATGCGCATCGCTGTTTTGATGAAGACGCCGCCGATGACGTGGAAATCGCCCGCCGCGCGGGCCTGCCCGTGACGATCACGGAAGGCGACGAAAACAACCTGAAAATCACGCGGGCCGAGGATTTCGCCCGCGCCGAAGCGATATTGGGACAAATCATGGATATCAGACTGGGCAATGGTTACGACGTGCACCGTTTCGGCCCCGGCGATCACGTAATCCTCTGCGGGGTGAAGGTGCCATTCGACCGGGCGCTGCAGGGCCATTCCGATGCCGATGTCGGCATGCATGCGGTCACAGACGCGATTTATGGTGCATTGGCCGAGGGCGATATCGGCCAGCATTTTCCGCCCTCGGACCCGCAATGGAAAGGGGCTGCAAGCGAGATTTTCCTGCGCCACGCCGTCGATCTGGCCGCAGAACGCGGCTTCCGCATCAGCAACGTGGATTGCACGCTGGTCTGCGAATTCCCCAAGATCGGCCCGCATGCCGCCAAGATGCGTGAGACCATGGCCAGGCTCATGGGGCTTGAGCCCTCACAGGTCTCGGTCAAGGCCACCACATCCGAACGGCTGGGCTTTACCGGGCGCGGCGAAGGCATCGCGTCGCTGGCCACCGTGGCGCTGGTGTCGAAATGACCGCACTGGCCCGGACGATTGCCACTTTTTTCGGCGTGGGCCTTCTAAAACCCGCGCCGGGCACCTGGGGATCATTTGCCGCGCTGCCGGTGGCATGGGGCCTGCATGTGCTGGGCGGCTTTCCCCTGTTCGCGCTGGCCACGCTGGCGGTGTTTGCCCTGGGCTGGTGGGCGACTGCAGTGGCAACACGCGGCACGGATGACCATGACCCATCCGAGATTGTCATAGACGAGGTCGCCGGCCAATGGATCGCACTTTGGGCGCTGTCCTGGCCCGCAACACGGCACGGGATCGACATCACCGCCCTTTGGCCGGGCTGGATCGCGGCCTTCGCGCTGTTCCGGCTGTTCGATATCACCAAATGGGGCCCCGTGGGCTGGGCCGACCGGCGCGGCGATGCCCTGGGCGTGATGCTGGATGATATCGTTGCCGGGGCTTTCGCGGCCATCGGCGTGGTGGTTCTGGCCGGTCTCTATCACGGGGTTCTTGGATTATGAACGCATCCGATCTTATTCTTATTGCTAGAAAAATTGGCATCACGATCGCCACGGCAGAAAGCTGCACCGGCGGCATGGTTGCCGCCGCACTGACTGAAATCGCTGGGTCGTCCGCTGTGTTCGACCGCGGTTTCGTGACCTATTCCAACGCGGCGAAAATGGACATGCTGGGCGTCAAGGCCGCCACTCTTGACGCATATGGAGCCGTCTCGGAAGAGGTCGCGCACGAGATGGCCGAAGGTGCGCTTGGTCATTCCAACGCGCAGCTTGCCGTGTCGATCACAGGCATCGCAGGCCCCGGCGGGTCCCAGCACAAACCCGAAGGGCGCGTCTGCTTTGGCCTGGCGCGTTCGGGTCATCCGACCATGACCGAAACGGTGGAATTCGGCGCCCTTGGGCGCGCCAATGTCCGCGCAGCCGCCAGGGATCATGCGCTCGATCTGCTGGGACAAGCCCTGACCACAGTTTGATCGAAAAGCAGGCAAAGGCGGCAGATCGACGCCTTTTTTCCGGGCAGTTTATAAAAAGCGGCGCTTTTGGGCGCATAATTCACCTATTGCCTCTTTTTTCCGCAGGGTTGCTCCGCTTGAAGCGCCGCTAACCAATACAAACCGGAAGGAAGGGACGGCATCATGAATGGAGCCGATACAGCCTGGATCATCGTGGCAACCGCCTTGGTCCTTTTCATGACATTGCCGGGACTGGCGCTGTTTTACGGCGGCCTCGTGCGCGCGCGAAATGTCCTGAGCGTTTTCATGCATTGCTATGCCATCGCCTGTCTGATGAGCGTGCTGTGGTTCGCCTTCGGCTATTCCATCGCCTTTGGCAGCGGTACCAGCGGATATTGGGGCGGGCTCGACAAGATGCTGCTTTTGGGGATGACCGCGGATGACCTCAGCGGCACCCTGCCTGAAATCCTGTTCTTCGCCTTCCAGATGACCTTTGCCATCATCACGCCGGCCCTGATCGTGGGTGCCTATGTGGAACGGGTGGGCTTCGGCTTTGTCCTGCTTTTCTCGGGGCTTTGGATGCTCTTGTGCTATGCGCCGGTGGTCCACTGGGTCTGGGGCGGCGGGATGCTGTCTGATGGCGGCATTTTCGGCGAAACCGGCGTGCGCGACTTTGCCGGCGGCATCGTGGTGCACCAGACGGCGGGTCTTGCTGCGCTGTTGCTGGCCGTCTTCCTTGGTCCGCGCCGCAACCAGACCACCCCGCCCCACAATCCCGGTTTCGTGATGATCGGTGCGGCGATGCTGTGGGTCGGCTGGTTTGGCTTCAATGGCGGCTCGCAACTGGCCGCAGATGGCGGCGCGGCCATGGCGCTGACGGTCACCCATATCTCGGCCGCGACAGCCTCGCTCACCTGGGCTCTGTGGGAAAAGATCAAATTCGGCAAAGCCTCCCTCGTCGGCATGGTCACCGGCACCATCGCGGGGCTTGCCTCTATCACCCCTGCCTCGGGCTTTGTCGGCCCGGTCGAGGCGCTGATCATCGGTGCAGTCGCAGGCGTCCTGTGTCAGGAAGCCGTCAACTTCGTACGAAATGCGCTGAAAATCGACGACACGCTGGATGTCTTCGCGGTGCATGGCGTGGGCGGTATCTTCGGCACGATCATGATCGCTGTCTTCGGCGCGGGCAGCTTCGTGGCCCAGCTGGGCAGCCTGGCCATCGTGGGTGTCTTCACCATCGTGGTGACCGTGGTTCTGATCTTCGTCGTACGCGCCATCACGCCGCTGCGCGTGGATGCGGAAACAGAAACCAACGGGCTGGATCTGAGCGTTCATGGCGAACGCGCCTATGACATGACCTCGTAAGAAGGCTGTCGGACAACAGCAAAGAGGGGGCCACGCGGCCCCCTTTTTTATGCCCCGCGCAGTGTTTTGGTCAGCGCGGCGATGTCCGGTCCGCCATCGGCATTCACCGCATTCCACAGCCGGTCCGACATGGCCTCCCCGATCAGGGCGCGCGATTTCTCCCGCACCTTCCGGACGCGCATGTCAAACGCGGCAGGCCGGGCCAGATCATGGAACCGCTCCTGAACCCCTCCTGCTGCATGCAGCGCGACCTGTGCGGCGGTATCGGCCAGACCCGCGTCGCCCCGCACGACCACCCGGTCGCGCAGATCCGTCAGCGCGGCATCAAGGATCACCCCCTCCTCGAACGCCATATCGGTTGTCAGGGGCAGCCCCTTCAGCGCCATCGCGCCGGTCAGGGTCAGGGAAAATTTCGCCTCAAGCCGCGTTTTGGGACGCGGGATATCGCACACATCCAGCCAGCGCGGATGCACCGCGATCTCCACCCGGTCGATACCTTCTGCGCCCTGAAGCTCTGACAGCGCCTCGATCGCTGCATGGGTGCCGTGACAACAGGCATAGAGCTTGTGCGAGATCTGCGGGAACAGCCAGCCGTCCACGTCAAACGCCGACAGATCGCCTGCGCCCGCATGGGTCGCGCCAAAGCCGAAAGGCCCGTCCAGCGCGGCGGGATTGGCCTCCATCCCACGCGCGGCCAGGGTCATCACCTCGATCCCTGCCGCCGCCGCCATGCCCGCGTGATAGGGTTTGGCCATTGTCCCGAACTGCGCCTTCATGCCAGAGGCACGGCTCGCCGCCAAAGCCAGCGCCTGCGCCAGACGCTCCGGATCGGTGCAATCGGGTCCTGCGGCAGCCAGCACGGCACCAAACACACCGGCGGTCGAGGTCTGGTGAAACCCCGCCTCGTAATGGGACCGACCCAGCCACATTCCCGTGCGGATCGACGCCTCTGCCCCGCCCAGGGCCGCGCGCAGCATCTGATCGCCACTCCAGCCGCCGCGTTCGGCCGCAGCCAATGCGGCAGGCATGATCACGGTGCTCACATGGCCAATATGGGCGAAATGCGTATCGTCGTAATCCAGCGCATGGCCGGCCGTGCCGTTGATCATCGCAGCCGCACGCGCAGGCATCCCCGTGGCCAGCCCGATGGCCGAGGCTTGCGCGACCCCGCCCGGCGCCTCCTCCGCCCCACGGACGATGCGCGTCACGGGTTCATCACGCCCCGCCCAGGCCACCGTGGCCCAGTCGAACAGCGACAGCCGCACCACGTCCAAAACATCGCCCGGCACATCCAAAGCGCGCGCCTTTTGCGCGAATGCGGCGATCCTGCCTGTCACATCTGCCATGATCCCCCCACTTCCTGCATCCATCCGGGCCAGGCCCGGCGCAAGCCGCTCAGGCCCCGTAAAGCTCTGCCGCGCGCCGCTCGAAGGCGCGGACAATCCGATGCATCGCCTCGTAGAACACAACGCCGATGATGCCCTGCAGAACCGCGTTGCGGAATTCGAAATCGACGAAGAAATCAACCTCGCAGCCGCCGCCCTCCACATCGCGGAAGGCCCAGGTCGATTTCATGTATCGGAATGGCCCGTCCAGATATTCGGTGTCGATCTTGCGCGCCGCGTCCCACAACATAACCCTGCTGCCGAATTTCTCGCGAAACACCTTGAATGAGATCACCAGATCCGCATCCATCCGCCGCCCCTCGCCTTCGGGCACGATCTGACGAATCCGTGCAGCGGCGCACCAGGGCAGAAACTGCGGGTATTTCGCCACATCGGCCACCAGGTCATACATCTGCTGCGCAGAATAGGGCAGCTTGCGTGTCTCGGAATGGGTGGGCATGTGGTGCGGGTGCTTTCTTGACGTGACTTGGGGCGCTCATGTCGTATGGTTGGCCCGCGAATTCAAGGGGAAAGCCATGGCAGAGCGGCCATATGTCATCGACGAAATGATCTCGGCCAAGGCGATTGCCGCGCGGATTGAGGAACTTTGCCACGACATCCGCCAGGAATTCGCCAGTACAGACAAGCTGGTGGTGGTGGGGCTTTTGCGAGGCAGCTTCGTCTTCATCGCCGATCTGGTGCGCGAGCTGGATGTGGCGGTGGAGGTCGATTTCCTTGAGGCCTCCTCATACGGAGACACCATGGAATCCAGCCGGGAAGTGCGCATTCTCAAGGATTTGCGCGGCGCAATTGAAGGGCGCGATGTGCTGGTTGTCGAAGATATCGTCGACACGGGTTTTACACTCAGCCATGTGATCAAGCTGCTCAACAGCCGCAAGCCCGAGCGGTTGAAGACTATTGCGCTGCTCGACAAACCGTCACGGCGCGAAGTGCCTGTGAAGGCCGATTGGATTGGCTTTGAAATTCCGGATGAATTTGTCGTGGGCTACGGGATCGACTTTGCACAGCGCAACCGAAACCTGCCCTTCATCGGCAAAGTTCGCTTTACCGATTGACCCCGGGCGCGAAGGCGTTTCGAAACGCCTTTACGGCGGCCGGGCCTGAGCGATCACGCATTTTCGAAAATGCGTGCAGGCTTTTCGAAAAGCCTGCTCCCCTGTTATTCCGCTGCTTCCGCAGGACCGCCGGTGGAATCGTCTGCATCCGCCTTCTTGCGCGGCTTGCGGCGTTTCTTGGGCGCAGCCTCGGGTGTGTCCACCAGACCCGACTCGCCCTCGTCCGCACTGGCATCAGCATCGGCCAGTTCCAGACCGCTCGTTTCCTGTTCCATCTCGGGCAGGGGCGCGTCGCCGCCATTGCTTTCGCGTTCCTGGCGCTCTGCGCGCTCGCGGTCCCGCTCGGCCTGGCGTTCGCGGTTCTGACGCTCCTGCTCTTCCCGGCGGGCGTCGATTTCACGTTGCGCTTCGCTCAGAAGGCGCAGGTAATGCTCTGCATGCTGCTGAAAGTTTTCAGCAGCCACCCGGTCGCCAGACAGCTGCGCATCGCGCGCCAGCTGGTTGTATTTGTCGATGATCTGTTGCGGTGTGCCGCGCACCTTACCCTCGGGACCCGAGCTGTCGAACACCCGGTTGACGACGTTGCCGCCTGAGGGCCGGTTGCGGTTCGACTTCGACCGCGAACGTGACTTGGAAGATCTCATGTAACTTTGATAAGCCTTATCTGTACTGTAACGAAACCCGGTCTTCTGGCGTTCCTTGCGCTTAATTTAGCCACGACAATTGCACGACTTTTCGGGTTTGGAGTTCAGCCCGCGCGCCCAGGGCACGCGTCGGCGAACAATATTGAGTAAACATGTCCTGACGAATCCTACAAGAGGGCATTCGCATTTTTCCCGCGAATGTGCCCAAAAACCGTGTTTTTCGGGTTAATCCCGCAAATCTTCGCCGATCCGGGCCGCCACGACACGGTCCCGGCGGTCAAGATCCCTGAGAACCGAAATGCCGCTGAACCCGGCCGCGGCCAGAATCTCGCTGACCGCAGAGGCCTGTGTCGGGCCGATTTCTACCAAGAGCCGCCCCCCGGGCACCAGATGGCGCGGCGCGCCCTTGGCGATGGCGCGATAGGCGCTCAACCCGTCCGCCCCATCGGTCAGCGCCATTTCCGGCTCGTGCCGGCGCACCTCGTCCGACAGGCCCGGCATTTCATCGGCGGCGATATAGGGCGGGTTCGACACAATCAGATCATAGCTGTCCGTCACCCGGCCGAACCAATCCGATTGCCGGATATCGGCGCGGTGCTGCACCCGGTGCATCACCGCATTGGCCGAAGCCTGCAGGCAGGCGGCCTCGCTCAGATCCACGCCCAGCCCCGTGGCGGCCGGGTTTTCCGCAAGAAGCGTGACCAGAATGGCCCCGGATCCCGTGCCCAGATCCAGCACACGTGAAAAGGGCTGGGACAAGGCCGCCTCGATCAGGGTTTCAGTTTCTGGCCTCGGATCAAGGACTTCGCGGCTTATCTTAAACCTACGGCCATAGAAATCGCGTTCGCCCAACAAATGGCTGACCGGCACCCGCACCGCGCGCAGCGATATCAACTGATCATAACGCTCCTCGATCTCGGGCTCCAGATCCTCGGGCGCGATCAAGGTCACGCGCGCGGCCTCGATCCGGGCCGCATGGGCCAGAAGCACCCGCGCATCGCGCGCGGGATCGGCGACACCAGCCGCCCGCAGGCGCGCGGTGGCGGCCACCATGGCTTCGGCTGCGGTTGTCATCCTTCCATCTCCGCCATCTGACGGGCCTGCGCATCGGTGATCAGCGCGTCAATAACCTCGTCCAGATCACCCTGCATGATCTGATCCAGCTTATAAAGCGTCAGATTGATGCGGTGATCGGTCATGCGCCCCTGCGGAAAGTTATAGGTCCGAATGCGTTCCGAGCGGTCACCCGAGCCCACCTGCGCCGCCCGATCGGCCGAGCGTTCGTCATGCTGGCGCTGACGCTCCAGATCGAAAAGCCGCGTTTTCAACACCTCCATCGCGATCTCGCGGTTGCGGTGCTGGGATTTCTGCGAACTGGTCACGACGATCCCCGTGGGAATATGCGTGATCCGTACCGCCGAATCGGTTGTGTTCACATGTTGCCCGCCTGCCCCGCTGGATCGCATCGTGTCGATGCGCAGATCACCAGGCGCGATGTCGATGTCCACGCCTTCGGCTTCGGGCAGCACAGCCACCGTCGCGGCCGAGGTATGGATGCGCCCGCCGCTTTCCGTCGTGGGCACGCGCTGCACCCGGTGGACGCCGGATTCGTATTTCATCCGGGCAAACACATTGTCGCCCTTGATCTGCGCGATCACTTCCTTGATCCCGCCCAGTTCGGTGGCCTGTTCTTCGATTATCTCAAAACGCCAGCCCTTCGCCTCGGCATAGCGGCTGTACATCCGCAAAAGGTCGCCCGCGAATAAGGCGGCCTCGTCCCCGCCGGTGCCGGGCCGGATTTCCAGGATCGCCGGTTTGCTGTCGGCCTCGTCCTTGGGCAGCAGCGCCAGTTGCAGCGCATGTTCCACCTCGGGCAAGCGTGCCGTCAGTGCGGGCAGCTCTTCTTCCGCCAAGGCCTTCATATCCGGATCGCCCAGCATCTCTTCGGCCTCGGCGATGTCGCTGCGGATCTTCTGCCAATACTCGATCTGATCCACGACAGGTTTCAAATCAGAATATTCGCGCGCTAAGGCAGCGATGTCAGAGCCGTCGGCCCCATCGGCCATTTTCGCTTCCAGAAACTGGAAGCGTTGGACGATTTGCATAAGGCGGTCTTCGGGGATCATGAGCGTATCTGGGCACTTACGAGGGATTGGTCAAGAGGATCCATTGTGCTAATCTGGCGTCATGAAAAAGTTTGCTGTTTCATTTATCGCACTCGCGCTGACTGCCACAGCAGCTTCGGCTGATGTCGTTGGTCCGGGTGGCAAAACGATCGACTGCTATTGCACCGATAAATCCGGTGCACGCGTGGAACTAGGCGAGATGATCTGCCTCCAGGTCGATGGGCGGATGTTCATGGCGCAATGCCAGATGTCGCTGAACGTGCCAATGTGGCGCGAAGTATCCGAAGGATGTCTCAGCTCGGGCCTATCCCCCGTCGCTGACCCGCTTCAGCGCAGCCAGCCAGCCATCAACACGATTTCGGTTTACCCCAAGATCTGATCGGCCAAAGCGCAGTCGGCCATATATCTTCAACCGCTCTCCCTCAGCCTGAACCGTCGTATAATCGGGAAAACCGATCACCTTGGTGCGGGTGACATAGGTGATCATCCCCTCTTCGACCGACCCGGCCAGAACCCGTGTGCGCGGCGTCTGCCGGATGATTGCATCCAACTGGCCCAGCCCGTTCGGACCGGTCTCCACAATCCGCTTTACACCATGGGGCAAGTCCTTGTCTGCGCTTACCTCCGGCGGTTTGTGCCAACGTGCAGGATCGCTGGGCGCCAGCCGGATATAGCCGAACCCCACAACAACGATGGCGATCAAAACCCATAATACCGTCATGAACCGTCCCATATTCTCGCCCGTGCCCTGCAACTGGGGCCGGGCACACCTTTGTTACCTGTACGTGACCCCGGGCAGCACGCAAAGAAGCTCGAACAACAGGTTGGCCGCGACCAGCCCGGTGTTGCCAGAGGGGTCATAGGGCGGCGACACTTCCACCATGTCGCATCCCACGATGTTCAGCCCGCGAAGGCCCCGGATCAGTTCCATCGCCTGCGGAGTGGTCAGCCCCCCGATCTCGGGCGTTCCGGTGCCCGGCGCGAAGGCCGGGTCAAGGCTATCAATATCATAGGTGACGTAAGTGGGCCTATCGCCGATATCGCGACGTATTTCCGCACCCAGTCCCGCCAGGGACTTGTGCCACAGATCCGGCGCCAGCCACATCTGGAAGCCCCAGCCCTGCGCCTCGGTAAAGTCCTCGGCAGTGTATCCCGTGCCGCGCAGACCCACCTGATAGACATGGGCCGCATCAATCAGCCCCTCCTCGTTAGCGCGGCGGAACACCGTGCCGTGGGTCTCACGCTCGCCAAACATCTCGTCATTCACATCTGCATGGGCATCCACATGCACCAATGCGAGGGGCCCGTGCTTTTCGGCCACCGCGCGCAGGATCGGCAGCGTGATAGAATGATCGCCGCCCATGGCCACGGGAATGATCGGATGCTTCAAGATCTCCCTGTAACTGTCTTGAATAATACGCAAACTGTCGGACAGAGAGAACGTATTGACCGCCAGATCCCCGATATCAGCCACGTTCAGGCTGTCAAACGGCGCCGCCCCCGTCTGCAGGTTATAAGGCCGGATCATCGCGCTTTCGGACCGGATCTGCTTGGGCCCAAACCGCGTGCCGGACCGCCACGAGGTGCCGATATCCATCGGCACGCCCACTATCCCCACATCCAGCCCCTCAAGGCTGCTGGCCTGCGGCAGGCGCATGAAGGTGTTGGGCCCGGAAAACCGCGCCAGATCGTTGCCGCTGATGGGTTGGTTCGTCATTGCTTGCCCCACCCCAACAGGCACAGGATTTCCGTCGCGATATGCGCGCCGGCAATCGCGGTGGCGCCTGTGGTGTCAAAGGGTGGCGACACTTCAACCACATCGCCACCTTTGATGTTGATGCCCGCCAAATCGCGCAGGATCGCCGCCACCTGCCAGCTGTGCAGCCCGCCCCACACCGGCGTACCCGTCCCCGGCGCAAAAGCCGGGTCCAACCCGTCGATATCAAAGCTCAGGTAAACCGGGTGATCGCCCACAACTTCCTTGATACGCATCACAGCCGCCGCCGGCCCGTTTTCATGCACCCATCGCGCATCCAGCGTGGGCACACCCAGATTGTCCTCATTCGTGGTGCGAATGCCCACCTGGATCGACCGTTCGGGATCCACGATCCCGGTTTTCACTGCCTTGTAGAACATCGTGCCATGATCGACCCGACCCATATCGTCATCAGGCCAGGTGTCGGAATGCGCGTCAAACTGGATCAGGCTGATCGGCCCGAACTTCTCGGCGTAAGCCTTTAGAATCGGGAAGGAAATGTAGTGATCGCCCCCCAAGGTCAGACTGGCCGCACCGGCGTTCAGAATGCCTCGGATATGCTCGGTCAACGCGCCCGGGAAGGCCGGCACGTTGGCATAGTCAAAAGCCAGATCGCCGTAATCTACAATCGCGCAGGTGCTGAGCACATCATAAGGCCAGCCATAGGGCGGATCATAGGGTTGCAGGGTCGACGCCTCCCGGATCGCCCGCGGCCCCAACCGCGTCCCGGGCCGGTTCGTCACCGCCTGATCAAACGGCACGCCGGTCACGGCGATATCCACACCCGTGAGGTCCTTGGTATAGCGGCGGCGCAGGAAGGACGTGGCCCCGCCAAACGCATTCTCGTAACTCAGCCCCTTCAGATCCTCCCGCGTAAAAGCCTGATCCACCTGTTTTTTCGCATCTTCCAACGCCATGATCCGTCCCTTTCCCGCTCAGCCCAAAGGCTGCGCCCGTTCCACCAGCCGCGCAAAGAACGAGGCGCCCACAGGGGCGATCTGGTCGTTGAAATTATATTCCGGATGGTGCACGCCCACGCCCTCACCCTGGCCCAGCATCAGATAGGCCCCGGGCCGCGCCTCCAGCATATAGGAGAAATCTTCTGCCCCCATCACGGGCTCTTTCTCCCCATCCACGCGGGTCTCACCCACCACGTCAGCTGCCGTTTCCAACGCAAACTGCGCCTCAGAGGCGGTGTTGATCGTGGGCGGATAGCCATATTCAAACTCCATCCGCGCTTCGATCCCGTAGGCGGCGGCTTGCCCTGCGATAATCTCTTCCATGCGCTTCACAGCCATCGCCTGAACCTCTTTATCAAAGGTCCGCACGGTCCCGTTGATATAGGCCGTTTCCGGGATCACGTTATCGGTCGTCCCGGTATGGATCTGCGTGACGGATATCACCAGCCGCTCTGCCGGTTTCAGGTTGCGGCTGACGATGGTCTGAAACGCCTGCACCATCGCGCAGGCCGCAGGCACCGGATCCACGCAGTCGTGGGGCCGCGCGGCGTGCCCGCCCTTGCCGTTCAGATAAACGTGGAACGTATCCGCCGCCGCCATGATAGGCCCGGGATTGGTGTGAAACGTCTCCAGTTCCAGATTGGGCGCGTTGTGGATGGCATAGACCTGCCCGATATCGAAGCGGTCCATGATGCCCTCCTGCACCATGACCTCGCCGCCGCCGCCCGCTTCCTCTCCGGGCTGGAAAATCAGCGCGACGCGACCTTTGAAATTCCGCGTCTCCGCCAGGTATTTCGCAGCGCCCAGCAGCATCGCCGTATGCCCGTCATGCCCGCAGGCATGCATTTTGCCGGGATGGGTCGACGCATAGGGCACCCCCGTTTCTTCCGTAATCGGCAGCGCGTCCATATCCGCTCGCAACCCGATCGTCGGGCCATCGCCCTGGCCTTCGATAATTGCGACGATGCCCGTTTTCGCAAACCCTTCGTGCAGTTCGTCCACGCCGAACTCGCGCAGACGCGCCGCAACGAAGGCAGCTGTCTTGGGACAGTCCAGCGCCAGTTCCGGGATCGAATGCAGGTGCTGCCGCCACGCGGTGATCTGATCGGCATTGGCGGCGATGGAGTTGATGACGGGCATGGGCGGGCTCCTTTGACTTGCTCGCAGTCTTCATGGGACGCCGGGACGCGCAAGGGAAAAGTGCAAGCCGCGCCAGCGACGGACCGTGGGCTGTCGCTGCACACTTGGGTCTGCGCACTTTATGGCAGCCCTGTCATCTTCCGAATGAATGGCACGCTGAGGCCAACCAAAGCGACAGACCGCCGGGACGGTCCGTCGCTGGCACGGCGCCCTGCGGGCTTGATTCCGCGCCGGGGCATTGCACGACCCTGATCTCCTTGCTACGCCAAACCCATGACCCAACCCTCCGGCATCTCCCGCCTTCTCGACATCATGGCCCGCCTGCGCGACCCCGACACGGGCTGCCCGTGGGATATCGAACAGACCTTCGCGACCATCGCGCCCTATACCATTGAAGAGGCCTATGAAGTCGCCGACGCCATCGAGCGCGAGGCCTGGGACGAGCTGAAGGGCGAACTGGGCGATCTTCTCTTCCAATCGGTCTTTCACGCGCAAATGGCCGCCGAACAGGGCCTTTTCACCTTCGACGATGTGGCCAACACCATGGCCGACAAAATGGTCGACCGGCACCCGCATGTCTTTGGCGACCAGTCCCGCGATAAATCCGCCGAACAGCAAACCCGCGATTGGGAGGCGATCAAAGCCGCGGAACGCGCACAAAAAGCCCAAACCGGCGCCCTCGACGGCGTTGCCATCGGCCTGCCCGCCCTGCTGCGCGCCTATAAACTCCAAAAACGCGCCGCCCGCGTCGGTTTCGACTGGCCCGAGATCGGCGATGTATTGGCCAAGATCACCGAAGAAGCCACGGAACTGGCCGAAGCGCGCGAAACGCTGAGCCAAGACAAGATCGAGGATGAGTTTGGCGATCTTCTTTTCGTCATCACCAATCTAGGCCGTCACCTGGGCGTCGAACCCGAAGCGGCGCTGCGGCGCACCAACGCCAAATTCACCCGCCGCTTTGCCCATATCGAAGCCGAACTCGCCAAACGCGGCAAACGCCCCGAAGACAGCACGCTGGAAGACATGGACGCGCTTTGGGACGAAGCCAAACGCGCGGAACGCGACGCCTCCTAACCCTCACGCAGATAAAGCGCATTGGCGTCATACTGCTCGATCAGCTCATATCCGCAGTCCGCCAGCCGCTCCATCAGCGGATAGGACCAGACCCCGTCATGGGCCGTCTCGAAATAGATCATCTTGGGCCAAAGCCGCGCCTCCCCCTCAAGAAGCGGCACGATCACGCGATCCTCAAGCCCTTCCACATCCACCTTCAGCAGATCGACCCGTTGGGCCCCCACCTCTGCCAGGCACTCCGCCAACGGGCGCACCTGAACCTTTACGGCCTCCGGCACGCGTTTATGGGGATAGGGCACATCGATCCGGCCCTGGCCCATATTGCCATTGCGCGGAAAATGCAGCGCCGTCTGCCCCGCACGGTCTCCCACGGCACAGTCAAAGACACGCACGCTGCCCCCAAGGCCGTTCAGCTGAATGTTCACCTCAAGACGCTTGCGCATCTTCGGATTGGGCTCGAACACGATCGACCTTGCCGCGCGCCCGCCCGCCAGATGAATGGGCAGGAAGAACGCGCCCGCATTCGCCCCCACATCCACGATCACCGGATCCAGCCCGCGCAGCGCGTCGCACAGGAACCGCGTCGCCTCATGCTCAGGCGGCAATCCGGTCTCCCACAGCTTCAGCTCGGTGAAATTATCCGCCGGATGCGCGATGAACCGGCAGCCCATCGCCTCTACCGGCGCGGGCGGCAATTGCGGGCGCAGGACATTCTTCGCCCGCTGGGTATCCGCCGCCAACCAAAGACGCAGCCAGTCCGACCGCGTCCGTGGCTTGGTCTCAGATGTGATCCCCGGTTTTTCTGTCACGCTATCCGTTCCCATATTCCCGCAAAGGCGGGGTTTTCCGCCGCCAGGACAGACATTGGATTGTGCCCACGGCCCTACAGGTTTTATGAACACTCCCAGAAAGCGGTACCACCCCAAACAGGCACGAGGTCACATGTCCCCCAGAAAAATCATCATAGACACCGATCCGGGCCAGGATGACGCGGTCGCCATCCTTCTGGCGCTGGCCAGCCCCGACGAGGTCGAGGTTCTGGGCATCACCGCCGTCGCCGGCAACGTGCCCCTGCCGCTGACCCAGCGCAATGCGCGCATCGTGTGCGAACTGGCGGGCCGCACGGATATCCCCGTCTTTGCAGGTTGCGACGCGCCGCTGAAACGCAAGCTGGTCACCGCTGAACACGTGCATGGCAAAACCGGGCTGGACGGCCCGCAATTACCCGATCCCACCATGCCCCTGCAGGACAAGCACGGCGTGGATTTCATCATCGACACACTGCGCGACGCCCCATCCGGCACGGTCACCCTGTGCCCCCTTGGCCCGCTCACCAATATCGCGACGGCCCTGCAACGCGCCCCCGATATCGCGCCGAAAATCCAGGACATCGTCCTGATGGGCGGCGCCTATTTCCAGGTTGGCAACATCACGCCCGCCGCCGAATTCAACATCTATGTCGACCCGGAAGCCGCTGAAATCGTGTTCAAATCCGGCATTCCCATTTCCGTCCTGCCGCTGGATGTGACCCACAAGGCGCTGGTCACCGCGCCCCGGGTCGAGGCCTTCCGCACCATGGGCACCGAAGTGGGCCGGATGGTTGCCGAATGGACCGACTTCTTTGAACGGTTCGACAAGGAAAAATACGGCTCGGAAGGCGCGCCGCTGCATGACCCCTGCGTGCCCGCCTATCTGATCCGGCCCGACCTGTTCACCGGACGGCACATCAATGTGGAGATTGAAACCACGTCTGAACTGACCCTTGGCATGACCGTCGCCGACTGGTGGCGCGTCTCGGGCCGCGCGCCCAATGCGATGTTCATGGGCGATGTGGACGCGGACGGTTTCTTTGCCCTGCTCACAGAAAGGCTGGCCCGGTTATGAGCGCTGCCCTGCATCTTGCCAAGCCCGAGCATCTGGACCGGCTCCTCCCTCTGATCGCCGCTTTTCATGCCGAAGAAGGGCTGGAGCAAACGGACGAGGCGCGCCGCGACGCCCTCGCCCCCCTACTCGACGGCAGCCCCTATGGCGCGGTCTATGTGGTTGGCCCTGCCCGCGCGCCCATCGGCTATGTCATCGTGACCTTCACCTGGTCGATGGAATATGGCGGGCTGGACGCCATGATTGACGAGCTTTACATCCGCCCCGCCGTGCGCGGTCGCGGGCTGGCGGGCGAGGTGTTGCAAAAACTGGCGCGGATGTTGAAGGACGCGCAAGTGCATGCTGTCCATCTTGAAGTGCATACGGACAACCCCGGCGCGCATCGGCTTTACGAAAAATCCGGGTTTCGCCTGCGCGAGGGGTATCAGTTGATGAGCCGGGTTTTGTCCTGAGCCAAAGCCGCCTATCTCTTGCCCCATGACGATACGCTTCGATAACAGCTATGCCGCCCTGCCTGCGGGCTTCTACACACGGCTTGATCCCACCCCGGTCAAGGCCCCGCGCCTTCTGGCCTTCAATGATGATCTGGCCACCCTTCTGGGCATCGCGAAAGACGATCTGCCCGATCTGGCCGCCACCTTTGCCGGCAATTCCGTCCCCGAGGGCGCTGCGCCGCTGGCTCAGCTTTATGCGGGCCACCAGTTCGGCAACTGGAACCCGCAGCTCGGCGATGGCCGCGCCATCCTTCTGGGCGAGGTCGTGGGCACCGATGGGCAACGCCGCGACATCCAGCTCAAAGGCTCCGGCCCCACGCCGTATTCCCGCATGGGCGATGGCCGCGCCTGGCTGGGTCCGGTGCTGCGCGAATATGTGGTGTCCGAGGCGATGCACGCCCTTGGCATCCCCACCACGCGCGCCCTGGCTGCGGTCGAGACCGGAGAGCCCGTCTTCCGCGAACAGGGCGCCCTCCCCGGCGCGGTCCTAACCCGCGTTGCCGCCAGCCACCTGCGGGTGGGCACCTTTCAGATCTTCGCCGCGCGGGGGGAGATTGCGCATCTCAAAACCCTCACCCAATACGCTATCGAGCGCCACTACCCTGAAGCCGATGGCCCCATGGGCCTGCTGACCGCCGTACGCGATGCCCAAGCCCGACTGATCGCGCAATGGATGTCCGTGGGCTTCATCCACGGCGTGATGAACACCGACAATTGCGCCATTTCCGGAGAAACGATTGATTACGGCCCCTGCGCCTTCATGGATGTCTATCACCCCAACACGGTCTTTTCCTCGATCGACCAGTTCGGGCGCTATGCTTATTCCAACCAGCCCGATATCGTGGTCTGGAACCTCGCCCAACTGGCCACAGCGCTGATCCAGCAGACCTCCGACAAAGAGGCCGCCGTGGAAGAGGCCACCGCCATCGTCCACGCCATACCGGGCCTGATCCGCGAACATTGGGCCGAGATGTTTCTGCGAAAAATCGGCATCACAAACGCGCAGGACGGTGATCTGGACCTTGTGACCGACCTGCTGCAACGCATGGCGGAAAACCAGGCGGATTTCACCAACACCTTCCGTAGTCTTTCAGCCGAGAGCACCCGCGATCAGTTCACCGATCCCGCCGCCTTTGACAGCTGGGAAGACGGCTGGCGTGCCCGCGTCGCGCAGGAAGCAGACCCGATCTCGGTGATAAATGCCGCCAACCCCGCCTTCATCCCGCGTAACCACAGGATCGAGCAGATGATCGACGCCGCCGTCGCAGGCGACTATGCCCTGTTTGAACGGCTGGGCAGCGTGCTCTCCACCCCCTATGATGACCAGCCAGATCACGCCGATCTAAAACGCCCGCCCAAGCCAGATGAGGTTGTGCCCGCAACCTTCTGTGGCACCTAGATTAATCGACGCCCCGGGCCTGACCCGGGGCCTCGTGATCCCACCGAGATCCCGGGTCAGGCCCGGGATGCGGGGGCGATCAACACCCGGCCAAGAAAAAAGGGGGCCGAAGCCCCCTCCAAGTTTCGCCGCTCAGGCTCAATAGTTTACCGCCCGGTGTTTTTTGCCTGCGGCCTGAGCGTCGTCGGGGGCGAGCGCACCCGCCCCGTGTCAAGGTGGGTAAGGACAATGGTCCGCCCCCACCCTATCTCGTCGGGGTCCGGCCCGAAGGCCTGTGACCCCTACGCATCCCCCAAGGATGCGATCTCGTCAGCTACACCCGGACGTCGCGCCGCAGGTGTTGCATTTCATGCAGGTACCGTTGCGCACCAGCGTGTAGTTGCCGCATTCGCCGCACGGATCACCCTCATAGCCTTGCATCTTCGCCTTGGTGCGCGCGTCGATTTCCACCGTGCCACTCGCCATGGCTGTGGTCGTTGTGACCGTCGCCGTGGCTGTGGCTGTTTCAGGCACCAGGGTTTGCAGCGCGTTCACCGGATCGGCTGCACCATCCAGCGCCACCGCACCCATGGTCGCACCGCCACCCTGCAGAACTACCAGCTCTTGCGGCAGACGCTTGCGCAGATACCCGGTCGAGCTGATTTGTTTCAGCACTTCCAGTGACTTGGAGGCCGCGCTGTCGCTAAGCTCGGAGATATTGGCAACCCCTTCCTCGGCCCCGCGGCCCAGGTCGTCAAAGGTGGCGCCTTCCGGCTTCACATGCGCCAGATCGGTTCGGTCGAGGTAAGACACGGCCAGTTCGCGGAACACGTAATCCAGAATGGATGTGGCGTTCTTAATCGAGTCGTTGCCCTGCACCATGCCCGCCGGTTCGAACTTGGTGAAGGTGAAGGCGTCCACGAACTCCTCCAGCGGCACACCGTATTGCAGACCAACCGACACAGCGATTGCGAAGTTGTTCATCATCGCCCGGAAGCCAGCGCCTTCCTTGTGCATGTCGATGAAGATCTCGCCGAGATTGCCGTCTTCATATTCGCCCGTGCGCAGATACACCTTGTGCCCGCCCACGATGGCCTTCTGGGTATAGCCCTTCCGCCGTTGCGGCATCTTCTCACGATGGGAGCGCACGATTTCCTTGACGACGACCTTTTCGATCACCTTCTCGGCCAGCACAGCGGCTTTTTCGGTGACAGAGCCGCTTTCCAGCACCTCCTGCGCGTCCTCGTCATCCTCGACCAGGGCCGCCGCCAGAGGCTGGCTGAGTTTCGAGCCATCGCGATAGAGCGCATTGGCCTTCACCCCCAGCGACCAGCTGAGTTCATAGGCCTTCTGGCAATCCTCGATGGTCGCATCGTTCGGCATGTTAATGGTTTTGGAGATCGCGCCCGAGATAAAGCTCTGCGCTGCCGCCATCATGGTGATGTGGCTGTCGACCGACAGGAACCGCTTGCCTTTCTTGCCGCAGGGGTTGGCGCAATCGAAGATGTGGTAATGCTGCTCTTTCAGATGCGGCGCACCTTCCAGGGTCATCGTTCCACAGACATGGTCGTTCGCCGCCTCGATATCCGCCTTGGAGAACCCAAGGTGACGCAGCAGGTCAAACGTCGGATCGTTCAGCTTTTCTTTCGGCAAGCCAAGGACTTGCGTGCAGAACTCTTCGCCCAGTGTCCACTGATTGAAGACGAACCGGATGTCGAACGCACTTTCCAGCGCGGCGTCCACCTTGGCCAGCTCGTTCGGGCCAAAGCCGTGACCGGCAAGCGAGGTGTGGTTGATCCCCGGCGCGTTGCCGATGGTGCCATGCCCCACTGCGTAGGACACGATTTCCTCGATCTGGGCCGAGCTGTAGCCCAGCTTTTCCAGCGCCGAGGGGACCGACCGGTTGATGATCTTGAAATACCCGCCGCCAGCCAGCTTCTTGAACTTCACGAGGGCGAAGTCAGGCTCGATGCCTGTCGTGTCGCAATCCATCACCAGACCGATCGTGCCCGTGGGCGCGATCACCGTGGCCTGCGCATTGCGGTACCCGTGCTTTTCGCCGAGCTTCAGCGCCTCGTCCCAAGCCGACATCGCGATGTCGACCAGCCGCGCATCGGGGCAATTGGCATGATCCAGCGGCACGGGCTTCACGTTCACCTTCTCATAGCCGGTGGTCGCGCCATAGGCCGCGTTGCGGTGGTTGCGGATGACCCGCAGCATGTGATCGGCGTTCTTCTTGTAGCCCGGGAACGGCCCCAGCTCGCCTGCCATCTCGGCCGACGTGGCATAGGACACCCCCGTCATGATCGCTGTCAGCGCCCCACAAAGCGCGCGGCCCTCGTCGCTGTCATAGCCATGACCCATATTCATCAAGAGACCGCCGATATTGGCATAACCCAGACCCAGCGTGCGGAAGTCATAGGACCGCTGCGCAATCGCAGGGCTTGGGAACTGCGCCATCAGGACCGAAATTTCCAGCGTCACAGTCCACAGGCGTGTGGCGTGGATGTAATCCTCGACCTGGAACTCATCATCCTTCAGGAAGGTGAGCAGGTTCATCGACGCCAGGTTACAGGCCGTGTCATCCAGGAACATGTATTCCGAGCACGGGTTCGATCCGCGGATCGCACCGTCTTCGGGGCATGTGTGCCAGGCATTCACCGTGTCGTGGTACTGGATGCCGGGATCGGCACAGGCCCATGCGGCATGTCCCACTTTCTCCCACAGCTCGCGGGCTTTGACGGTCTTGGCGACCGACCCGTCCGTGCGGTTTTTCAGCTCCCAATCGGCGTCCTTCTCGACAGCGTAAAGGAACGCGTCGGTGACCCGGATGGAGTTGTTGGAGTTCTGACCCGAGACGGAGTTATAGGCCTCAGAGTCCCAATCCGTGTCATAGGTCGGGAATTCGATGCTGTCATGGCCCTGCTTGGCATAATCCAGCACGCGCTTGACGTAAGTCTCTGGGATCGCGACCTTTTTGGCCTCGCGAATGGCTTGCTTCAGCGCCTCGTTCTTCTTGGGATCATAGGCATCATCCGCCGCGCCATCCCACGACTTGATCGCGGCAAAGAGGCCGTTCAGCTTCTGCTCGTGCATTTTCGAGCCGGCGACGATAGACGCCACCTTCTGCTCTTCCACGACCTTCCACTCGATGAATTCTTCGATATCGGGGTGGTCCGCATCCACGATCACCATTTTCGCCGCGCGGCGCGTGGTGCCGCCCGATTTGATTGCGCCCGCTGCCCGGTCACCGATTTTCAGGAAGCCCATCAGGCCCGACGATTTACCGCCACCCGACAGCTTCTCCCCTTCCCCGCGAAGAAGCGAGAAGTTGGTGCCCGTGCCCGAGCCGTATTTGAACAGACGCGCTTCGCGGACCCACAGATCCATGATGCCGCCATCATTCACCAGATCGTCTTCAACGCCCTGGATAAAGCAGGCATGCGGTTGGGGATGCTCGTAGGAGGATTTCGACTTGGTCAGTTTGCCGGTCTTGTAGTCCACATAATGGTGACCCTGCGCCGGACCGTCGATGCCATAGGCCCAGTGCAGGCCGGTGTTGAACCACTGCGGGCTGTTCGGTGCGGCCTTCTGCGTGGCCAGCATGAAGCGCATCTCGTCATAGTAGGCGCGCGCATCTTCCTCGGTGCTGAAATAGCCGCCCTTCCAGCCCCAATAGGCCCAGGCGCCTGCCAGGCGGTCGAACACCTGCTTGGACGAGGTCTCGCCGCCGAATTCCACGTCATCGCCATCGGGAACCGACCGCCACAGGAATTCGGGAACGCCTTTTTCTTTCACTTTCTTCAGTTTGCTGGGAACACCCGCCTTGCGGAAGTACTTCTGTGCGATCACGTCGCTGGCGACCTGGCTCCAGGTCGAGGGAACTTCGATGCCTTCCAGACGAAACACGATGGACCCGTCGGGATTGCGAATCTCGGATGTGGCGGAAATGAAATCCAAATCGGCATATGCATCCTGGCCGGCTTTGGTGAATTTTCTTTCAATTTGCATGTCGCTGCCTCTATTCAGCTTATTCCAATCACGCCCGCGCCACAGGCACGGTCCCCTCATCGCCAGGCTGCAACGGGCAACACTT
Source organism: Aestuariivita boseongensis (assembly GCF_001262635.1). Lineage (GTDB taxonomy): Bacteria > Pseudomonadota > Alphaproteobacteria > Rhodobacterales > Rhodobacteraceae > Aestuariivita > Aestuariivita boseongensis. The sequence goes on from NZ_JXYH01000007.1 coordinate 90,946, forward strand.
TCCAACGCCCACACCACACAAAGGCGTGCAAGCACAGCGCGAATTCACATGTTCGACGTAGTGTTTTACCGTCCCAACCGTCGCGGGCCTCTCTGGCTTTTGACTACCAGATATAGTGGCATCACGACCGGCCAGCACAACTTGGCGTATCTTGCCCTATAGCGTCAACGCATTTTTGACACATTTTTTTAATAATTTCTGTTGACGCGAATTCGGCGATTCTTCGGGGGCTGGGAAAACATGATTTTCCGACACATGTTTCGCCAGGAATCCGGCGCGCCGCCGGAATTATTCCTTTTTTTGATCAGGCTTTAGGCGACAAACTGCATACATGCCCCTATGTTGGGGCCAGAGTTTCGCGCACTGGTTTATCGGTGTCGCGCAAACGCAACCCAAGATGCCCAGGGGGAATTCTGTGTCTACGAGACAACGCCTGCTTTGCCACATTCTCCCCATCATTCTGTTTTTGGCTGCATGTGCACCACAAGATATGGGGCCATCTTCGGGCAAGGCACGATTCTCTGATTTTCCGGTCACCTTCTTTGACGCCTTCCGCGCCTCCTGCACCGGTCCCACCCGGTCTTTCCGCTCAACCGGCCGCGATGAGGTCGAATGCCGCGAGCTGATGCCCCCGCACATCACGGCTGCCTTCATCCTGGAATATACTGGCGTGCCCGAAGACCTGCCCCGCCTTGTCATCCGCTTTCGCGCAAAGCCGGACGCGGGCAGTTATCTTGTCAGCAATGATGTCTTTGTGAATGTCCCGCAGCGCGCGGGCGGTCCGCGCCAGGTGCCGTTTCAGGACGCGCGGCTCAGACGGCAGCTTGACCTGCTTTACATCAATGCTGGCGGCGTACCGGAAATGTGAATTTTCAGAAAATGGTCGGGGCGGCAGGATTCGAACCTACGACCCCCTGTACCCAAAACAGGTGCGCTACCAGACTGCGCCACGCCCCGAACCATGGGCGTTCCTATATCGGGCGTGCGGGTTTGAAAAGCCCTAACAGGGCCAAGCGGCAATCGCGGGATCGAAAACTTCGTGGCGCAGTTTCGTGCCCGGCCCGATCCCCAGCTGGCGCGCAAGTCCGCCGTTGATTTCCAGCACGACAAGGATGTTGTCCCCGCCCGGAATCGGCGTCAGATCGCCGGGTATTGCGTTTTCATGCACGTGTTCGACCACGCCTGTTTCATTCACGAAGATCATGTCCAGGGGAATCAGCGTGTTCTTCATCCAGAATGACACCCGCTGCGGCCGTTCATAGACAAACAGCATTCCGGACGACACAGGCAGGCTTTCGCGAAACATCAGCCCCTGCGACCGTTCGGCCGGGGTGTCGGCGATTTCAATATTGAAGAAGGACTGCCCCCCGCTGCCCGACAGCGTCACACGTTCCGGGCTGCAGGCAGCTGCAACCATGCCCGCGGTGAGAAAGAAAGCGGTGCAAATGACGAACGCGCGGCGAAAAGCCTGCATTATTCGGTGTGCCCTTCCTCGGACAGGCCCATTTCCCATGGGAAGACCTGCGCGGCCATCCGGCCACGTTTACCGTCGATCACGCGCAACGCAAGCGCCTCGCCCGGCTGCACATCCGACAAGCCCGACAAGCGCAACACTTCTATGTGCAGGAACACATCCTCGGGCTTGCCAAACACATTGGCAAAGCCAAAGCCCTTGACCTTGTCGAACCATTTCACCCGACCGGGCTCAAGAGGGATGGCTTCAAGATCTTCGGCCTCGACCTCCGCCAGATCGCGCAGGCCGCCATTCTCTTCACGCTCGGGCGGTGAGATGCTGATGATCTCCGCTGCCTGCACGCCGCGATCGGTGTTGTGGGTAACAACCTCGATCCGCGCGTCATCCGCGACCGAATTCTGACCGAAGTTCCGCAGGACGTTCACATGCAGCAGAATGTCCGGCCCGCCCGCATCTGCAACGACGAACCCAAACCCTTTCACAGGATCGAACCATTTCACACGTCCGACCACCTGTTGGAGATTATTGAGATCTTCCGCCACAGAATCTGTCCACACCAGTTAACAGCCTTGCTTCACACCCCTAGTCTTGCGCGAAACAGGCCCAAGATATCAAGGCTTATTAAATTCAATGTTTTCAATGCATTGCATTTCGCGTCACGTGAAATTCACGGGTTCAACCGTTGGATTCCCCATTTCGCAGTCGGATCCGGTCGCGTCCAGCGGAACCGGTCGTGCAACCGGAAGGCGCCATCGGCCCAGAACTCTATCTCTAATGGGGTAATCCGGTAGCCGCCCCAAAAGGGCGGACGCGCGGGATTTGTCCCCTTTTGCGCGGTGATCTTGGCCACCTCAGCCATGAGGCTTGCGCGGCTGGACAAGGGACGCGACTGCGCCGAAGCCCAGGCCCCCAAACGGCTTTTCAGCGAGCGCGACGCGTAATAGGCATCCGCCTGCGGGCCCTCTTCCTTTTCGATCAGCCCGCGCACCCGGATCTGACGGCGCAGGGATTTCCAGTGCATCACGAAAGCGGCCTTGCCCGCGTGATCCAACTCCTGCGCTTTCTGGCTTTCGTAGTTGGTGTAAAAGACGAAGGCGCGATCCTCGATTTCCTTCAGCAGCACCATGCGCACATTGGGCAGCCCATCGGCATCAACCGTGGACAGCGCAATCGCATTGGGATCGTTCGGCTCGGAGGTCTCGGCCTCTGCCAGCCAGCTGCGCGCGATCTCGAACGGGTCGTCGCCCGCGAATATCCCGTCTCTGTCACTCATTCTGCGATCGCTCCTTCTTGTCGATGCTTCGCGCGCGGGCTTGAAGCAGACGGGTCAATCGCCTAAAGGTCTGCTCCAGTCAAGAACAGTGGGCAAGGTGACCTCGATGTCAAATCAACTCATGGCGGGCAAGCGGGGTCTGATCATGGGCCTGGCCAATGACAAATCCATCGCGTGGGGCATTGCCAAGGCCGCGGCCGATGCCGGGGCCGAGCTGGCTTTTTCCTATCAGGGCGAGGCGCTGAAGAAACGGGTGGATCCGCTGGCCGCTCAATTGGGCAGTGACATCGTCCTGCCCTGCGACGTGAGCGACGAGGCGTCTATGGATGCTTTGTTTGCCGAACTGAAAACCCGCTGGGGCAACTTGGACTTCGTCGTCCACGCCATTGGTTTTTCTGACAAAAACGAATTGCGCGGCCGGTATGTGGACACCACGCGCGGCAATTTCCAGATGTCGATGGATATCTCGGTCTATTCCTTCACGGCCGTGGTTCAGCGCGCCGAAAAGATGATGAACTCCGGCGGATCGGCCCTGACGCTGACCTATTACGGGGCCGAAAAGGTCATGCCGCATTACAACGTGATGGGTGTGGCCAAGGCCGCGCTTGAGGCATCGGTGCGCTATCTTGCCGAAGATCTGGGCAAGGACGGCATCCGCGTGAACGCGATCAGCGCCGGTCCCATCAAGACGCTGGCCGCCTCTGGCATCGGTGATTTCCGCTATATCATGAAGTGGAACGAATATAACTCGCCCCTGCGCCGCAATGTGACGATTGATGATGTGGGCAACACCGCGCTGTATCTGCTCTCTGATCTGGGGTCGGGCGTGACCGGCGAAGTGCTGCATGTGGATGCGGGATATCACGTGGTGGGCATGAAAGCGGTCGACGCGCCCGATATCTCCAAGGGGTAACGCAGATGAGCTGGGAGAGCCTGCTTGCCTTCAACCTGGTTCTGATGGCGGCCATTGCCTCCCCCGGTGCTGCTCTTTTGTATTTCATCAAGACGACGGTGATGTCCGGCCGCGCGGCGGGCATGGCGACCGGGCTTGGCCTTGGAACGGCCGCCGCGCTGTGGACGCTGGCGGCGCTGCTGGGGCTTGAGACGGTCTTTGCGCTGTTTCCCTGGACCTATACAGCGCTCAAGATCGCAGGCGCGGCCTATCTGATCTGGATTGCGATCCAGACCTGGCGGCATGCGCGCGATCCCCTGCCCGAAGCCCCTGCCCGGCACGGCAAATCGGCATTGTCCGGGTTTCTGGTGAACGCTGGAAATCCGAAGTCCATGCTGTTCGCGGCAGCGGTGATTGTCGTCGTCTTTCCACAGGGCCTGACCGCCCCGCAGATCGGGCTGATCGTTCTGAACCATTTCCTGGTCGAACTGGCGTTTTATGCGCTGTTCGCCGTCGCTTTGGGATCCGCGCCGGCGCGGCGCGGTTATCTGGGCTTGAAACCCGTGCTTGACCGCATTGCCGCGACGCTTCTGGGCGCGCTGGGTCTGCGACTTCTGATCGAAAGGTAATTTCATGGCCGAACGTTTGCCGCACGAAAAGGGCTTCCATGTCAGCTGGGACCAGATCCACCGCGATGCGCGCGCTTTGGCGTGGCGGCTGGATGGCAAGGGCCCCGATGACGGCGCGTGGCGCGCGATCGTGGCCATCACGCGCGGCGGCATGGCGCCCGCGATGATCGTGGCGCGCGAACTGGATATCCGCACCGTCGATACGATCAGCGTCAAAAGCTATGACCATCAGAACCAGTCCGAGGCCATGGTGCTGAAATCCCCGGATGCGCAGATGATGGGCGATGGCACCGGCATTCTGGTGATCGACGATCTGGTCGACAGCGGCAAAACGCTGGAACTGGTGCGCCAGCTTTATCCCAATGCGCATTTCGCCACCGTTTATGCCAAACCCAAGGGCGAACCGCAGGTCGACACCTTTATCACCGGCGTCAGCCAGGATACGTGGATTTTCTTCCCCTGGGATATGGCCCTGCAATATGTCGAGCCCTATCGCGGCAAGGATTGAGCCGGCACCCGGATTTTTCGTAGAAAAATCTTCAGCCTGACACCTGTGAACCGGAGTTTTCCATGGCCCTTGCCCGCACCGCCACCACCTTTGCCCCTCCGGTGATGGAGGCGCGTCGCTGGCTGGAGGGCGTCGCCTTCCCCGCCGACCGCCCACTGATCAATGTCAGCCAGGCCGCGCCGGTCGATCCGCCGCCGCAAGCCCTGCGCGAGGTGATGGCCCAGGTCGCGCTGACCGATGACAGCGCGCATCTTTATGGCCCCGTTCTGGGCCTGCCCGCCTTGCGCGAGGAACTGGCCCGCCAATGCTCCAGCCACTATGGCGGAGAGGTCAGTGCCCCCCAGGTCGCCATCACGTCAGGTTGCAACCAGGCCTTTTGTGCCGCTGTCACGGCCATCGCGAATGAAGGCGACAGCATCCTCCTGCCCACACCGTGGTATTTCAACCACGTGATGTGGCTTCAGATGCAGGGAGTGGAGATTGCAGCGCTGGACACCGATGCCGAGCTTTTGCCTGACCCCGATCAAGCCGCCGCACTGATCACGGACCGGACCCGCGCCATCGTTCTTGTGACCCCCAACAATCCCGGCGGTGTGGAATACCCCGCCGATCTGGTGCGGGCCTTCTTCGAACTGGCCAAATCGCGCGGCATCAAGCTGATCATCGACGAGACCTATCGCGATTTCGACAGCCGCTCGGGCCCGCCGCATGATCTGTTTCAGGATCCCGACTGGCCCGACACTCTGATCCACCTCTATTCCTTCTCCAAGGCCTATCGGCTCACCGGGCATCGCGTAGGCGCACTGGTCGGCAATCCCGCCCTTCTGGCCGAGGTCGAGAAGTTTCTCGATACGGTCGCGATCTGCCCCAACCAGATCGGTCAGTATGCGGCACTTTGGGGGATGCAGAACCTGTCGCAATGGCTGGCCGGAGAACGGGCCGAGATCCTGGACCGCCGCGCCGCCATCGAAGAGGGGTTTCCCGCCCTTTCGGCCAAAGGATGGGAACTGCGGGGCCTGGGTGCGTATTTCGCCTATGTCCGACACCCGTTCGACATTCCGTCTGCGGAACTGGCCCCGAGACTTGTGAAAGACGCGGGCATCCTGCTTCTGCCCGGCTCCATGTTCCGCCCCGACGGCGCACCAGATGCGGACCGCGAATTGCGCGTCGCTTTTGCCAATCTGGACCGGGCAGGAATTGGGCAGCTCTTCACACGTTTGCAAGGCCTATCGTTCTGACCTTGCCCCCCTGCCCGCTGCATCGTATGCACGGGGCCGAACAATCCTGTCGGGGGCATCATGGCCGCAAAAAACAGCCTGTCGAAAACCTTTGTCTGGGTCCTTCTGGGTCTTCTCTTCGTGGGTCTGGCCGGGTTTGGCGCGACCAACCTGTCGGGCACGATCCGCACGCTGGGCAAGGCCGGGGATCAGGTGATCACGGTCGATCAGTTCGCCCGCGAATTGCAGCGCGAAACCAATGCCATCGTCGCCCAAACCGGACAGGCCCTGCCGATGGAACAGGTGCGGGCCCTTGGCATCGACCGGCAGATTCTGGGCCAACTGGTGGCGCTGGCGTCGATCGATCATGAGACGGCGCAGATGGGCATCTCGATCGGGGACGCAAACCTGCAGCAGGAAATCGTGCAGATCCCGTCCTTTCAGGGGCTCGATGGCAGTTTCGACCGTGACGCCTATCGCTTTACCCTTCAGCAGGCCGGTCTGACCGAAGCGGAATTTGAACAGGATCTGCGCAACGAAGCGGCGCGCACTCTGGTGCAAAGCGCCATCGTAAGCGGCGTTGAAATGCCTGATACGCTGAACAACGTGATCGTTGAATTCGTGGGCCAGCGCCGCAGCTTCACCTGGGCCCGCTTGGGGCCAGAGGCGCTGACTGAACCGGTCGCCACCCCGTCGGAGGAGGCTCTGCGCAGCTTCTATGACGAAAATATCGACGCCTATACCCTGCCCGAAACCAAGTCGATCACCTTCGTCCAACTTCTGCCCACGGACATTCTGGACAGCGTTCAGATTGATGAAGAGGCGCTGCGCCAGGCCTATGCCGCGCGGGAAGAGGAATTCAATCAGCCCGAACGCCGGTTGGTGGAACGTCTGGTCTTCTCGACCCAAGAGGCCGCCAATGACGCCAAGGCCCAATTGGAAGTCGGCGGAACCAGCTTTGAATTGCTGGTTCAGGACCGTGGCCTGTCCCTGTCGGATGTGGATATGGGCGACGTGGCACGCGCAGATCTGGGTGAGGCCGGCGACGCCATTTTCGCGGCCAATGCCGGCGATGTGGTAGGGCCTTTGCCCAGCTCGCTTGGCCCTGCTTTGTTCCGGATCAACGGGGTTCTGGCCGCGCAGGAAACCAGCTTTGAAGAAGCGGAACCGATGCTGCGCGATGAACTGGCCCAGAACCGCGCCCGCCGCGAGCTTGAGGTCCTCAGCCAGGAGTTCGAGGATCTCCTGGCCGGTGGCGCGACGCTGGAGGAACTGGCGGCTGAGACCGACATGGTATTGGGCCAGATCGACTGGACCGAAGACGCGCTTGACGATATCGCCGCCTATGGCGCTTTCCGCACCGCCGCAGCGGCTGTGACGGTCGATGATTTTCCGGAGATTGATTTCCTGGATGATGGCGGCCTGTTCGCACTGCGCCTTGACGATACCCTGCCGCCCCGCCCGCAACCCTTCGAAGACGCCCGCGCAGCAGTTGAGGAAGACGCCCTGCGCGCTGCGACCGAAGAGGCGCTTGAAGATCAAGCCACCTCGGTCATCGCCAGCATGGCAACCGAAGGCGATTTCGCCACGGCAGGTCTGACGCCCAATGTGGAAACCGACCTGACCCGCACCGCCTTTATCGACGGCACCCCGCCTGAGCTGATCATCGCCGTGTTCGAGATGGAGCCGGGCGATCTGCGCGTGATCCCGGCGAACGGGTCTGTCCTTGTTGTCCGGCTGGACGAAGTCAAACCGGCTGACACCACAGGCGACATGGCCAACCTGCGCGAAGCTCTGGGTGAAGAGCTGGATCAAACGCTCGCGCAGGCGCTCTTTCAAGCCTTTGTGCGCGACGTGCAGTTCCGTGCCGATCCCCAGATCGACGAACGGGCGTTGAACGCGGTGATGACGAGCTTCCAGTAACGATGGCCCTGACCCCCGATTTCGACAGCTTCTCGCGCGCCTACGAGGCGGGGGAAAACCAGATCGTCTATACCCGCCTGGCCGCGGATCTGGACACGCCTGTGTCGCTGATGCTCAAGCTGACGGGGGCTGCGGAAAACGCCTTCATGCTGGAATCCGTGACAGGCGGCGAGGTGCGCGGGCGCTATTCGATCATCGGGATGAAGCCCGACCTGATCTGGCGCAGCCATGGCGAGGTGTCGGAACTGAACCGCTCGGCGCGGTTTGATCCCAAAGGTTACCAGAAACAGAACGGCAATCCGCTGGACAATCTGCGCAAGCTGATTGCCGAAAGCCGGATTGACCTGCCCGAAGATCTGCCTCAGGCGGCGGCGGGGCTTTTCGGGTATCTGGGTTATGACATGGTGCGCCATGTCGAACATCTGCCCAATGTGAACCCCGATCCGATGGGCCTGCCCGATGCGGTGATGATCCGCCCCACGGTGATTGCCGTGCTCGACGGTGTGAAGGGCGAGGTCACCGTCGTCTCCCCCGCCTGGTCCAGCGACAAACAGACCGCACGCGCGGCCTACGCGCAGGCGGCTGAACGGGTGATGGATGCGGTGCGCGATCTGGAACGCGCGATGCCGTCTGAATCGCGGGACTTGGGCGACGCGATGGAGGCACCGGAGCCGGTGTCGAACTTCACGCCGGAGAGCTACAAGGACGCCGTTGAGAAGGCCAAGGACTACATCCGTGCAGGCGATATTTTCCAGGTCGTCCCCTCCCAACGCTGGGCGCAGGAGTTTCCGCTGCCGCCATTTTCGCTCTATCGCTCCTTGCGGCGCACGAACCCCTCGCCCTTCATGTTCTATTTCAATTTCGGCGGGTTCCAAGTGATCGGGGCCAGCCCGGAAATCCTGGTCCGGGTCTTTGGCCGCGAGGTCACGATCCGCCCCATCGCGGGCACCAGACGGCGCGGCGCCACGCCCGAGGAAGACCGCGCGTTGGAGGCCGACCTGCTGGCCGATGAAAAGGAACTGGCGGAACACCTGATGCTTTTGGATCTGGGCCGCAACGATGTGGGCCGCGTGGCCAGAATCGGTACCGTGCGCCCGACCGAGAAATTCATCATCGAACGCTATTCCCACGTGATGCATATCGTCTCGAACGTGGTGGGCGAGCTGGCCGAGGACAAGGATGCGCTGGACGCTTTCTTTGCGGGGATGCCGGCGGGCACTGTATCTGGCGCCCCCAAGGTCAGGGCCATGGAAATCATCGACGAGCTGGAACCGGAAAAGCGCGGTGTCTATGGCGGCGGCGTGGGCTATTTCAGCGCGGGCGGAGATATGGACATGTGCATCGCGTTGCGTACCGCAGTTGTCAAAGACCAGACTCTCTATATTCAGGCCGGTGGCGGTGTTGTCTATGACAGCGACGCGCAGGCGGAATACGAGGAAACCGTCCATAAATCGAACGCGATCCGGCGCGCGGCGGAAGATGCGGCACGCTTCACACGTTCAGGAAATCGCTGACAGACCGAGCGGGAAAGCCGCTTCGAAGCGGCTTGGGCAAGCGTCTTGCAAGACGCTTGCGCCGGCCCGCCTTATTGCTCGGGCGGCTGCGCTGAAATCACGGAAGAGGCCGGCGCCAGCGCCACTCGGTTCGCCCGGTCCTGCAGCCCCCAAAGCAGCAGCGCGGATACGGTGTCAGGCCGCACACGGCCCAGCATGATCACACCGCCTTCCTGGCCTGCGCGGAACGCGGCCTGATCCAGGAAGCGGCGCATCACCGTGGGTGTCTGGTTCGCCCCGTCGAAATCGCGGAACACGAAAGCCGAGGGCACGCCCTCGCGCGCAGCAAGTTTCTGAACCGTGTTGAGCCCGGAATTCTGGGTGACAAACCCATAGCCCTTGTCGCGCAGGATGGCCGTCACCTGATCGGACAAGGGCCGCGATCCCTGCACACCGGTTCCCACCCCTTCCAGAACGCCCACCGCTTCATTCAGGGTGGCCAATCCCGCCTCCAGCGCGGTTTCGGCATCCTGTGCCGAAGCCTCAAGCGGCAGGTCGATCAGGGCCAGTACCTCGAACCCAGCCTCGCGGTAGCGGGCCATCTTCTGCGCAGCATTCGGATCGAACGGATTGATGGCGAAGGTCAGCGGATAGGGGAAGGTTTGCAGCGCCTCTGCCCCGATCGACGCTTCATCATCGATCAGAATGATGCTCATGAGTGGCTTGTCGTCGGGGTTCTCGAAGGGCGCGGCGAAGCGTTCGAAGGGGGGCGCATCCGGGTCTGCGACGGTATCAGCGGAGTCTTGCGGAGTAACAGCGGGCAAGGTGGATGCCGCCTGATCGCGGTCGATCAGGGAACCCGCACGTTGGCCGATGCCCGGGCTGGGTGCTGTCGGGTTGGGCTGCGCCGGGGCGGCGGCGATCTCTTCGCTGGCCTGCCCGGTCTCCTGTTCCGGCTCAGCTGTCTCGTCATTGCCAACGGTGGGCAGGCTGGCCACACGCGGAGTTGTTGCGGGCTCCGCAGGGGTTTCAGCCGCTTCGGTTGCAGGCTCCGTTTCAGTTTCGGCAACCTCTGGCATTGGCGCGGCCGCCGTTTCCGAGCTCTCCGACGCGGGGCTGGCGGGCGTTTCCTCGGCCACATTGGGGCTGGTGAAGCCCGAATCTTCTTCAATCGCGGGGGGCGGTGTGGGCTGTGCGGGCTCCGTGGAAATCGTCAGCTCTTCCGACACTGCCGGTGGCTGGGGTGCTGTGCTGTCCACCGATGGCGCAGGCGGCGCTTCGGCTGTGGTCGACACGCTTGGCGCCTCTGCATCCGGCTCGGACGCTGTCGCCAATGGTTCGGCTGTCCCGACCGAGGGCTGTTCGGCTGGGGTTGTATCGGCCTCTTCCAGCGCGGTGAGCGTATCGGTTTCCGGCGCAGCCGGGCTTGAGGGTTGGATCGTGCCAGCGCTGTCCTGACCCTGGGCCGCTTGCGGGGATTCCACGACCTCTGCCGGGGGTGTGGGTGCTGCAACCTGCGGTTCTGAACTGGCCACATTCGGGGGTTGCGGCAAAGGGTTCGACAGCGACACGAACACCGCTCCACCGGCAGACACAACAGTGCCCCAGATCAATCCGCTTAGAAAACCTCGTGCCACGTCACGCTCCTGCCTGTCTTCGCCTCGGCCACGAACAACCGTCTTGGCGGTCTTTTTGCCCGATCTGCCATATGCTTGGGGTGCACCTCTTGACGCTGCTGCGCAACCCTGAACATGTATGCCCTTATATCAAGAGAGGGGTGCAAACCTCTAGCCCTTTCATACCCGAGGCCATCCTGCCGATGCTGCTGCTTATCGACAATTACGACAGTTTCACATGGAATCTGGTCCATTATCTGGGCGAACTTGGGGCAAATGTGCAGGTGCATCGCAATGACGCGCTGGATGTGCAGCAGGCGATGGCGATGAACCCGGCCGGTATTCTGCTGTCGCCTGGACCCTGCGACCCCGATCAGGCGGGCATCTGCCTGGCGCTCACCCAGGCGGCCGCCGAGGCGCAAATCCCCCTGATGGGGGTCTGCCTGGGCCACCAGACCATCGGACAGGCTTTTGGCGGCGATGTCGTGCGGTGCCACGAGATCGTGCACGGCAAGATGGGCGTGATGCATCACACCGGTCAGGGGCTTTTTGCAGGCCTGCCCAGCCCGTTTGAGGCCACGCGGTACCATTCGCTGGTGGTCGACCCGGCCACCCTGCCCGATTGCCTTGAGGTGACGGCGCATCTTGAAGACGGCACGATCATGGGGCTGCAACATAGATCCCTGGCCATTCACGGTGTGCAGTTCCACCCCGAATCCATCGCATCCCAGCACGGGCATGCACTGTTGAAGAATTTCCTGAATGTGATGAAGGTTCCGGCATGAGCGAGGCGCTGAAACCCCTGATTGATGCGGCGGCCAATGGCCCCCTGACCCGCGCGCAGGCGGAAGAGGCCTTTGGCATCCTCTTTGACGGTGAAGCCACCCCCAGCCAGACAGGCGGACTGCTGATGGCGCTGCGCACCCGCGGCGAAACGGTGGATGAATATGCCGCCGCCGCCGCCGTGATGCGCGCCAAGTGCAACAAGGTCCGCGCCCCAGAAGGCGCCATGGATATCGTGGGCACCGGCGGTGACGGCAAGGGCACGCTGAATATCTCGACCGCGACGGCCTTTGTCGTGGCAGGCGCGGGTGTACCCGTGGCCAAGCATGGCAACCGCAATCTCAGCTCGAAATCCGGTGCGGCCGATGCGCTGACCCAGATGGGGATCGACGTGATGGTCGGCCCCGAAGTGGTGGAAAAAGCGCTGGCCGAGGCTGGGATCGGCTTCATGATGGCCCCAATGCATCACCCCGCCACGGCCCATGTCATGCCCACGCGGTCCGAACTGGGCACGCGCACCATCTTCAACATCCTGGGGCCGCTGACCAATCCGGCGGGCGTGAAGCGCCAGCTGACCGGGGCGTTTTCCCGCGATCTGATCCGGCCCATGGCCGAAACCCTCAGCGCTCTGGGGTCCGATCGCGCCTGGCTGGTCCATGGCTCAGACGGAACGGATGAGCTGACCATCACCGGCGTCAGCTGGGTCGCTGCCCTCGAAGACGGCGCGGTGAAAGAGGTGGACCTGCATCCCGAAGACGCAGGCCTGCCCGTACACCCGTTCGACGAAATCATGGGCGGCACACCCGAAGACAACGCCCGCGCCTTCCGCGCGCTTCTGGACGGGGCGCATTCGGCCTATCGCGATGCGGTCTTGCTGAATGCCGCCGCAGCACTGGTGGTGGCCGAAGCCGCATCCGATCTGCGCATTGGCGTGGAGATGGCCGCACAGTCCATCGACAGCGGTGCGGCAAAAGACAAGATCGCAGCAGTGGCAAGGATCACGCAAGGACAGTCATGACCGAAACCATTCTGGACAAAATCAAGGCCTACAAGCTTGAGGAAGTGGCCGCCGACAAGGCCGCCAAACCGCTGGAAGCCGTGGAAACCGAGGCGCATGAAGCAGACCCCGTGCGCCCCTTTGCCGAGGCGCTTCTGATGGCATCGCGCCAGGGCTATGGTCTGATCGCCGAGATCAAGAAAGCCAGCCCCTCTAAAGGGCTCATCCGTCCCGATTTCGATCCGCCCAGCCTTGCCAAAGCCTATGAGGCCGGTGGCGCCACCTGTCTGAGCGTTCTGACCGACACGCCCAGTTTCCAGGGCGCGAAGTCTTTCCTGACCGAAGCGCGCGCCGCCTGTTCCCTGCCCGTTTTGCGCAAGGACTTCATGTATGACACCTATCAGGTGGCCGAAGCGCGCGCCTTGGGCGCCGATTGCATCCTGATCATCATGGCAAGCGTGTCCGACGCCCAGGCCTCGGAACTGGAAGAAGCCGCGATGGAATGGGGTATGGACGCCCTGATCGAAGTGCATGACCGATCGGAACTGGACCGCGCGGCCGAACTGAAAAGCACGATGATCGGGATCAACAACCGCAATCTGAACACGTTCGAGACGACATTGGACACAACCCGATCGCTGGCGAAATTCGTCCCCGAGGGCCGGATGATCGTCTGTGAAAGCGGGCTGAACACGCCCGCCGATCTGGCCGACATGGCGCGCTATGGCAGCCGCTGCTTCCTGATTGGCGAAAGCCTCATGCGCCAGGACGATGTCGAAGCCGCGACCCGCGCGCTTCTGGCCAATCCTTTGACCACGGGGGTGATGTGATGGCTCTGACGCATTTCGATGCCAAGGGCGATGCGCATATGGTCGATGTCTCGGACAAGGCCGTGACCGACCGGATCGCCACCGCCGCCGGCTGGGTGAAAATGGCACCCGAGACGTATCAACTGATCTCGGAAGGGCGCGCCAAGAAAGGCGATGTTCTCTCCGTCGCACGGCTGGCCGGCATCATGGGGGCCAAGAAAACGCCTGACCTTATCCCGCTATGCCATCCCCTGCCCGTGACCAAAGTCGCGGTTGAACTGACCCTCGACCGCGATCTGCCGGGTGTTCGGATCGAAGGCACGGTGAAGACCACCGGCCAGACCGGGGTGGAAATGGAAGCGCTCACCGCTGTGTCGGTCGCGGCCCTCACCGTCTATGACATGGTCAAGGCCGTCGACAAGGCAATGGAAATCGGCGGCATCCACGTGACGCTGAAAGACGGCGGCAAATCGGGCCGATACGAGGCGTCATGATCTCAGTTGATGAGGCGCTGGATCAGCTTCTGGCGCTGGCCTCCCCGCTGCCATCTGAAACCGTCCCCCTCATCCAGGCCGCGGGCCGAGTGCTGGCGGAAGCAGCCGTCGCCATGCGCGACCAGCCCCCGTTCGCGGCCTCGTCTATGGACGGATACGCCATAAAATCCGCCGAGGCCGAACTGCATGTCCAACTGAAAGTCATCGGAGAGGCCGCCGCCGGTCATCGCTTTGATGGCCGCGTAGGCGCGGGCCAGGCCGTGCGCATCTTCACCGGCGCGCCGGTGCCAGACGGGGCCGATTTCGTGGTCATCCAGGAAGATGTCGAGCGCAAAGGCGATCTGATCACCATCATTGCCGAACCCGGCGACAAACCGAATATTCGTCCCGCCGGCGCTGATTTCAACAAGGGCACCACCATCGACGCGCCGCGCAGGCTCAGCGCGCAGGACGTCGCGCTTTTGGCCTCGATGAACATCGCGCAGGTCACCGTCGCCCGCAAACCCGAGGTGGCGCTGATTTCCACCGGGGATGAACTGGTCCTGCCGGGTGAAGATCCCGGCCCCGATCAGATCATCGCCTCGAACACCTTCGGGCTGAAGGCGATGCTGGACAGCCTTGGCGCGCATCCCCGCATCCTGCCGATTGCCCGAGACAACGAGACCTCTCTGAAAACCGCCTTCAAGCTGGCCGAAGGCGCCGATCTGGTCATCACCATCGGCGGGGCCTCGGTCGGCGATCACGATCTGGTAGGCGATGTGGCGGCCGATATGGGGCTGGAGCGGTCTTTCTACAAAGTCGCCATGCGCCCTGGCAAACCGCTGATGGCGGGCCGGATGGGACAAGCCGCCATGATCGGCCTTCCGGGTAATCCCGTCTCTGCCATGGTTTGCGGCCATGTCTTCGTGGCGCCCGTCATCAACAAGATGGTTGGGCTGGGTGACACACGCCCTGCCCCGCTTACCGCGACCCTGGCTGAACCCATCAGGGAAAACGGACCACGCACCCATTACATGCGCGCCGTGGTTGAAAATGGCCAGGTCACCGCCTTTGACCGGCAGGATTCCAGCCTACTGACGGTACTGGCACAGGCCAACGCGCTGCTGATCCGGCCGCCGAAAGACCCCGCGCGCGCAGCGGGCGATATGGTCCGCTACATCCCGCTCTAAAGGGCGCAAAGGCACCCTGTTTCTTCTCTTTCCAAATACCGGCGGGGGAGTCG
>NZ_JXYH01000070.1 GCF_001262635.1 Aestuariivita boseongensis
ATCCAACAGAAAAGTTGACACAAAACGAGAACATGAATAGAACAAACGGAAACCTGTGCCAAATGGGGTGACCGAGCATGTTAACGAAAAAGCAATTGGATCTGCTGGAATTCATCCACAAACGCGTGCAGCGCGACGGGGTGCCGCCCAGCTTTGATGAAATGAAACTGGCGCTGGACCTGCGCTCAAAATCCGGCATCCATCGTCTGATCACCGCGCTGGAAGAACGCGGCTTCATCCGCCGCCTGGCCCACCGCGCCCGCGCGATCGAGATCGTGAAACTGCCCGAAAGCCTGGGCGGCGAACCCAGCACCGGCTTTACGCCCCGCGTGATCGACGGCGACCGCCCCGACAGCACGCCCGCGGCCGCGCAACCCGTGGAAATCCACGCGATCGAATTGCCCGTCATGGGCCGGATCGCCGCCGGTGTGCCCATCGCCGCCATCAGCGAGGTGTCGCATAACGTGGCCGTACCCGGCCAGATGCTGAGCGGGTCGGGCCATCATTACGCGCTTGAGGTCAAGGGCGACTCGATGATCGACGCGGGCATCAATGACGGCGACGTGGTCGTGATCCGCGAAACCTCGACCGCCGATAATGGCGATATCGTCGTAGCATTGGTCGAAGATCAGGAAGCCACGCTGAAGCGCTTCTTCCGACGCGGAAATGCCATCGCGCTTGAGGCCGCCAACCCTGCCTATGAGACGCGCGTGCTGCCCGATGACAAGGTCAAGGTGCAGGGCCGTCTGGTCGGTCTGATCCGCACCTATTGAACAGGCCTAATCGCGCTGCGCCGTCCGAAGCTGTTTCGGACGGCGTTTTGCATGCCAAAGCCTGTCGCCGCCCAGATCCGCTGCGGAGCGCACGGAACTGCCGGTCACTGCCAGACTGCCCATGTCGCGCAGACGAGTGGCGTCGTAAACCTCGCATGGCCCTGAAAGTGCCAGATCATGGGCCGACACGACGATCTGGCCCGCTCTGCATTCCGCAAACCTCGCGACGGCGGCCTTGCCGGTCAGATGAATGATCTCTCCGCCCGCAACAGCCATGCGCGCAACCCCGCCAGCTTTATCGTCCCAGCGGGCGGAGGCATTCCCCTGGTCCACCGGATCGCCGTCATTTTCCAACCATGTGCGCGCGACAAACCCCGCTCCACGCGGTTTGGACAGGGCGCGCCCCTGATCCGTCATCACCCCCACCAAAGCACCACCTTCGGCAATAAGGATCGCCGGACGTTCCACACCGACCCAAAGCGCGGCTGCCAAGACCATGGGTGCAACCCCCGCAAGCCGTGCGCGTCCCTGCCACAGGATCACACCCAACGCCCCCAGCGCGAACAGGGGCAGCACCGCTCCGGGCGGGCTGGGCAGGTACCGCCGCGCCCCGCTCAGGCCTGCGACCCATTCCGCGACCCACAGGATCCACTGTATACCCCAACGCATCAGCCACAGACCCACGGCCTCCAACCCGAACGGGGCCAGAGCCGCCGCCAGTACTGCGGAAGGCATCACGACACTGCCCATCAAAGGCACGCTCAAAAGGTTCGCAAGAAGCCCGTAATGCGCCACCGCGTTGAAATGCGCGGCCCCAATCGGCGCAGTGGCCAACCCCGCGATGAAGGATGACAGCAACACCCCCAGAACCGCGCGGATCCAGCCCGGTCCGGGCAGGCTCAGATCCGCCTCACGCATCCAGCCATAGGCCGCCACCAGCGCCGTTGTCGCGGCAAAGGACATCTGGAAACCCGGGCCCATCAGCGCCTCGGGCCGCAAAGCCAGCACGATCGGCGCCGCAATCGCCACGGACCTTAGTGATATCGCGCGCCGGTCAAGCATCACCGCCACCAGCATCACCGCCGCCATGATAAAGGCGCGTTCTGTGGCCACGCTGGCCCCCGACAGCGCCAGATAAGCCGCCGCCGCCATCAGCGCGCCGCCAGCCGCAATCTTGCGCACGGGCCAGCGCAGGGCAATCCAGGGCACCAGCGCCAATCCGTACCGCAAGACAGCAAAGACCACGCCGACAAGAAGCCCCATATGCAGGCCCGAAATGGCCAGAAGATGGGCGGTGTTCGCCGCGCGCAGCCACTCCAGCGCCTCCTGACTGACACCGCTGCGATCCCCGGTTGTCACCGCCGCGCCAAACCCGCCGATGTCGCCGCCCTGCACCTCGATTATCCGGGCGGTGATGGCGCGGCGCAGGCGCAGCAGGGCCAGCCCTTCGGAAGGTGGCGCTGCCAGAAGCACCGGGTTGCGGGTATAGCCCACCGCGCCCAGGCCCTGAAACCAGGCGTGACGGCGAAAATCGAACCCGCCCGGCTCCACCGGTCCGCCGGGGGGTGACAGGTGGCCCGTGGTCATCACGCGCTGGCCCGGCACAAGATCAAAGGCGGGAAGATCGCCATGCAGCGCCACGCGAACCTGGCCGGGGGTTCTGGCCGGCGACAAGCGTTCAAGAACCACCTGATCCAGCCGCAGCCGCAGCGCGTCCGAGGCCGAACGGTCGATGCCGATGATCCGCCCTTCGATCGGGCCGTAATAGCGCCACTCCAGCACCGGCGCGGAAACCTGGTGGGCGCGGTAGCCCGCCGCAAGAAACCCGGTGGCCGCCAGCGCCACGGCCCAGCCCAAAGCGCCCAGTCCCGGCGGCAGAAGGCGCGCGGCCACAAGCGCAAGGACAGCCAGCGCGCCCAAACCCCAATAGGTCGCCTGTCCCGGTTCGATCTGACGCGCAAAGTAAAGCCCGATACCACATGCAAAGGCCACAGGCGCCCAGGGACACAGGTGACCGCGCTGCCGCAAAAGGCCCAGATCCAGCCATGCCAAAACGCGCATACTTGCCCCCACCTGCCGGGATCGCTAGACAGGCGCCACTTCTAATCCCCACATGGTTATCAAAAGGTAAACCGCCTCATGTCCGCGCCTGTCGTCACCCGCTTTGCCCCCTCGCCCACCGGATATCTGCATATCGGCGGGGCCCGCACGGCGCTGTTCAACTGGCTTTTTGCGCGCGGGCGCGGCGGCAAATTCCTGCTGCGTATCGAAGACACCGACCGGGCGCGTTCGACGCCCGAGGCGACCGAAGCGATCCTGCAGGGCCTTTCCTGGCTGGGTCTGGACTGGGACGGGGAGCCAATCAGTCAATTCGCCCGCGCCGACCGCCATGCAGAGGTTGCGCACCAGCTTCTGGCCGAGGGGAAGGCGTATAAGTGCTTTTCGACGCAGGAAGAAATCACCGCCTTCCGCGACGCCGCGCGGGCCGGAGGGAAATCGACCCTGTTCCGCTCCCCCTGGCGGGATGCCGATCCGGCCACCCATCCGGACGCGCCCTTCGTAATCCGCATCAAAGCGCCTCAGGACGGCGCGACCGTGATCCGCGACCGGGTTCAGGGCGATGTGACGATCCGCAATGATCAACTGGATGACATGGTTCTGCTGCGGTCCGACGGTACGCCCGTCTACATGCTGGCCGTGGTCGTCGATGACCATGACATGGGCGTGACCCATGTGATCCGGGGCGATGACCACCTGAATAATGCCGCGCGGCAGATGATGATCTATGATGCCATGGGCTGGGACATTCCCGTCTGGGCGCATATCCCGCTGATCCACGGGCCGGATGGCAAGAAACTGTCGAAACGCCACGGCGCGCTGGGGGCAGAGGAATACCAGAAGATGGGCTACCCGGCCGCTGGCATGCGCAACTACCTTGCGCGGCTGGGCTGGAGCCATGGCGATGACGAGTTCTTCACCGATGCCCAGGCGCGGGAGTGGTTCAATCTGGACGGGATCGGCAAAAGCCCCGCCCGGTTTGACCTGAAAAAACTGGAAAACCTGTCAGGGCAACATATCGCAGCCGCCGACGATGCCGCATTGCGGCAAGAGCTTGAAGCCTATCTTGCGGCCTCTGGCCAGCCGGCGCTGAAAACGGCGCAGGCAGACGATTTGGAACGTGCGATGTATTGCCTCAAGGATCGGGCGCGCAGTTTTCCCGAACTGATTGAAAAGGCGCATTTTATCCTGACCCAACGCCCGATCACACCGGACGAGAAGGCCGCAAAAGCCCTTGATACGGTATCCCGTGGTATACTGTCAGAATTGACGCCGCAGTTGCAAAGTGCTAGCTGGTCGCGAAACGATCTGGAGGCGGCTCTCAACGCGTTCGCAGAGGCGCGGGGGACCAAGTTCGGCAAACTGGCAGGCCCATTGCGGGCGGCCCTTGCAGGACGGTCCGTGACCCCTTCGGTTTTCGACATGATGCTTCTGTTGGGCCGCGAGGAAACACTGGCCCGGCTGGCGGATGCGGCAGAAGACCGGGGCGCTTAACGCGCGGGTCACACTGTCGTCTTAACATTGGTCTGCGCCCTTGTCCGGCGCGCGAAGGACCCGGGTGCGCCGGAATGCCTGCGCCCCTGAACGAAGGAAGGGACAGCTATGACTGAGGCCAAGAAAACTGCCAAACTGACCATCGGCGAGAACAGCTATGATTTGCCGATTTTCTCACCCACGGCGGGTCCGGATGTGATCGACATCCGCAAGCTTTATGGGGAGGCAGGCGTCTTTACCTACGATCCCGGCTTCACCTCCACCGCGAGCTGCGACAGCACCATCACCTTCATCGATGGCGGCAAGGGCGAGCTTCTGCATCGCGGGTACCCGATCGACCAGCTTGCCGGCAAATCGCATTACCTCGAAGTGTGCTACCTTCTGCTGTACGGCGAATTGCCGTCAGCCGCTCAGCTTGAGGATTTTGAATCCACCATCACCCGCCACACAATGCTGCACGAGCAGATGGTGAACTTCTTCCGTGGTTTCCGCCGCGACGCGCATCCCATGGCGGTCATGGTGGGCGTTGTTGGCGCGATGTCGGCTTTCTATCACGACAGCACTGACGTGAATGACGAACGCCAGCGCGAGATCGCTTCGCACCGGCTGATCGCCAAGATGCCGACGATTGCGGCCTGGGCCTACAAGTACTCGGTGGGTCAGCCCTTCGTCTATCCGCGCAACGATCTCGATTACGCGGCCAACTTCCTGCACATGTGCTTTGCCGTCCCGGCCGAGGAATATCACGTCGACCCGATCCTGAGCCGCGCGATGGACCGGATCTTTATCCTGCATGCCGATCACGAGCAGAACGCCTCGACCTCGACCGTGCGTCTGGCCTCAAGCTCGGGTGCGAACCCCTTCGCCTGTATTGCTGCCGGTATCGCCTGCCTTTGGGGCCCGGCCCATGGCGGCGCGAACCAGGCCTGCCTTGAGATGCTGAAGGAAATCGGCGGCGTCGACCGCATCCCGGAATACATCGCCCGCGCCAAGGACAAGAACGATCCGTTCCGCCTGATGGGCTTTGGTCACCGCGTCTACAAGAACTTTGACCCTCGTGCGACGGTGATGAAGCAATCCGCCGACGAGGTGCTGGACCTGCTGGGGATCGAAAACAATCCCCTCCTGCAGGTCGCCAAAGAGCTGGAAAAGATCGCCCTTGAGGACGAATACTTCGCCGAGAAGAAGCTGTTCCCCAATGTCGACTTCTATTCCGGCATTATTCTTGAGGCGATGGGCTTCCCGACCTCCATGTTCACACCCATCTTTGCGCTGTCGCGCACCGTGGGCTGGGTCAGCCAGTGGAAAGAGATGATTGCCGACCCACAAAACAAGATCGGCCGCCCGCGCCAGCTGTATCTGGGCGAAACCGCGCGCGATTACGTGGATATCGAAAAGCGCTGATTGGCGCGAAACCGAATGAAAAAGCCCCGGCGCAGCGATGCGGCGGGGCTTGTTCTTTTGTCGACTGAGGCCGCGTTCACCGCCCTTCGAACTTGGGTGCGCGTTTTTCCATGAACGCCACGACGCCTTCCTTGAAGTCGCGCGACTTGCCACAGGCGCCTTGCAGCTTGGCCTCGACCAACAGCTGGTCTTCCAGCGTCTTGTCCCAGCTGCCGCGAATGGCCTGTTTCGCCGCGGCATAGGCGGCGGTGGGGCCTTGCGCCAAATGTGCCGCGCGGGCCTTCCAGGTGTCTTCAAAGCTATCGTCCGCCACAGCTTCCCAGATCATGCCCCAATCATCAGCCTGACGCGCGCTGATCTTGTCGGCGAACAAGGCAGCGCCCATGGCCTTGGCCGTGCCCATCTGGCGCGGAAGGAAATACGTACCGCCCGCATCCGGGATCAGGCCGATCCGGGTGAAAGCCTGGAGGAAATAGGCGCTTTCGGCGGCAATCACCACGTCGGCAGCCAGCGCGATATTGGCCCCTGCCCCAGCAGCCGGGCCATTCACGGCGGAAATTGTCGGCACCGGGCAGTCGAAGATCGCGCGCAAAAGAGGCGTGTATTCATCGCGCAGCGTCCGCTCCAGATCGAGGTTCGCGGCACTTGCCCGGTCACCCAGATCCTGGCCCGAACAAAAGGCCTTGCCCGCCCCTGTCAGCACAACCACACGGGCACTTTGCCCGGCGGCCTTGACGGCATGGGTCAATTCCGCCCGCATCTGGGCTGTCAACGCATTGTATTTGTCAGGCCGGTTCAGGGTCACGACCGCGATGTCATCTGCGGTGTCCAGCGTGATGGTCTCATAGGTCATGACGGCGCCTTTCTTGATGTCGAGTCGGAGGCCACTTTAGGCATCCTTCACCGCAGCGCCAGACGAACCGGGCGTCATTCCTTGAGAATTTTGTCCAGACGCGCCTTCTCTTCCGCGCTGAGACCCGCTTCCTGCACCGGTTTCGCCTCGGACCGTCCGCGGATATAGGCAAACCCGATCCCGGCCGCCAGAAGCAGCATGATCGGTCCCGCCGCCCAAAGCAGCCAGGTCGATCCGTCAAAGCGTGGTTTCAGCAGGACATATTCGCCGTAACGTTCCACGACAAAGTCAATCACCTCTTCGTCGCTGTCGCCTTCAACCAGCCGCTCACGCACCAGGATGCGCAGGTCACGCGCCAGATCGGCATTGCTTTCGTCGATGCTTTCATTGCGGCAGACAAGGCAGCGCAGGCCCTTGGACAGATCGCGCGCCCGTTCTTCCAGCACAGGATCGTCCAGCACCTCATCGGGCTGCACAGCCCAGACCGGCGTGACCATCAGCGCGACGACCAGACCCAGAAGCGTCTGACGCCAGCTCATTCCGCCGGCACCCCTTGGGGCGTCTTGCGTGCGCCCGCAGCCACCCGGAAGCGCCGGTCGCTAAGCGACAGGAACCCGCCCAGTGCCATAAGCAGGCACCCCGCCCACATCCAGTTGGCGAAGGGTTTGACATAGGTGCGCACCACCCAGCCGCCATCGGTCTGCTTGTCGCCAATCACAACGTAAACGTCGCGGAAAAACCGGTAATCAATCGCGGCTTCGGTCGTGGGCATCTGGGCCACGGGATATTCACGTTTCTCAGGCCGTAGCTGAGCGATCTCGCGCCCGTTTTTTTCAAGCGTAATAAAGCCCATGGTCGAGAAATAGTTGGGACCGCGCACGTCCTGAACATCGTCCAGCGTGATGGTGAACCCTGCGACGTCAAACGGCTCTCCGATCTGGGCCACACGAATATCGTCCTGTTTCCAGGCCACGAGCCCGCAAATGGCGAAAAAGGTCACACCAAGCCCGAAATGCGCTGTCGCTTTGCCCCAATCGGCACGCGGAAGCCGCGCCAGACGGCTGATATCGCGCGACTGTCCCGTCCGCGACCACAGATCGACCAGCGCCCCCATCGCGATCCAGGCCCCCATGAAGGCCCCCAGCGGCCCCAATGCGCTGCGTTCGGTCTGCATCGCCCAGACCAGCGCGGCAATGGCCAGCGACAGCACGAAAGCCATACGCAGAGGCTTCCAGGCCCGGCTCAGCACCCCGCGTTTCCAGGGGATCATCGCACCGACGGGCAGGATCAGACCCAGCACCACCATGAAGGGGGTAAACGCCATGTCGAAGAACGGCGGACCAACGGTTAGCTTGCGGTCAAAGAACATCTCGGCAATGACGGGCCACATGGTGCCGACAAACACCACGAAACAGCTGACCGCCAGAAGGATGTTATTGGCCAGAAGCGCGCTTTCACGGCTGATGGTGCCGAAGACGCCCTTCGCCTCCATCGCCTTTGCGCGCATGGCGTAAAGCGTCAGTGCACCGCCGGTGAAAAAGACCATGATCATCAGGATGAACACGCCCCGCTCCGGGTCATTCGCGAACGCATGAACCGAGGTCAGAAGACCCGAACGCACAATGAACGTGCCCACCAGCGAAAAGCCGAAGGCAAGGATGGCCAGCAGGATCGTCCAGCTTTTCAGCGCCTCGCGCTTTTCAACCACAATGGCCGAATGCAGCAGCGCCGCGGCCAGAAGCCAGGGCATGAAAGAGGCGTTTTCAACCGGATCCCAGAACCAGAAACCGCCCCAGCCCAGCTCGTAATAGGCCCACCACGACCCCAGCCCAATACCGATGGTCAGGAAAATCCACGCAGCCAATGTCCAGGGCCGCACCCAGCGGCCCCAGGCGGCATCCACGCGGCCTTCGATCAGGGCGGCGACGGCAAAGGAAAACGCCATCGACAGGCCCACGTAACCCAAATACAGAAACGGCGGGTGGAAGGCCAAACCGGGATCCTGCAGCAGCGGATTCAGATCCTGCCCGTCCATGGGCGGTACCGCGAGGCGCAGAAACGGGTTCGACGTGAAAATGATAAAGGCAAAAAATGCCACGCCGATGGCTGCCTGCACCGCCAGAACACGTGCCTTCAACGTGGGCGGCAGATTGCCTCCGAACCAAGCCGCCATAGCGCCAAACAGCGTCACGATCAGCACCCAAAGCAGCATAGAGCCTTCGTGGTTCCCCCAGGTGCCGGTGATCTTGTACAGCATCGGCTTGGCCGAATGGCTGTTCAGTGTCACCAGCCTCAGCGAAAAGTCAGACGTAACAAAGGCATAGGTCAGCGCCGCAAAGGCAAATGCCGTCAGCAGGAACTGGATATTGGCAGCGGGCTCCGCCACGGCCATCCATCCGGTCCAGCGTTTCTGCGCCCCGATCAGCGGCACAATGGTCTGCACAATCGCCACCATAAAGGCGAGGATCAGCGCGAAATGTCCAAGCTCTGTCACCATGGGGCAGATTATAGTCGCGCCCCGAAAGCTCGCCAATGGGAATCCGGCACGACAGATCACATTGTCGCGGGTGGGCTAGCTGCGGCGCGCCTGCCTCCATGCCTCAAGCGCGGGATTTGCGTCAGAGGTGCTGGCGGCCAAGGTCAGCGCGGCATCCCCGCCGGTATCGGCCGGGGTCGGATCTTTCATGTGACGCAAGGCTGCGATGTTGGACATGACCTGCGGTGCGCGCGCCATGGTCGCCGCCAGATCCCGCTGAAAATCCTGTGATTTCAACTGATGGCGCGCCCCGAAATAGAAGGACACGATCACACCCAGAAGCCACCAAAGCGGCTCGGGCACCAGTGCGATCCCCTGCATGCGCGCGGCAAACCAGATCGGATCGATCATCGCCGCCAGGAAAAGACCCAGCGTTCCCAGGGCCAGCGCAGGGCGCGGAATGCGGTTGATCCCGTCCATCAGCCGGTCAAACCCGCCCTTCTGCGTTCTTGCGAATTCCGCGGCCATCTGCGCCAAAGCGCGCTCCTGCGCCTGCAAGGCCCGGTCGGCACCGGCCTCGGCATTCTCGCGAAAAACCTCCGCCGTCTCGACAATTGCGTTACGCCCATCCCCGAACAGCAGCGAAAGAAGTTTCCCGATCAGTCCCATGACGCCACCCTTTCTGCAAATTGCTGCACGCTCAGATGAAAGGCAGGGCTCAGAAATTCCTCGGCTCGCCTGATCCAGCCGCCTTTGCCGCCAGCGCGTGTGCGCGCGTATTTGCGGCTGGCAGGGCGGTGGTCGGCAAGGCGAAAGTAATAATTGCGCCGCGCCACCCCATAGGCATCGCGCAGCATCATGGGATCGGGATGCGCGGCCTCCTCCGCCGCCATGGCGGTTTGCGGTCCGATCAGCCCGTCCACCGCCACGTCAAACCCCATTTGCGCCAACAGCCGCTGCAATATGCGCACGGCATTTGCCCCTGCATTGACATACATGTCAAAAACCGAGGGCTGCAGCGTCTCGGGCAGAAGATCAATCCGCGGCTTGTGGAAGTAGTGATCCAGAAAGATCTCCACCGCTTGTTCCCGGCTCAACTCCCGCACATCGGCCACATCCACCCGGCCGTCGCCCGTCAGATCCAGGCCCAGGCGCCGCATGGTGTGAATGGTCACGCCGTATTTCGTGGCCCCACCGGGGTCGTCGGGATCGTTCACGAAACCGCCCTCGCGGGCCACAATTTCTTCGGCTATGTCGCGTAAGCTCTGCATTCCGGCCCCTCGCTTGATCACGGGGGACAGTCCTGAACGGTTAAGGTTAACGCCTCGCTACATCAGCGTGCGCTACCCTATTCTTCTTCTCTTTACAAATACAGGCCGCCGGAGGCATGGCCCGGCAGGGCCATTCAGCCTTCGCCCGCCGCCCCATAGCTGCCGTTAGGGTCTTTATAGACACCCTGTTCCTTCAGCGCATCCACGACCTCGGCCGGCATATAGGTTTCGTCATGTTTGGCCAGGATTTCAGTGGCTTCGAAGACGCCATTGACGTAACTTCCCGTGCCCACCATGCCTTCGTTTTCCGAAAACAGGTCAGGCAGAACACCGGTATAAGTCACCGGGATCGACGCGCCGCCATCGGTCACCGAAAAGCGGATGGTCTTGCCCTCCCCACGCACAATGGAGCCCTCTTCGACAAGCCCACCGATGCGGAACACTTCGTTCGGCGCAGGCGGTTCGGCGATGATCTGGCTGGGCGCACGGAAGAAGTTGATACCGTCACGCATCGCATATCCGATCAGCGCCGTTGACAACACAAGCGCAACTGCGGCCACGGCAATCACCTGGATACGGCGTTGTTTCTTAAGGCTTTTCATCGAATCCTCCGCTGACCGTCACGGGAAGAGAGGTGCCATCATCAACCCGCGCGTCTCTGGCTCACCTAACATCAGATTAGCATTTTGCAACGCTTGTCCACTGCTACCTTTTGTCAGGTTATCCAGCGCGGCCACAACAATCGTGCGCCCTGCGATCCGGTCAGCCACCACACCGATGTGACAGAAATTCGATCCACGCACATGGTGGGTCGAGGGGGTCTCGCCCATCGGCAGCACCTGCAGGAAGGGCTCATCCGCATAAGCCTTGGTAAAGGCCGCGTGGATCGCGTCGGCCTCGCCCTTCACATAGGCGGTGGCAAGTATGCCCCGGTTCGTCGGGACCAGATGCGGCGTGAACTGGATCTGCACGGGCCGCCCGGCAAGTTTGGAAAACTCTTGATCGAACTCCCCCAGATGCCGGTGGGTGCCACCAACGGCATAGGCGTTGTAGCCTTCGGACAGTTCGGCATGTAGCAGGTTTTCCTTCAGCGACCGACCGGCACCCGAAACGCCGCATTTCAGGTCCAGAATGATCTCATCCAGATCGATGACCCCGGCTGAAATCAGTGGCCGCAGCGCGAATTGGCCAGTGGCGGCATTACAGCCCGTGCCGGCCACCAGACGGGCGCCCGCGATATCCTCGCGGTAAAATTCTGTCAGGCCATAGACGGCCTCGCCCTGCATGTCGACCGCGGCATGGGCGTTGCCATACCATTTCTGGTATTCCGCCGGATCGCGCAGCCGGAAATCAGCGGACAGGTCCACGATTTTCAGGTTGTGCGGAAGATCGCGGATCACTTCCTGGCTGGTCTTATGCGGCAGGGCGCAAAAGCACAGATCGATCTTGGAGAAGTCGATTTCGTCGATTTTGCATAGGGTTGGCAGGTCCATGTGGCGCAGATGCGGGAACACCTCGGCCATCTGCATGCCGGCCTTCCGGTCAGCGGCAAGGGCTGCGATCTGGATGCCGGGATGATCGGCGATCAGCCGGATCAATTCCGCCCCGGTATAGCCCGAAGCGCCAAGAATTGCGACATTGTAGGTCATGTGAATGGTCCGTTGAGAAGCTGCCTAAGACTGCTCCGGCGCGGAAAAAAGAGCAAGGTGAAAGGCGTCAGGCCGCCTCGAACGTGATCTTTCGTCGGAGGAACTGCGTCGCCCGGTCCGACACCTTGCGCGGATCGCCCGTGGTCAGGAAACCCGGCTCCCCGCCACCCAGCATTTCGGGCCGCCGGTCCAGATAATCGGCCAGGCTTTCAGCCACCAGATCGGCTTGCGAGAAGACCTTTACATCCGCCCCCA
Organism: Aestuariivita boseongensis; assembly: GCF_001262635.1. Lineage (GTDB taxonomy): Bacteria > Pseudomonadota > Alphaproteobacteria > Rhodobacterales > Rhodobacteraceae > Aestuariivita > Aestuariivita boseongensis. The sequence continues at coordinate 12,234 of NZ_JXYH01000070.1, forward strand.
ACGCGTCCTGAAACACCTCGGCCATCAGCGGGTAATGGGTACAGCCCAGCACGGCAGCCTGCGGATGCGGCATTTTACGTTTCAGCGCGTCCACATGGGACCGCACCAGCGCTTCGGCGAGGATCATGTCGCCTTCCTCGATCGCATCCACGACCCCGCCACATGCTTGAGCTTCCACGTCTACACCAATGGCGCGAAAGGCCAATTCCCGCTGGAACGCACGGCTGGCCACGGTTGCGGGCGTGGCGAAAAGCGCCACATGCTTCACTTCAACCTCACGCGGAGGGGAGTTGTCACCCCATTGCCGCTCGGTCAGCGCCTCGATCAGCGGCACGAAGACGCCCAGCACCCGTTTGCCTTGCGGTACGCCCGCCTCCTGCATGCGCCGGAGCGCGGCGGCCGAGGCCGTGTTGCAGGCCAGCACGACAAGGTTGCACCCCCTGCCCCAAAGGTCATTCACGGCGGCTGTGGTCAGATCAAACACATCATCGGCATCCCGCACGCCGTAAGGCGCATGGGCACTGTCGCCGAAATACAGGAAATCGACGTCAGGCAGGCGCTTTTGCGCTGCGTTCAGGACGGTCAGGCCGCCCAGACCGGAATCGAAAATACCAACTGCCATCTTTAATCAGGCGCGATGCCGTTCCTCGAACTCATAGCCGTAGTCGTAATTGGCCAGCGGCTTTGGCGACAGCTCATACGTGGCTTTGCGCAGGAAATCCATCAGGGATTTGGTGTCTTTGGCCAGCGGGCTCAGAACGTCACGGTCGATGGGCTCTCCGATCACGACGCGCACGGGCGTATCGACGCGTTTCTTGAACTCCTTGATCAAGAGGCCGACGCGCAATGTCTGGTGCAAATGGCTCGCGATTTGGAAGAGGCGGGAGGTGTGGCCGTCGAAGTAAACCGGCACGACGGTCGCGTTGCTTTTGGCGATCATCCGGGCCGTAAACCCGCGCCAGCCCGGATCCATCGGCTGGGCAAATGGCCTGGCTGCCGTCGACACGGTACCGCCGGGAAAAATCCCTATGGCGCCATTACTTGCAAGGTAATCCAGAGCGGTTCTTCGGGTGTCGAGATTGAGTTTCAAGGCCTCTTTCGTGTCATCGAAAGAGATCGGCAGGATGATCCGGTTCAGCTCTTCGGCCTTGCGGAACACGCTGTTGGCAAGGATGCGAAAATCGCCGCGTGTCTCGCTCAGGATATGGCCCATCATCAGACCATCCAGAATGCCGTAAGGGTGGTTCGCGATCAGGATCAGCGGGCCATCCTTGGGAATATTGCCAAGCGATCCGCCAACCACGTCCAGTGTCAGACCATAGCGTTCCACCATCACCGCCCAGAAATCGCGGCCTGCGGCGACCTCGGCCTCATAGCCATTTGCGCGGCGGATCAGGCGTAATCGGCCGGTCGTGTTTTCCATAAGCCGGATGACGGCGCGGCCGC
>NZ_JXYH01000071.1 GCF_001262635.1 Aestuariivita boseongensis
CCCGCTCGATCCGCAAAGCGGACGTTCATCGCGCAGATCAGTGCCGCCCTGCAGCGAAGGGCTGCTCTGAGCCCAGAGCGGTCCCAAGAGGCGTGGGTTTTCTAGACTATTGCAGTAGAGCTAATGCAAACCAATCCACGTAATCCAAGAGCATATGAACATGCAAATAATGCTACTGTGGCCCGCGGACTCGAAGCTTTATCGGCGCTTTTTTTCTTGCTAGCATTTCAATTCAGATGAGTATTTTGGGAGGAGACTACAGATGTCTGTATTTATGGTCGAACGCGATTTGTCTGGCATCACGATGGAGGAGCTGGCTGCCGCGCAACAACGGGCCATCGAATTCTCTGATGGCTTCAACCAGGATGGCCGATCTGTGCGCTATATCCGGACGACCTTTGTTCCGGGAGAAGACCGCTCGATGTGCCTGTTTGAAGCCGAAAATGCAGATGACGTGAAAGAAGTAAACAAAGCAGCACAAATTCCCTATGTACGGGTTGTAGAAGCGCTTGACTTAACGCCATAGGCGGAACGTGACCCAAAAGGAACTTAAGGGAGGCTGTATAGCGTGCGGAAGCAGCCTACCTGCAGGAGCCCGCTTTTGCCCGAGCTGCGGGGTATCGCAAATAGTGCAATGCTCCTCTTGCGGAACGGAGCTGCAGCTCAAAGCTCGTTTTTGCCACGCTTGTGGATCTCCAGCACCGCAAAATGATGGCGAAGGCGTAACGCCAAATCACTCATCAGTCCGCGACCGCGGCAAGGCCTCCAATGCGCGACCAGGTGATACTGAGGCCAGGAAGCACATTACGGTTCTGTTTGCCGATATCGTGGGTTCCACAAGACTAGTTGAAGGACTGGACCCGGAAGATGCCAAGGGTTTTCTAAAGCGGTCGATTGAAGGCCTGAGCCCCTGCATAGAAGCGGCCGGCGGAGTCGTCGCTAAGATTATGGGCGATGGCATTTTCTGCGTCTTCGGAGCTCCACTGGCGCAAGAAGACCATGCTTACAGAGCATGCCATGCGGCTTTGGACATTTTGGCAGTAGCTGACCAATTGAAAACGCCTGCTGGTGGATCGCTTCAACTGCGCGTTGGCCTTAGTTCTGGAACTGCCGTTGTAAACGTCACAGAAGGCGATGGAGCATTCAAAATCGACGCGATCGGTGATGTGGTTAACGTTGCCGCGCATTTGGAGGCAAAAGCTACACCAGGAACTGTTTTGATCAATGAATCTACGCGTTTTCTGGCCGGGCATTCCATCGAAGTGCGTCCCGTTTCCGACTTGAACGCATTTCAATTGGTTTCTGTGGGCAGCAATCCACAGGATTTGCTTCCAGAAGATGCGCTCGCACAGTTTCCGTTTATAGGCCGCAATCGTGAGATGAACTTCCTAATGGGCGCCTACGAACAGCTGGCCGATGGCATAGGGGATGTAATTTCCGTGCTCGGAGGAGCGGGTGTTGGCAAAACGCGCCTGCTGTTGGAGTTCAGTCGCCAGCTGCAACCGACAAACGCGCGCATTGCTGTCGCATCAAACCGAGCACAAGACCATTCTGACCCCAATGCGCTTCTGAGACGCCTTGTAATGTCGTTGCTAAACATCGCTCAGGATGTCTCGCATGATCCCGCTCAGGAATTATCGCAGAAACTTGCACTCCTGGATCAGAAAATTGCTAAGCACGCGGACGATGTGATCTGGCTCCTTATGTCAGAAAGTGAAGAGGTAGATCAGAAAGAAACCGAAAACCGGCGCTTCGCGGCGCTAAGCGCGCTACAATTGATGTTAGAAACGCTTGCAGATCAGGGGCCACTGATAATCCTTATCGACAGTTTCCAGTGGTCTGACGCTTCGAGCCGAACGTTCCTAAAGGCGGCCTCTGGAATTGTAGACAAGAAGCCACTTCTGGTTTTGGTATTCAGTCGCGAGGACATTTCCGATTTTCGCTCAACTGCGCGGCAGGTTTTACAAGTTAGACCGCTGGAGCACCGAGCGGCGTTGCAGTTGTTAAACGCGCACTTCGTTGACAGGCCCCTTTCCAAGGACTTGCTTGAAAAGATTATCACCAGAGCTGAAGGCAACCCTCGTTTTCTTACCGAATTCGCCCGTCACCTGGCTGAACGTGGAAAGGACGAACCGGACAGTCAGACAATTCAGCTGAGTATCCCGGAAAGCGTTGTCGATCTGTTCGAAGAGCGCATTGACCGCCTGCCCAATGAAGCAAAACAGCTCCTTCAGGCGGGTGCGGCTTTCGAAAACCCTGTCACACTCGAAACGTTGCTCGCATTAACAGGTCAAAATGAAGCCGACACGCTTAATTTGCTCCAACAAGTCATTGATGCCGGTTTGGTGCGCGAAACCAGCTTTCTGCCGAGCACGCTTTATGCGTTCGTAAACCCCATTGTGGGTGAAGCCGCCTACAGATCCTTGCTACGCGATGAACGGCGCACACTTCACACCACAATCTACGAGTATCTGCGGGATGCGGCACGCGGACCCGGACAAGATGCCAAAATTGGCAGACAGGCATTCCGTGCCGGTTTGTATGAACAAGCCGCACGTTCGTACTTTTCCGCTGGGAAGCGAGCGGCATCTCGTCTGGCTTATACCGAAAGCACTGAGCTGCTTTGTCTCGCGTTGCAGTCAGAAAGCCATGTAAAAGAACGGTCGCTAGAAATCGATCAACTTGCCATCGATATCCGCTTGATGCTGCGTGATGCCCTCTTCGCGACGTCCCAGTTTGACGAGATCGGCAAGAGATTGAATGAAGCCATGGCCATTTGTGATCGGATCCACGATGATGCACGCTCGCGTCTGGTACAGCGGCATATGATTGGCAACATGGTCGCTCAAGGAAACATGGGCGATGCCTTAGTCCAAGTGCGCGCTTTGATCGTCGAAAACGAAAAGCTGGCCGCGCTTCGCGAAGTTGCTGAACTCCGCTTCCTGCAATCCCAGATGCTCGCTGCCACCGGCCAATATGCCGAAGCCTTTGAGTCAAGTCGTGCGGTTATGGATGCTTGCGTTAAGTATCGAGGGTCCAGGCACGAGTTGTCGCCCATCACATACGCACTTGCTCGCTTGTGGTTGGTGTGGTGCGCAGCCGAACTTGGGCGCTTCGAAGAGGTCAAATTCGAGGTGCTCGACTGTCAAAACGACCTGTCACAGGATCGCCCGCCGTTTTTTCGGATTCTTGCAGGAGTCGCTACTGGGGTTTTCTGGTTGCGCTTCGGAAATAGCGAGCTGGCAGCAAATACCCTGCAATCCGTTCTACCGCTGACAAAAGATGATGAAAACACAGCATGGTTTCATTCGGTGGCATCTCCACTTGGGTTGGCCCTGATTAGGCTCGATCAGGCCAAAGCGGCGCTGCCTCTTCTTCAGGAAGCCGTCGCGAGAGAGGCAAGTGGAAAAGGCAGCGGGGGCCGCGGGACACAAGCGGTTCATTTGGCGTCCTGCTGGGCGGCTCTTGGGAACCTTCGAAAGGCCGAAGATCAGGCCCGGGTCGCAGTATCGCGCGCCAGACAGAATGGGGACAACGGAATGTTAGCGTACGCGCTTTGCGCTCTGGGAAGAACCCTTTCTCGAAATGGTCAGCAAGGAGCGGCAGAGCAGTCCTTCCAAGAAGCCATGGAGCTGGCGAAGTCCTGCGAAATGCTTCCACTTCTTAAGGAAATCCGCAGCGACATGCGATCCGGTTGAATTTTGAGTTCAGTCGCCGAAACGATCTCTAATCGCGTTTTCCAACGCAGCCTTGGTGCCAATGTCAGGTTTGTCCGCGTTGCGGTCATTCATGGATCAACTGCGTGCGGCACTGCAGCGAATGGCAGCTTCGAGCCCAAAGTGGACACCCACGCCGAGCCAATGTCGTTTGTCTCCTCACGCCCCATCTCGGAAAGTCTTGTGTTATAGTAACGTCGATCAGTTCACAGTTTGGAGGGCGATGAGTTGGAACGCAGACTAGCGGCAATCATGGCGGTCGACGTGGTGGGGTTCGCAGGACTTACGTCGCGCGATGAGGATGGAACCTTGGCCAAAGTCGCCAAACTCAAAGACGAAGTCATCGGCATGCAGGTCGAGGCAAACAGGGGCAGATTGTTCAAGTCTCTGGGCGATGGGTTTTTGGCTGAGTTTTCCAGCACGATTGAAGCCGTGAACTGTGCTGTCGGTATTCAACGTTTGGCGATGCTTCAAGCGAAGCGATCATCAGATGATGAACCGCTTGTCCTGCGCGTTGGAGTTTCATTGGGCGACGTGGTGGTGCAAGACGGTGATCTGCTGGGAAACGGTGTAAACACGGCTGCACGGCTTGAGGCACTTGCAGAACCCGGTGGGATTGCGGTTTCAGCCGAAGTCATGGCCCAGATACGTGGTAAGATTGATGTGCCTCTGGAAGATTGCGGGCACAAGCGCGTCAAAGATTCGGACATGCCCCTTCATGTTTACATGACCAAAAGTCGAGCAGGACTGACGGGCGGCTTCATGGATTTGGACGAAGACGCTTTGCAAGGCTCATTGATAACAGGCGGGTGTCTATGTGGATCCATACGTTTCGAAATCAGCGCTCCACCAATCAGCACGGGTTTTTGCCATTGCAGCATCTGTCAGAAATTTACCGGGTCTTCCATGAGCACCTGGACGGCCTTTCCGGCATCAACTGTGCAGTTTTTGGAGAAAGAACCCACTTACTTTGCGTCATCCCCAATCGCAGAGCGGGGGTTTTGCCCGACATGCGGTTCCAGCATGACGTACAGGCTGCTCCAGCCAAAACGAGCGGCCTATCTGGTCATATTCACCGCGAATCTTGACGAACCCAAAAAGCATGCCCCCGCGGCCCACTCTGGTATGGAAAGCAAGATGCCGTGGATTGAAATCCTCGATGATCTGCCGCGAACGCGCACGGCGGAATCCCGGGTGCTTCAAGAAGCATGGACAAGCGTGGGTCTGCCCGATCCGAAGACCTGGGGACCTTTGGCAAAGCCACCAGAGGTGTTCTGAGAGATTTAAACACTTGTCCGAAGAGCCTTATGTGGCCGCGGATAGTATGCAGTGCATGGTTTTAAGCATCGTGCAGCCCCGACAGCTTCGTTCGCAATTCGGATGAATTTTGAGTAAGGTTCTGTTTGGCTATGCTTGAGCCATTCAGTGAATAGGCAATGCAAAGGGGGAAACGGAATGAAGTTTTACGTCTTGTCAGTCGCGGCTGTTGCAGCCTCAATTGCAGCAAATGCAGCCGAGGCCGCTGATCCAATTGAACTCACGATCGTTTCATGGGGCGGCGCCTATCAGGAGAGTCAGCAAAGAGCATACACTGAACCCTACGCTGCGGCGAACCCAGGTGTAAGCTTCATCTGGGACGAAAGCTCAGCCTCGGCGGTTGCCAAGCTTCGCGCCATGGCCGAAGCGGGCAATACAACGTGGGATCTTGTGGATGTCGTTGCATCTGACGCGATAAGGCTTTGCGACGAAGGCCTTGCGATGGAGATCGACCATGACGCAATGCTTGCCTCTGCTCCCGACGGGTCGGAAGCATCAGACGATTTCGGTGACCTTCTCGTGTCTGACTGTTTCATACCGCAAGTCGTCTATTCCACGGCATTTGGCTATCGCACCGATGTCGCGGCCTGGAACGGTTTGCAGCCGAAAAACGTTTGCGACTTTTTCGATCTGGAAGCTTTTCCTGGAAAGCGCACTCTGGAGAGGCGCCCTATAAACAATCTCGAATGGGCGCTCATTTGTTCAGGAGTGCCGAAAGACGCGGTGTATGATGTTCTGGAAACCAAAGAAGGGCAGGACAGGGCATTTGCCAAACTGGACGAGATCAAGGATCAAGTTGTCTGGTGGACTGCAGGTGCGGAACCACCTCAACTTTTGGCCGATGCAGAAGTTGTTTTTGGATCAGGTTATAACGGGCGCCTTTTTTCGGTAATCGAAGAGCAAGGTCAACCGATTGCAATGCTTTGGGATGCGCAGGTGTTCGATCTGGATGGCTGGATTATCCCAGCTGACTTGCCAGAGAAGCGAAAGGAAGCCGTTCTAGAGTTCGTGCGCTTTGCCACAGACACCCAGCGGCTTGCCGATCAGGCAAAATACATTCCCTACGGACCAGCAAGGAGCTCATCGGCACCTTTGGTCGGAAAACATGCAGAGTTGGGGATAGACATGGCGCGGCACATGCCAACCGATCCTGCAAATGCAGCTAATACCTTCATCTACAATTACGAATGGTGGGCGGATTATCGCGACGACCTTGATGCAAAATTCCAATCGTGGCTGGCCCAATAGCACTAATCAACGTCTGCTCTGTCCGCAACTCGGACATCGAGGTCGCAAAAGTCGCTGCGCTATGCATCAACGGCCGCTTATCTTGCCGCACCGCGGCCCATGGATGGAGCTGTTTTGATGCTGCGACCGCGAAGATTAAGGACGGAGCACTTCCGGTTTGGGCTCAACGCGGTCATCTGACCCATTTGGTCAGATGTCTGACTTTGCGTGTTAAGCAGACATTCCCACTTCGCCAAGCATTTCTTTTTTTCTTGGGTTCGCTGCCAGATGGGACTGGACTTCCGAGCGCAGCAGAGCGGTACTGATTGCGTCGACGCCCGGATTGCCGGGCTCCACTCAGTACCGGGCGCAGGATTGGCCTTTGCCCTATGAGTGGAGAAACACAATGACAACATCACAATTAAGAGCGCAAAAGACAGCCCAACCAAAGAGGACGGCCAACAAATCAACGCGCCGTGTGCAGTTGCGCAAACTGCTTTCAAGGAAGTCCGGGGTGACTATCGCGCAGCTTCAAAAGACCTTTGGTTGGCAGCCTCATACGGCGCGGGCTGCGATATCGGCGCAACGCAAGGCCGGATGCGCGGTGTCTCGCACAGAGACAGCCAACGGATCCGTCTACCGAATTGTCGAAGCGCAGGGCAAGCAATGAGCGCCGGAGCATCAGACGCGGTCACGATCCTGATTGCAGAGGTAGACGCCTGTGATCGGGCAGCCTGCCTGAACCGCTGGCGCGCGGCTTTTGACTGCCCGCCGCCCAAACACTTGTCCCAGCAGTTTATGAAACGGGTGCTGATCTGGGAGGCGCAGAATAGGGCGCTGGGCGGGGTCTCGGTCAAAACCACCCGCCGCCTAAAGCAGATCGCCTCGGGCAAGTCACTGCCGACAACGGCAAAACCTGGTTCCCATCTGGTGCGCGAATGGAACGGCCGCACGTATCAGGTTGAAGTCGTGGATGGCGGCTACGTTATGGACGGAAAAACTTGGCGATCCCTGTCCGCCATTGCCAAACACATCACCGGCGCCCACTGGTCGGGTCCACGTTTCTTCGGAGTGTCGTGATGCGCCGCATCCGCTGCGCCATCTATACCCGCAAAAGCTCTGAAGAAGGGCTTGAGCAGGACTTCAACTCCCTTGATGCGCAGCGGGAGGCTTGCGAGGCCTATATCGCAAGTCAGAAGCATGAAGGCTGGGAGGCACTCCCGGACCGCTATGACGATGGCGGCATTTCCGGCGGACATCTGGAGCGCCCATCACTGCAGCGGCTCATGCAGGCGGTAGACGAAAAGCGCGTTGATCAGATCGTTGTCTATAAGATCGACCGTCTGACCCGCTCCTTGGCCGACTTTGCCAAGCTGGTGGAGCGGCTGGATGCGGCGGAGGCGTCCTTTGTGTCGGTAACGCAGAGCTTCAACACGGCGACCAGTATGGGACGCCTGACCCTGAATGTGCTCTTGAGCTTTGCCCAGTTCGAGCGCGAGGTCACAGCAGAACGCATCCGGGACAAGATTGCAGCTTCCAAGCGCAAGGGTCTCTGGATGGGTGGGAACGTGCCGCTTGGATACCAGGCGGATGGTAGGACGCTGAAGGTTGATGAGTTTGAGGCGGCAACGGTCAGGACACTCTATGAGCTCTACCTGGAACACGGCCTGATCCGTGTGGTGAAAGAGCGCGCGGAAGATCTTGGCCTCAGGTCACGTCGGCGGGTGCGCGGGGCTGACGTGAGCCCGGGAACCCTGACAGTTGGGTTGGCCCGGGATGAGTTGGCACGGGTTTTGGGATGTGAGGCAGACAGGCTCGAAGCAGAAGACCTGACACTCACATCGCCGTTTCGGATACGCCGGCGCGGCGTTGAACTGAAACTGCATCTGGGCGAGGCGCCGCCTGAAATCGACCGGACGCTCGTGCGAAACATCGTGAAGGCGCAGAAGTGGATGTCGATGATCATTGGCGGCAAGTCCTTCGCAGAGATCGCGCAGGCCGAAGGCACATCCAAGCGCCGGGTGCAGGATGTTGTCGATCTCACACTCCTCGCACCGGATATCCTCGACTCGATCGCAAATGGCGAACAGCCGGATGGCCTGACGTCGGACACGCTCATCAAGTCAGGCGTGCCGGCAACGTGGTCAGACCAGCGCGCGCAGTTCGCGAAGCTGTAAGCCAGCGCTTCCGCCTTTATTCCAAACTCGTACCGCCGGACTGGCGAACTGAGACTGCGGCCTGAAATTGGCCGGATTCCTACTCACGGGCGCGTCTCTGTCTGAAACGCCGCAGGGCAAGCGTCAGAAAACGCGCCACAATAGCGGGGCAGTCTCTCGCAGGATGAAAATGAGTGAGTGCGTGGCTGGGGTGGTAGGAAACGCAGCCAACTGATTAGATTCATCGGCTTACGTGATCGAAGCTGAAAATCGGGGCATTTTTTGGGGCATTTCCGAGTGAAACGAGGGGAAGACACGTAGGCGATCTGGAGCGTCAGCGGTGGACGTGAAAGGGAGCAGTTATGCAGGTGCCCAGGAGCGGCATCGATGGGGGCGCATAGAGAGCACCTGAGAGGCTGATCACTGGCGTCGCTGACACCGATATCGCCTATCCACCCGCTGCTGCATCTGAGAGCACTCCTGGAACGCTTGGAACAAGGCTCGGAGCAGGTCCAGGTTACGGTTCATGTCAGTGATCTCCTCTTGGTGATCCTACTTTAGCCTGAGGCCTTAGGAAGGTCTGTGATCTGGGTCACAGGTCATGCAGGGAGGTAGGTCTTAAGAGGGAATAGGTATAAGTAATGGATAAGAGAGAGATAGGATGCCTAGAGAGAGATCCTACTTGGCTAAAGAATTGATAAAATATCATTACTAATCAATGATTTAGTTATATGATTGATTAGTTGGGATCCCGGGAAAGACCCTGGAAACACTTGGGAAACATGAGCCAAAGGGAAGGCGCTAGTTCGGGGCGGTCTTACCTTTGTATTCGCCCACGCGCCCAAATATCTTCATAGCGCGGATGCTGTATTAGTAGGTAGCACCTTCCATCCACATATGCCCTGAAATTGATTTTTCGTACAACTGGCCCGTTCACTGCGAGGATGTAGCTCGTGAATGAAGCTGTCCTTTTCACACTCACCGTTTGTTTCGGACCAACTTTGCCTTCTTTGAGCTTCCGAACGTACCTTTGCGTAGCATTGGCGACAAAACCTATACCATAGAACTCTTGTCTCTGTTCCTGAGTATATCCTGGCCTCAATCCAATGAATTGATCAAATATGCAAGTTAGCTCCTCGGCGTCTGTTGTAGCCGGGCCAGAAACCGATGCGAAGGCTATGGCAACAATAACGCTCTTGATACCCATGTCACATTCTCCAAAGCCATTGGATAGTACTGTTGACGGTTTCCTTTCTTCCTTAGGGCAGATCAACCTCCAAGCGGCTGTTAACCCCATCCCCTCCCAGCGTCATTCCCCTTGTTGCTAGCTGGAGTGGCTTGCCTTGGTTGGTGTAACGCTTCTAATCTTCGGTATTTCACTCTACGACAGAGACGAGTAGGAAAAACTTCAGTTATATGATACAATTAATAATATATAAGTATACTGGGGGATACGACCGATGCTTAAAAAAACACTTTTGGCGACCACAATCGTCACGTTTGGTGCCACGGCTGCATTTGCTGAGGGCGGCAACGCAACAAAGCCGATGAAGCCAAAGATGACGGCAGAACAGATTGAAACATACTCCACCATGCAGCATGAGGCGACTGGAAGCAGCGCGGGTATTGTTCTTCCGCTAGTTCTTCTGTTCTTAGTGGCTTGCGCCGTAGCCTGCGGGGGCGGTGGAAAAAGCTATATGTACTATCCAAATACGTAATCCTGGCGCATCGCGACGCCGATGGAGCAGGAGCCATCCACCCCATCTGCAATCCAGACATAGTTTCCCTCCTCAGCGAACGTCCGCTTTTGGGAAATTCAACCATAGAGACTACGAAAATCACACACCCGACCCACCCGTTACCGGTGCCGGTAGCACCGACCGATTGCACCCGAACAGCAAAAAAAGAGTTTTAGGAACCCCCGGCCCGAAGGCCGAGGGCAAGTGCTATGACGGGATCGTCTTGGTGGTCACATAGTCCGCCAACCACTGCCAATAGGCCTCAGCGTCACGGAACCCTTGCGCCTGAGCGGCCAGATCCTCGGCCCTGGAACGAAGAAGACCGCCATCGTACTCAGCGATACCCAGTAAAGGGCTCAGCTCCGCAATATCGGCCAAGAACTGCCGCCCATGATCCCGGGTGATACCCAATCAAGCAGCATGGCGCTCAGCCGGTCCGATTCCGAAGCCCGGCTGCGCTAAATGTGACATTCTGTCAACAGCGAAGGTATCCACGATTCCTGTGGACAAGTCTGTTGATCACGACGGATACGAGGGTGTTTTTCTGTTGTTTTACAGGTGTCTTTTTAGATTGCCTAAAAATTAGGCGTCAATTTAACTGTCTGATATACAATAATATTTTTCCGTCCTGCTTGGCTAAGTCATTGAGCCTGCACACTATTTCCACAGCTCTGTTACATGGGCGTGAACTGTGTATTGCTTTCGTTGTTACACACACCCGGCCCACCCGTTGCGTTAGGGTCCCCATACTTTGGCTCACCGTTCCCGAGTGTTTCCGGGGTCTTTCCCAGGATCCCACCTGATCAATCATATAACTAAATCATTGATTGGTAATAATAATTTATCAATGCTTTAGCCAAGAGGGATCTCTCTCCAGTATCCTATCTCCTCCCTCTTATCCATTACTAGTACCTATTCCCTCTTAAGACCTACCTCCCTCCAGCACCTGTGACCCAGATCACAGACCCTCCTGAGGTCTCAGGCTAAAGTAGGATCAGCAAGAGGAGATCACCATGTCAGTCCGGCACATCACAGCAACACCAGTCATCGTCTTCCGCTCTGTCGTCAGTGTCTTGCTGCAGTGCTCAGAGATGCAGAGCCAGGTGAACCGGTATCATTGAGGGCCTCTGTGGCTCTCTGTGCGCCCCCATCGATGCCGCTCCTGGACACCTGCATAACTGCTCCCTTTCACGTCCACCGCTGACGCTCCAGATCGCCTACGTGCCTTACCCTCGTTTCACTCGGAAATGCCCCAAAAAAGGCCCCGATTTTCGGCTTCAGTCACGTAAGCCGATGATTTTAATCAGTTGGCTGCGTTTCCTACCACCCCAGCCATCTCTCTCACATCGATGCCGATATAGACGTCCAGGGACACCCTTGGGTGAACCTCCCCCAGAAATGCCCCAGAAAATGCCCCAGTCGGGGTGTGCCATTCCCACGCCCGCAGAGGGGGTCCCTTGAAGGGGAATAGGTATAAGTAATGGATAAGGAGGAGATAGGTCCTAGGGGGGATGCCTGTGAGGGTAGGGTCTGATCATCCTTACCTACTGATAAATCATTATAGATATTGAATAATTCTTGGGTGCCGATGCTAAGCCTTATCTAGCCAACGGGTCCAACGGGTGGGTCGGGTGTCTGCTTTTGGAAGTTATCTAGGTCTGGTTGGTGTCCAGGAGCGGACGTTCAGACATGATGCAGCGAAGGGCTGATGAGAGCCCGAAGCTGACAACAAGGCGTCATGCCTTGTATGCTAACTCCGCTGGCATGAAGTACCATCCCGTATCGAGCCCATGAGCCTTGGCTTCTGCCGCCCCACCTGATTACCGTGGCAGGGCACAGGAGATTCTCGATGAAACGTCGTCTTTCTGCGATTCTTGCTGCCGATATGGTCGGCTACTCGCGTCTGATGGCGACAGACGAGGAAGGCACCCTGTCACGGCTGAAACGACTCCGGGGTGAGATCATCGATCCGGAGATTGAGAAAGCGGGTGGAGAGATCATCAAGCTGACAGGCGACGGAATGTTGGTCCTCTTCGATTCAATCGTCGCCGCGGTCGACGCCGCCGTCTCCATTCAGGAAGCCTTGACTGCGGCGGAGGCCAACACCCCTCCCGACACCCGTATCGGCTTCCGTATAGGCCTACACATCGGGGATGTCATCCTTGACGGCGGGGACATTTATGGAGACGGCGTCAACATCGCAGCCCGCCTCGAGGCACAGGCCGAAAACGGTGGCGTGATGCTCTCGGATGATGCCTTCCGCCAAGTCCGCGGAAAGACCGTGCTGACCTTCACAGATCTTGGCGAGCTGACGCTCAAGAACATCCCGCATCCCATACGCGCTCACAAGGTGAACCTCGGACCACAAGTCGCCAACGTGATCGAAACGCTGACAGGTGCCAAGCCCGAGATCCCGGCAAAACCCTCGGTTGCCGTCCTGCCATTCGACAACATGTCCGCCGACCGCGAACAGGAATACTTCGCTGACGGCATCACCGAGGACATCATCACCGAACTCTCGCGCTTTCCCGAGTTGATGATCATCGCCAGGAACTCGACCTTCGCCTACAAGGGTCGTGCGGTCGACCTCCGCGAGGTCAGCCGCGATCTTGGTGTAAGATTTATTGTCGAGGGCTCGGTCAGGCGGGCAGGCAAACGGGTCCGCGTCACCGCACAGCTGATCGATGCCGCCTCAGGCAGCCACCTATGGGCCGAGCGCTATGACCGCGACCTGGAAGACATCTTCGCGTTACAGGAAGAAATCACTCGCGGCATCGTTGCATCGGTCGCGCCACAGATCGAGTTGGCCGAGATAGGCCGCGTGCTGGGTGGCCGCGACGTGGACTTCTCGTCGTACGACCTAGCGCTGAAGGCCTCTGCGCAGGCTGACGAGGCCCTTCGTCTGGGCAGCCATGAATTGCTCGCGACCTCGGCCGAGACGGCCGCTCAGGCCATAGAAGGTGATCGCCGCTGCGCATTAGCCTACGACATACGCACACATGCCCATCTATACATGTATCTCTATCGTTGGGGCGGCGATCCGGATAAGGCCTTGCTCGAAGCAAGGAACTGCATCGAGAAGCTTTTCGACATCGGCACATCCGACCCGAGGGCCTATACAAGGCGCGGGCTGGTGCTTCATTTCCTCGGAGAGCGCGACAGGAGCCTGGGAAATCTAAGGCGGGCGATCGAGCTGAACCCGAATTATGCCTACGGGCTGATTATGCTTGCATGGGCGGAGTCGCTGGACGGGTTTTCGGAAGAAGCGGTCGAACACGCAAAACTCGGACTGCGTCTGAGTCCGCGCGAGCGCGAATCCGTTCTTAGCCACGCCTATCTCGCGCTTGCCCAGGCCAGCTTTGCCACCGGCGACAATATCGAGACGCAGAAATGGGCGCGGCTCGCGATACAGATGCACCCCCGGGCACCGATCCGGCGCGCGCTCATGATCTCGACATGCGGCTTCACGGGCGATCTGGATGAAGCCCAGGAACGCTGAGCAGCCCGATCTGAT
>NZ_JXYH01000072.1 GCF_001262635.1 Aestuariivita boseongensis
TGCCGCCATAGGTCGTCACCGCCGCCAGCTTTCGGATATTGCGCAGATTGGCGCGCACTTCCCCATCCTGCAAAACAAAGGACACACCGGGCAGGAAAACCCGGTCAATGAACCCTTTCAGGATCGCGGGATACCCGAAATTCCACACCGGAAAGACAAAGACCAGCGCATCCGCCGCCTGCAGCCGCGCAACATAATCCGCCACAGGTGCGGTGTTGCTTGCCGTATCGTGATAGCCGCGCCGTTCTTCGGCGCTCAGGACCGGGTCGAAGCCATCGGCATATAAATCGACCAGATCAACCTCCCAGCCCCCCTGGCCCAGGCTTTCAAGCGTCGTCTGCAGCAACGCAAAAGCGAAACTTTCCTCGCAGGGATGCGCATAGACAACCAGGACGCGCCCCTGCTTCTTCTCTTTCAAAATACCGGCGGGGGGTCCGGAGGGCTGGCCCCCCGTGCGGTCCGTGTCACTCATTCCACCGCCTGAAGTTTCGGATAGGCATACATGGCCGCGTAATCCCACTCGGGATCATCCCAGGAAATCATCTTGCCAGGGTTGAGAAGACCTTTTGGATCGGCCTCCTGCTTGAAGCGCAACTGCCGGTCATCGACGGTCTGCCGCCCGCCCTCTTCCAGGGTATAGCGATGGGGGTTGAAGATCATCGCGCCCGCGTCCTCATGCAGACGGACAATCTCATCCAACCGGTCTTCGCTGGTGAATTTGACCAATGACAGCCCGGCAAACATCACCTTGCCGTTCTCGCGCAGCACTTCCAGGTGCTGCAGCACTTCGGGCGAAAACTCGGCCCGCATCTTTTCGATCAGCTCTTTATGCTGCGGGAAGCCATAGCGCACCTGCAGATAGGTGATCGACGGATCGACCTTCAGCGCACGCAGCGTCGTGTGGTTCCAGCCATATTCAAAGATCCGGCCCGGGCTGCGGTCCCAGTCATTGTCATCCGACCGGTAAATCACCTTCGACGCAGGGCGCCGGGCGGTGAAGGTATCAAACCCGTCCATCGAATGGGGGGCCACCATCAGGGCCACAAGATGCGTGCCCGGCTCCACATGCGGTTTGACCCGCTGGAAATACTCATGGGCGATCGGCGCCTCGAACACGGTGGCCAGCTTGATCAGGATGCCGTCTTCATTGGCCAGTTCCTCGGCAAATTCCATCGCCGGGGTGAAATCGTCAAAGGCCACGAACAGCTCGACCCAGTCATAGGCCGGTGCCAGCGGCATCTCGATCTCGGTGATGATCCCGTTTGTGCCATAGGCATGAGAAACACGTGCCAGCTCTTCCCCGCGAAACTCCAGCAGGCGCGGCTCTTCCTCCATCGTCACGACCCGCAGGCGAATGATATTGCCCAGATCCCGCAGCGACCCCCAGGTGCACGAGCCCACACCGCCCGAGCCCCCTGCAATGAACCCGCCAATCGTGGCAGTCGCCCAGGTGGAGCTAAACATGCGGATCTCCTGCCCCGAATGCGCGATGCAATGCGCATCGAGGTCCTTCAGCAGACAACCCGGCTCCACAATCACCCGGCCCGGATGCACCTCTTTCACCGCATTCATATGGTGCAGATGCATGACGCAACCGCCTTCCAACGGCATCGCCTGCCCGTAGTTACCGGTGCCTGCGCCGCGCGTGGTCACCGGCACGTCATGGGCGTAACAGATCTTCAGAACCTCGATCACCTCGGCCTCCGACCGCGGGGCCACGACGAAATCGGCAGTCACATGATCCAGCCGCGTTTTCAGAACCGGTGAATACCAGAAGAAATCCCGGCTCTTGGCCTTGATCGCGCTGTCGGATTTTTCGATGTCCAGATGGGCAAGAGCCTCTTTCGCGGCGGCGACATTGGGTTTCATGCGGTCCTCATCAAATGGTCGAGTTCATTGTAATCCGGCAGCGTCCGGTCAATCTGCTGGCCTGCGCGCAACACGATCCTGTCGGCCTGCGGGCGGGCGAAGAGTTCGGTCCAGCTGCGCGCCTTGCAGATCACCAGATCGGCAGGCGCGCCCGGTGCAAGGCTGGGCGCCGCAAAGCCGCAGGCAGAGGCGGGGTTCGACAGGAAGGCGCGGCTCCAATCCGCGTCGGAATGATCCAGATGGCCAATCCGCGTGGCCTGCCGCATCACTTCCAGCATATCCAGATCGCCATAAGCATAGAACGGATCGCGTGTGTTGTCCGATGCGAACGACACATTGATCCCGCGCGCCTTCATCTCGTGCACCAGGGTGATCCCCCGTCCGCGCGGCGTGCGGCCCGCATGGCGATCCTGCAGATAAAGGTTGCACATCGGCAGCGACACGATGTTCAGCCCCGCCTTGGCCACCAGGTCCAGCGTGTCCATCGCCCGCGTCTCATCCTGCGTGGACAGCGAACAGCAATGGCCCACGACGATTGGCGCGTCAAAGCCCTCCTCCATCGCGACCTCGGCAATGGCGCGCAGGCATTCCGCGCTTGGGTCCATCGTTTCATCGGCGTGGAAATCCGCCTGCAGCCCGCGCTCGGACGCCATGCGAAAGAAGATGCGCAGCTTGTCGCGCAACTCCGGCACCGGATAGGCCACCATGCCCAGCGTGCCGCCATGCCGGGCCACCAGATCCGCCGTGTGGGTAAATTCCGAAGTCTCCCCCACCATATCGACACCCATCAGGCAGGCGGCCTGCAATTCGATCCGTCCCGCCCACTGATCCCGCAGCTCGGCAAAGACGGGCCAGCTGATATCGTCCTGCGGCGCGATACTGTCCAGATGGGTTCGGATCGCCCGCGTGCCATGTGCCCAGGCGCAGCGCAGGGCGAAATCCATCCGCGTGCGCACGTCATCGGCCGACCAGTTCGCGTCACGATCCGCACCGACCGTTTCCAAGGCACCGGGAAAGCTGCCATCGGGGTTGGGCGCACGGTCCCAGATATGGCCCTTGTCCAGATGGGTGTGCATGTCGATGAATGCCGGAAAGACCATGGCACCGGCCATATCGACCGGCGTTGCCGTGGTCTCCACAATCCGGCCACCATCAATGGACAGGGATGTGCGCACCAGATCCTCATTCTGTCCCAGAAGCCAGCCTGGAAGAGTCACATTTTCCAACGTCAGCGCGGTACGGGGGAGTGTCTTGAAATCCATCAGCCTTCTCGTTTCAGTGCGCTTTCGTGCCATTTCCGAAGCAACATATGGCTGATGAAACTGAGCCCGGCAAAAATCACAACCCCTGTCACCGCAATCAGGATCAGCGCCGCGAACATGCGCGGGATGTTCAGCCGGTAGCCCGCTTCCAAAATGCGGAAGGCAAGCCCCGAGCCGATCCCGCCGGTGCCCGCCACATATTCCGCGACCACGGCCCCGATCAGGCTCAGACCGCCAGCAATGCGCAAACCGCCCAGGAAATAGGGCAAGGCCGAAGGCAGCTGCAGATATCGCAGCCTTTGCCAGCGCGTGGCCCCGTAAATGCGGAACAGATCGCGCAGGTTGTGATCGGCCGAATTCAGCCCCAGCGTCGTGTTCGACAGCACCGGAAAGAACGCCACCAGCCATGCACACAGCAAAAGCCCCGCAATCCGGCTGTCCACATAGATGAAGATCAGCGGCGCAATCGCCACGACGGGCGTCACCTGAAGGATCACCGCGTAAGGATAAAACGACATCTCCATCCAGCGGCTTTGGGTGAACAGCACCGCCAGCCCCACACCGCCAATCACCGCAACTGCCAAAGCCATCAGCGTGATCTGCAGCGTTACCAGCAGCGCGTCAAACAGGATCGGCCAATCGCTGATCAGCGTTGAAAATACCAGCCACGGCCCGGGCAGGATGTAATGGGGAATGCCGTTCCAGACGACCAGCCTGTCCCATGCAAACAGCGCCAGGGCCATCACCAGAACCGGCAGGACCCATTTGCCGATACGTTCAAACTTGCGCGCGCGGCGGCGGCGCAGTTCGTCCTCGTCCACATCCGGGGCGGCGGCGGTGTTGTCTTCGACGATACTCATGCCGCAACCCCCTCCATCGCTTCGTGCAGCGCATCCGAGGCCTGACGGCAATAGGCGGCGTAGTCCGACGACGTGCGAAACACCTCATCGCGCGGGTAAGGCGCATCCACCGTCAGCTCCCGGATCACCCGGCCCGGACGCGCGGCCATGACCACGATCCGGTCAGACAGAAACACCGATTCAAAGACCGAATGGGTGACGAAAATAACCGTGCAGCCGATCTTTTCCTTCAGGGCCAGCAGGTCATTGTTCAACCGAAACCGCGTGATTTCATCCAAAGCGGCGAAAGGTTCATCCATCAGGATCAGGCGCGGCTTGGTCACCATCGCGCGCGCAATCGACACCCGCATTTTCATGCCGCCTGACAGCTCGCGCGGATAGGCGTTCTGGAACTTGTCCAACCCCACAAGGCGCAGCGCCTCGATGATCTCGTCCTTGACCGAGTTATAGGTCTTCCCCCGCAGCCGAAACGGCAGCCACACATTCTGCGCCACCGTAGCCCAGGGCATCAGCGTGGGTTCCTGAAACACCACCCCCAGATCGCCCGCCTTCTGCCCGCCAGCCCAGGTGATGCGGCCACGTGTCGGATGGATCAGATCGGCAATCAGACGCAGCGCCGTGGATTTCCCGCAGCCCGACGGCCCCAGAAGCGAGATGAAGTCGCCCGAATTCACCGTCAGGTTCAGCCCCTTGAGCGCGACCACATCCCCGTTGAAAACCTTGTCGACCCCTTCGATGCGCATCACTTCTGCGCGCTGACCCAGCGGTGCGGATGTGGCAGCCATGTTAGACCTTTCCGTTCCTGAAAAAGGGCGGCGCGGATATGCACCGCCCTTCATTCATCATCAGTTGCCGGGCTTGAGATCCATCCCAACACCCTGGTTCACGAAAGCCGTCGTATAGGTTTTCGCAATATCCAGACCGTCGGACACAACGCCGGCAGCAACCATCTTCTTGTAGAAATCCGCGACGACCTCGGGATTGATCGCCATGATCCCGTCTTCCAAAGCGTCACCGCTATCGACAATCCCCCAAGAAAGCATCTTGTCGATGGCGTAATCCATCTTGTCATCGCTCATATCGGGGTTGTCGGCCTTTATCAGCTCGCGCGCGGCAGCGTTGTCGCCGTACAGGAAGTTGTACCAACCCTTGGCCGACCCTTCGACAAAGCATTTCACCACTTCGGGGCGGTTTTCGATCGTATCGGCCATGGTTTCGATCGTGGTGGCATAGGACGAGAAGCCCGCATCGGCGATCAGGAAGACATCCGCCTCGATCCCGGCTTCTTTCAGCACGGCATATGGCTCGGACGAGAGATAGCCCTGCATCCCCTTGTTTTCATCCGCAATGAACGGCGCCGGGTTGAACGTGTAAGGCTCACGCTGTTCCACGGTGAAGCCATATTCCGCGATCATCCACTGATAGTAGGACGTGAACCCATTGTCGCCGATCAGCAGTGTGAGGTCCTTGAGGTCTTCAAACGTTTCGGCTTTGCCGGGATGGGCCAGGATCACCTGCGGGTGTTTCTGGAAGGTCGCGCCAACCATCACCACGGGGATATTCTGTTCGACAGCGGAAAACGCCTGCAGCATGTCGCCACCCATGTGGAAATCCATCCGCCCGGCCAGCATCAGCGCGCGGTTGTTTACCTGCGGCCCGCCGGGAATGATTTCGACTTCCAGCCCACAGGCTTCATAGGTGCCATCGGCCACCGATTGATAAAAACCGCCATGTTCGGCCTGCGCCAGCCAGTTTGTGCCGAAGACCACTTTGGTCGTTTCGGCATGGGCAAATCCAGCGGTGAAAGACAGCGCCACCGCAGCAGCAAATGTGGTTTTGAGAGACATCCCAACCTCCTTATTGGTTATGTGCCAAGACGTGCCCCCGACATGACCAAAAGACAGAGTAGCAGGCAGGAGGGTGACTCATTTCCCGCGGCTGACAAGAGCGTTTTGCTCAAATAACAAGCAAAATTCGCTGAGGCTTGGTTGAACTGCTCAAAACGAGTGCAAGCGGCAAAGTATCACGCGTCGATGCAAAACCCCGTGGCTGAAAACAGTACCGCAGTTTTTTTTTCCGATCCGTCGGCTTCCCTCTTCTCGCAGATCAGAGCGAGGTGTATTCATGCACATGCAGGCGACCCGATACGCCTGACCACAGACACAGGAATGACCGCCCGGAATGCACAGACGGACACAACAGACGGACACCCTCTCGCCCCGGGTTCTGGCGGTTTCCTCTGGTGGTGGTCATTTGGCCGAACTGCGCAGGCTGTCACCGGCCTGGGACGGGGCCGAGCTGACCTATGTGGTCACGGAACCGGGATACACGGACGATGTCCGGAAAGATCCCGGTACGCCCGACGGCAAACCGCCGCGTGTTCTGTTTCTACCCGACGCAAACAAGGCACAGAAACTGCGCCTTGCGCGCCTCGCACTTGCGGCCCTGTGGATGATCCTGCGCGAAAGGCCCGATGTGGTGATCTCAACCGGCGCAGCACCGGGATATTTCGCCATCCGTTTCGGCAAGATGCTGGGCGCGCGGACAATCTGGGTGGACAGCATCGCCAACGCCGAAGAGATGTCCGTTTCCGCCACCCTCGCCCGGCCTTTCTGTGATTTGTGGCTAACCCAATGGCCCCATCTCGCCCGCGATAACGGCCCCGCCTATGCGGGCACGGTCCTATGATCCTTGTTACCGTCGGCATGCAGTTGCCCTTTGACCGGCTGATCCAGACTGTCGATGACTGGGCCAGGCAGCATCCCGATACCGAAGTGATCGCACAGACCGGTCAGCTTCGGTCCGGCCAGTACAAGCCCCGGCACATGCCGCACATGCCCGGTTTTGCCCCGGCGGAATTTGACGCGCTCTGTCGCCGGGCCGATCTGATTATCGCCCATGCCGGCACTGGATCACTGATCGCCGCCCATGCCGCCTGCACACCCCTGCTTATGATGCCCCGCCGCGCCCGTCTTGGCGAACATCGCAACGATCATCAGATAGCCATGGCCGACAGTCTCAAGCACAGGCTCGGCGTTCATCTGGTCTATGAAGAAGCCGACCTGCACGCTGAGATCGACCGCCTTCTCGAAAACCCAGTAACGCCGCCCCAATTGCACGCCTTTGCCGAAGACAATTTGATCACCGCCATCCGCCAGGTGATCTTCGACAGGCCATGACCAGCCTCAGCGTCATCATTCCCGCCAATAATGAAGAGGCCTGGATCGGACCCTGCCTTGATGCAATGCGGCTGCAGGAGATGGGCGACGCCGCTCCATCCCGCGAGATCATCGTCGCAGCCAACGCCTGCACCGACCGCACCCTGCAGATCGTGGAACAGGCGCGCGAAGGACTTGAACAGGCGGGCTGGCGACTGGTCGTGCTTGATATAGCCACTCCCGGAAAACTGAACGCTTTGAACCAGGCCGATGCGATCGCGACAGGCCGAGTTCTGGCCTATCTGGATGCCGATGTGCCCTGCGACCCGGATCTGATGCGCCTTCTGGTCCAGACCCTCGACACCGACCAGCCGCTTTACGCCAGTGGCCAACTGAAGGTCGCCCCGTCCCAAAGCCGGGTGACGCACGCCTTTGCCAGGGCCTGGGCGGACCTGCCCTTCATGACGACCAATGTGCCCGGCGCCGGGCTTTTCGCCGTGAACCGCGCAGGCCGCGCGCGATGGGATAGGTTCCCCGACATCATCGCCGATGACGGCTTTGCCCGCCTGCATTTTACGCCGAATGAACGGATCAAGGTCGACGCCGCCTATCACTGGCCCATGGTCGAAGGGTATTCGAACCTCGTCAAAGTCCGCAGCCGTCAGGATGAAGGCGTCCGCCAGCTTGCGGCCCTTTATCCCGAACTGATGCGCAATGAATCCAAGCCGCCGATGCGCCTGAGAGATCACATACGATTGTTCCTGAAAATGCCTGCCAGCTATGCTGTCTACGTGGCGGTCATGCTTGCCGTCAGGGCCAGAAAACCGCGCGGCCATGATTGGACGCGCGGGCGCTAAAGCGCTGATCAGACGTTACAAAATCTGCATCGCCGCCAGCGGCAAAAGCGCCCCCGACAGTGCGATCGACAACCCCATGGGATATCCTGCATTGGGCTGCAGCCCGCTCCACCCGATATCCGGGTTTCGCAGCACCGCCCGGAAGCCCATCACCGCGACAAGCCCAAGCGCCATGCCGGCCACAAAGGTCCAGGCATAAAGTGTCAGCGCCTGGCTGGGCAGAAACAGCATCAGCGCCGCCAGCGCCTTCACATCGCCCCCGCCCCAAAGCCGCAGGGCAAATCCGGAAAAGCCCAGAACAAACACCGAAAGCGCGGCGATCAAGCGATGCCCGATTTCGGCCCAGGGCAGGAAGACCGGGGCGGAAAGACAGGCCAGCACCACCATCGCCAGAACCAGACGGTTCGAGATGCGCAGGCGCGACAGGTCCTCTAAAGCCATCAACGCAAGAAGTGGCAGCGCCAGATAAAGCAGCGTGAAATCCAAGGCTTCAGGCGACATCAAAACGCCCTTTGTCAGCCTGAGACCACCCGGCATTCGGACTCAGCAACAAATGAATGAGCTCGGTCTGAGATGCGGTCCCAGTCTTCGCATAGATATTGCGTAGATGCGTGCGCAGCGTGGCCATCGTGATCGACAGTTCAGACAGAAGGGCTTGGTTGTTAAGGCCGCGTCCCAGCAACAGGCATACACGGTACTCGGCTCGGCTCAGGCGGCAAGGGTTCTCCATCGACAGAATGCCCGTGACTTTGGGTCTGTCAGGGACAACGCGTCCTCGCGATAACAGCGCATCGGAAAAGCGCCCCATCGCCCGCGCCTTCCAGCAATCAGACAAAATCGGGGCGATGATCTCAAGACTGGTTTCCAGATCCGCCGAAATAGGACAGCCAAAATGCAGTTCCAAGAAATCACTAGTGCCATTCTTCTTGTCCAGCATGATCGCTGCAGTTTCTACAAGGCAGCGATCCCTATAGGCCCCAATCAAACGGGGTTGGTCCTCAAGATTTTCTTCCCTGCCGAACCAAACCGATCCCACCTTTGCATGAGAGAAGTCCGCCCCGCAGATCGCGCCAGCAAAGGAAACTTCCAATGGACCCAACTCTTCCGAGATACGTTTGCGTGTTTCATGGCTGAACACTTTCGAAGTGCCTCTGTCAGTTCGCATGTCGACTCGACAAACTGAAATTACATCCGTCCCGAAAGTCAGGGCCATGCGCCGCAGCGCTTCGACCAATGGAATGGTGCCCTGAGTCGCCTGACACAGGATTGCAACGCTTTCGAACATTTTCGAGAGAGGTGCAGCCCCGGATCGCGCGGAATAATGCGCACGAAAGAAATCATTCATTTACAAATACACTGACCGATTTCAGATCAATGCCTCCGACAGATGCCCCCACCCATCGGTTTGTGTTTTGCTCCAAATGACCGGCGCAAGCGCGTCCGGTATAGCTGCAAGATCAAGATACCGCACTTTTCGCCGACACGCACTCATAAATGGTTAACGTGTGGTTAACTGTACCAAATGCGCAACATGATCTTATTGCTGCATCCCTCTATGAAACATTAATTTTTTCACGATCCGAAGCCCTGAAAATACCGGATCAGCGACGGCGCAGCGGTCACGATCATCAAGGTGGGCAGCATCAATGCCGCCAGGACCGCCGACATTTTCACCGGAAGCTTATTGGCCATCTCCTGCGCCTTCATCTCGCGCGCATCGCGCATTTCGGCGGCATAGGTCGTCAGCGCGTCGGACATCGAGGTCCCAAAACGCATGGATTGCTGCACCACAGACGCGAATGATTGGATCGTTTCAACACCGGTGCGCCGCGCCATATCCGAAAGCGCCTTTTCGCGCGCCCGGCCGGCCTGGATCTCGTGCTGCGTGTTCAGAAACTCAAACGCCAAATCAGGAGAGGCCACGGCCAGCTCGTTGCCGACCCGTGTCATCGCCGCATCAAAGCCCAGGCCAGACTGAAGCGAAATCTGCAACAGATCCAACGCATTGGGAAAAGCCTCACGGATCCGGCGCTGGCGTTCCTTCTGGCGGCGGTTCAACCAGGCAGCCGGCATGAAATACCCAATCGCTGTCAAAAGCCCCACGATTTGCACTGCATCAGCCTGGCTGACCGGCGCAAGAAATTCAGCGATCACGGGTGGAACCGGCATGCCTGGAGCTCTGGAGGCAAAGATTCCAAGCGCCACCAGAAGCGGCAGTAAGAGACCCAGCCAGACACGCACAAGGATATAGATGCGCAGAGCGCTGGGATGGGTCAGCCCCGCCTGCAGAAGTTTTTCTTCCAGTTTGCGCCGCTCGGTCTCTTTGCTCGGCAGAGCCGCTGTGAACAGGCCGCCCGGCGTCTGAACAGTTTCGCGCAGAAGACCACGGTCCTGCCGCGCATTCATCTTTTGGCTTCGAAGATGCGCCAGCCGCGCTGCCGCAGGATTGCGCTGGCTCAAAGCCGAGCTGGCCGACAAAAACAGCAGCAGAACCCCCAGCCCGAAGCTGAGCAACAGAAGCATCTCTCCGGAGACGCCGAAACGGATCGACAGTGTATCAAATAAACGTTCCATTCAACCGACCTCACACACGGAAATTAACGAGCTTGTGCAGAACGACGATGTTGCTGACCATCAGCACCACAACCACAATTGCAAGCTTGATGAATGCCGGGTCATCACTGACATCGGTATAGTAGCCCGGCGCGTTGATGCTCATCATCGCGATGATTACCAGCGGGATGATCGACAAGATAACCCCCGACAGCCGCCCCTCAGCCGAAATCGACTTGATGCGGGTTCGCAGGGCAATGCGCTTTCGCACGACCGTGGCCAGTGTCGACACGATCCGCTCAAGATCGCCGCCGGTACCATGCTGGATCGCGATGCTTGCCGCCAGGTACTGCGCATCCTCGGTATCGACACGGTCCGCAAAATCTTGAACTGCATCAGGAAGTTCTTCGCCAAAGCTGACCTGATCAAAGATGATACCGAACTCTGATCCAATCGGGTCGGCCATCTCATCGGCCACGGCCCCGATCGAGGTGTTGACCGGGTGCCCGATCTTGAGCCCCCGCGCCATCAATTCCAGCGCATCGGGCAATTGCTCGGTCAGCTTTTTCTGGCGCTCATCCTTGCGCGATTTCACTACGATCATCGGCACAACAAAACCAAGCAGCAGCGCAATCGGCGTGGCCTGCCAGAACGGAACGAACAATATCGCGACGCTGGCGATAGCCGCCGTGCCCAGAAGGCAGAAGGTTAGGAAGCTTCGCGGTGCAATTGTCAGGTCAGACTGCGCCAGAAGCTTCGGGAAATTCCCGACCAAAGGCAGCCGAGCCAGCCAACCGCTGTCCGTCTCGGGCCGCAGTAGCGACAGAATGTCCTCGCTGGCCACACCTTTTCTGATCATCCGCAGCCTGCGGTTGCGCGCTTCCGCATGGTTCTCACCGCGCCGCAGAAGATAACTCAGCCCGGTGATCAGCATGAAGACACCGACAAATACGCAGGCCAGCATCACATATTGCATCAGTTCGGCGGTAAGCATGTCGGTCATAGCTCAGGTCCCCGCGGCCCGGAACGTGCCCGGGTCAAGATCGACACCGCAGGCCTGAAGCTGCTCATAGCAGCGCGGACGGATGCCCGTTGGCACGAACTCACCCAACACCTCGCCGCTTTCAGAACGGCCGCGCTTCTGGAAGACAAAGATGTCCTGCATTGTGACGACCTGCCCCTCCATCCCGGTGATTTCCGAAATGCTGGTTACCTTGCGTGTCCCATCCGCCTGCCGCGACAGGTGGACGACGAATTGCAGGCCCGACGCCACCTGCGACCGGATGGCCGAGGCGGGAAATTCGATCCCTGTCATGGTCACCATCTGCTCAAGACGGCTCAGCGCATCGCGCGCGGAATTTGCGTGCACGGTGGTCATCGACCCATCATGGCCAGTGTTCATGGCCTGCAGCATATCGAAGGTTTCGGACCCGCGCACCTCCCCCACGATGATCCGGTCAGGGCGCATCCGCAGCGCGTTGCGCACCAGGTCACGCTGAACCACACCGCCACCGCCCGAAGGTGAAGGCAGCCGGGTTTCCAGGCGCACCACATGTTCCTGCTGCAACTGCAACTCCGCCGCGTCCTCGATGGTTACCACCCGTTCCTTGGGGTCAATGAAAGACGACATGGCATTCAGCATGGTCGTTTTCCCCGACCCGGTGCCGCCCGCAATCAGAATGTTCAGCCGCGAATAGACCAGCGCACGCAGGAATTGCGCCGCTTGCTCGCTCAGCGCGCCACTCGCGACCAGCTTGTCCATCGTTAGCGGCTTGGCCGAAAACTTGCGGATCGAAACCGTCGGCCCGTCAATCGCGCAGGGTCGGATGATCGCGTTCACGCGGCTGCCGTCCTCCAGACGGGCATCCACCCAGGGCTGGCTTTCATCAACCCGGCGCCCGATCTTGCTGACGATCTTGTCAATCACACGCAAAAGGTGCTTTTCATCGCGAAACCGAACAGGTACGCGCTCCAGCAGGCCATAACGCTCCACATAAACAGTCTTGTAACCATTCACGAGGATATCGTTGATCGTCGGATCGGCCAGCAGCGGCTCAAGCGGTCCATAACCCAGGATCTCGTCTAGGAGTTCGCCCACCAGTCTGTTGAAATCATCCCCGTTCAGAGGCTTACCCGAACCTGCCAGCGCCGCGCTGACAACCCCCGCCACCTCTCGGCGTAGAACATCGCTTTCCACCTTTTCGATCACCGACAAGTTTAGCCGGTCCAGCAACGCGTCATGCAGGCTGCTTTTCAACTCAAGCCATTCGGCCAGCTGCGTTTCTTCAGTTGTCTGTTCGGGTGCGACCTCGTCGGGCTGCGGCTCCAGAGGGCGATTGTTGAGGGCAATGACATTCGAGTCGGCCACTTTCCCAGTTTTTGCGAATTTTTCGAACATGCGGTGATCTCCCTTCAGGCGGCTTTGTTCGTGTGATCGGAGATACCGATCTGTGTTTCCCGCAGGATGGTTTTTCCTACAGCTCGGATGGCTTTCCACAGTGGCGATCTGCCCGCCGCCTGTGACAGAAGCTGTCCCCGATCCAGTGCGTTGCGCGCATGCCTGGGATCGAATGGAAGCCAGTGACGCAACTCGTGCCCCAACGACTTTTCTGCCTCCACATGGTGTTTAGAGCGGAATAGCGGCTTGCTCTCGTGATTGACGACAATCTCGATCGGCGGCTCCAGCC
>NZ_JXYH01000073.1 GCF_001262635.1 Aestuariivita boseongensis
CACATTGACGGACGTGACCCACTGCTGGAACTTCAAAAATTCGCCGTGAGTGTCTGCTAAGTACATCTGACCAGTCACCTGACTCAAATGCTCAGATGGGCCAATTCGCTACACAGCTCGTGTCTATTGTAACAGACTCGTGAAAATACTTTGAAAGCTCAATGGTTTAGCCTGAGAAACAAAATTTTTTTACTTATATCAATTGCTTAAATAAGCGCCTAATTATTAGGCAACTAGATGGTCCTACTGAAAACTAACAGAAAACCTCCTAATGACAGCGCTCATCAACAGACTTATCCACAGAATACGTGGATGCCTTCGCGGTTGACATAATGTTGCCTATGGCACAGCCGACTGCAGGAATCGGATCCACTGAACAGCGCCCGTTTAGTTGGCCGGTCTGGCTTAACGTTCGCTTGGGGTGCCGCAGCGAACGACTGCTCTGAGCCCAAAGGAGCCAGTCGACAAACGTTTATGTCACTGTCGCGATCGGGTAGCGTTGGATTTAAAGGATAACTCTGTCAAAGGATTCCACTGGACATGAGCGATGGGCAAACAGGCCGCTGTCTTTGCGGGAAGGTGGAGTACAACACAGGGGGTGAACCTTTGTGGGTTACCATTTGTTACTGTCGGTTCTGCCAGCGCGCCACAGGCTCAGATAGGATGATCGAGCCGATATTCGAACGCTACCCCTTCAGGTTTACTCATGGAAACCCGTCTGTTTACACGCTTCCTTCAGATGGAAGCGGTAAAGACATAAATGTCCATTTCTGCTCCGAGTGTGGGACAAAGTTGGCTTTGACTTTTGAGCGATGGCCGGACCGTCTGGGAATTTATGTTGGCACGCTCGACAAACCTACATCCATTTCGGTGACGCCCGAAAACAGCAAGCACATATTTCTGTCCGAAGCGCGACCCGGAACCATTGTGCCGCCAGGCTTTCTTTTCTACGAACGACATGCAGCGGAGAACGACGGGACCCCGATCGAACCGAACGTGCGGAAAGAACCCTACGTGGTTGAGGGTTGAGTCAGGGCACCTTTGGATTTCTCGGGGCTGCTCTGTCCGCGTGGCGGTCATCCGACAAAATTTATCGGATAACCGCATCCGTAGCTGTTTCAGTTTGGCGGCGCGTAAGATCCTTTGACCTTTTTGTAGGTGTCTCTCGCTTTGTGCATTTCATCGTTACTGTACATCGGGATCGTCTTGAAGCTTTCGATTGCACCACCCATCGTCGCCACCAGTACGGTTCCAATGTACTCAGAAACGCTCGGCATGTCGGCTATCAGAGCGACATGGTGCTCCTGTCCGATCAAACCATAGAATCCGATAAGTTTTCCCCCAGCGGCTTCGCAAACGGTTCGGGCCACCTCCTGGCGATCAGTGTCTCCTTCGACGATCGATTGAACCGCAGTAGGCGTATATTTCATCATGAACATGTAAATAGCCATTTCGTACCTTCCTTGGGATTGTGTGCCCACGACTTTCGTAGGCTTCCATTGCTGGAAGGTCTCTTGCCATTGGTCTGCTTAGCACAAAGGGCGACGAAAAGCACGTTACTATGAAAACCGGACTGCCCAGATCGAGCGATATCGTCGAATGGCCGAATTGTCCGCAAAGCAGCTATTGGAATAAACAAGAGCTATTGACCGAATGTATACTCAGGTCGGCGGCATTGCATGTGTCTCCATTGCGGCCTTGTAGGAGCGGCTTTCATTCACAGATTGACACAGCGCGTTGAGCTTGGGTCGTGAGCCAAAGAGAGACTGTTTGTTGGTGTGCCACTCGGTCAGCATTGTGACGTAAAAATCCAGTGCGGTCAGACCGCTGGCCATGAAGTAGGGATCGCCCGCAATCGCATCCTCTATGACATCGAAAAATGCGTCGTAGTCGACAGCTGCTTTTGCGCCGACCTCCTCGATCGCTTTGCTGCTTTTCGCATAACGCTCAGGGTGCCCGAGGCGTGCTGCAGTCATGTAGCCTGAGGTCGTCATGACATTTAGCCAAAAAAGAAACTCTCCACGGTTTTCATCGCCGGGCGCCGGAGCGACACCGCTCTGAGGATACATCTCGCCTAGCAGCGTAACAATTGCAGCAGTCTCTCCAATCGTCCTGCGATCCGCGTAGCCGAGAGCCGGTATCCGGCCGGTTGGGTTTAGACGCAGGAAGTCTGGAGTCCGATGTGCGTCTGCGCCCATGTCCACGTAGTGTAGTCGATATTCTGCACCGATTTCTTCAAGGACTGACTGCACTACAATCGAGCCTGCCAGATATTCCCAATACAGCGTGAACATGCCTCGTCTTCCCCATGGTTCCGTTTTCGTAGCGGCATCCTGTGCCCCAATTCTCAGTATGGGTGGGTATGATTGCTTTGCACGCGTGATTTCATTTGGCCGCGCTAAAGAAAACCTTTAGGCTGTTGGCATGCATCTTTCTCATTTGAATGCACTGCGCGCTCTGGAGGCTACATTGCGGCATGGGAGCTTCTCACAGGCCGCCAACGAACTTGGAATTACGCCGGC
This sequence comes from Aestuariivita boseongensis, assembly GCF_001262635.1. Classification (GTDB taxonomy): domain Bacteria; phylum Pseudomonadota; class Alphaproteobacteria; order Rhodobacterales; family Rhodobacteraceae; genus Aestuariivita; species Aestuariivita boseongensis. Next base: position 2,523 of record NZ_JXYH01000073.1, read on the forward strand.
GGCGGTTGGGCAACGGGTCCGGTCTCTAGAACTTTACCTCGGCAAAAGTCTGTTTATTCGCTCTAGTTCGGGCATCGAACCAACTGAGGATGCGTTGCGGGTTCGGGAATTATTAGAAGGCGGCTTTGCAAGGCTTGCCCAGGCATTTGAGCAACTGAAGCCGAGCGAAGCGGCTGGCCGTCTACGCATTACCCTGCCGGAGTCCTTTTCGGAAAACTGGCTGTCACCAATGCTTGCGGAATTCCAACATCAATACCCGGATGCGGATTTATATTTGGACCCATCCAATCGCGATATCGACTTGGTGAGAGAAGACTATGATCTTGCAATCAGATACGGTCCAACCCGGGACACAGGATTGGAAGAACGCGTGCTGTTCGGTGATTTTGTTGCCCCAGTATGTTCGCCCGCTTTTGCAGACCAGCAAGGGCTGGGTCCGGATGCGCGATCGCTAAAGGGTGTACCGCTCATCCACGTCACCAATCGCACCAAGGACCCGGGCTGGCTTGACTTCCGCGCATGGGGCGATGCCTTTGGGTTTGACCGCGATCATCTAGACCATGGTGTACGCATCTCGAAAACAGGTTCAGGGCTTCAAGCCGCGGCAGCGGGTCAGGGGTTGGCGATTTGCGGTATTGTGGAAGCATTTCACGCGTTGAAAGCAGGATCGCTCATTTTGCCATTCGGTCCGTCAATGATATGCCAGACAAAGTACGCCTATCGTCTCCTATGGGCGCGATCCCGTTCGAATTCTGTACTGCGGGCGCTATTCGTCGAATGGATCACAGACAGATCAGACCGTTTCGTCAGTGAGTTAGACGCATATCTCGCGTCGCAAGGCTCAAGAGCGTCCGGCTAGTGGCCGCATTGTCCGCGTTGCAGGCATTCGTGCAAGCTGTGGCGAACGACCGCTCTGAGCCCAGACCGGAAACAACGGTTGTGAGTTAGGTTTTTGGCTTACTGGTTGAATTCAACTATGAACCCATTGGCGGTGGATGTAGCGCGCGCGTCGTCCCATTTTATGCCTGATTGGTTGGAAAACTGTCGAAATCTGCCGAAGTGTTCGACACCTCCATAATTATCGGGTTGATGCCAGAACCAGTTTTCAAAGGTTAGCTTGTCGCCGTTTGACCAAACCCAACCTCCCTTCGGCTCATTCGAAAACTCTTTCTGCACCAGACCAATCCAAGGTCCAAATTTTTGCACCCGGTTGCCTTCATCACGCGTCCGCCAAACGCTGCCCTCTTTTTCAATTAGAGAAAGAACAAAGTCGTTTTCAGCCTGCGAGCCAATAGACACCAGATATCCCCCCATCGCGCGCGCTTCAGCTTCGGCTTCCGTCCATTTTATACCGAAGGTTCTGATCAGAGCGTATGAGTTGCCCTTAAAACTTTCTCTTCTAAGAATTTCACGCAGCGCGGGCGCTGCATTGGTTCGGGGCTCCTGCGTTTCCGTACGTGCAGCGCCCCCCCGGTCAGCAGGAAGAAGCGCAGCCATTTGAAACTGATTCCAAGCCAGAGCTCCCAATGCCATGAGAGCAACGATCAACGTGCCCAGCGCCAGTAGCGGTTTAAGGTTTTGCAGGTTGATTTGATGGAATAGTGAGGCTTTTCTTGTTCTCGATGGTTCCCGTCCGGTCACACGATACGCTGCAACCGGACGCCTGAGATTACGTAACTGCTGCTTGCCCAGAAATTCAATCGCGAGAGTCAGCTTTCCTTCGATCTGATTGCGTACATCTTCTGAGATACATATGCCTCCCGGTTCAGCGATAGACTCTAGGCGCGCTGCCACATTGATCCCATCACCCAAGAGATCGCCTCCTTGCTCGATAACGTCACCGACATTGATGCCGATGCGGAATTGCAGAATCTTCTCCTTGGGAAGGCCGTCGTTTTTTGTCCGCAACGCTTCCTGTATTTCGATGGCGCACCTAACAGCATCAACGGAACTTGGGAATTCGGCAAGGATGCTGTCCCCTGCTGTGTTGGCGATGCGACCACCGTGATGGGCGATCAGTGTGTCAGTTACAGTCCTGAACTCTACCAAGCGCCGAGTTGTTTCTTCCTCATCAAGCGACATCAGCCGCGAGTATCCGGCAACATCTGCCGCGAGCAATGCCGCAAGCTTGCGCCGAATGGTGGGTTGTTCGCTTTGAGTTGGATCAGATGACACGGCCGACCCTTCCCACTATTTCCAGAGACATCCAGTGTATCCGCCAAGAGAGGTGCCGTTGTAGGCGTTTCTTGAGTACCGGCGCATCGTTTTCTCAAGTCTTCTGACGGAAGCGGAGGCTGGTGTTCGGGGGTACTGACTGAGATAGACAGGTATCCACGCCAGATGCGAGGCATAACCATTGGGCTTAAGGTATCTTCCGGTGTGGCCTGTGTCGCCTTCGGTGATTTCTTTTGGCCCGATCCTAATCGTATTTTCCGAATGAGCTGCCACGGCGTCGTGAAGCGTCGTTCCTTTGAACGAAAGAGCTGCGACTTCCTGGCCAAAGCCTCGCGCCGCGGCTGCAGCAAGCACCATCAGCCCAACAACCTCGTTATTGTCACGGGGGTTTCGCTCAAAATAACCCTCCCGCGTCAACAGCCGTCCTGTGCGTTTGAACGACCGTAGCCCATTTTTGAAGACGGATGATTGATCGGTTGCAGTGCCCCATGCCATCCGCGCTGCTGCAAAAGCGGCCACGCTGTCTCGAGACGGGCTCTTTTGTTTGTTTTGGTTCTTGTCGAGCCTGTTGCCCCAAGCGATCACAGCATTGCGCTGGCCTGCTGTCCAGGCATTCCGACTGTCAAGAAAGTCAACAGCGTAAGAGAGCGTAATGAGTATGGAGGAAGTCAGGAAAATTGGGCTTGGCCTACCCGACCCTTCAAACCGGGGGCTGGTGAAGGCCTTACTTTCCGCCGCTTTGGCCAGTTGAGCGGCAAGACCTTTGGCGTTGTAGCCACTATTGCTGATGCCACGGGATATGTTTCGTGACAGGTCCTCAACAAACTTCACACCAGAATTGCGGGGTTTCCATCCGAAGACTTGCCTTTCGGTCACAAGTGGAATGACGGTGTTTCCTCGATCACATGACCGCGCCGAGGCGGGTGGTGTCCAGAACGACCGGTCTGATGCAACAGTCTCTTGAGGCCAGAGTGTGAACATACTGAAGACAGCACATACTGCAATGGGCACAACTCTCATATCATTCCTCCGCTAAAATCTCCGCCTTTCAAAAATTGGTGTTAGCAAAGGGTAACTCTCGCGAAGGCTTATGTCACTCGCTGTGGACACTGCCAAACTCTAGAGTTGTTTTAGGTGCGGCACCACAGCGAAGGGCGGGTTTGTCCGCATCTGAGACGTCGGAGGCATCAGTGCCGAATGGCAGGTGCTGGGAGAAGCGGTCGTCCAGACCCTAAAGCGGACGTCGCCACGCGGTCCCGTCGTCTCGAATGGCTTCTGAACGCGGCTTTGCAGACATCTGACAAAAGCGGTCAGATGTCTCAGAAGAGCCCAGAGCAGACATGTTCTTGCTCTATGTAAATACCTTTGTGAGAGCTCTGACGAGGACCTCCGGCCCAAAGATCAAGCTTAACGTAAGAGCGGAAAAGAAAAAAAGGCAGACCAGGGCCGCGAATGCTTGGTTATGGAACGCTGCAATAGCGCAAACTGCGAGAAATAAGCTGATTTTCTTGGCTGAGGAAAACTGAAACTGGAATGTGCCATTCATCGCCAAGTTGGGCAGAAGGCGTTGAACCCCACGCAGTGCTTTTCTTCTGGACCGAGAACATCCATCGTCATGCTGTGGTGCAAGAGCAGGCAGCTTTACCGACTGCTTTCCAGAGTTGGAGGAGCCGGCGTCAAAAGAGTAGGTACGTCCATAGACCTCTGTTTGCGTCTTCATCGGTGTTATCGGAGCCCAAGATCTAGATCCGTTTGGGCTTTTACAACCAAATCGGGGCGAGAGTTTGGGCATATTGCGATGTAAATTTGACCCATAATCTAGCTTCCATGACTGTCCAAGCAGGCTTATTTCTATCGCCATCATGCGGCCAGCTCACACCGACGATAAGATAGCCAGAGCGAAGTGAAACTGAGATGAATGCCTGTTTAGTCCCGCTTTCTCGCCATTCACCGGCGGGTGCATAGCCGCTTTAGTGTCAGTCACCCCCCTTTTTAAGGGGGTGACACTTACACCAATACCCAGCAATCAGGGGAAGCAAAGAGATCGGAGCGTTCAGTGCAGGAAGATCAGAAGTTACGCTCGAATGAACGTGTCGCGGAGATTGGACCCGCGGATGACGCGAGCCTGCGTTTCATTGGTACGATCCGCACGCCCTGGTCTGATCGCAAGGATTGCCCGCGGCAAGCGCGTGATGATGGGCCGGAATGCCAGCTGATTGTTGATCCGGCTTGGAAAGATGCGCTTGACGGCCTGGAGGATTACGACCGGATCGAGGTTCTGTATTGGCTGGATCGAAGTCGCCGCGATTTGATTACGCAAAGCCCGCGAAACGATGGTCGTACAGTTGGCACGTTTGCCCTGCGCTCTCCTGTGCGGCCGAACCCGATCGGAACGTCAAATGTCAGGCTGGTCGGCATAGAAGGCAGCGTCATTACGGTCCGGAGTCTCGATTGTCTCGATGGCACACCCTTGCTAGACATTAAGCCCGACCGATGCGCCTACAGCCCCAAGGCGCTGCCAAAGACGGGCACACTGGACCAGCCCCTTTGAACAGGCAGTTATCCGGTACTCGTAGGGCAGGGTTTGCTCTGACAGCTGAGGAGCAGCAAATGACCATCCAGAAGATCGAGGCGAACGGGATCACCTTAGCGATCGAGAACCGAGGGCCGCACGACGCTGTACCGCTAATCCTAGTGCGTGGGCAGGGAAGTCAGATGGCACACTGGCCGGGCGAGCTGATCGAGGGGTTCGTGTCTGCCGGCTTCCGGACGGTGATGTTTGACAACCGAGATGTCGGACTCTCGCAGCGCTTTGCTCTTCCGGGCTTACTTGGGGACGCGGACGAAATCCTCGACCTACTGCGACGAGGTGAGACGCCGAAGGCCGCCTACGGTATTGAGGACATGGCGCGCGACGTGATCGGCCTTATGGACGCGCTTGGATTAGACAAAGCTCATGTTTTCGGTATCTCGATGGGCGGCATGATCACCCAGCAGGTCATCCTCGAAGCGCCGGAGAGGTTGCTCTCGGCCACCATCGTCATGTCCGCGTGCCGTCCCGCAGCTCAGGTTGGCATGGGCGGGCAGGCAGCATTAGTCGAACGTGCTGAGCAGCTGCTGGTCCGGACCCGGACAAGAGAAGAATACCTCAGCGACCAGGTCGCGGAACATGCCAAGTGGGGCAGCCCCGGCTATCCGATGCCCGAGGCCGAAATTCGCGCCATGGGCGGGGTGGCCTATGACAGAGGCGTTGATGCCGACGGCCTGAACCGGCAAGTTATTGCCCTGTCGTGTGCGCCAGACCGGCGACCGGGGCTGGCACAATCTGAGGTCCCCTGCTTGGTGATCAACGGTGAGGACGACACGTTGGTGCCACTAGAGCTTGGGAAGGAGATCGCAGACACGATTCCTGCCAGCGAGTTCCGTGCCGTTCCGGGGATGGGACACATCATCACCCCCTTGCTTGCGCCGCTGATCGTTGAAACGGTTGTCGAGTTCATCGCGCGTCGTGTCGGTTGAACCCAACGATTTCAGAGGCCTGATCGTTGCTTGGAGGGTTGCCATCCGCCAGGCCACTTGGCCTCGTTCACATCTCTACCTGGGTCCAATAGGACTCACTGATTTCAAAAATGAGTGCCGAGCGAGTCTTGTTTGCACGGCAAGATGAATAAGTGCGGTATTCTCAAGCTGGCCGTTTGGAATGGTCGAACTGAGTAATTCCTGAGGGCCATTAGTTTCTCAATCGATGCGAACATTCGGAAGGAGAGCAGTATGACACAACTGGAGTTCTACTTCGCATTAAGTGCGCTTTGGATAGCGGTGGCTTGGATGCCATACGTTTTAGAGCGTTTTGTTTCCCGGGGAATCGCGGGAACTCTAGCCAACCCAAGTTCAAATCAGGCTCGGCAAGCCGAGTGGGCAGAGCGGGCCAAGGCAGCTCACAGGGTTGGAATAGAGACATTCACTGCGTTTGGACCCCTGGCGGTTTATGCCGCTATCAAGATGCCCGAGGACAGCTACGTCGGCATTTTGGCTATGTCTTACTTCATTGGCATCTTTGCGCACTATATAATCTACAGTCTGGGCATCGTCGTGCTGAGAACCGTTGCGTTCCTCCTGGCGTCCCTTTCAACATTTGCTCTTGGGCTTCGCGTTCTGGGATGGATCTAAGGTAGATCAAGGTCCGCATGTCCATCTAAAACGGTCATCCGAGAAAAAGCCTCGGATGACCGGGTTGAGCCCAGAGCGGCAGTTCCGAGAACAAAAGGAGCAGTCATAGCGCGTTGAAGCCCGCGCAATCTCCATCGTGGTGTTTAGACCGATTTGGGTGCAAGGTGACTACGGGGTGGATTTGGAGGAGTAACGTTAATGGCATTGAAGTCTTACTCTGGAACTTCCCCCGACTACTCCAACGCGCTTGAACGCTTTGATTTAGATGCCGCAAGGTCTCGGTTTTCTGGCAGTTTTAGCGACGGCATAAATGCATGTGTTGAGTGTTGTGATGCCCATTTGCAGGACAACGCCGTAGCTTTGGATTGGATTGCGCTGGACGGGCACCATGAGACCCGCAGCTTTACGGAGTTGCGCAGCGAAGCTGCTCGCTTTGCCAGCCTGCTCAAGGAACAGGGCATCCAACCCGGCGACATCGTAGCAGGTCTGTTACCGCGAACCCCGGATCTGGTGGCGGTTGTTCTGGGTGCTCTCCGGGCTGGTGCGGCCTATCAGCCTTTGTTTACTGCCTTTGGGCCCAAGGCTATTCAGGATCGATTAATCATGAGCGGTGCAAGGCTGGTTGTGACTGACGGCGCAAACCGCAAAAAGCTCGAAGGCGTGGAAGCTTGTCCGCCTGTTGCGACGATCGTTGACACCCCGCAGGGGCTGGTTGCCGGAGACATTGATTTCCGTCAGTCGATGTCAACGCAATCGGCGGAATTTGCCCCGGTTTTGCGGAACGGCGATGATTTGATGTTCATGATGGCGACCTCTGGAACAACTGGGCCGGCAAAAGGTGTGCCCGTTCCACTTAAGGCCATGCTTGCCTTCAGATCTTACATGGTCGAAGGGATCGACCTGCGGCCCGAGGATGTATTCTGGAACATTGCTGATCCTGGTTGGGCATATGGGCTCTACTATGCAGTTATCGGTCCACTGCTGTTGGGGCATGCAACCACTTTGGTCGAAGGACCATTCACAGTGGACAGCACATATGACGTGATTTCGAGATTGAGCGTAACCAACTTTGCCGGTGCGCCCACTGCGTTTCGGCTAATCATCGCCTCAGGCGTCGAGCGCGCGGCGCAGCTTCGAGATCAGATCCGCTGTATCAGCAGCGCGGGTGAACCATTGAACCCCGAGGTCATACGTTGGTTCGAAGCGGAGCTGAATGCCCCGATCAAAGATCACTATGGCCAGACCGAAACAGGGATGCTGGTGAACAACCACCACGGGCTCGATCATCCAGTACGCCCGGGGTCCGCTGGTTATGTGATGCCGGGTTACAGGGTCGAGGTTCTAGCGGAGGATGGCAACATCGCTGATCTCAATGAGCCAGGGCAACTTGCCGTGCACATCGCGGATTCCCCTCTTTTGTTTTTTGGAGGCTACCTGAACAAAGGCAACAAGTCGATCGAGAACGGGTACTACCTTACTGGGGATACGGTGGAGCGGGATGAACACGGATGTATCACCTTCGTAGGCCGGAATGACGACGTAATCACCTCTTCAGGTTACCGTATCGGGCCGTTTGACGTTGAAAGCGCTCTGATCGAACATTCCGCTGTGACAGAGGCGGCAGTCGTGGGCGTACCGGACAAGGAACGGACCGAGATAGTGAAAGCGGTGATCGTACTGGCTGAAGGCATAGATGGGAACGAGGAGTTGGCCGCGGAGCTTAAGGATTATGTCAAACAGCGCCTTTCTGCACACGCCTATCCTCGGCTAATTGAATTTGTCAGCGAACTGCCGAAGACACCCAGCGGTAAAATTCAAAGATTCCTGCTGCGACAAGCGAGCGTTAGCGCCAGTTAATTTGGTCTCTCGGAGGCAAGCTTCAACATAGAAGCACACTTGCAATTTAGCCAGGCAGCGAATGGCGGATTTGTCCGCGTTGCGGTCGTTGACGCAGACCGCGGCGAATGTCTGCTTAGAGCCCCAAGCGCCACTAAGAAAATGCGCGCTTGGAAGCCCGGGCTATATTCCTTCACCAGTCAACGGGCGCCGAAAATGTGACCCAATGAGCCTGCCGAAAACAATCTTCCTTTTTGTGGCCTCACACTCCGGCCAGCCGAAAGCTCTCTTGGTAATGCGCGATGTCTTTCGGCAAAGCACATGTTCGCGCCATGTGCCGGGCGTAACGCGCGGTGCTGAAACCCTTGGGAGCACTCGCGATAATGCGACGGGCCGCTTCCACTTCGCCCAGCCGCGCCAGGCTAGCGGCCTTCAGCACCAAGATGTCGTATGGTGGATCGGACATCATGTCCAAGGCAGCCACGCTGCCTTCATAGTCCCGGCAGATGTGACGACATTCACCCAAACCGCAATAAAAACCCGGAGGTACAGCAAATCTTTCCATCAATGCCATCGCCTGCTCCATGAGGGCCATGCCCTCTTCGTAGGCTCCGCACACGATCAGCGCATGACCATGATTTACGATTATTTCGCCATCGCGTGCTCCGAAGCGAAGCGCCGCCCGAGATAGCCTGAGCCCGTCTTCTGGCTGACCCAGCATTATCTTGGTCATGGAGAGCTTCTGCAGGATGAAAGTGTCGTTCGGGTCGCATGCCAAAGCCCGATCTAAGGCCGTTTGAGCAAGCGCCATCGTTTCGTCCGACCCAATCCCGAGATGTTGGGAAAGGAGGCTGTAGCCATAGAAGAAGGCGACATACGCATGTGCCCGGCCATAGTCAGGGTCGACTTCGACGGCCTTCTGCGCAAGCTGCATTGCCTCGACTTCCTTGCCTGCACGCCATACTGATCGCGCTTTCAGGAAATACGTATACGCAGTCTCGGACGTGGTCGGATCTTTCAGGCGCTTCGCCCCTGCGGCGTCATCGAGGTTGAATGCCAGATGCGAGATGACTGCATCGACAATCGCATCCTGAACCGAGAAAACATCCGCCATCTCGAAATCGAAACGTTCGCCCCAGACCTGCGCGCCGGTCGCCGCATCGATCAGACGCACATTGAGACGGGCCGCATGCTCGGTGAGCCTCAGGGACCCTTCGAGGACGAAATCAATGGCGACATCGTGAGCCAATGCGCGGACGGAGACATCCTGTGGGGCTCCTTGTGCCCCATTTCGGAAGGGTGTTACGGAGAGATGGCGATAGCGACCCAGTTCTACAACGATGTCTTCCTGCAAGCCTTCCGACACAAGCTCCCCAGCGGCGTCAGTCGACATGCTAGAGAATGGCATGACCAAAACACTTGTTGTTAGTGTTCCAGGCATACCCGGTTTGATGGCATCGATCGCATTGGGCTCCGCCATTGCAACGGCGCTTTGATTAGCATTGTCACCGGCTGCGCCAAAGAAAGGCGTAGGCCCGACATATCGGTAGCCGCGTCCATGAACCGTCTTGATGGAAGCCGGCCCGAGCGCCTTGCGTAAAGTCGAAATGTGAACCTGCAGGGTATTTTCTTCCACCGCGAGGTTGGGCCAGACCGCATCGAAAATATCATTCTTGCTCACAATCGAGTTCGGCCGATCGAGAAGCAGCTTTAGGATTTGACATGCGCGGTCGCCGAGTTTGACCGGGCCTTGGGGTCCATCAAGCCATCCTTCGCTTGCTCTCAGGCAATGTTCACCAAAACGGATGTGCAAATCCCGTTTCCTCCTGCTGAAAGCGTAGCACCGGAAACGCATCCTGTAATCAGACATCAGGAAAAATCAGTATTCTTAAGGTTTGCCCCAAGGACCTGTGCGAGCCAGTCGGGCATCTTGCTCCCCGAAGGAGACACGCCATGACCGATATTCGCTCTAATGCTTTTGCCGCGCACAAACCCAATACGCCCGTACTAGGGAGCGTCGGGATGGCCATGAAAAGTATTGCTCGGTGGATGGGGCGAATGATCTGGGGTCTCCTGAAGCTGTTGAGCTTGATCCCGGTCAGTTAGTGTCCGAGGACGTGG
>NZ_JXYH01000074.1 GCF_001262635.1 Aestuariivita boseongensis
ACCACATTGACGGACGTGACCGGATGTGATCTGGTTAGACTCGCCGTGGTCGATCTGGTCAAAGAGGATCGGGTCCGAGCACGGGTTTCGGTGATCCAGAGCAAAACCAAGCGGCCTGTTCAGTTTGAACTGACGGAAAACACAAGGGAAACTGTCCTGGCTTGGGTCAAATCACCCGAGATGTTGGCTTGCTCGTTCATGTTTCCCAGCCGCTTCCACGATCGCCCTCACATCTCAACCCGTCAATATGGCCGGTTGGTGCACGATTGGGTGTCGGCGATTGGCCTGGAGCCGAGTGGATACGGAACGCATTCGCTGCGCCGAACAAAAGCTGCTGAGATCTACCGGAAAACAGGCAACCTGCGCGCGGTTCAACTCTTGCTCGGTCATACGAAGGTCGATAGCACAGTGCGTTACTTGGGAGTTGAACTCGAAGATGCGCTGAGTATCGCCGAGAATATTGACCTCTAGGCACTAGGCGTGCGGCTGGTGCCGCCTGTCTTTGCGGGCCGACTTGCCGCACGCAGCGCAATTGACGCAAAGTTACCAGCGCCGCCAAACGTCCTCCTGACGTCCGATCGCATCGGTATTTCTGGACAAACTCTGGTTCGAGTGGATTGTCAGTCAACCCAAATTTGCCAATCAGTTAGATAGCTAACCCATTGAATTACATAATGTTACGGATGGCGGCGCAAAGCTCGGGGTGCACTATCCAGCTCTCAGTCTTCTCGTCATGTTCGGAGACATCTCGATACCCAATGAGCGCGCTTCCATCTGAGCCCTTTGAAGGCCGTATGGAACCTGTTCCCGAAGACAGATAGCTCGCAATCATACGGCCCACGCTGGCGAGCGCTCTGTTGGCCGAGGTCGTGGACTTGTAGTTGCCAGCATCTGCAACCTTAACCTCTGCCAATCCGTCCGCTTCCTCCAGCGACAACGCCATCAACATGGCGCGCTGAGGACGCGTCAGGTTTACAGAATGGAGCGCTTCCACGTATTCGTCGGATGTTGGTACCTGCGTCCCTTTGCGAGGATCTGTTCTGCGATCATCGGCCCTACGGGCTTCGCGCGCATCGATGGCGGAATGCAATGCGATGATCGCAGCTTCTTCGGTCTCACCCGTCGCCTCGGCCATCAAGCCGCGCGCCTTCGTTGGCGGTTTGGCAAAGGCGCGTGCAACGAATTTGCCCGCGAGTAGGCCCGACTTGATCTGATATCTGCCGTGTTCGCCGACTTGGATCGGGGCCGGTGTTGCTTTCTTACTTTCCTTGACTTTCTTCGTCTTGGTCATGCCTTTGAAGAGGTCATGGCCCGCATCTGTTCGGCCTTGTGCACTGGAACGTGTCATGGGGAATCCTTTCCCGGATTATTGAGTTTCGTGTATCGATGTGACCGCCTTACGCGGTCAGCCGTCGTGCTTCGGCGAAAGAGACCAGCCGTTCGCCCTTTTCATCCCAGAGCGCCAGCGTTGCGCAGCGCAGGCTTTCACGGAGAGTGAGACGCTGGGCGTTGGCGAGGGCGTCGTGGTCTCGAAGGACCTCCGGAAGACGGTAGAACGGGATGCGGCTGGCCAAATGATGAACGTGGTGGACGCCGATATTCCCGGTGATCCAGCGCAGAATTCTGGGCAGCGCATAGTGCGAACTGCCCTCTAGGGCTGCTTCCTGAATGTTCCAATCCTCGTCGCGTTGCCAGCTGGTTTCCTCGAATTGGTGCTGAATGTAGAAGAACCACATGCCGGCCATTGCAGCGAGAAGCATCGTCGGAAAAAACACGAAGAACAGGACATGCCAACCGCCGAGCCAGACGAGGGTCGCCAAGACTATCGAGATCGCAACATTTGTTGCGAGCGCACTAATCCAATAGTGCCATCCTGATCGCATCAAGCCGACCGGCAGGCGGTTCTGGAGGAAGAAGGTGTAGAACGGCACCACCCCGAACAGAAAGACAGGATTGCGGACAAGGCGATACAAGATCCGGCTGATCCGCCCCTTCTGCCGATATTCGCTGACCGTCAGCGTCGGCAGATCGCCAATGCCTCGACGGTCCAGATTGCCGGTTGTCGCATGGTGGACCGAGTGATTTTTGCGCCAGACATCATAGGGCGTCAGCGTCACCACGCCGATGACACGTCCCAACCAGTCGCAAGCGCGCCGACTGCGAAAAAGGGACCCGTGGCCACAATCGTGCTGGATCATGAAAAGGCGAACCAAGAAGGCCGCGTTTCCCAATGCCAAGATGACGGCCAGCACCATGCTGACCGACAGCAACCACCAAGCCACGGCCCAAATCGCGACAAACGGTGCAACCGTCACGAACACCTCAAACAGACTTCGGGTCGGGTTCGGTGTGCGGTATGGCGCCATAAGGCGTGACCATTCGGATGCATCGCGTTGCGGTTGGGTCGTCGTGGCGGGCTTGGTCATGATGATGGGGCACCCCGAAGGAGCGCCCGCTTGCAAAGATCAGGCAAGCGCGATGTTTGTCGCACTTTCGCGGCCGTCGCGGCCAGGCTCTACTTCGAATGTCACCTTTTGGTCGTCGTTCAAGGTTGTCATGCCCGACCGTTCAAGTGCCGAAATGTGCACAAACACATCCTTGCCACCGGATTCCGGTGCAATGAAGCCGAAGCCTTTGGTGGTGTTGAACCATTTCACTGTGCCATTGGCCATGTGAATTTTCCTTTTGTGATCGCTGCCCGCAACATGCGGCAGCCCGGCTTCTTACGACAATGTCGAGTGCTGTGAGCCGGTGAAGGAAAACAGAATGTCGAATGGAGGTCAGTAGCACCAAATAAGTGGCCATCAACCGGAAGGATTACAAGGCACCCGTTGCCGGGAAGCCGAGGTTTCCTTTGCCAAAGAGGCAACGATCCTCTATGTCTGACAAGCTGCCAGGCGCCCTGGCGGCACGCAAAGGAAAGCCGATATGTCGTTCAACGACCTGGCAAGGAAAGAGGCCGCCGACAAAAAGGCCTCTCAAGAAAAAGAAACGAAATCAACGCCCAACACTGACGAAGGTGCCGTATCGGGGACCAAGCCGGTCGATCCGCCACAGGACTAACAAGCCCGTCGCAGGACTTCACGTTGGTGCAGACAACCTCACGATTTGCGTGTCAGGTTTCCTTCTTCGAGGATTTCGTTGATCAGATCGGCGGTTGCGGCATGCAATTGCCGTTTGGATTTCGACCCGTCTGCTTTTTCGTGAGTTTCGGCAGCATCGCGTAGAATTCCGACGGTCTCGCTGTCCGGCAGCACGTTGCGATCTTGCAGTGCAAGCAACAAGGCCTCGCAAATCGAGAGGGCGGCCATGCCCGCCGGGTCTTGTCGGTCTGACATCGTAGCGTTCCTTTTTCGTTCGTCGAATAGTGAACGAGCGAGGTCGTGAAGTTGTTTGACACTGTCATAGTGCTTTCTGTCGCCCGCACTGATCGAAAGCAGTCTCTATGGAGAATTCTTTTGGGCGCATTCGCAGGTTCTTAGGGGGCCAATTATGAAAGTTGAAACCAGCCCGCTCACCCGAAAGCTCTCTGCATTCGTCAAGCTTTCGGCGTCGGAACTTGGCGTGCTGGATCGGTTGCATGAGCGACGGAAATCCTTTTCAGCGGGACGAGACCTTGTGCATCAAGGCCAATCGGAACAAGCGGCGTATATTCTGGCGGCAGGTTGGGTCGTCTCTTACAAGGTTCAACCGGACGGATCACGCCAGATCGTTGATTTTCAGATACCGGGTGATTTTCTAGGGTTGCGCAGCGTTCTTCTGCACACCTCCGATCACGGCATCGAGCCGATTGTTGAAATTGAGGCGGCCGAAGTCATGGTAGGCGACCTTCTGCAAGCCTTCGCAGAGACGCCACGGCTTGCAACCGCGATCCTTTGGGCGGTATCACGCGACGAAGCCATGGTTGTGGAACACCTTGTTGGGTTGGGACGGCGCAACGCGGACGCGCGCATGGCGCACTTCCTGCTGGAGCTTGGCGTCAGGCTGTCACTGGTTGGGATGGGCAGCCAGGAAGGCTATGCGTGCCCGCTCACACAGTATCATCTGGCCGACGCTTTGGGGTTGAGCGCCATCCATGTCAACCGTGTGTTGCGCAAGCTTCGGGAAAAAGGGCTCGTCACCTTTCGGGATGGTTTGGTGGTGTTTGAAGATTACGAGGGTTTGGTGACAGTGGCCGATTTCGATCCTGCGTACCTGGACCACGCGCGACCCCTTTTGCCCTGAGAAGGCCGCCCGAGGTCTGCCTTCGGACGGCCCAAGATCACATCGCACTTTCGGCATCACATCAAGGCGCGGCTCGCTTGCTTGAGCTCGTTGTGGGCCTCTTCGTCGTTTTCGGCTTCATGGGCCTTTTCAGCGGCCTGATAGTGCTTTAGCGCCGTGGCCTTCTTGGGGCCTTCGGGTGCCTTGTCCCAGGCAGCCTTTACGGAGGCCATGTGTTTCACGGTCTGGTTTTCCTCAGTTTGGTTTTCTTCACTCATGGAATTGTCCTTTCCTGGACGGTCCGAGAAAAAGAGGCGCGGAGACCATGCATTACGAGGGAGCACTACATGTTTCCCGCGCCTCTGGAATACTCGATAAAATCGCCACCTTGACTTGCAGTGGACAGTGTCACCTATTCGCGTTCTCCGCTTCTTCGCACTGACGTAGGTTAGCCCGTCTGAGCCAGATAAAAGAACCATGTTAGAACCACGACTCCGACGACGGCCATCATTGTCCAAGACATCGAAAGCTTTGGAAAACTGATGGTGTCTGTTTTGAGTGATTTCGAATCACGAAGCGGTGCGCTCTTCGGCAGTAATGACAGCAGCTTTACTGCTCTGCTCTCGCTTGCCAGCGCCAGCGCCGGAATGTCGGTTATCGCTTCAAAATGCGTCGTCAGTCGGACTTGCGCGTCATCCGGGCCCAATTGTGAGAGCTCCCGCGCCTCGGTCCAAGGCTCAAGGTCAAGACGCGCAAGCGCTGACAGGACCGTAACGGCTGTGCCGGTTCTGTCCTCACCCACTGCCGAGAAGAGGAAGGCATCGTAGTCGCTGCCATCTGGTCTAAGGACGTCTGAGGCGGACATGGGTTTCCTTTCGAGGTGAGACTGACGCGAACAGATGCACACGGGTGTCTGAAGCGGGGGATTGGCTTTACATGCCAGGCTGACAGCAAAGAACTCGACCGGGGCTAACTTCGATCAGCATCGCAGTCCAAAAGTTCGCATAGTGTGCGTGCAACTGCCTTGTTTCAACGAGGCGTGCTTGTGGCCGCAAGCCACGGTGGCGGCGGCGGAAAGTTCAGCATTCTATTCAATGGAGACCTAGGATGCTCACGCGTTCGACCAAATCAATGGTGACGTTTTCCAACGACTTAACGCTTAACGACAACCAGCTGGAGCTTCCGGCAGGAACGTATGAAATTGTTGTCGAGGAAGAGCTTCTACAAGGGCTGAGCTTCGAGGCTTACCGGCGCACCGCGAAATACCTGATGGTCCGGGGGCGAGGGAGTAATGCGGGTCAAACGACGCCGCAAATGATCACAAAGGAGGAGCTGGAGCATGCAATTGCATGTGACCGGGCCGACTCTGAAACCACCAATAATAGCGAAGCGGCACTTTCCCCGCAGGAGGACACGACATGACGACACCTGAATGGCTGAAACCCGGTATCTATGGCGCGCTGCTTGGCGCAGCGTTTGTTGGCATCGTTGGGTTCTCTTGGGGAGGTTGGGTGACAGGCTCAAATGCTGAGAAGATGGCGAGCGAGATGGCCGAGGATCGAGTCATCGCGGCGCTCGTGCCATTCTGCTTGGACATGTCCCGCACTGATGTTGAACGCACTGCAAAGCTCGAAACGATCCGGGAGGCAACGTCGTTCAGGCGGCGTGATGCCGTGATGGATTCGGGCTGGGCTACAATGCCAGGATCCGAGGGTCCGAACCGCGAGCTGGCGCAAGCATGCATCGAAGGTCTCGACCTTGATGCATCGTAAACACTTCGATCCCTCATCTGTCATGCCTAAGGGTGCCGAACGGCTGCTTCCAAAAAAGGACGGTCGTTTTGTTCTGTCCTTTGTGTCACTCCTCGTACTTGCTGTCGCCGCTCTGATCGCAAACGCGCAGCTGGTGTTCGCACAAGCGCAAGCTTCTCAGGTTCCGGAAAACGCGCAGGCCAAAAGCTGGGGCGACGGGTGGGAATGCATTCGGGGATTTCGTCAGGACGGCGATGCGTGTCTTGCCATCGCCGTTCCGGATAACGCCTATGCGACAAATCGAACCTATGGTTCGGGCTGGGCCTGCCTGCACGGCTTTCAGGAGGTCGATGACGCGACTTGTCTTGAGGTCGTCGTGCCCGATGGCGGATATCTCGACCCGTCGGGACAAAGCTGGAGCTGCCTTCGTGGCTACACGAAGGTCGATGATCTCTGCCTGGAGATCGATTTGCCCCCAAATGCATACCTGTCTGACCGTGGCTATGGAGCGGAATGGCTGTGTGACCGTGGCTACGAGGTCGAAGGCGACACTTGCGTCGCAATCGCGGTCCCCGACAACGCCTTTCTGAATGGATCGGGATACGGGCAGCCATGGACGTGTGAGCGGGGCTATTTCGAACGCGATAACACCTGCGTGGCCGTCGTCGTCCCGGAAAATGCCTATTTCGACGATGCAAGCTATGGCCGGGGCTGGAAGTGCCATCGCGGCTTTGCAGAGTCCGACGACGGCTGCACGAAGATCGACCTCCCTGACAATGCGCATCTCGACCGATCGGGAAACCGCTGGGAGTGCCACAGGAACTTTCAGCGCTCGCAAGGGCGTTGCGTCCTGAACGACTAGCGCTCGCAATCGAAATTGAAACGCGCCTGCCGGCCCGAACGCGTCTTGTGATCGGACCCGACCAGCCCGCTTTGCAAAGGAACAATCATGAAACCGTACACCGCACAAACCCCGACGACAGGGCTTTCCACGATGGGACCACAAGCCCCGCCCGGCATGTCCACCTCCCGCCGATCTCACACCAACACAACGCTGACAAAAGGTGTGCCCACAGCAGTTGTCTATTGTGAGGGGAACTTCGGGCAGATCGACGGCAAGACCGCAAACGGGCTTGTCCGTTACAGCCAAGCTTACCGCATTCTTTCGGTCATAGACAGCGAACTTGAAGGGCAAGACAGCGGGCAGGTGCTGGACAATGTGAGTAACGCAATCCCCATCGTTCAAGATCTCGAGGCTGCGGTTACGCGTGAAGCGCATATACCCGATAGTTTGATTTACGGGATGGCCCCCTCGACCGGCAAAATGTCACCTGCAGATCGAGAGGTCGTGCTGGACGCAATCGCGCTTGGCATGAACATCGTCAATGGTCTGCACGAATACTTCGGCGATGATCCCGAGATTTCAAACGCCGCTGAGGCGGCCAACGTG
Source organism: Aestuariivita boseongensis (assembly GCF_001262635.1). Classification (GTDB taxonomy): domain Bacteria; phylum Pseudomonadota; class Alphaproteobacteria; order Rhodobacterales; family Rhodobacteraceae; genus Aestuariivita; species Aestuariivita boseongensis. The sequence goes on from NZ_JXYH01000074.1 coordinate 7,405, forward strand.
ACGATCCGTGATATCCGCAAACACCGCCCAAGCAAGGACATGCGTCTGTTTGACGGAAGCGTGTCCAGGGTGAAGGCAATTCGCATCGCCGTACTGGGAACAGATTGTGCAATCGGCAAGCGGACGACAGCGACCATTCTGGCCAGGGAACTGAACGAGCGTGGTATCAAGACCATCCTCGTGGGTACCGGCCAGACGGGGCTCATGCAGGGCGCAAAATACGGGATCGCCTTGGACGCGGTGCCACCGCAGTTTTGCTGCGGGGAGCTTGAACGCGTTATTGTCGCGGCGTCTCGCGGCGACGAACCAGACGTCATCCTGATCGAAGGACAAGGTGCGCTCAGCCACCCGGCTTTTTGCACCTCGGCGTTCATCTTGCGCGGCAGCCAGCCGCACGCCGTCGTTCTTCAACATGCGCCCAAACGCGCTCATCGCTGCGACTTTCCTTCCATGCCGGTGCCCGGGCCAAAAAGCGAAATTACCCTAATCGAAGCTTTTGCTGACACACGGGTGATTGGTATCACGCTCAACCACGAAGCGATGACGGGCACCGAGGTTAATCGTGCGATTGACAGTCTTTCACGCGACCTCGGCATTCCGGTTACGGACGCGCTGACCCGGCCGGAAGTGCACCTGAGCGACATGGTCCTGGCCGCCTTTCCGCAGTTGCGGCCCTTGCCTCTCGCGGCCGCGGAATGACCTCGCCGCGGGTGGAAATTGATCTGGGCAAGATCCGGGCCAACGCGCGATATCTCGTCCGACGTCTTGGCGCCCGTGGCATCTCTGTCACGGGTGTGACCAAGGCCGTTTGCGGTCATCCTGACGTCGCAAAAGCGATGCTGAACGGCGGCGTTTTTGGCCTTGCTGACGCGCGCGTCAGCAACATAATTAGAATGCATGCGGCGGGGATCCGTTGCCCCATTTCGATAATACGCGCTCCAATGGCGCACGAGACAAAAGACGTCATCAGATTCTGTGACGCGAGCTACAATACGGAAATGGACACGATCCAGAATCTCGGCGCTGCCGCTAGGGAAAAGGCCATTGTGCACAATATCATCTTGATGGTCGAAATGGGCGATATGCGCGACGGCGTCATGCCTGAGGACCTCAATGATGTCGCGGCGCAAGTCGCTGCAACGCCGGGCGTCGCCCTCAAAGGCATCGCCGCAAACTTCGCCTGCTTGGGCAACGTGGCACCGACGGCCGGCGACCTAGCCATGCTCTCGCGACTGGCCGATCAGGTCGAAGGCGAATGTGGGCCTTATGTGGCCTTAGTGTCTGGTGGCGGCTCGGCCAATTTGCCATGGGCGCTAGGTGAAGGTTCGACCGGGCGGGTCAACAACCTGCGCCTGGGTGAGGCGATCCTGTTGGGCACCGACCCCGTAACAGGGCATCCGATCACTGGCCTTCATACTGATGCTTTTGCCCTTTTTGCCGAGGTGATCGAAACAAGGGACAAACCAAGCGCAATACCACCTGCGTCAATTGTTCCGGAGTTTGGGATACTCAAACTGGTTCGGAATGATGACCTCCGAACCCGAACGATCCTTGCTGTCGGGCAGCAGGACACCGACACAAGCGGCCTTACGTTTCCCTCAGGAGTTATGTTCATCGGCGCGACAAGCGACCACACAGTTGTCGACACAGTCAAATCCACCGTGCCCGTTGGCTCCGAGATGAAAATGGGGATGAATTACAGTGCCCTCATGCGGGCGATGAGCGCCCCAGATGTCGCAAAGACCGTTCATGGCAAGCAAAAGATGAACGGAAGCTCGAAGGATTGCGAGACCCAACCCTACCTGACGCTGGTATGACGCCCAGATGATCGACCGCGGGAACTACGAAAGTCATATCTCGCAGACTTGTCCGACACCGCGCCATAGTAATACGGCCGGTCAATACACATATACATATAAGCCGCATTCGAGAATCCGAGCCTGATCGAGGCCCGAAAATTCCCGCGGAAAACCCAAAAAAAGGATGAAGATCATGTCTTTCAAAGACCTGACGACCAGAGCTGCTGCCATACTGAAATCCAAACCTGCGGAACCGCCGAAAAAAGAAACGGAAATCAAGGTGCGGGAAACTGCTGCGAAATCGGGTTCTCCGGGTCCGAAGAAAACCTGAAGCCTGCATCGGAAGTAGCTGGCTTTACTCAATGTCTTGAAACAACCGCTCAATTGAAAGGATCACCGGCAATGAACGACCAAACAACCAAGACCGTCGCGGTTTTTGACCGGCCTTTCAAACTTCCCGGCTTCGACGAAACGCTTCCTGCCGGTGAGTATGATATCGAGACAGAACTCGCCTCACCACCTGATCACAAGGACCCTCAAGCCTGGAAGGCCTCAGTCGTGGTCCATCTGCATCCACGCCTGTCCCATCCGGGATTGACGCGGAGCCTGACTGTGTCGCTGGCCGATCTCGACCATGCCCGCGCAAAAGACAAACTGTCCGGCAAGGACCTCTCACAGGTCTTTCTCGAAGAAATGCTGGCCGATCCAATGGTGCAACTCGTCATGAAGGCCGACGGGGTGTCTGAGGCTCATTTGCGCCATCTCTACTCGGGATCGCGGACGGCACAGACTGACATGGATGACGCGGACGCTGAGGCCGAAAAAGCAACAGCGCAGGGGGCTTCGCGGGACGCTTCGGACATTCATGACGCCGAGAATGAAGGGATGCCGTGCCGACCGCGCACTTCTTCTGTTTCCGTATGATGTCCGAAACGCGATTTCAGGGACCAAAAGAACGCGAGGAACTGATGAAATCAAAAGTCGACGACACCCTGATGGATCACCCGATCCGCGCGCTCGGCGATGTGCCGAAGCTGCGGAACTGCTTGCGTTGTGATGCTTCGTTTTGGAGCGAAGGGTTCGGCCAGCGCATCTGTGCAAGGTGCAAAAGTTCGACAGTGTGGCGGGCTGCAATGCCCGAAGGCGTCAGCAAAGGTCGGTCTCGCTCCGGCGGTCGGTCGACTTAGATCTGCTGCATGCCGACGATCACGATCGCACACACGACCACCTATCGCTATCGCACCGCCGTGGTCCTTGGACCACACAGGCTGATGTTGCGTCCTCGCGAAACGCGGGATCTCATATTGACGGCTTTCGATCTTGAAATCACGCCGACGGCCCGCATCGACTGGTCCCACGATGTTGCTGGAAACGCCATCGCCATCGCCAACTTTGATGACTCAACGGAGACGCTTTCGATTCGCTCCCACACGACCGCCATCCTCACCGCGCCTGACTGGCCTGTCTTCCCGATCGCGGCCTCTGCGACGTCCTACCCATTCCTTTACTCCGCCGAAGACTTGACAGATCTCGGGGCGCTTTCTGCGCCACAATACCAAGACGACGCAGGGCGCTTGTCAAACTGGGTCGAGCAATTCGTGATGCGCAGGCCAACGGATACGCTGTCGCTCCTGAAGGACGTCAGCAATGGCATCACAGCTCAAATTGCATATGAGATCCGCGAGAGCGAAGGCACGCAAGGACCACTCGAAACCATCGACCGGGGCTACGGTTCGTGTCGCGACTTTGCGGTCCTCTTTGCCGAGGCTATCCGAACGCTGGGATTCGGGGCTCGTCTGGTGTCCGGCTACCTCCGCGACCCCAGTGATGATCGACGAGGATCTGCTGGCTCGGGTTCTACGCATGCATGGGTCGAAGTCTTCGTTCCCGGGGCAGGCTGGGTCCCGTTCGACCCAACGAACAGGTCGGTGGGGTCGGCCAACCTGATCCCGGTGGCCGTTGCGCGGAACATATCACAGGTCGCTCCGGTAACCGGCAGCTTCCAGGGAGAAGGTAACGATCTGCTCTCGATGGAGGTGGTTGTGCGTGTTGAGGATCAGTGATTACGCCGGTAAGAACGGGACGTCCATTCGCCGACTATCATGCGGCGTTCGGACGGTTTGTCCGGGTGCCCTTTTTGGCAGGGCAAAAGACCGCTTCGGCGAAAATGGCTGCAACGCGGCGAAACGTATGTCGCAAATGCGAGAGGTTTCTGCGTCAGCGAAAGCTGCAAGAGAATAAGTCCGCTTTGTCCGCAACTCGGTCATCGCGCCTGATCTTCGGAAGGTCTGATGTCGGCAGAAGCTGACGTCGAGGCTCGAAACTGCGTTTTGACTGCACTGGATGACCGCTCAGCGCCAAACAGCGGTCACCTGACCGAAACAGTCAGATGACGGCGACGAGCCCAAATTGCCGACACGTTCAACTCACTTGCAGCGAAACCCTATCATCGACATCGATCGTTCAAGCGTAGCCATCGTAGTGTAGGCCTCAGCCCGGGCCTCGTTCAACGCGGGCACCGTAGTGCTTGCGTACAGCCGGGTCGCACCTGCCGGATCGTCTGCCTCAAGCCGGTTAAGCACTTCATAGCCAGCCCTGACGATTTCGCGATAGTTATCGCGAAGGTCTTCGTATCGGGTTTCAATAGCTGAAAATGTCGCCAACCTACGGATGGACTTGTCCAGATTACCGAGTACGGTTTCGTTCTTGTCGGTCGTTTTGCGCAACCCACCCAGAGGTCCGTAAAACCCGCTCTCGTCATTGTAGAGTTCCAAAGTGTGAACGCCGGTCGAAACATCGGCGATCGCATCCACTTGGGCCAGCGCAAGCGTGTTAATGGAGTTCTCGACCTGCCGAAGTAGGCTTATGGTCTTCACCTTATTCGCAATGCTCTTATAGCTGCATTCGGTATTTGCCTCGGCAGTGCCTGCAGCAATCATGCACAATGACGCCGCCCAAAAGAATTTTAATAGCGGTACCTTGGCGCATGTGCAGTCCATTTGTTTTTCCCGATGATTCTGTTCTTTCATCGGGGAACGATAGCACGTGAAATGGAACTCGCTACATCCGCGCCGCTCAAACGGGCAGGTGCAGTCAATTTCCGGTATGTCCACGTTGCAGCCGTTCAAGCGACTTGCCGCGAACGGCGGCATTGTCCGCATCTGAGACGTCGGAGGCATCAGTGCCGAATGGCAGGTGCTGGGAGAAGCGGTCGTTCGGGCGCCAAAGCGGACCTCGCGAAGCGGTCCCGTCGTCTCGAAGGGCTTCTGTATGCGGCTTTTAGTCGAAATCGGGCGGCGTCTGCTCAGTTTCCAAGTCGAACTGCTGTATTATGCAAGCATTGCCCTGTTCTCAGCCGCAGAGGATCATGCGAAGATAGTACTGGAGCACACCGTCAGAAATCTCATCTGCTATGCCGAGCGAACTGCGCATTTTTGTACCGGTGGCGATCCGGGCGATCATG
>NZ_JXYH01000075.1 GCF_001262635.1 Aestuariivita boseongensis
ATGACCTGAATGTAATCCGACGGGTTGATAGGCGAACGCAGCACGGCGATGCGCGCCTGGCCCGGCTCTAAGGCAGGGCTGTCTTCTTCGACCAGTTCCAGAACCTGCGCCGGATGGCCGAACTCGCGATAAATGGCACGCTTCATGTGATGCGTCCTCCCCTGTGATTGCAGGGCGCAGCATGCCGTTTGCACGCTGTCAAGGAAACCCGCGCCGTTGCGTCAGGACAGGACAGGCAAAAAAATGGCCGGAGCTAAGTCCGGCCAAGTCCAACAGGGAGGTATGCATATCAGTCCCCGGACATGCACGGGTTGAATCACTTCTAAAGGTACGGCTGATTTACGGCTTTGATCTGCGTCAACAATTTCTGCCGCAGGTCCGGGTGGCGTTAATGAAGGGTCACGCCAAGCTTGTCGGGATTGCGCATCATATAGATCCACGCAATCCGGCCGCGGCGGTCCGGAGCCAGCGTGATGACCGAATCCAATCGCCCCGAAACCTGGCGCAGCATCGCAGGCTTGCCATTGACCAATGACATGCTGACTGTCCAATCCGGCTCCCTTTGCGCCTTGGAGTAAAGCGCGTGCATGACCTGAAGTATCTCGTCCGCCCCGACCAGCGGACGCCGCGCCGCGCGGGCCTTGGACCCGCCGTCAGAGATTGCCACCGACGTGGGGGCAAGCAACCGCATGGCTGCGTCAAAATCCTCGGCCATGATGGCGCCGAAAAACCGCTGGCTCAGATCGGCAACCTCTTCCGGGGTGGCCTCGAACCGGGGGCCTGTATCCTGCAGTTTCTTCTGCGACCGGCTGACAAGCTGCCGGCAGGCCGGTTCGGTCGATCCCAGGGTCTGGGCGATCTCGGCATAGGTGGCGTCGAACACCTCGCGCAGGATGAAGGCGGCACGTTCCTTTTCGCTCAACCGCTCCATCGCCCAGAGCAACGCCAGTTCGCATTCCTGGGCCAGTTCAAAAGGATGGTCTGCCCCATCCATCGGCGATGGCAGGATCGGCTCGGGCAGCCAGGGGCCGACATAGACCTCACGCTGGCGGCGGGCCGATCGCAGCGTGTCGATGGCGATGTTGGTCGCCACGCGGCGCAGCCAGGCAGACGGATTGTCGATCTGCGCCTTGTCGGCGGCACACCATTTCAGCCAGGTGTCCTGCACGGCGTCTTCCGCGCCGGACCGTTCACCCAGCATCCGGTAACACAGCGACACCAGACTGCTGCGTTCGGCTTCAAAAAGCGCCGTGTCTGCGGTCATCATGGCTGCTGCACCTCGATCATCCGGTCCGAGACGGCCACCTTGCTGCAGATCTGGCCAAAGCCCAAGCCCCGTTTCAAAACAGGATACACCCGCCCGCTTGACGCCGCGAAAGACGCGGCCACAAGGGTCGCCTTGCCGAACCGGGTTTCGATCTCGTGCCGCAAGCTGTCCAACGCAGGATCATCTGCAATAGCCGCCTGCGCAAAGCGGAAGCCCAGGCCCAGATCGCCCGCCGCTTCAGGCCGCCCCGCCAGGCAATGCGCCAGCGCGCCTGCCGGAACGCCATGTTCAAGACACATATCCACCACCAGCTGTACGCACGGCCCGCAGTCACCTTCAACGGTCGACCCCAGGCTGGCGCCGGCCCAGACCGCCTGCCCCTGTTCGGGGCCGCTGAATTGGCCGTAGAACGGCAGCGCCGCCAGCCGCAAACCCGCCGAAGTCGAGGCATCCGCCACGTAATGCATGTATCCCACGTCGTAATTGTACCGTTTCTCGAACCGGCGGAACCCTCGTTTCAGAAAGGCGCGGATCATCTTGTTTCTCCTTTTGATGTGAGGCCGCTAGCTGCGGCAAAGGCCAGGAAGGCAGGCAGTTGAATGCCCAGAAGGTTGACCAGCGCGATCAGATCGGCGGGAAATCCGCGATGCACCCAGATCCAGATATGGAACAGCGCGTGCAGCAGCAGCCACGAGGCCCCGATGACCCCCGCAGACCTGTCATCGGTCAGCGCGGCCCAGATCAGCGCAGCCCCGCTGACCAGAAGGGCCAGACCGACATCCCGTGCGAAATGCAGGTTGAGTGGCCCGGTCATCGAAACGCCGGGAACGGTGTCGTACCAGTGCTGTGGGGCCAACCAGATATGGGCCGCTGTTCCAAGGGACAGCAAGCCCACCGCGATGAGAATGGGTTTGCGCATCTTACCTCCTGTAGGTTGGTTCTCAGTGGTAAGACGGATGGGAGCGGGTATTTGTGACATCCGCGGTCAGGGATACGTCTGAGACCGGGCAAGGCCGTTCGAACGGCCTTGAGCCCGCGCATTCCAATGCGCGGGCAAATCGTCTTCGAAGACGATTTTCTCCGGCCAACAAAAAAGACCCGAGCGCAAAGGCCCGGGTCAGTCCAACAGGGAGGTTGCAGGCCGTAACCCGGGCCCGCGGCGGGATTTCTTAAGCTACCAGACGATACCCGCCCGATTCGGTCACAAGAAGGCGCGCATTTGACGGATCTGGTTCGATTTTCTGGCGCAGACGGTAAATATGCGTCTCCAGCGTATGTGTCGTGACACCGGCGTTGTATCCCCAGACCTCGTGCAGCAGCACATCGCGTGGCACCACACCGTCATTGGACCGGTAAAGGAACTTGAGAATGTTCGTTTCCTTCTCCGTCAGGCGGATTTTCTTGTCATCCTCGGTGATCAGCATCTTCATCGCAGGCTTGAACGTGTACGGCCCCAGCGTGAAAACGGCATCTTCGGATTGTTCATGCTGGCGCAGCTGGGCACGGATGCGCGCCAGAAGCACCGGGAACTTGAACGGCTTGGCGACATAGTCATTGGCGCCTGCATCCAGACCCAGGATCGTGTCGGCATCGCTGTCATGGCCGGTCAACATCAGGATGGGCGATTTCACCCCCTGTTTGCGCATCAGGCGGCACAGCTCGCGCCCATCGGTATCCGGCAGCCCTACATCCAGGATGATCAGATCGTAAATCGCCTCTTTCGCACGCGACATGGCATCGGTGCCATTGCCCGCTTCGAAGACGTCAAAGTCTTCGGTCATGATCAGCTGTTCGCTCAGCGCCTCGCGCAAGTCCTCGTCATCGTCGACAAGCAGGATCTTTTTCAGTTGGGCCATCGGTTTGGTCCTCCGTCTCGGTTCCTCATCAGATGCAACCCGTTCACCGTTCCGGCAAGATTTGCTGCAATCGTCTCACGCTGACGTGTTTGGCACATGGCAAATGTTTCATATTTCTGCAAGAAAGCCTAAATCACCTGCGGATAAACGGACCAGCCTTCATGCCCCTGACCCCAGATATGACCGAGCTTCTGGCCCGCGCGCGGGGCGATCTGCGCACGGGCTTGCCGGTTGTGCTGTCTGGCAAAGGCGGGGCGGTTCTGGCAGCGGCGGCCGAAACCGTATCGCCCGCACGGCTGGAACAGATGGGCGCGGCGGGGGATGACCTGGTTCTGACGGTGACCGCGCGGCGGGCCGAAACGCTGAAGGCGCGCGCCTATGACGGGGACCTGGCGCGGATCGTACCGCCCCGTGACGCTGGTTTCGACTGGTTTGTCAGCACGGCCGACCCGGCCGACGATCTGAACGCCCCGATGAAAGGGCCGATGCAGACGCGGCGAGAAGGCCCGGCCGATCTGCACCGAATGGCAATCACGCTGATGAAATCCGCACGCCTTCTGCCGGCGGCCATTGTGGTGAATGTGGCCGATCCGGCCGCCTTTGCCGGGGCCAGCGGCCTGACCCTGATCGACGCGGCTCAGGCCAAGCCCCTGCTGGATGCGCGCAGCGTCCTGCGCGACATCGTCAACGCTCGCCTGCCGATGGAGGTGTCCGAAACAGGCCGCCTGCATGTCTTCCGCCCCGACGACGGCGGAGAGGAGCATTACGCCATCGAAATCGGCCGCCCGGATCGCAGCCAGCCGGTGCTGGCGCGGCTGCATTCGGCCTGTTTCACCGGCGATTTGATGGGCAGCCTGAAATGCGACTGCGGCCCGCAACTGCGTGGCGCGCTGGCGCAGATGGGGGCCGAAGGGGCGGGCGTGCTTTTGTACCTCAACCAGGAGGGGCGCGGCATTGGCCTTGCCAACAAGATGCGCGCCTATTCCCTGCAGGATCAGGGCTTTGACACGGTCGAGGCCAATCACCGCCTTGGGTTCGAAGACGACGAACGGGATTTCCGGCTGGGGTCGGACATTCTGAAAACCATGGGATTTTCGTCGGTGCGGCTTCTGACAAACAACCCCGCCAAGATCGACATCATGGAGCGCAATGGCATCCAGGTTGTCGAACGCGTCCCCCTGAAAGTGGGTGAGACCGCCCATAACCGGCAGTATCTGGCGACCAAGGCAGCCAAGTCGGGCCACATGCTCTGACCCGCAGCGTTGACGCCTATGGTAGGCCTTTGGCACAGTCCAGGAAACTGCATCGGAAAGGACAGCCATGCCCAAAGGATACATCATCGCCAGCATTCGCACCGACGACATGGACACGATGCGCCGTTTTGCCGAAGCCTCGGCCCCGGTGATTGCGGAATATGGCGGGCGCATTCTGGTTCGCGATCCGCAACCCGAAATTCGCGAAGGCAGCCAGCAGGGCATTTCCGTCGTGGTCGAGTTCGATGATGTGGAAACCGCCAAAAGATTCTATGAATCAGAAGGTTACACATCCGCAAAGGCCATCCGTGAAGCCGTGGCTGAAACGGATCTGCGCATCGTTTCCGGTGTGTGACGCCGCCTGATGCGCGCCACTGATCTGGTCCTGACGCCCATGGGCCTGCGCTTCATGGGTCGCGTTTTGCCCTGTTCCATCGGGCGCGGCGGGCTGAGTGAGCGCAAGAAAGAAGGCGACGGTGCCACCCCGCGCGGGGTGCATCGGCTGGTGGGCATGCTCTATCGGCCTGACCGCATGGCGCGTCCCGCCGACTGGGCCTTGCCGATCCGGCCAAGCGATCTGTGGTCCGACGATCCGTCACATGAGGATTACAACCTCATGGTCCGCGCGCCTTATCCCCACAGCCACGAACGGCTGCGCCGGGCCGATCCGCTTTATGATCTGGTGATCCTGACCGATTGGAACTGGCCGCAGGCGGTTCCGGGCCTGGGCTCGGCCATCTTCATTCACCAATGGCGCAGGCCACATTTTCCGACCGAAGGCTGCATCGCGCTGTCCCGCGACGACCTGAGCTGGATCGCGCCGCGGATTCGGTACGAGACCCGGCTGATCATTCGCTGATTATTCGGGATACTTTCGCGCAGCCGTTGCGGTGGCCAACACCTTGCGCCCCGCCTTGGCCGTCGCTGTCCATTGGTAGGTGTGGACCTGACCCGGCGGACAGGGGCTTTTATATTTGAACACGCCGAACGGCAGCTTGCCATCCTGCCCGACCTTCACCTTGCCGCCCCCATGATTATAGCCGGGGACGTCGAGGTCTTTCAGCTTGAACTCGATCTCTGTCGTGCCCTCGGGGGATATCTTTAAGCACAAAGGCCGGACTGCCGACACGGTTGGGATTGCCGGTTCGGCAATCGGGGATATCGCCCCAATCGAAAGATATGCGAAACTCGGCAGATGCCGGAACGGCGAACAGGCAGGCCATGCAGGCCAAAAGAATTGCGCGCATCGGATTGTGTCCCTCTCAACTGGTTACGGGCAGTATCCGAGCGCGCTTTGCCGATCCGGTCAATCCCCCGCCGGCGGGCGTTCGCCAAAAATCGCAGAGCCCACGCGCACATGCGTGGCCCCCAGGCGGATCGCGGTCTCGAAATCCCCGCTCATGCCCATGGAGAGCCCAGTAAGCCCGTTGCGCGCCGCGATCTTGGCCAGAAGCGCGAAATGCAGGCTGGGCTCTTCATCGACAGGGGGAATGCACATCAGGCCCTGAACCGGCAGATCCAGCGCCTGGCATTCGGTGACAAAAGCATCAGCCTCGGCGGGCAGAATTCCGGCTTTCTGCGGCTCTTCCCCGGTATTGACCTGGATGAACAGATCGGGGCAGCTGCCCATTTCCTGCGCCAGACGCGCGATGGTCTTGGCCAGTTTCGGGCGGTCGACGGTGTGGATCACATCCGCCAGTTCCATCGCCGCACGGGCCTTGTTGGTCTGCAGCGGACCGATGATATGAAGCTCAATCCCTTGATAAGTCTCACGAAATCCGGGCCACTTACGCGCCGCCTCCTGCACGCGGTTTTCCCCGAACACGCGGTGGCCTTGTTCCAGCACATCGATGACGCGCGCATCGGGCTGCATCTTCGACACGGCAATCAGCGTGACACAGCCCTTTGGACGGCCGGCAGCCTCTTCCGCGGCGTGGATACGGGTCTGAATATCGCTCAGTGACATGACACCCTCTTTTGACTGGGCCTTCTCATGCCATCAATCGCGGCCAAAGGGAACGGGGGCTGCGCGACCCGCAAAATAAAAGGGCGGGTCCGAAGACCCGCCCAAATTCACGCATATGCGTCTTTCAACTTAGAAGCTGAAGAACACACCCGCTTGAACGGTGGTGTTGTCGCTGGACGACTCAACCACGCCCGCTTCGATCGATGCGCCACCGCCCAGGTCGTGGGACAGGTGCAGACCGTAGCCGGTGCCGTCCGATGCCATACCGGGTGCATCTTCGTCGGTCACGAAGGCAATCAGTGAGGTTGCTGCGCCGATGTCGAAGATGCCGTACAGGCCGATTTTCGATGCGTCGCCCGATGCGGAAGCCGCGATGTTGTCGATTTCAGCATAGGCCAGGCGAACGCCTGCGAAGCCCAGGTCACCTTGCAGAGTCACAACCAGCAGGTCGTTGTCCATGCCGGCGGGCACGCCGCTTTGGTCGTTGTAACCAATGGCTGCGGTCCAGTCACCAAAGGTGTAGTAGGCGCTGATTGCGGTCATGTCCATGCCGGGGGTACAGCCAGCTGCCAGTGCAGCGCCACCAAATGCGGTGTTAACAGCGGTACCAGCTGCTGCTGCAGCTCCGCCCAGGCAGTAGTCGGTGGTCAGGTACGACAGGTGAACACCAAAGTTCGACCCGTTGTAGATGACTTCCACACCGTTGGAGCCTTGGCCGTCCGAGGTGAAGGGACCCCAGGAGAACGCGGTGCCGCCCAGGTTAGCAACGACGGACGAGAAGCCCGAACCGTCAATGCCGACGCCAGCGGATTTGGTTTCCAGGTACAGACCCTGCATCGCTTCAACAGCGGTCAGGATGTTGCCCACGCCAACTTGGAAGCCACCGAACGATGCGTAGAAACGTGCACCATTGAAGCCGTTGTCTGCCCATCCACCGGGATCGATCAGACCAGCCAGACCGCCGGGCAGACCGTCACGGTTTTCAGCTTGCATACGAACGCGAGCACCCAGTGTCACGCCACCGTCGGTTTCGGTCGAAACGTCGAACTGCAGACGCAGACGGCTGGTGATGTTGGTTTCGTTGCCAACGTTTGCTTCGTTGTAGTCCAGACCAAAACGGCCGTAACCGCTGATCCGCACATCTGCCGCTGCCATGGATCCGGTTGCGATCAGGGCAGTCGTCAGGAAGAGAACCTTTTTCATAGTTTTTCCCTCGGTTTCTATTCATACGCCCAAACCGGGGAATCCGGCCGGGTATGGATGGTGGTTTCGCTCTTTCGACCGCATGAAGCAAGGCTGCCGAGACCGGCGGGGCGGAAAGGGGTCAAGGATGGTGCAGCTTTGCCACAGTCTGATCAGGGCGCGTCTGCAACGGGATGCACCGACACCGCGCCAAGTGCCGAGAAAGCCTTAATAATCAGGTGTTCCGCGCACCTCGGGTGATTCCTTTGACGCAGTATGCACTTGCTCAGGCGGTCTGCCTTGGTTAGGACACGAATAGGGCGGTATTAATCAGGACCGGATTTATGGCAGTGTCACCTTTGGGCAAGCTTGCGCTGATCGTCGTGCTTACATCAGCTTTGACAGGCTGTGGCGGGAACGGTTTGTTCGGCCGCGTCACCGTCGGAGATGAACCGACCGAACGCGTAGTCGAGCCCGGTCAGGGATCGCGTCTTGGCAGCCCCAACACCAGCGAAGGTTCGTCACTGTGGGATCTCTTCCGCCCCAACCAGGCAGACCAGACCGTCGCGGTGAACCGTTATCTGTGGAATGCTTCGCTGGATGTTCTGAACTTCCTGCCGGTCCAATCGGTCGATCCGTTCACCGGCATTATCGTCACCGGATATGGCACGCCCCCCGGCGGCGGCCGCGCCTATCGCGCGACGATCCATGTGACAGACCCCGCGCTTGAGGCCCGCGCGCTGCGCGTGTCGCTGCAGACCCGCAGCGGTCCCGTGTCGGCCGGCACCGCCCGCGCTGTCGAAGACGCGATCCTGGCCCGCGCGCGCCAGCTACGCATTGCGGACAATCGCTTCTAGAAACCGGGATAAATACCCTTTAAGGACAGCGCCGGGTGATCAGCCCGGCGTTTTTCATTTCTACCAGACCAGAGAGCATCATGGCGCGCTATACCCCGTCCGAGATCGAAGCCAAATGGCAGGAAGCCTGGGAAAAGACCGAGGCCTTCAAAGCCCTGCGTACAGCGGACAAGCCGAAATACTATGTGCTTGAGATGTTCCCGTACCCGTCGGGGCGCATTCATATCGGCCATGTGCGCAACTATACCATGGGCGACGTCATTGCGCGGTACAAGAAAGCCAACGGCTTCAATGTCTTGCACCCAATGGGCTTTGACGCTTTCGGGATGCCCGCCGAAAACGCGGCGATGGCCAGCGGTGGCCATCCCAAGGACTGGACCTATGACAATATCGACGACATGGTCGCCCAGATGAAGCCGCTGGGCTTCGGACTTGACTGGTCGCGCATGTTTGCCACCTGCGATCCGGAATATTACGGCCGGCAGCAGGCGCTGTTCCTGGATATGCTTGAGGCTGGTCTGGTTTACCGCAAAAACGCCGTCGTGAACTGGGACCCGGTCGACATGACCGTTCTGGCCAATGAACAGGTGATCGACGGCAAGGGCTGGCGGTCCGGCGCCGAGGTGGAACGACGTGAGCTGACACAGTGGTTCTTCAAGATCTCCGATATGGCCGAGGAGTTGCTCGACGCCATCGACACGCTGGATGACTGGCCCGCCAAGGTGAAACTGATGCAGGCCAACTGGATCGGCAAGTCGCGCGGGTTGCAGTTTTCCTTCTCGCTCATCGACGGGCCCGAGGGACACGACCGGGTTGAGGTCTATACCACCCGCCCCGACACGCTGATGGGCGCATCCTTTGTAGGTATCTCGCCCGACCACCCGCTGGCCAAGCAGCTTGAGAAAGACAATGCCGATCTGGCCGCCTTCAACGCTGAATGCCGCAAGGGTGGCACCACCGAAGAAGCGCTGGAAAAGGCCGAGAAGAAGGGCTTCGACACCGGGCTGCGCGTGCGCCACCCGTTCGATACGGCGTGGGAATTGCCGGTCTATGTCGCCAATTTCATCCTGATGGATTACGGCACCGGCGCGATCTTCGGCTGCCCGGCCCATGACCAGCGCGACCTGGATTTTGCCCGGAAATATAGTCTTTCCGTTGTGTCCACTTATGTGCCCGAAGCCGGCGAAGACAGCTTTACGCCCCCCGAGGACGGGGGCGAGGCTTACGTTCCGCCAAAGACGGAAAAGGTGCGCTATGTCAAAGGCTTCGCCGGAGACGAGGTGCAAACCGGCAATGAAGGCGTCGAAACTGCAATCGATTTCTGCGAGGCCAGTGGCGTCGGCCAGGGCGTCACCAAGTTCCGCCTGCGCGACTGGGGCCTCAGTCGCCAGCGCTATTGGGGCTGTCCGATTCCGGTTGTGCATTGCGACGATTGCGGCGTGGTATCAGAGAAGAAGGAAAACCTGCCGGTCGAATTGCCTTATGACGAAGACGGCAAGCCGATTGACTTCTCCATCCCCGGCAACCCGCTGGACCGCCACCCGTCCTGGCGCAACACCACCTGCCCGTCCTGCGGCAAACCCGCGCTACGCGAAACCGACACGATGGACACGTTCGTGGACAGCTCGTGGTACTTCGCGCGCTTTACATCACCGGATGCCGAAACACCCACGCGGATGGAAGACGCCGAATACTGGATGAACGTCGACCAGTACATTGGCGGGATCGAACACGCGATCCTCCACCTGCTCTATTCCCGCTTCTTTGCCCGCGCGATGCATATCACCGGCCACCTGCCCGCCAAATGCGCCGAACCGTTCAACGCGCTTTTCACCCAAGGGATGGTGACCCACGCGATCTATCAGACCAAGGATGACAAGGGCCGCCCGGTCTATCACCTGCCCGAAGACGTGGATCTTGAGACAAAGACCGTCAAAGCCACCGGTGAGTCGATTGAAATCGTCCCCTCGGCCAAGATGTCGAAATCCAAGAAAAACGTGGTCGACCCGGTCAATATCATCGCCGAATACGGCGCGGATACCGCGCGCTGGTTCGTCCTGTCCGATTCGCCCCCGGAACGGGATGTGGAATGGACGGCAGCGGGGGCCGAGGCCGCGTACAAGCACCTCTCGCGCGTTTGGTCGCTGAGCGAAAAGATTGCCGACATGGTCCCCGACACTCCCGGTCAGGGCGACGAAGATCTGCTGCGCGCTATGCACAAGACGATCTTCGAAGTCACGCAAGGCGTTGAAAGCTTTGGCTTTAACGCAGCCATCGCGAAGCTTTATGCCTTTACCAACACGCTGGCGAAATCCACCGCCGGTCAGGCCGTGAAGTCCGAGGCGATCAAGGCGCTGGCGCAACTGATGGCCCCCATGACCCCGCACCTGGCCGAAGATATCTGGGCCATGCAAGGCGGAGACGGCCTGATCGTGAACGCCCCCTGGCCCGTGGCGGATGAACAATTCCTGGTCGAAGACACAGTGACCCTGCCCATTCAGGTCAACGGCAAGCGCCGGGGCGAAATCGAGGTCGCCAAGGATCTGCCAAAAGACGAGGTTGAAAAAGCCGCCCTTTCGGTTGACGCTGTGCAAAGGGCGCTGGACGGAGCCACGCCCAAGAAAGTCATCGTTGTCCCGGGCCGCATCGTGAATGTCGTTGTTTGACCGCCGCTCCCTGCTGATCCTGCCGCTGGCGCTGGCCGCTTGCGGATTTACCCCGGTCTATGCACCGGGCGGCACGGCGGCGGCGCTGCGCGGTCAGGTCACGGTTCAGGATCCCGCGACGCGCGAAGGCTTCCTTCTGTTGCAGGAACTGGAAACGCGGCTGGGCCGTGGCAACGGCACCTATGCGCTGGCCTATGATCTCAGCATCACCGAAGAAGGGCTTGGCATCACCCGCACAGGCGACATCACGCGCTTCAATCTGGTTGGGCAGGTCGACTACACGCTGTTTGATTTCGCCACCGAAACGGTGATCTTCCGGGGCACGACCACGAATTTCACCGGCTATTCCGCCACCGGCGATACGGTCGAAGCCCTGGCCGCCGAACGCGATGCGCGCGCGCGGCTGATGCGAATCCTTGCCGACCAGATCACCACCGAACTTTACGCGCAGGTCACGCTGCCCGCATCATGAAGCTGAACGCCCGCGACGCCGCCGGTTACTTCCGCAAGCCCGACCCCGACAAGGCGGGGCTGCTGATCTATGGCGGCGATCCCATGCGCATCGCGATGAAACGGGCCGAGGCGATCAAGGCCCTGATCGGCGAACAGGGCGAGGATGAGATGCGCCTGACCCGGATGCAGGCGGGCGATCTGCGCAAGGATGCCGCCCCGCTGGTCGATGCGATCAAGGCGATCGGGTTTTTCCCCGGGCCCCGCGTGGCCTTCGTGGAAGATGCCAACGATCAGGCGCTGTCCGCCATCGAGGCCGCCTTGCAGGACTGGCAGCCCGGCGATGCCACGATCATCGTCACCGCAGGCGCGCTGAAGGCCACATCGAAACTGCGCAAGCTGTTTGAGGGGCACAAAAACGCCTTCGCCGTGGGGATTTATGACGACCCGCCCTCGCGCGATGAGATTGAGCGTATGCTGTCCGATGCAGGCCTGCGCGAGATCCCCCGCGACAGCATGGCGGCGCTGACCGACTATTCGCGCCAGCTGGGCCCCGGCGATTTCCGCCAGCTTCTGGAAAAGATCGCGTTGTACAAACGCGGCGATGAAGACCCCCTGTCGATCGACGATATCGAAGCCTGCGCCCCTGCCTCGACCGAAGCGGCGCTGGACGATCTGCTGAACATCGTGGCCGAGGCGCGCGTGGGCGAAATTGGCCCGCTTTTGCGCAAGCTGCAGGCGCAGGGCACGAATGCCGTGTCGCTGTGCATCGGGACGTTGCGCCATTTCCGCACGCTCCATGCCGTGGCCAGTGATCCGGGCGGGCCCGGTGCAGGTATCGGCCGGGTGCGCCC
>NZ_JXYH01000076.1 GCF_001262635.1 Aestuariivita boseongensis
TCAGTTGGGGAGGCTCAATCGCGTCTTGCTGAGATACATGTCGGCCGATGGCTTCTGCCAAGGCAACGAAGAAGCGGGGCGGTTCAGCCCAAATCGTCAGAAATACCCGTCCGCCGGGCTGAAGCACTCGGCGAATTTCCCTCAACGCTGCGTCTTCATCCGGGAAGAACTGGAACCCCTGCTGGCAAATTGCGACAGTGAAGGAGCCGTCGCGAAACGGCATGTCGGTCACGTTGCCAATGTGCCAACGGAAAGCGCCAGGTGCGTCGCTCGTAATGGATCGGGCTGTCGCGATCATGCCCTCGTTTAGGTCGATGCCGGTAATCGCCGTTTTTGGCGAGACGCACTCCCGCAAGACGCGGCTGACAATCCCGGTGCCGCAGGCGACATCCAGCACAACATCAGCATCAGAGACGTCGATGGATGCGAGCGTCGCCTCCGCCAGCGGTCGGAAGATCGCCCTTACTTTCTGTTGTTCGTAGGCAGCAGCTGCACCTTCAGCGAGCTGGAATGTGTCTCGTTCCATTTCTACGATTCCCTCTTGCAGATGCCCCCAAAGGCGAGTGCAGTCTACGGCAAACCCTACCCATTCCCCAAATGTCCGTTTTGTCCGCATCTCGGACATCGAGCCCGATCTAGGGATTGCCCGCTATCGGTAGAAGCGGACGTTCAGGCCGGAAAATGCTTTTCGCAAGCCTTGGATGACCGTTCAGGGCGCAACAGCGGTCACCTGACCGAAACCGTCAGATGACTGCTTTGAGCCCAAAGCGGCATTCTAATGATCGCGAACGACGCGATTCTTGAACTTTGCCAAAGCCTCAGGGTTCGCTAGGCTCCTGGTTGAAAGGGAGAACTATGGATCGAAAGCTTGCCGCAATATTCATTGCAGATGCCGTATCCTCCACCGCTGCCATGGAAAGGGACGAGGAACAGGCCGTCACCGACATTGCATCCCAATTGCAGTCCATAAGGATCGCTGTGGAAAGCAACAATGGGCGGGTTTTCAACAAGGCCGGAGACAGCATTCTTGCAGAGTTTGCCAGCCCTCGAAATGCGATATTGGCTGCGCTTGAGGGCCGGGCTCGTCTCGCCGCTCACGGAAACGCAGATGCCATGCGGTATGGTCTACATCTGGCCGATGTTCTTGTAGATGGTGAGGATCTACTAGGAGATGGAGTGAACCTTACGGCTAGGATACAATCAGAGGCTGCACCTGGCGACATACTTGTGTCCGATGCGTTTTTCTCCCAAGTCCGCCGAGCTTCGCCCTGCAAATTTGATCCGCCGGTTCAGCGTCAATTCAAAGGCATTTCTGAACCTATCGTTGTGTACAGGGTGAAAGAGCGGATGGATGCGCATTTGTATCAGGCAGATGCATCGAGGACCGATGTCACTGCTACACGTCGACCAAATTCTGTTGCAGTTGTGCCATTTCGAACATCGTCCTCTGCTGATGAGGATCAGACATTCCTTGCCGATGGTCTGGCGGAGGATTTGATACTTGAGCTGAGCCGCATCCAAGGTCTCTTTGTCGTTTCTCGAACCGCAGCCAACGAATTACGCGATCGCGACCCAGTAGAAATCGGTCGAAATGCCGGAGTCGGCTTTGTTCTGAGTGGATCAGTGCGGAAGATGGGTAATCGCGTCCGGCTCAACGTATCGCTGTACAGTGGTGATAACGGGTCAGTCATTTGGAGCGACAGAATTCAGCGCGATTTTCAAGAGTTGTTGGATGTGCTCGATGACGTAGTTGTCCGGGTGGCTTCAACTGTCTTCGGACGGATCGAGCAGGCGGAAATTAGAGCCGCGAAGCTTAAACGACCGGAATCGATGACCGCCTATGAGCATTATTTACGCGGGATGGAGCTACACCGGTTGGGTGGAGTAACGCTCGACAATTACCGAGAGGCTGTTGCTTGGTTCGACCGCGCGATCGCGGAGGACAAGAACTTCAGCCGAGGTTATTCGATGAAGGTCTGTTCCGCATCAAATCTGGATGATTTTGACTTTGATGCTGCGCAGAAAATGATCGAGAAGGCTCTGCGACTTGATCCGGAAGATGCCGATGCGCACCGCATTATGGGCAACATGCAACTGCGCATACACCGAGACTTCACCAAGGCGTACATTCATTATGAACGCGCCATGCAACTCGCACCAAACAACGCTCATATTGTCGGTTTGGTTGCAGCCTTTCACATATTTAACGGCGATCCCGAAATGGGCCTCGAGATGCTAGATCGCGCTGAAATCATGGACCCTTTTATTCCCGTTTGGATATTGGAGAACCGCATACGCGCCTACTTCGTGATGGGTAAATTCGACGAAATGCTAGCTTGCGCGCGTAGTCTCCCTTTCCAGACCCGGTGCTCACGCATCTACCGCGCAGTCGTGAGCATGAAGCATGGAGACGAACAGCGTGCGCGCCAGTTGATTGCAGCGACACTTGCAGACGATCCGAACCTGACTTCTGAATACGTCAGATTACAGGAACTGTACCGTGACGAGAACATCGTTAAGGAAATATTGGAACTTGCCGAGAATGCTGGTCTTGCCATGCCAGCCGGTGCTAGCGGTTAGCCGTTGACGCTGCCATACGCAACGACAGTTGCGTCCCGCAACTCAGCCGTTTACACAAGCCGTGGCGAATGTTTGCGTTGCGCCCGAAACTGACTCACTTCAATCTCGCGTGGCAGATCGACCATTGCCCGTCGACGCCCCGTAATTCATGAGCGCCCAGATTATCGAAGAATATGCCGGACCCGGCCACCAAATCGCGCACAGTTTGAGAAACTAGAACCTGCCCGGCGTCAGCCATCCCACCGATACGTGCGGCGATGTGGACAGCAATCCCGGATACGTCATCACCGGAGATAGTGCATTCCCCTGTGTGCACACCAATGCGGATTCTTAAGCCAATCGCGTCCATGGCGGATTGGATTGCATGCCCGCAGCGGATCGCACGTGCCGGGCCGTCGAACATTGCCAGGAACCCATCTCCAGTGGTCTTAATCTCGCGACCACCATATATCTCAAGTTGGTTTCTGACCTCGTCATGATGCGCAGCAAGAGTGTCTGTCCAGGCTCTGTCGCCGATTTCATGGGCGATCTTGGTCGAGCCAACTATGTCCGTGAACATGATTGTTCCAAGAATCCGTTCCTCAATCTGAACTCTATCTTGCCCCGTTACGAATTGCCTGACCTCAGCCAGTACACGCTCGGAAGTTTCGGTAAAGGGAACATGATCGTCCGCATCTATCTCAACCATCTGAGCATGTGGAATGTTCTCAGCCAGATAGCGCCCACTCGAACAGCTGACGATCTGATCACGACTAGAGTGAAGAATGAGGCTCGGAGCTTGGACCGAAGCAAGAATCGGCCTGACGTCAATCTCTAGGTTCATCCGCAGAAGAGCCAAGGCCGCTGAAGGAGAGGCCCCGCCTCTGAGAAAACGGGCCCACCAGTTACGGAACCTGGGGTTATCAGCGAGGCTGGGAATGCGCGCCTCTATATCGAGCGGTGTTCCCCATGCCGCACGAACCTTCTCCAGCAAGATGTTTACGTCCGCCTCTGAGAGCCCTTCTGTGTAACCTTCGTGTGCACGCCGGCTAGCGTAGCTGCCTGCCAATATGAGAGCCCGGGTACGTTCTGGATAGGTGGCCGCGAACAATACGCTCATGGGCCCGCCTTCAGAATATCCGAAGATTGTGGCGCTCTCTGAACCTACTGCATCCATTACAGCTCTGACGTCATCCATACGCTCTTCAAGCGTCGCAGCACCGTAACCCCTGTCCGAAAGACCTGTTCCGCGCTTGTCAAAAAGAATGACGCGACAAAAGCTCGAGAGCTCAGATAGGAAACGCGCAACAATCGGTTCGTCCCAAAAAAGATCGATGTTAGAGATCCAGCCTGGAACGAAGACGAGATCCTGCTCCCCATCACCAAAAACCTGATAGGCTATACTAAGCTCTCCGCTGAGTGCGTACCGAGTTTCGGGTCTCACAACCTACAATCCTAAACCTTTTCAGCTCACAATAGAATGATCGATGTAGTTTGACGAGATAAGGGGACGAAACTGGATCACGGTAGTTGGCTCGTGCATGCGCTGATAAGATGGGATGCCCTTTCAGGGGCGGGCTAGGAGGCAAAAGTATCTTCGGAAGCCTCGTTTTCAGAATAATTCGATTGCGCTTCAGTCTCTAGATCAGCAATGCGCATCAGAAGCTGGTTCTGGTTTTCAATCAGCCGGTTTGTTACCAATCTGGTAATCGCGAACCCGAATTCCGGATGCTCTCTGTATATGCGGAGGACAGTGGCGCGGTCGATTTGACAAAGCTTGGCGCCTGGTCCTGCCCGCGTTGTCGCTGTTCGCACGGCCCCCTCCGAGAACAGGCCGATCTCGCCAAAAATTTCTCCGGTTTTCAGGCTCTTCTTGAATTCCACGATTTGGACGGAGCCTTCCTGAATGTAGTAAAGTCGATCTGCAGGTTGGCCCTTCCTGAAAATAGTCTGACCTTCTTCTACATCCACGGTTTGCATGAAGGGTAGAAGCGCTTCAGCTGTGGGGTTTTGCCTGGTAGCCGACTTCACACGTCTGATTAGCGCGAAATGTTGCCACAGACGTAAGATGTTCATTGGAAGAAGAACGCCGTGCAGGATTAGAATGGGGAAGAGTTGCGCGCCAAGAGCGTAGCCAATGAAAGCCAGATTTGAGGCGATTGCAGCAACCCGAAGCCAGAGCAACGTCTTCATGCAAAAAGTGATGAAGACCAGTAACGATGCTGCGTATCCCAGTAGTTCAATTGGTTGCGACGCGATGTCCATCTTCGAACTCTGAGCCAACCCTTTGCGGAGCGCAACTGGCGAGGTAAAGCGCCGGCAAATCTACTGTGCGCAAGCAATGCTAAAGTCTCACGCGCAACCTTCATCGTATTTTGCCTTTTGGCTGAGCGTTTTGCGGATAGCAGTCATCCACCGGTCAGAAAAGCGTAACTGCCCACTTGGCCCGCAACTCGGTCATAGGCTCGATTCTTGCGAACGTCCCGTGTAGGTCGCAGCTGCTGCTCAGTCATGGGGCTGTGGGCCGCCGTTCAGTGACGTTTTTAACGGTGTCGCGCACCGGACGAGCTCTTCGAGCCCGACGCAGTCGGATACTCTAGGTCAAGCCACTCAAGCCAGCCTGAGCCTATGACCGCTCGCAACCATGTGAAGGCACGCTCAGTTATGCGATCAAGTCAGCTTCGAGAGTTTCGGTGAAAGCATATGAGTGCGTATTGATATCGCCACTCCAGCGCCAGATCGCGAGAAAGCCCGCCGCGCCAGTACGAAATGCATGTGGCATCAAACTTGGGTGGTGGATCATTGAACCAACCCCTCGCATCTGAGTGTCATCCCCGGCCGTCCAAAGCGCCTGCCCTGCAATTATGGCATAAGTTTCGTCGGCGTCGTGAAGATGCAACGGATAGTAGCTATTGGGCCTCATATAGACCAAACCTAACCTAACGTCTGGCGCCGGTATCGGCCCTTCCGGTCCCATCAGTGTCAAGACGCTTATCAAGGCGGCAATGTCCTCTTGGGTATTGCCTTCGACGGGGTTTGATCCCCAGTCCAGCAGATGCTGTGTTGCCAGGACTGAACGAGCCACAGGGTGAGGACTCTCAGCCAAGACTGCGCGTATGCCAGAATCCAGCGCGCAAGGTGCAACCGGTTCGAAAGCGATCGGAGATGGAGTTACTAAAAGAGTCTTCGCCGTATAAGATCCTTGCGGATTTTCTTCAGTCTCGTAAACCGCGGCGATTGCCGCTAGCATTTCTTGGAAATCATCGTTTTGTGCCATGACCTGCAGACTCCGAGTGACTGCGCAGGATTGACTAGTTTTCTTTCCTTAATCTGTGCGAAGAGCGACCAGTTCAGGTCGCAAACATTCTCCGACCACTCAAATAGGCGGCCCAGCTAATCGGCCGCTTTGTGTCCAAGGCAGTCATGCGAATGCAGTGAATTAGCTTGCCTAGGCTATCTATGTTGAAAAATCAGTGGTTCAGTCGGCACTCTACTGGCAACGGCAGCTTCGTCCGCGTTGCGGTCATTCATGGATCAACTGCGTGCGGCACTGCAGCGAATGGCAGCTTCGAGCCCATGGCGGACCTTTGCCAGATCGCATCACGCGACCGCCGGGATTGTTGTTTCAAAGCGTGGTCTAAGAGTTTCACGCCGCCCAGATATAAAGCCATGTAGGCAGCCACGGCTCTTCCCCAACCAATGAACTCCAGCCCGCCCATACGTAAGCTACCATCAACAGGTATGTTGTTGTGTTGGCAAACAGACAGGCCTTCTTCACCTGAAGCCGGTCTAAATTGGAAGATCGCTCAACAATCCAAAACTCAGTAAACCAAGAGATCAGAAAGTAAGGCACCAACAAAAGGGTCATAGCTAGAGGGATTTTCCAGTCTGGACCATTGAGGCCAATCCAAGGCGCGTTCAATAAAGTTTCCCAAACGTGCAGTAGGGTGGCGTCGGTCGGATTATCTAGCGGTCTGCCAGCCAGCGGGTTCAAACCTTGAAGGATCACTAGGACAAGCCAGGTAAGGGGTACCCCGATCAGCATTGATGCCAGATTGGCAATACCGGAAAGACGAACAGCATTTCCGAAGGCCAATGATAAGATTTTTGTTAAGAACGAGGCTTCGACAATTATAACGGGGAGGAGACTGAACACCATAAGTGGTGCAGTGAGAGACATCATGGGCAATCCAGCATTTGCCCAAGCCGCAGTTGGCAGCATCAGCAAGGTGAAACTGATCGCCAATGTATTCGAATTTCTCATATAAAGAATTCTCCAGTCTCCCCATCACCTGTCAAGGAACCCTTGCGAACGAAGAATAACCGTGCATCTGCCGCACAGAGATGCGGCCATTCAGTCAAAATCGGGCGACGTCTGCTAAGAGCCCAATGCGGTCACTATCAATCCAGCGCAAAGAGGGGCCAGTCGCCGGGAACACCGCGAAGCTGATGTGCTGGCAGTGCCTCGAACGGAAAGTCCGCGCCCAGCGACAAGTCTTTAACGGTCTGAGAGGCCAGAATTTGGCCCGGCTGCGCCAAATCCATGATCCGCGCCGCAACATTCACAGCAAGCCCGCTTAGATCGTTGCCACGGACTTCGCATTCTCCTGTGTGCAAGCCGGTTCGGGTCTGCAGGCCCAAGCGCGCGGCATCGGCTTGCAACGCAGATAAGCATTCAATTGCGCTTGTCGGGCCCTGAAATGATAGCAGATAACCGTCGCCTGTATGCTTGACTTGTTTGCCGTCATAGGAATTTAGACGTTTGGATACAAAGTGATCCAGCTGCTCCAGGACACTACGCCAGCGGTCATCTCCCATGCGCGCAAGATGTTCCGTCGACCCGACAATGTCCACGAAGGCAACAGTCTTCAGAGCTCTGTCTACAGTACGCGAACTCGTCTCCCCAGTGAGGAAAGATTGAATTTCACCGATCAGCTCATCCTGATCTCCATACCACACAATGTGGTCCTCGCCGGGCTGGATCTTCAGAACAGAGCCAGGAATGTGTTCAGCTAGGTAACGGGCATGATCCGTGCTGCACCAACGATCGCCCTCACGATGGAGAATGAGCGTTGGTACCTGGATAGACGAAAGCACTCCTCGATAATCAATGTCATAGTTCATTACTGCCAGTTTGCTCATTGCCCGAGGACTAGCCGCATAGCGAAAGTATGTATCAAGCCATTCAATAGCCGCGGGATCGTCAGCAATGCTTGGTGCGCCATCGATTGACGTCTCTTCACTTGCTTCAGTCGACATGTCGCTGAATGCATCAATTTCAGCCTGTAGCGCGTCAGGCTTCAGGCCGAATGGATAATCAGGATGCCATTTGTAGCAGGCGCGGCTGCCATTCAGCACAAGGTGACTGACGCGGTCGGGAAATGTGGCCGCAAAGACCGTTGAGATCGCGCCTCCCTCGGAGTTTCCAAATACAGCTACTTTCTTGCTGCCCACTGCGTCGAGAACCGCATTGATGTCCTGTGAGCGCTCTTCGAGGGTGGGGTAACCAACATCTCTGTCAGACATTCCGACACCACGCTTGTCGAAGAAGATCACACGCGCGAACCGGCTAAGCTTTGTGAGGAAACGGGCATAGTCCGGGCTTTCCCAAGCGTACTCAATATGAGTTGCCCATCCTTGTGCCCAGAGCAAGTCAATCGGCCCGTCTCCGAAGACCTGATAGGCGATGTGAATATCACCTGCTTTGGCGTAGTGTGTTTTGGGTCGCTGCATCCCTTCAATAATCAAGGAGCGTTCAATCGTGTCAACTTCACAAGTTGCACAAACATTCCGACGACCAATGGCAGCCTCGTCCGCAACTCGGTCATCGAGCTTGATCTTGGGAATGTCTGCTGTCGACAGAAGCGGACGTTCAGGCCCGAAACCGCGTTTTGACGGCCTTGGATGACCGCACAGCGCCCAACAGCGGTCACCTGACCGGAACGCTCAGATGTCTCCTTCGAGCCCTGAACAGACATCAAGAAAGGGTCCGACGCGGACTTGCCTGTGGAGCTTTAGAACGCTTTTAATCTACTATGATCTTTAGATTCGCCGATTGCAATCTGGACCCTGACAGACAAGTGCTGACGCGGCAGGGAAAAACGGTTTCAGTAGAACCGCAGGTCTTCGCCCTATTGCAACTGTTGGTCGAAAACCCTGACCGCCTAGTTACTCGAGACGAGATCGTCGATACTGTGTGGAACGGTCGGGTGATCTCTGAGAGTGCGATTTCTGCGCGAATAGCTGCAGCGCGGCGGGCTGTCGGCGATGATGGCAAGAAACAAAGAGTCATTCGCACCGTTTCTCGGCGGGGCCTACGGCTGGCTGTTCCGGTCGAGCAAAACCAAGCTTCGGTTGGTGCGCATGGCACGTCTGTCACGAAGGCTAGATATTGCACGGCAGATGACGGTGCTAGCCTAGCCTATGTGATCGGAGGTCAAGGCCCGCCCGTCGCAGGCATTGTTCACAACTTTACTGATATCGAACGAGAACCTTACTGGCCTGGGCTGGGCGAAGAATGGCAAGCCGTCATGGCACAGAATACGCTACTACGATACGATCCCCGTGGTTCAGGGCTATCAAGGCAGACCGTTAAGTCATTTGACCTTGATGAATGGGCAGAAGATCTGCGAGCGGTTTTGGACGCAGCGGGGCTGGAAAAGGTGGCCATTCACGCCAAGACAGCCGGTGCATTGGTTGCTTTGACATTCGCTGCACGACATCCAAACCGAGTTTCACGCATGGTCCTGACGGGTGGGTATGTCGATGGTCGTGTCAGGCGCTCTGGCGCGCCGCACGTTGCCGATCCAATTAGAGGGCTCCTTGCAGAAGGCTGGGACGATCCAAATGCCGTGTTTGTTTCGGCCTATATGTCTGCATATTTTCCCGATGGCCCGGATCATGTGGTCCGCAACCTAGCTGCCTACGCCCAAGGGAACGCTACTCGAGAATTTATCGTCAGATGGAGAGACGTATTCGACCGGGCTTCTGTCGCAAACCTCCTACCGCTTATTGACTGTCCAGTTTTGGTCATCCACGCTCGGCATGACCGCATCCATCCGTTGTCCGAGGCGCAGAAACTGGCAGCCGGAATCTCACGCTCCGAATTACTGGTTCTGGAATCTGGCAATCATTTTCCTCTCTATGGCGATCCTGGCTGGGACATCTACCTGAGCGCAATGCTGAATTTTTTGCGTGAGCCGTAGGTGAATTTGAGTGACATTAACTGGCCTCGCTAAATCATACCCAACGATCGTGAAACCGCTTCTCAGCCTCTAGCAGTCTTATTTGACAGTGAAGTTAATGCGCAGGTAGAAAAGGGGCCTTTCGAAGCATTGCTTGTCAGAAGACGCTTCATTCGGCCAGAAAATCAAGCAGCGTGTCCATATAGGTCTCCCACGCCGGCCCTCCAGGTAGTGGAAAATGGTTCGCGGTTTCAAGTACGACCAACTCGGCTCCGGGAATACCAGTTACAAGCTTCTGTGCTTCCGAAAGAGGATGAATGGCATCCTTCCGACCATGAAGGACCAATGTTGGACAGGAAATTAACGGCAACAGCTCCTCAACATTCGCGGCGTTGATCTGGTCGCGTTCGGCCAAAGCCTTGGATTGCTCCGATGCCTGAGTGAAGTAGCGGGCGTAATCCATTACATGCTCGGCCGGACCGTCAGGAAAGTAACTTGTCATCAGGCCGGCAGCGAAACCGATAGCATTCGGATCCCAACCTGACGCTATTAGTTGTCGCATCGGGTCAGGTCCCGGCGTGCGGGCCGTTCGTCCAGTCACATATCCGCCTATGATTGCGAGTTTCGTGACGCGATCTGGATATTGGGCTGCAATCTGGATAGCTCGAAAGCAGGCTCCGGAACGCGACATTAGTGCGAATTTCGAGAGCCCGGCGGCGTCTGCGACGGCGATCACGTCCTCGCCTGCCTTGATGAAATCGCGAGCGCTATCAACACTGTCACTTGAAGAAAGCCCTTGGCCTGCTGGATCGTAACGAATGAAGTTGTTTTGCGCGATGAGAGGGTCGAAGAAGCTACGTTCACATGGGATGGCCCAACTCAATTCGAGATGTGAAATCCCGCTTTCGACTTCTATGAGGGCAGAGCCGCTGCCATAACTAGCGTAGGCGATGGAATGTCCGTCGGGATTGCGGGTATATCGAATACGCTGAACATCGGATTGTCGGGACCTGACGGCATTTTCAGTTGACGACTCATTGATCTGAACCGTCGCCACCATCTGCAACCCGCGCCGCGCCAGCGTACGGATGACGGCCTGGCGCTTGCCGTCGTCCCCAACCGCCTTCCGCGCCGCCGCTATCCTTGCACTGATAGCGCTTTCCGATACGATCCGGCCGCCCCAAACTACCTCAATAATCTCGTCGCGCGTGACCACGCGTTCGGCGTTTTCGGCTAACAGCAGGATTAGATCAAAAACCTGCGGTTCGACGGCAACTGGTTCACCGGACCGTATGAGGGTACGTCGCGCATCATTCAGGGCGCAGTCGTCGAAGCGATACTCCATGATCTGAAGATTAACCCATGTCTTCCCTTCATTTCACGACGAAATCTAAAGGGAAATGCAAGGATATCGCAGGGTTTTCTTCAAGCGTGTCGCCCCGGAGTAGGGCACGTTGTGAACACTTGACGAGGAGATCCAACATGATGCCCGATACAAACATCGACCTTCTGAAGTACATTCCCGAGACTCATCGGCCTCTCACCGAGCATGAGCGCACGGCCATTGCGATGAAACGAGAGGCCAAACGAGCTGAGCGGACCAAGACTCTGAGTGTCTTGAGCCGCCTCATCGAAAGGCTTGGGCAATGGATTGAGGGGCGTCCTGCAAAGGTCTGATGAGTCCGCGCAGCAGTCACTCGTACGGTATGCGGCGAACGACGGCTTCGAGCCCAAACCGGAAGTGCTCCGTCCTTAATCTTCGCGGTCGCAGTATCAAAACAGCTCCATCCATGGGCCGCGGTGCGGCAAGATAAGCGGCCGTTGATGCATAGCGCAGCGACTTTTGCGACCTCGATGTCCGAGTTGCGGACGAAACGGACATTTTGTGCCACATCTGCTATTGTGCGTATCCAA
>NZ_JXYH01000077.1 GCF_001262635.1 Aestuariivita boseongensis
GCCGGAGGAGCCGACACCCGCGCCGGAGGTCGCGCCGACGCCGGATGCGGAGCCTGAGCGCACGCAGCCCGAGACGGCGGAGACACCGCCGCCGGATGAAACGCCCATCGCCACGCCGGAACCGCTGCAGCCGGCGGATGTCACCGACACAGCGCCGGAGTTGAGCCAGCCGGGCTCGGAAGTGGCGGCTGCGCTGCCGCCCAGCGACACGCCGCAGCCGCGCCCCTCGGAACGGGTGGCGCCGGAGGCTGTCGCCCCGCCTGACCCCGAAGCCGCCCCCGACGAGGTGGAGCGTGAAGCGGTCGTACCCGAAGAGGGCGAGACGGCAACGCCGAGCGACCCGCAGGAGGCCACCGCCCCGGAGGAGGCCGCGCCCGAGATCGTGACCGAAGCCGAAAAGCCCGCGGGCGCGCCCATCCGGTCGCTGCGCCCTACAACCCGCCCCAGCGGCCCTACCGTGGCCGAGGCGCCCGAACCTGAACCCACGCCGGATCGCACGGCGGCGGCGGTAGACGATGCCGTGGCTGCGGCCCTGGCCGAGAATTCCGAACCGCGGGCAGAGACGCCGCGCGCCCCCTCCGGCCCGCCGCTGTCGGCCGGGGAGCGCGACGCGCTGCGCGTGTCGGTGTCGAATTGCTGGAATGTCGGATCGCTGTCGACGGCGGCCTTGTCGACCACCGTGGTCGTGGCCGTCGACATGCAGGAAGACGGACGGCCCGTGGCCAGTTCCATCCGTATGCTCGATTTCTCGGGCGGGCCGGAAAGTGCCGCGCGTCAGGCGTTCGAGGCCGCGCGGCGGGCGATCATCCGCTGTGGCGCACGCGGGTTCCCCCTGCCGGTGGAGAAATATGACCACTGGCGAGAAATTGAAATGACATTCAATCCCGAAAACATGAGGATCAGGTAATGACCTTTTTCATGCGTATCATTCTGGTTTTGCTGGCCCTGCCGGTGCTTCTGGCGCCGCAGGCACAGGCGCAGACCGGACCGTTGAGGATTGAAATCACCGAAGGGGTGATCGAACCCTTGCCCTTCGCGGTGCCCAATTTCGTACCGGCGGGGGCGCAGGCCGCGCAATACGGCCAGGATATCGCGCGGGTGATCGCGTCGGATCTGTCGGGCACGGGGCTGTTCCGGGAAATCCCGGCCACGGCCTTCATCAGCCAGGTCAGCGATTTTGGCGCGCCGGTGCAATATGCCGACTGGAAGGCGATCAACGCGCAGGCGCTGGTCACCGGCTCCGTGGCGTTGCAGGGCGGGCAGTTGGTGGTGCAGTTCCGTCTTTATGACGTGTTTTCCAATGCCGAGCTGGGCAGCGGGTTGCAATTCGTGGGCCCGCCCGAAGGCTGGCGGCGCATGGCGCATAAGGTGTCCGATGCCGTCTATAGCCGGATCACCGGCGAGGGGGGCTATTTCGACAGCCGGGTTGTTTTTGTGTCCGAAAGCGGCCCCAAGAACGAGCGGCGCAAGCGGCTGGCGATCATGGATTATGACGGCGCGAATGTGCAGTATCTGACCGATGCGGGCGCGATCGTGCTGGCGCCGCGGTTTTCGCCCACGGGCGACAGGGTGCTTTATACCTCCTACGCCACCGGAGAGCCGCGGATTTACGTTCTGGATGTGGGATCGGTTCAGCGCCGCGTGCTGGAGCAGCAGCCCGGCACGATGAGTTTCGCACCGCGCTTTGCGCCTGATGGCAATACGGTGGTCTATTCGCTGACCCAGGGCGGCAATACCGACATTTTCAAGCTGGACCTGCGCAGCGGCCAGACCCAGCGCCTGACCAGCGCGCCGTCGATCGAAACTGCGCCCAGCTTTTCGCCCGATGGCACGCGGATCGTCTTTGAAAGCGACCGGTCCGGCACCCAGCAGCTTTATATCATGCCTGTGGGTGGCGGAGAGGCGCAGCGCATCAGTTTCGGTCAGGGCCGGTACGGCACGCCGGTCTGGTCTCCGCGCGGCGATCTGATCGCGTTCACCAAGCAGAACAAGGGCCGCTTCCACATTGGCGTGATGCGGGTGGATGGCAGCGAGGAACGGCTGCTGACCGCGTCTTTCCTGGATGAAAGCCCCACCTGGGCCCCCAATGGCCGCGTGATCATGTTCGCCCGCGAAACGCGCGGCGAACAGGGGACCGTCTCGCTTTATTCGGTGGATATCACCGGGCGCAATCTGAAACCGGTACGTACGCCCGAAGGGGCATCGGACCCGTCCTGGTCGCCGCTTCAGAATTAGGCGGTGCCTGTCACGGTTCGTTCACAAGGCATTATCAATATGATAAAAACGCAGCAAGAAACCAAACATATCGAGGCAAAGAGTATGACACCTTTCACGAAAGCAGCGCTTCTGACCGCTGTTCTGGGCCTGAGCGCCTGTTCGAATGCGACCGGCTGGAATGGCGGAAGCAATGACGTCAACCTGAACGGCGCGGCCGGCGCTGCCGGGACGGCCAGCGATCCGACCTCGCCCGCGCATTTCCAGCAGGTGGTGGGCGACCGGGTCCTGTTCGCGGTGGACCAGTCCACGCTGAGCCCCGAGGCCCAGGCGACCCTGCAGGCGCAGGCGAACTGGCTTCTGGCCAACACGGATTATTCGGCGACAATCGAAGGCCATGCGGATGAGCAGGGCACGCGGGAATACAACATCGCCCTGGGCGCGCGCCGCGCGACGGCGGTGCGGGAATACCTGGTGCAGATGGGCATTCCGGGCTCGCGCCTGCGCACGGTGAGCTATGGCAAGGAGCGGCCTGTGGAAGTGTGTTCAGAAGAAGCATGCTATGCGCAGAACCGCCGGGCGGTTACGGTGCTGGCCACGGGGCTGACGGGGTAATCCGATGAAACAGGGGCTGGGTCTTGTTGCAATCTGTGTGTGCCTGGCGCTGACGCCCATCCGGGCTGTGGCGCAGGACGACCAGACGCTGGCCGATATCCGGCAGGAACTGACCGTGCTTTATGTCGAAATGCAGCGTCTGAAGCGCGAATTGTCGACAACCGGCGCGCCCGGCGTGAATGTGGCGGGCGAAACGGTTCTGGACCGCCTGAACGCCATCGAGGGCGAGTTGCAGCGCCTGACCGCGCGCACCGAGGAGCTGTCGTTCCGGGTGGAACAGATCGTGCAGGACGGCACCAACCGCATCGGAGACCTTGAGTTCCGCCTGGTCGAGCTTGAAGGCGGCGATGTCAGCCAGCTGGGCGAGACGACTACCCTTGGCGGAGAAACCGCTGAGCCAACGATCCGGCCCCAGCCCAACACCAACCCCACCGAACTGGCCGTGGGGGAAGAGGCCGATTTCCGCGCGGCGCAGGATGCGATGGATGCGGGCGATTACGCGCAGGCGGTCACGCTTCTGGAGGGGTTCAACCAGACCTATCCCGGCAGTCCGCTGGCGGCAGAGGTGTCCTATCTGCGCGGGGAATCGCTTAATCAGTTGGGCGATACGCGCGAAGCGGCCCGTGCCTTCCTGGAAAGCTATACCACCTCGCCAGACGGGCCGGTGGCCCCGCAGGCGGTGTTCGAACTGGGCACGGCCCTGGGCAAGCTGGGCAAGACTCGCGAGGCCTGCGTGACACTGGGCGAGGTGGCGGTGCGTTATCCCACATCGCCCGCCGTGAGCAGTGCGCAGGCGGAAATGACCAATCTGGGGTGTGGTTGACCAAAGATCACACCGATATCATTGATCGGATCCATCACGAATTTCGTGCCAATCCGCCAGCGAGGCTGGGCGTAGCAGTCTCGGGCGGGAGCGATTCCGTTGCTTTGCTGCATGCGCTGGCGCAGGCCTGCCCGTCGCTGAACACGCAGCTTTTTGCCGTCACCGTCGATCATGGTTTGCGCGCAGAGGCAGCGCAGGAGGCCGAAGAGGTCGCCCGGATCGCCGCAAGCCTCAACGTGCCGCATCACATTCTGCGCTGGGAAGGCCGGGACGGCAGCGGCAACCTGCAGGCCCAGGCGCGTGAGGCGCGCTATCGGCTGATGACCCGCTGGGCGCGGGACAACGAAATCGCCGTGCTGGCGCTGGGCCATACCGCCGATGATCAGGCCGAAACGGTCCTGATGCGGCTGGCGCGGTCTTCGGGCGTGGATGGTCTGGCGGGGATTCCACGCAGGCGCGTGGTGCATGGGGTGACGATCGTCCGGCCGTTTCTGGATCTGACCCGTGCGGCGCTGCGGGCCTATCTGAAGGATCATGGCGTCAGCTGGATCGAGGATCCCAGCAACGACGACCCGCGGTTCGACCGGGTGCGCCTGCGCGCTGCCGCGCCTCAGCTGGCCGAGCTGGGGCTGACGGCGCAGGCGCTTTCGGATGTGGCCCATAACATGGCGCGTGCGCGCGAAGCGCTTGATTGGTATACCTTTATCGCCGCGCGCGAGGCCGTTCAGCTGGATGGGGGCGACGTCCTGATCGACCGCCGCCATTTCCGCACGCTTCCCGAAGAGATCGCCCGCCGCCTGCTGACCCGTGCGCTGTGCTGGATCGGGGGCGGGCCATACCAGCCGCGGCGGGAGGCCGTCAGCGACGCGCTGGCCGCGATCCGCGGGGGCAAGACAACCACGTTGCATGGCTGCTTGCTGATGTCGCATGCCGGGCTGGTCTGGATTTGCCGGGAATACAACGCCGTGCGCGAGCTGTCGGTTGCCGCGACCGAAACCTGGGACAGGCGCTGGAAGGTGGCCGGATCGGGGCCCGTCGACGCAACACTGACCCTGCGCGCCCTGGGAAAGGGCGGGTTGAAGCAATGCGGCGACTGGCGGCAGACCGGCAGGCCCTATGCGGCGCTTGTCTCGGCACCGTCGATCTGGGAGGGGGATCGGCTGGTTGCCGCCCCGAAGGCCGGGATGACCGGCAAGATCGGGATCGAGCTGATCGGCGGCGGCGAAGAGTTCTTTGCGTCGATATTATCGCATTGAACCCGGGCCGATCCTCTCTATCTTATGAGTCTGAGGGCCGATGGCACGTCTTGGCCCCAAATCTTAGGAGATTTTTCCTTGGGAAATGCACGTAATATCGCCTTTTGGGTCGTTCTGTTTCTGCTGATCCTGGCGCTTTTCAATCTGTTCAGCGGTCCTGGCACCACTATGCAGAACCGCGAAATCAGCTATTCGGAGTTTGTGACGTCGGTTGAGGCCGGCGATGTCAGCCAGGTCACCCTGGACGGGGAGCAGGTGCGCTTCCGTGGCAATGACGGTCAGGATTACGTCACGATCAAGCCCGAAGATGCCGAGATCACCAGCCTGCTGATCGAGAATGACATCCCCGTGCGGGCCGAACAGCAACAGCAATCGGGTTTTCAGGCCTTCCTGATCTCGCTTCTGCCGTTCCTGCTGCTGATTGGTGTGTGGATCTATTTCATGAACCGCATGCAGGGTCGCGGCGGCGGTGGCGCGATGGGTTTTGGCAAATCCAAGGCCAAGATGCTGACCGAAAAGCATGGGCGGGTGACCTTTGACGATGTCGCCGGCATCGACGAGGCCAAGGAAGAGCTGGAAGAGATCGTGGAATTCCTGCGCAATCCGCAGAAATTCTCGCGGCTTGGCGGTAAGATCCCCAAAGGCGCGCTGCTGGTGGGCCCTCCGGGCACCGGTAAGACGCTTTTGGCGCGGGCCATTGCGGGTGAGGCGGGCGTGCCGTTCTTCACCATCTCGGGCTCGGACTTTGTCGAGATGTTCGTGGGTGTGGGTGCATCGCGTGTGCGTGACATGTTCGAACAGGCCAAGAAGAACGCGCCGTGTATCGTCTTTATCGACGAGATTGACGCCGTGGGTCGCCATCGTGGTGCCGGGTATGGCGGCGGCAACGACGAGCGTGAGCAAACACTGAACCAGCTGCTGGTTGAGATGGACGGCTTTGAAGCCAATGAAGGCGTGATCATCATCGCGGCCACCAACCGTAAAGACGTTCTGGACCCGGCACTTCTGCGTCCGGGCCGGTTTGACCGTCAGGTCACCGTGGGCAACCCCGACATCAAGGGCCGGGAGAAGATCCTGGGCGTGCATGCGCGCAAGACACCTCTTGGACCGGACGTGGATCTGCGGATCATCGCGCGCGGGACGCCGGGTTTCTCCGGTGCCGATCTGGCGAACCTTGTGAACGAGGCGGCACTCATGGCCGCGCGTGTGGGCCGCCGCTTTGTCACGATGGAGGACTTCGAGAACGCCAAGGACAAGGTGATGATGGGGGCCGAGAGGCGATCCATGGTCCTTACGGCCGATCAAAAGGAAAAGACCGCCTATCACGAGGCTGGCCACGCAGTGGTGGGGCTTGCCCTGCCGGAATGTGACCCGGTTTATAAGGCCACGATCATTCCGCGCGGTGGCGCGCTGGGTATGGTTGTGTCGCTGCCTGAGATTGACCGGCTGAACTGGCACAAGGATGAATGCGAGCAGAAGCTTGCCATGACGATGGCCGGCAAGGCGGCGGAAATCCTGAAATACGGCGAGGATCACGTGTCGAACGGGCCTGCGGGCGATATCCAGCAGGCCTCGGCGCTGGCGCGCGCCATGGTGCTGCGCTGGGGGATGTCCGACAAGGTGGGCAATATCGACTATGCCGAGGCGCATGAGGGATATCAGGGCAACACGGCTGGTTTCTCGGTCTCGGCCCATACCAAGGAGCTGATTGAGGAAGAGGTGAAGCGCTTCATCTCGGACGCCTATGACCGCGCCAAGTCGATCCTTGAGGAACGCCATGACGAATGGGACCGGCTGGCCCAAGGTCTGCTGGAATATGAGACCCTGACCGGCGAAGAAATCAAACGCGTCATCAAGGGCGAACCGCCCCACGCGGGCGATGATGAGGACAAAGGCTCGGACGAAGGCAGCGCACCCAGCGTGACCGCCATTCCGAAGACCAAGAAGGCCAAGAAGAGCCCTCCTGACGGGGGCATGGAGCCGGAACCGTCGGTCTGATCCGACAGATGATAAACGCAGCGGGGTGCCTTCGGGCGCCCCGTTTTCTTTTGTTGCAATGCGTGAGCACGGGGCTGGTTGACATGGGCGCGGCTTTCGGGCGCTCTCGGGCGCGTAGGATCACCGCAGGAGAGCGCGCATGCCCGTCTTGATCGACAGCGGATATACCGCAACCATCACCTGGCTGGGGGTGTCGCCCGGGCAGGCATCGTTGCGGGCCGCGCCGCAGGACGCGCTGGAGCTGGGCTTTCACGGCATCTCGGGCGCGCGGCACGAGGGGGAGAACCGCCCCTCCTGCGTGCGGGTGAAGAACCTTTATCCCAAGGGGACAGAGATCCGGAATGTCCGCCAGCTGTCGATCCTGAGCCGGG
Source organism: Aestuariivita boseongensis (assembly GCF_001262635.1). Lineage (GTDB taxonomy): Bacteria > Pseudomonadota > Alphaproteobacteria > Rhodobacterales > Rhodobacteraceae > Aestuariivita > Aestuariivita boseongensis. The sequence continues at coordinate 7,278 of NZ_JXYH01000077.1, forward strand.
AGGAGATGGACGCCATCGCCCAGCAGATCGGGTTGGAGGCATTGGACCCCGGATTGCTGGGGGCGAATATCATCCTGTCGGGCATTCCCGACTTCACCCATATCCCACCGTCTTCACGACTGCAGGCGGCCAATGGCGCGACCCTGACCATCGACATGGAAAACCGCCCCTGCATCCTGCCGGGCCGCGAGATCGAACAGGATCACGCGGGCCATGGCACGGCCTTCAAGGACGCGGCCAAAGGCAGGCGGGGCGTGACCGCCTGGGTGGAACGGCCCGGCGCGCTGAAGATTGGCGATGCGCTGACGCTGTTTATCCCTGATCAGCGCGCCTGGGCGCCCTGAGGCGTCATCGGTTTCCGATCCGAAACGGTTGGGGCGGTCTGCGCCGTTTCACGGCGTGAATGTGTCGGAATCCATATCGTCGCGGGAAACCGCCAAGGCTATGCCGGGATCTGTAACGAAGCGCAGTCACGCCTTCGACAGGGACAGATCAATCAGGACCGCATCACATGGGTTACAAATCCGACATCGAAATCGCCCGCGAGGCGCAGAAGAAACCGATCCAGGAGATCGGGGATAAACTGGGCATTCCCAGCGCGGACCTGCTGCCCTATGGCCATGACAAGGCGAAGGTCAGCCAAAGCTTCATCAACTCGGTCCAGGATCGTGAGAACGGCAAGCTGATCCTTGTCACCGCGATCAACCCGACACCGGCGGGCGAGGGCAAGACGACCACCACGGTGGGTCTGGGCGATGGTTTGAACCGGATCGGCAAGAAGGCGATGATCTGCATTCGCGAAGCCTCGCTGGGTCCGAACTTCGGGATGAAGGGCGGGGCTGCTGGCGGTGGCTATGCGCAGGTCGTTCCGATGGAAGAGATGAACCTGCATTTCACAGGCGATTTCCACGCGATCACCAGCGCGCATTCGCTGCTGTCGGCGATGATCGACAACCACATCTATTGGGGCAACGAGCTGGAGATCGACACCCGCCGCGTCGTCTGGCGCCGGGTGGTCGACATGAACGACCGTGCGCTGCGGCAGATCAACGTGTCGCTGGGCGGTGTGGCCAACGGTTTCCCGCGTGAAGGCGGGTTTGACATCACCGTGGCGTCGGAAGTCATGGCGATCCTGTGTCTGGCGAAGGATCTGAGCGATCTGCAGAAGCGTCTGGGCGACATGATCGTGGCCTATCGCCGTGACCGCTCGCCGGTTTATGCGCGCGACATCAAGGCCGATGGCGCGATGACCGTGCTGCTCAAAGACGCGATGCAGCCGAACCTGGTGCAGACGCTGGAAAACAACCCCGCCTTTGTGCATGGCGGCCCGTTTGCGAATATCGCGCATGGCTGTAACTCGGTCATCGCGACGACCACGGCGCTGAAGCTGGCCGATTATGTGGTGACCGAGGCAGGTTTCGGGGCCGATCTGGGTGCCGAGAAATTCATGAACATCAAATGCCGCAAGGCGGGGCTGGCCCCGTCGGTGGTGGTCTGCGTGGCCACCGTGCGCGCGATGAAGATGAATGGTGGCGTGGCCAAGGCCGATCTGGGCGCGGAAAACGTGGATGCGGTCAAGAAAGGCTGCCCGAACCTGGGCCGCCACATCGAGAACCTGAAATCCTTCGGCGTGCCGGTGGTCGTGGCGATCAACCACTTTGTCACCGATACCGATGCCGAGATCGCCGCGATCAAGGAATATGTCGCCGAACATGGTGCCGAAGCCGTGCTGAGCCGCCATTGGGAGCTGGGATCCGAAGGCTCGGCCGATCTGGCAACCAAGGTGGCGGAACTGGCGGATGCGAATGTGGCCAACTTCTCGCCCATCTATCCCGATGACATGTCGCTGGCCGACAAGATCCAGACGATCTGTAAACGCATCTATCGCGCGGACGAGGCGCTGATGGACAAGAAGATCCGCGATCAGCTGAAACTGTGGGAAGAGCAGGGATATGGCAATCTGCCGGTCTGTATGGCGAAAACGCAGTACAGCTTCTCGACCGATCCGAACCTGCGCGGTGCGCCCACGGGCCATTCGGTGCCGGTGCGTGAAGTGCGCCTGTCGGCCGGTGCGGGGTTTGTCGTCGCCGTGTGCGGTGAGATCATGACCATGCCCGGCCTGCCGCGCGTCCCGGCGGCCGAGACGATCCATCTGAACGCAGACGGGCAGATCGAAGGGCTGTTCTAAGTCTGACAGACAGGGGCGGCGGGGACTGACATCTTCGCCATCCCTGCAGGCTTCGGTTGCGGAACGGGCAAAGCTTTGGGATGAACGTGCATTGTCCCTTTGTTCAGGAGATGACACATGATCCGTGCGCTGATGTTTGCAGCCCTTCTTGGCGCCACATCCGCGGCCGCCAGTGAACGCCATGTCGGATATTATTACCCCGCTGTAACCTCGACCGAGGTGTTCGACCGCGTCATCCGCCGGCCGGGATCGAACCGCGATGTGCGGATCGACTTCCTGACCCAGTTGACCCAGGCGCAGCTGTCAGCCCCGGAATCGCCCCGATATATCTTTTCCGCAAAGGGCACCGCATCGACGGAACTGATCGTCGTGGCCCTGGATGACGAGATCTTCCGCACGATCTACCGCGCCCGCGCGGTGATGGCGCAGATGACGTCGAACATTCGCAGCAGCCCTCTTTTTCAGGAAGAAGAGCTGCAGACCGTTGCAACCTTTTACGACCTTCTTCAAATGCTGGAATTCGACAGCCTGATCATCACCGATGGTCATAGCTGGACCCACCGGGTTGAATTCCGGCGCGATTAACTCAGGACCGATCCATGACCGCACAGCTGATTGATGGCAAAGCCTTTGCCGCCGATGTTCGCGCCCAGGTGGCGCAGCATGTCAAAACCTTGAAAGACGCGCATGGGATCACGCCGGGGCTGGCTGTTGTGCTGGTGGGCGAGGATCCGGCAAGCCAGGTCTATGTCCGGTCGAAAGGCAAGCAGACGGTCGAAGTGGGCATGAATTCGTTCGAGCACAAGCTGGAGGCTGATACGTCGGAGACCGATCTGCTGGCGTTGATCGACCAACTGAACAGTGATCCGGCGGTCCATGGCATTCTGGTGCAGCTGCCGCTGCCCGGCCATCTGAACGAAGATCTGGTGATTAACGCGATTGATCCGGCCAAGGATGTGGACGGGTTCCATATCTCGAATGTGGGGCTGCTGGGGACGGGGCAGAAAAGCATGGTGCCCTGCACGCCGCTGGGCTGTCTGATGATGCTGCGGGCCCATCATGGCAGCTTGTCGGGGATGGACGCGGTTGTGATCGGCCGGTCGAACATCGTGGGCAAACCCATGGCGCAGCTTCTGCTGGGCGACAGCTGCACGGTGACGATCGCGCATTCGCGCACGAAAGATCTGGCCGATGTGGTGCGCCGCGCCGACATCGTGGTGGCGGCGGTCGGTCGTCCGCAGATGGTGCCGGGCGACTGGGTCAAGCCGGGTGCGACGGTGATCGACGTGGGCATCAACCGCATCGAAAAGCCCGAGGGCGGGACGCGCCTGGTGGGCGATGTGGATTTTGACAGCTGCGCCGAGGTTGCGGGTGCGATCACCCCTGTTCCGGGTGGTGTGGGCCCCATGACAATCGCCTGCCTTCTGGCCAATACGCTGACCGCCTGCTGCCGGGCCAATGGGCTGGAGGAGCCGCAGGGCCTGACGGCCTGACGCGCCTTACACTGGTACCAACGTGCCGGTCAGCGTGGCGATCAGCCGCCGTTCGCCTGCCTTTTCGGCATAGACATCGGCGGCC
>NZ_JXYH01000078.1 GCF_001262635.1 Aestuariivita boseongensis
AGTTCAGTTGGGGAGGCTCAGTGATCGTTAAGCGGTTGATGGTCGGCTTACTTGCCGTTCTTGCGGTCGGCGCCCTTGTTTTTGTTTGGATGCTCAATACGCGGGTCGATCTTTCGGCCTTCGACAGCCTTTACGCGCCGCGGGCCGAGGATGGCGTCAGCGTCCAGTTTTTTGGCACCTCCAGCCTGCTGTTTGCGGACGCGGACACACGTATCATGATCGACGGTTGGTTCTCTCGGCCGTCGACAGTGTCGATCCTGTTCGGCGAAATCGCGCCCGACCTCGAGGCGATCGATGCGGGGCTCGCCCGACTGGGCGATCGGGATGTGGATGCACTCATCCCGGTTCACACCCATCTTGACCACGCCATGGACGTTGCCGAGGTTGCCAAGCGCACCGGAGCGCTTCTCGTCGGATCCGACTCCGCGGCCAATATCGGACGCGGCGGCGGCTTGCCTGAAAGTCAGATCAGGGTTGTCACCGACGGTGACACGCTTCGCTTCGGTGATTTCACCGTGACAATGATCGAAACCGGGCATTTCCTCTCACCCAATCCGTTATTTCGGGAGACGGATGTGCTGATCGAGGATACGCTCAGCCCCCCGGCCTCGGGGTGGGCGTACCGTCAGGGAACGGTTTTCTCTGTCCTGATCGAACATCCCGAAGGCAGCGCCCTTATTCATGCAAGCCCGGGGCTGAAGGAGGGTGCCTTTGCAGACATCGACGTTGACACGCTCCATCTTGGTATTGGCGGGCTCGCCAGTCAGACAACAGACTATCAAGCTGCTTTATGGCGCGAAGCCGTCTCTCTGCCCAAGCCCGAAGGGCTTTATCTGATCCATTGGGACGATTTTGAGCACTCTCCCATGTCCATTGATCCGGGCGATCCGCCAGGTGCCCTGAATCTGTTTTGGGATGGCGTCTTTGGCATGAAATCGAAGGCCGGAATCGAGGCCGTTCTCACCCGTGCTAAGGCTGAGGGCGTTCACGTGGCGCTCCTGCCCATGTGGACGCCTGTCGATGCCTTCCACGTCGCGGGGCACTCCTTTGGCGAGTGATTGGCGGCAGCGGGTGACGCGCTCAAGCGCGCATCGGTACGTGCCGACGCCCGCAGTCTGCCTCGCGCCGCAAGGGCGCGGTCGGCGCGCCGCCTGGCACTTGCGTTCTATCTGAAACCCATCGTCGTGCTCATGCCAGACTTCAAACCCGGTGCGGGTCATGTTGCTGCCCGAGTGGCCGGGCGCAGAACGATTTAAGCCTTGGACCGGTCAATGATGTGGCATGCAACAAGCGTGGCACCTGCTGCGACAAGCGGCAGCGAGACGCCAAGCAGGACAACAGGCGCCGCCCAGGCATCGAAGAAGACCACCGATCCAAGCCCCGCGAGCATGATCAGAATACCGCCCGCAAGCTCCCATCGGAACGCGATGTAGACGATGATAAAAAGGAAAAGCCACGGCACCGAGTTCGGCAGATTGCGGATCACCGCGCCAATGCCTTGGCCATATTCGGCGGCACCTGACAGCCACGCGAAGATGAACCAAAACAGCGCAAGAGCCACAAGCAGAGTGCGAACCACAAGACGCAGAATGCGGACTGTCGCGGACGCACTCATGGACCCGCCTCCAGAAAGGCGCGAACCGCAGCCACACCTGCCTCTGGCTGATCGACGAACATCATGTGGCCGGCGTATTTGATCACGACATCGATCACAAGGTCACCACATGCCGCTTTGTGGTGGACGCCGCGATGGGTTTTGGAGCTGATCACAAAGGGCATCATCCCGGCTGCGGCGGAGGTCAGGCCGCGTGCGAAAAGGAGATGCGCGGCGCTGACGGCGACACCCCTAGCGACACGCGCCAAAGCTGCCATAAGTCTGATAAATGTCACAATCGGGAACGAAGCGGACTTCGGATATCCCTCGGATTGCAGCGCCAGGGCGAACGGCAGAACGTTTTGATCGAAGCGGCCTTTGAAGCCCTGTCTTCTGCGATGACATGGCGGTGCGAAATCCTCTCCTCCACTCTGCAGATGGGCATGCACGCAGAAGGAGCCCACCGACAGCGATCAGGGCGGGGGTGGCGCCATCGCCCATCTGACGCGCAGACATGTCAAGGCAGGGAAGGATCACGGCTTTTTTTGAGCGCCGACGCAGACTGCCAACGGTCGGACACGTCGGCCCTGGCATACAGATCGCCAATTGGGCGCGCACCGTGCCAATCCCCTAACCCGTCAATTCAGGCAATGCCGATACCGTGAGCGACAGACGGGCGACATGTGCCTCGACATCACGCCCCTGGCGCGCAGGTGTTCTTTCAGTGCATTGCGCATACCAAGGGCTGTGAGCGTGGTGCTTGCAACCCAAGCAATGGCGGCAACGCCTTCGAATACGGTTTGCCAGTCGAGGCCGATCCATCGGAGATCGCTCAGCACATTGGCGAGTACGAAAAGCGCACAAACCGCGTGAAGCACCTTCAGCGATACACGCGGCGGTTTGTGACAAAGACTGTCCGCCAGGCTTTCGAGGACGGGCCTTTCGCCGTAGTCTGCGCTCGCGAACGCGCTGCCCCGCGGTTGCGACGTGATCAAGCTGATTGCAGCGCGGGCGTTCTACCGGACCCGCCGGCATATGGGCCATGACGTGATCATGGCGATGGGCGAACTGGCCCGAACCTTTGAAGCGCCCCGCTAAGGGATGATCGAGGTGGCCGACCCGCTTGGTGCCGTTTTCTGGCGCGTTGGGATCAAACTCGAGATCCCGCACAAAGGTCAGCGTCAGACAACCAAAACACCGATGTTGCCAGGGGATGGCGGGTGGGACGTCATGTGGATCACGTTCCGCGACATGGGCGCCGTCTACGGTGTGGCACGTCCACATCCTCGTGGACGGGAAGCTTGGCAGATTACGGCTGCCTGTGGTGGTTCTGACGCCGGTGCCGCTGACCTTCTTCGGGACCATGATCGACCACTGGCAGTTCGGCGCGCCGTTGTCGGGGCCCCTTTTTGATCAGGTTCATCGTGCTTGTTGGCATCATCCTGCGGAATTCAATCCTGTTCACAACCCGCGCGGCGATGATCGGCGCGACCGTTATCCTCGTCGATCCAGTCTTTCAGTGTCTGGCAATATCACTGCATTTGGGCCTGATATCGTCGACCACTCTCATAATTCCGGTCATTCCGGCAATCCACTGGATCGCCAAGACCTGATGCAGGTAACGCTCAATTCGGAACGCCCCAGCAATACCATGTGTCATGACTATGACAACATGGATTGGCAGGGGTCAAAGAGTGCATCCAATTGCCCCAATTTGCTTGTTTTTTGCCCGGGCCAGTCTGGCAAACCGGACGCCGAGTACTTATGGTGCGCGCTGCGGCCCCGTTCCGAAAGCCGGTGGGCCGAAGGAGTACATTCAATGCCCTTAAACGCAGCCACAAAGGCCGCGCGCCTGTCCGTCGCGCCCATGATGGACTGGACCGACCGGCATTGCCGGTATCTGCACAGACTGCTTTGCCGCAATGCCCTGCTCTATACAGAAATGGTCACCGCGCCTGCCTTGGTACGTGGCGGCGCTTTGCATTTGCTGGAATTCAGCCCGGAAGAGCATCCCGTGGCGCTTCAGCTGGGCGGCTCGGACCCGGTTGAGCTGGCCCATGCTGCGCGGCTGGGGCAGGCGGCGGGCTATGACGAGATCAACCTGAATGTGGGCTGCCCGTCGGACCGGGTGCAATCGGGCTGCTTTGGCGCGGTTCTGATGGAACGGCCGGGCCTTGTGGCCGAATGCGTGGCCGAGATGCGCGCGGCAGTCGACATCGAGGTCACCGTGAAATGCCGCATCGGGGTCGATGATCAAACCCCCGAAGAGGTGCTGCCCGAATTTCTGGCCCGCATTGTCGCGGCGGGCTGTGAGCGTGTGACGATCCACGCGCGCAAGGCGTGGCTGCAGGGGCTCAGCCCGAAGGAAAACCGCGATATTCCACCGCTGGACTATCCTCTGGTGCACCGGATGAAGGAATATTTTCCCAACCTGCATATCTCGATGAACGGCGGGATCACCTCGCTTGATCAGGCCGAAGAGCTTCTGGCGGCTGGAATGGACGGTGTTATGATCGGACGCGCGGCCTATCATCAGCCGGCCGATATCCTGTGTCAGGCCGATCGGCGCATCTACGGGGCCGGGGAAGACAGCGACCCTGTCGAGGCCGTCCGCCAGATGCTGCCCTATATCGAGGCGCATCTGACAGCCGGAGGGCGATTGCACCAGATCACCCGGCATATGCTGGGTCTGTTTGCTGGTCGACCCGGTGCGCGGGGCTGGCGGCGTATGCTGTCGGAAGGGGCCGCCAAAGCCGGTGCGGGGCCCGAGCTGGTCGAAGCGGCGCTGACACAAATCCCGTCGGTGGCCGAGACAGAAGCCGGTTGAACTGCCCCCAGTTTTCAGAGACATGACAGGCATGGTTGATACAGGTCTTCTTTTGCAGATGCTGGCGCTTTTGCTGGTGATCGGCGGCATTGCGGGTGTTCTGGCAGGCCTTCTTGGCGTGGGCGGCGGCATCGTTCTTGTGGCGGCATTTTATTATGCGTTTCAGACGCTTGGCTATGACAGCCCGCAGCTGATGCAGATCTGCCTTGCGACGTCTCTGGCAACGATCGTGGTCACGTCCCTCCGTTCGGTGCTGAGCCACAACAAAAAGGGCACGGTGGATTGGCACGTCCTGAAAACCTGGTCGCCGGGCATCACGATCGGCGCGGTTCTGGGCGTGCTGGTTGCCGCGCAGCTGCGGTCTGAAACGCTGCTGGCGGTGTTCGGAATCCTTGCCGTCACGGTCGGGCTGTATATGGCCTTCGGGCGCAAGGATTGGCGGATGGGCGACCAGATGCCCCGCGGAATCGCACGGGCCGTGCTGTCCCCGATCGTGGGGTTCCTGTCGGTTCTGATGGGGATTGGCGGGGGCAGTTTCGGCGTGCCGCTGATGACGCTTTACGGCAAGCCCATCCACCAGGCCGTGGCCACGGCGGCTGGCTTCGGGGTGCTGATCGCGGTTCCCTCGGTGATTGCGTTTCTGTTCGTGCCGGTCGATCCGGCGACGCGTCCGCCGGTCACGATTGGTGCGGTCAATCTTCCGGCCTTTGCCATCGTGATCGCCATGACGCTTGTCACGACGCCCTTGGGCGTACGGTTGGCGCACAGGCTGGATCCTGCTCCGCTTAGACGCATCTTCGCTCTTTTTCTGATCCTTGTGGCGCTGAACATGCTGCGAAAGGCACTGGGGTGGTAGCAGCGCTGGCCGCCCGTGGCTGGACCCGGTTCGGCTGGGACAGTCGGACGGCGGCCTGGGCGCAGGCAGCATACACGGCGGGGCGCAGGGCGCTTGAAGATCCCGCGCTTTCCCATTGGTATCAGTGCGAAAACACCTGGTTTGTTGGTGTGGATGCATTGCCGAATGACCGCAGCGGCGGCCTTGGGGACGTGCCGCTTGCAGGCGCGGCGATCGAGGCAATCACGGCCGGCCTGGGCCCTGTTCCCGATCTGCACCGGGCGCAGCTTTCGGTGATCTTTCCGGGTTATCCCAAGCCGCGCAAGGGCGAGGGGGAGGCTGCGTTCCGATACCGGCTGAGGCGCGATGGGGCGCATGTGGATGGTCTGCTGGCGGAAGGGCCTGACAAACGGCGGTATCTGCGCGAAGCTCACGCCTGGATCCTTGGACTGCCGCTGACCGACTCTCATCCAGGCGCCGCGCCACTGGTTGTCTGGGAGGGCAGCCATCTGATCATGGCGAAGGCTTTTGCAAAAGCCTTCGGCGGCGCACAGTCCGAAACCTGGGGCGAAATCGACGTGACCGAGATCTATCAGGCCGCCCGCCGCGAGGTGTTCGATACCTGTGAAAGAGTGGTTGTGCACGCCAAACCCGGAGAGGCCTATCTGGTCCACCGATTGGCCCTGCATGGCGTGGCCCCTTGGACGGCGCCGGACGGGCCGGGGCGCATGATTGCCTATTTCCGGCCTAAACTGAAGGATCAAGCGCGCTGGGCAACAGTTTGAGTTTTCAGCATGAATACGGGCGCCCCGGACTTGATCCGGGGCCTCTTGCCGCCTGACGAGATCCCGGATCAAGTCCGGGATGCGGGAGAGGTCTTAACGGGCCAGACGGGCTGCGCGGCCGCCGCGGCGCTTGGCCAGACGCGGGGCGCGGTCTGGTAGTTCGTCCATGATGCGCGTGCGCGTATCGGGATCCATTTTGGACCACTGGGTGATCTCGTCAATCGTGCGGTAACAGCCGGTGCAAATCCGTTCTTCGGGATGCACGACGCAGATCTGAATGCAGGGCGACTGCACTTCGTTGCGTTTCCAGATCTGGTCTTTCATGCGCTGCCCGCCTCACCGATAAAGCGCATCCGATCCAGCGCTCCTTGCAAGATATAGCTTGCGGCGACGTGATCAATAACCTCTGCGCGACGTTTTCGGGTCGTATCCGCCTCGAGCAGGGCTTTTTCCGCCGCCACGGTGCTCAGCCGTTCGTCCCAGAAGGTGAGCGGCACATCTGTCAGCCGCTCCATGTTCCGCGCGAAGGCGCGGGTGGATTGGCAGCGCGGCCCCTCGGTTCCGTCCATATTGCGCGGCAGGCCCAGAACCACGCCGCCAACTTCGCGATCTGCGATGATCTCCAGAAGCCGCGCCGCATCGGCGGTGAACTTGCTGCGCCGGATCGTTTCCATCGGCGTCGCGGAACTCAGCAGCCGGTCGGACAGGGCAACGCCGATGGTCTTGGTACCCAGATCAAGGCCCATGATGGCCGCGCTGCGGGGCAGGGCGGCTTTGAACGCTGCGATCTCCTGGAAAATCACGGGATCAGCCCGGCCTGGCGCGCACCGCCGCGTATGATCTCAAGCGCGGCTTCGTTATCGGCAAAGGTCACCAGCGCGTTGTTATAGACCGAAATCGCGTCCGCCTCGCGCCCCAGCACGCCCAGCGATCCGATCAGCCGGGCCCATTCCTCGGGCGGGCCGCCTTCGGTGGCAAGCCGGCTGGCCAGCCCTGAGACCATCCCCTCGATCATCTCCATCCGGTCTTCGGCGCTCATATCGCCTGCGGCGTCCATCTGTTCCTGTGAGGGGCCGGGCAACACATTCGCCTCGGGCAAGACGAAATTGTTAACGCCAGCGCGAAAGGCCATCTCTTCGATCTGCAGGCGAATGGGTTCGATCCACGGCGCGCCTTCGGGTCCTTCGCCGAGAAGTTGCCGCCACATGGCAAAGGCCTGATCCGGCCGTCCGTTCTGCGCCAGCATCAATCCGATGTAATAGCGCGCAGGCCCGTTGCGCGGGTCGATCTGCAGCGCGCGGGTCAGCGCATCCTCCGCCCGGGGAGAGACATAGCCGCCCGCCGCCAAAATCAGCATATCGGCGTAATCGGTCCAGGCCGCCGCCGTCACAGCCGGGCCCATCAGTTCGATCACCCGCGCCTGCGCCTGATAGGCGGCGGTGAAATTGCCCAAAGCGCTTTCATTGCGCGCCAGAAGGACATGGCCCTGCAGATCGTCAGGCCGTGCGGCGACGGTTTCCCGCAGCCGCTCCATCAGGGCCACGAAATCCGGGCTGACATCGCTGCGCTGGCTTTGCGGGGGAAGGGACGCTTCGGCCTCTTCCTGGCTGGGGCGATTGGCGCGCGCTTCCTCGGCCAGTTCCAGCCGGTCGGCCAGGGCCAGATCGCCATAGCCGGGCGCGCCGATCTCGTTGTAAAGCGCCAAGGATCCGCCAATCAGCAGGACACCGGCCACGACCGCCGCAGCCAGCGCGCCGCGCCCCCGCGCGCCGCCCTGGGCGGTTTCCGCCTGTACCTGCGCATCCGCTGCCAGAATCCGGCGCGACACCTCCGCTCGGATCCGTTCGGCGTCTTCCCCACTGAGTACGCCGCGCGCCAGATCGCGCTCCACCTCTTTCAATTGGTCGCGATAGACACGCAAATCATAGGCCGCAGCAGGTTCCGCCCCCGCACGCGATCGCATCAGCGCAAGGCCCAGAACAAAGGCCACTGCAAGGGCCAAAACAGAGGTCAGGATCCAAAAAGTCATGGCTTTCACTTATAGGGGCCACCGCCGCGAAAAAAGGGCAAAAAACGTCCCTGCGGCAACCATGTCGCAACTGGATGATATTGCGACGGTTGGGGGCGTGGTCCAATCTGTATGCCGCGCGATATGCGTCACTAGGGAACCAACCGTCCGGATTCGTGATATGAGACGATATTCAGCTTTTGCCGTCGCCCGCGAGGCGCTGCGTTACCATTCGGGATGGGAGCGCGCCTGGGCCTCGCCCGAGCCGAAAAAGAAATACGATGTGATCATCATCGGCGCCGGCGGGCACGGGCTGGCCACGGCGTTTTATCTGGGCAAGCGGTTCGGCATCAAGAACGTGGCCATCCTGGAAAAGGGCTGGCTGGGCGGCGGGAATACGGGCCGGAACACGACGATCATCCGGTCGAACTATTTGCAGGATCCCTCGGCGGCGATTTATGAGAAATCCCGCTCGCTCTACGAGACGATGAGCCAGGATCTGAACTATAACGTCATGTTCTCGCCCCGTGGCGTGATCATGCTGGCCCAGACCCATCACGAGGTGCGGGGATATCAGCGCACGGCCCATGCCAACGCGTTGCAAGGCGTGAAGACCGAATATATCGGCCCCGAACGCGTGAAAGAGCTGGTGCCGATCATCAATATCAACGGCCCGCGCTATCCGGTTCTGGGCGGCCTCTGGCAGGATCGCGGCGGAACCGCGCGCCATGACGCGGTGGCCTGGGGCTATGCGCGGGCGTGTTCGGATATGGGCATGGACGTGATCCAGAAATGCGAAGTCACGGGCATCCGCCGGGAAAGCGGGCGCGTGGTGGGCGTGTCGACGTCGAAAGGTGAGATTGACTGCGACAAGCTGGGCATCGTCGTGGCCGGCCATTCCGGCGTGCTGGCCGATTTGGCGGGTTTCCGTCTGCCGATCGAATCCGTGGCGCTTCAGGCGCTGGTATCAGAGCCGATCAAGCCTTGCATGGACGTGGTGGTGATGGCCAACACCGTGCACGGCTATATGAGTCAGTCGGATAAGGGCGAAATGGTCATCGGCGGCGGCGCGGACGGGTATAACAACTACACCCAGCGCGGGTCTTTCCACCATATCGAGGAAACCGTGCGCGCGCTGATCGAAACCTTCCCGATGATCTCGCGCCTGAAGATGCTGCGCCAATGGGGCGGCATCGTGGACATGACCGGCGACCGGTCGCCCATCCTATCGAAAACGCCTGTGGATGGCGTCTTCATCAACTGCGGATGGGGCACCGGCGGGTTCAAGGCGATCCCCGGTTCGGGTTATGGTATGGCCGAACTGATCGCCAAGGGATCGTCGCCGCTGACGGATGCGTTCTCGCTTAACCGGTTCAAGGAAGGCCGGTTCATCGACGAAAGCGTGGCCGCCGGGGTGGCTCACTGATCATGATTGGGCTTCAGGCACATAAGGCCCGCCCCGCGCGCGCGTTACCGGCGGCGCAAAGGCCGCGCGTTGGGGCGTTCCTGCGGGCATTCCGGGCGCAGGCTGTAGGCCAATGCGCTCAGGCCGAAAAAGCCGCCAATCGCCAATATCAGATAGATCTGTTCCATGACACCGAGATGGGAGGCCGCGCGCCGCTCTTCAAGGCGGGGGCGGTCGAAACCGCTGATTGGCCTGCAGGGGCAGGGGCCATGCGCCAATTCCTGCCGAGCGGGTTTGGAGCGGCAACAGCTTGCCGTTCGCGGACGCAGAATGCGGCCAGCCTTGGCCGATCCGGGCAGACGGCGTCTGGCGGCATTGATCGGCCCGGCGCAGATGCGATCCTGAGATCCTCACTGATGGAGGATCTCTCATGGACGAATTCTCGACAACCCGCCCTCAACATCTGCGCAACGAAGGCGGCAGTGGCTGGACGATTGCTGCAGTCCTGCTGGTTCTTCTGCTGGTCGTGGCCATCATCGGCCTGGGCAGCACGGGCGGCCCGGTACCGTCGGGCGACGCGGGCACCGCTGGGTCTGCCCAGCAGGCCGTTCCTCTCCCGGTGGAATGACGGATACCAGGCTGGCGGGCGCGCGGCTGCGCCCG
>NZ_JXYH01000079.1 GCF_001262635.1 Aestuariivita boseongensis
GTCCCGCCCTACGCACCCCGTAGAATGGGTGCCAACCCACCATGTCCAACCGAAATCCACCTCGCCAGTGCGGGCTTAGAGCCGCGGGCTGGGCGCCATCCCATTGGTCCGCGCTTGCACGGCTTAAAAATCCGTGGCCTGCACTCTTCTACTTTAAAAGGAATTAGAGTTAATTCAGTTTGGTCATACTGCGATTGCCGAATGCATGCTTGACGCACGCTATTCCATAAGCCCAAACTATTTAGAGTTCATTCGTAAATTGGCTTCGGGAACCTGAACTATGCTCCGTTTTTCCGCCTCGTCGATTTTTCTCTGTTTTCTTTTTTTGATCGGAACGCCATCCGTTCTTCCTGCGCAAAGCTTTACGCAGGGCGCTAGTTTCTGGACACCTCCTAAATCTACCGCGCAATGCAAGTCGTCCTACCAAGGTATTGGCAACTACACGCTTTCAAGGTCGCTCACGCGTCGACCGCATCCAAACGATGATGGTGTGAACTTTGCCGCTACTTACGGAATGTGGCTTGCGGAAACTGTAGCAGGTCGGAATGTCGCGAAGCACAAAGCCAACATGCTGAGAATTGCTGAGGCGATGACATACACCGAAGCGCGTTTTGGCAAAAGCTGGTCCCCCATTTATATTCAGTCGAATTTGCTTCGCACCACTGCAATGTTCATACGTGTCTTGGAAGTTCGCGGGCAGTTGCAACCGTCTGAAAAAGCAGTGCTGCTTCGATGGGGCGACAAAATGATACCGGGCCAAAAAGGTTCCCGTGGAAACCAATCCTCTGACAGCCTAATGGCCTCGGGCGTCGCAATGCTAGCTTGGGGCAATATGAAGGGTGACGCCCGTTTGATGAAAGATGGGTATCGAAAGTTCATGAAAGGCTACGATTACGTTCTCAAGAGCGTGGGCAATCTGACACGGCACCCAGCTCATCGCAGTATTTCCACAGCGGCTTTGTCTTTGGAGAGCGAATATAATGTAGCACTTCAACATGCTGTTGAAGGAGCGGCTATTCTTCGCAATCTTGGAATTGATGTGACTGCAAGAACAGTGAAAGGGCAAAACTTGCACTCAGCTGTCGGTTGGTGGGCGGATCAAATCTCCATGCTGCCGGTGCAAGGAAAGTTTACGCGGGCTTGGGCACACAATTTTCATGTTGGATGGATCCCGATCTACTTGCATGCGTACGGTAATCAAGCAGCCGCGCCAAAGTTGAAATCATATGCCCGAAAAGTTACTTCCGGTAGATCTCCCACGTTTCGTGCTGTCAGTCTGGGCGGAGCAACTGATTGCCTTTGGTGAGGGAGTTTTCGAATTCCAAGAGGCCTCACCCCTCCGCCAGCTTCCGCGCCTCCCGCGCCATTACCTCAATCACAAACCGCATCTGCCCCAGATCCCTTGGGTTCGACGCGTTCCCGTCCAGCGCCCGCTTCAACACCCCCTGCAAAATCGCGAGCAACCGGAAAAACGAAAACACCACGTAGAAATTCCAATTCTCTGGCCGCCCGATCCCCCGCCGTTCGCAATACAAAGCGACGTATTCGTCCTCTGACGGCAAGCCAATCGCCGCGCGATCCACACCGCCAAGCCCGCGGAAATGCCCCTCATGCGGCAGCCGCCAGTGCATGCATTGATAGGCCAGATCGGCCAGTGGATGCCCCAGCGTGCTGAGCTCCCAGTCCAACAAAGCCACAACTTCCAGCCGGTCCTTCGCGAACATCATGTTGTCGATGCGGTAATCGCCATGGACGATGCTGACCTGCCCGTCATCCTCGACCATGTTGGCGCCCAGCCAGTCGATCAGCCAATCCGCATCGGGCAACGGATCGGTTTCCGACGCCTTGTACTGCCCAGACCACCGGCCCAGCTGCCGCTCGAAATAACTGCCCGGTTTGCCGTAATCCGACAGCCCCACGGCCCCGACATCCACTGAATGCAGCCGCGACAGAACAAGGTTCATCTGGTCATAGACCTGCGCACGCTCTTCATTCGACAGATCAGGCAGCGCCGGATCCCAGAAAATCCGCCCCTCCATGCATTCCATCACCACGAATTGCGTGCCCATCGGCGTCTCATCCCCCGACAGGTGATACATGCGCGGCACCGGCACATCCGTTTCGGCCAAAGCCTTCATCACCCGGTATTCGCGATCCACAGCGTGGGCCGATTTCAGCAATTTCCCCGGTGGTTTTGCGCGAAGCACATATTGCCGACCCCCAGATGTCAGCTTGTAGGTCGGGTTTGATTGCCCATCGCCGAATTTCTCCACCGCATCCAGCGTTCCGAACCCCTCGATATGGGCCTGCAGATAGGCTTCCAGCTCACCGTGATCGTAATTATGCATGACGCTGCGTTCCCCCCGTGGACATTGCCTGCGCAGTAAAGCAATCCTTCGCGCCAAAGGTAAAGACGCACGCCCCGTCAAAATGTGTGTCATCAGGGAGGATCAGCGATGGACATGAATTTCGGAATGCGGCCAGAGAACCGCGAATTGTTGGGCCGGGTGGCCGCCATGGTCCGGGACGAGATCATGCCGCTGGAAGACGAATACCACGCCGAGGTGAACAAGGGCGACCGCTGGAGCTATACCGAGCGCCAGGCCGAGATCCTTGAAGGGCTGAAAGCCAAGGCCAAGGCGGCGGGGCTTTGGAATTTCTGGCTGACCGACAGCGACAAGGGCTATGGCCTGACCACCGTGGAATACGCCTATTTCGCCGAAGAGATGGGAAAGACCCCGCTGGCGGCCGAGGTCTTCAACTGTTCCGCACCCGACACCGGGAATATGGAGGTCTTTGAACGCTACGGCAGTGCGAAGATGAAAGAACAGTGGCTGAAACCGCTTCTCGAAGGGGAAATCCGGTCGGCATATCTGATGACGGAACCCGATGTGGCCTCAAGCGATGCCACCAATATTTCCATGTCCTGCGTGCGCGATGGCGATGAATACGTCCTGAACGGAGAGAAATACTGGGCGTCCGGCGCAGGCGATCCGCGCTGCAAGGTCTATATAGTGATGGTGCGCACCGGAGATGCGGATGCGCCCAAGCACCAGCAGCACTCCATGATCGTCGTGCCCGCGGGCAGCAAGGGTATTGAAATCCTGCGCCCCATGATGGTCTTCGGCCACGACGACGCGCCGCACGGCCACATGCATGTCCGTTTTACCGATGTGCGCGTCCCGGCCGAGAACATGCTGGTGGGCGAGGGCAAGGGCTTCGCGATCGCCCAGGGCCGGCTTGGGCCGGGGCGGATCCACCACTGCATGCGCTCTATCGGTCAGGCGGAAATCGCGCTGGAACAGATGTGCAAACGCTCGCTCCAGAAGGAAGCCTTCGGCAAGAAACTGGCCCAGCTTGGCGCCAATTTCGACATCATCGCCGAATGCCGGATGGAGATTGAAATGGCGCGTCTTCTTTGCCTGAAGGCCGCCTGGATGATGGATCAGGGCGATCCGCGGGCCGCTGCGCCCTATATCAGCCAGATCAAGGTCGTGGCGCCCCGCGTCGCGCTGAAGGTGCTGGATGAGGCGATGCAGATGCATGGCGGGCAGGGCATTTCCCAGGACACGACGCTGGCCATGTCGTGGACCTGGCAGCGCGCACTGCGCTTTGCCGACGGTCCCGATGCGGTGCACCGTCGCCAGGTCGCACGGACCGAACTGAAGAAATACACCCAGGAAAAGATGTGAGCCTGACGAAGGGCCGCCGTGTGGTAGGCCGGGCTTCAGCCCGGCCCATCCCGCAAATCTTGCGATGACCCGCATCGTGATCGCAGGCGCGGGCAGCATCGGCTGCTTCGTAGGCGGGCTTTTGCAGCACGCGGGCCACGATGTCGCCCTTCTGGGCCGCCCGCGTATCCTGAACGCATTGCGCGACAACGACCTGAGGCTGACCGATTTCACCGGCCTTGATCTGCATGTCACGCCGCAAACCCTCAGCGATGATCCCGCGATCCTTGCGACGGCAGAGCTGATCCTTGTCACCGTCAAATCCGGCGCCACGGCAGACATGGCCCGGCTGATCGCCACCCACGCGCCTGCCGATGCCCCCATCATCAGCCTGCAAAATGGCATGGACAATGCGCGCTGTCTCACTGATGCCCTGCCAGGCCGCGATATCCGCGCGGGCATGGTGCCTTTCAACGTAGTGCCCGGACCGCCGGGTCATTACCACCGGGCCACGTCGGGCGATATCGTGATCGAACAAGGCCCGGGCGATCTGGGCAAAACGCTTACATCACCCGCGCTGCCCTTGACCGAAAGCGACCGGATCCGGGCGGTGCAATGGGGCAAGCTGCTGATCAATCTCACCAACGCGATCAACGCGCTGTCCGGCTTGCCGCTGCTCGAAATGCTGAAAAACCGCGCCTGGCGCAGGCTCATGGCCGATCAGATGGAGGAGGCGCAGCGCGTCCTGCGCGCAGCCGGCATTCAGGTGGCCTCCACCGCGCCGGTGCCGATGACATGGGTGCCGCGCATCCTGCGCCTGCCCACGCCGATCTATACCCGCATTGCCGCCAGCATGCTCAGGATCGACCGGCAGGCGCGCACGTCGATGGCCTATGACCTGCGCGAAGGTCGCCTGACCGAGGTGGACCAGCTCCAGGGCGTGATCCTTGATCTGGCCCGTGCCCATAAGATCGCCACCCCGACGCTTGCCGCCATCCACCGCGCGGTGAAATCCGTTGAAGGACAGGGGCCCGTGACGCCCGCGCTGTCGCCCGACCAGATCCGCGCCATGTGACCGGCTTGCACCTGTGCGCCAAGACCGGCACTGTGGGCGCTAACAGCACTCACCGGACGGGGGCAGGATGACACAGGCCGATATCGGGGTTTACGGGCTTGGCACCATGGGAAGCGCGCTGGCGCTGAACATGGCCAGCAAGGGCTTTACCGTTGCCGTCACCAACCGCGAAACCGACTGGATCGCGCCCTTCGTGGCCGAGGCAGGGTCGCTTGCCGACAAGATCATCCCGGCGGAAGACCTCAAGGATTTCGTCGCCGCGCTGAAAACACCCCGGGTGATCCTCTTCATGATCCCGTCAGGCGCGCCGATGGATGCGATGATCGACACGGTCACTCCCTTGCTTGAAGATGGCGACACGATCATCGACGGCGGCAATGCCGATTTCAACGACACCCGCCGCCGCGCGGCCGCGATGGCGGGCACGGGGGTGCATTTCGTCGGCATGGGCGTCTCCGGCGGGGAGGAGGGCGCGCGCAACGGCCCATCCATGATGGTGGGCGGCAGCGATCACAGCTGGACCCAGCTGCGACCCATGGTCGAAGCCATCGCCGCCCGCTTCAACGACGCGCCCTGCGTGGCCCATCTGGGTCCCGACGGTGCGGGGCATTTCGTGAAGACCGTCCACAACGGCATCGAATATGCCGATATGCAGATGATTGCCGAGGTCTATGGCCTTCTGCGCGACGGCGCGGGGATGGGCGCGTCCCAAATCGGCGCGCTGTTTGAGCGCTGGAATGCCGGGCGGCTCAGCAGCTTTCTGACCGAGATTACCGCAAAGGCGCTGCAGATCACCGATCCGGAAACTGGCCAGCCGATGGTGGACATGATCGTCGATCAGGCGGGCCAGAAGGGCACGGGCCGCTGGACGGTGATCGAGGCGCTGAAACTGGGTCAGTCTGCCAGCTCTATCGAAGGCGCCGTGGGCGCGCGTGCGTGGTCCTCGGAACGGGAGGTGCGCCGCCAGGCCGATCCGATCTTTTCCAAGAACGCATCGGGACTGGATCTGTCGGAGGACACGCTGGAACAGGCTCTTCTGGCAGGCCGCATCCTGTCGCACGCACAGGGTTTCCGCATCCTGCAGGCCGCGTCCGAGGGATTCGACTGGTCGCTTGATCTGGCCCGTACTGCCGAGATCTGGCGCGCAGGCTGCATCATCCGCAGCGCGCTTCTGGATGATTTGGCGAGTGCGTTTCGCGCAGACCCCCCGATGGGCCACCTGATCCTGGCACCGGATATCGCTGCGGATCTGAAGACCAGCCTGCCCGCGCTGCGCCAGACGGTGGCGGCAGCAGTATCCGCCGGTCTGCCTGTGCCGTCCCTGTCGGGCGCGTTGCAATGGATTGACAGCCTGTCCCGGGCGCGCGGCACCACCGACCTCATCCAGGCGCAACGGGATTTCTTTGGCCATCACGGGTTTGAACGGACCGACCGGCCCGGCAAAACCCACGCTGATTGGTCCTAGGGCGCAAGGCGTTTGGAAACGCCTTGCCCAAGCGCGTTTCAACGCGCTTGCCTCACCCCCGCCGTTTCGCCCGAAGCGTCGGATCGGCCTGGGTCGGATCTTCGGGCCAGGGATGTTTGGGATAGCGCCCGCGCATATCCTTTCGCACATCCGCATAGCTTGTGGCCCAGAACCCCGGCAGATCGCGCGTCACCTGCACCGGCCGCTGCGCAGGTGACAGCAATGTGACAACCAGCGGAACGCCCGCGCTTGTGGGGTGTACTGTCACCCCGAACATCTCCTGCAGACGGACCGAAATGCCGGGCGCTTCGCCGTCGTAATCAATCGGGATCGACCGGCCCAGGGGCGTGGTGAACTGTGCGGGTACTCGCGCGTTCAGGTCCTGCAACTGGTCCCAGCTCAGCATCGCCTGCAAAGCCGGCAGTACATCGAAGTTTTTCCACTGATCGGCGGTTTTCACGCCGCCCAGCATTGGCATCAACCACGCTTCCAAGCCCTCCATCAGCGCCGCGTCTGACATGTCGGGCAGGTCTGCGCCCTGCGCGCGGGCCAGCGCCACGCGGGCCTGAAGCCTGCGCGCAGGCACACTCAGCGATAGGCCCAGATCACGCACGCCCTCCAGCATGGCGCAGGCAATGTCCTCTTCCGGGGCATCGCGCCAGATCCGGTCCTCCAGCACCAGCGCGCCCAGCCGGGTCTGCATCCGCGCCAGAACGCGCCTTTCGCGTTTCGACCAGGCGCAGACCGGCGCCTCGCGGATCTGATCGGCAAAAAGCGCGCGGATCTCCGCCTCCCCGATCTGAACCGCCAGCCGGATCCGCGCCTCACGCGGGTCGCCATCCAGATCGGTGGCCACCAGATAGGGCGCGCCTGCCAACGGATCTTCCGCAGGCAGCACCGCGCCCTTTCCACCCGACATCACAAAGCGCGGTGCATCTCCCTTCCGGCGCTGCGCGATCCGGTCGGGATAGGCCAGCGCCGCCATCGCTGCCAGACTATGACCGCCACCGCCGGGCGCATCTCTGCGCAGCCGCTTCGCCTCGGCTCGCACCTGCTCCAGGGCACCCCGGTTCACCTCGAACCCGCGTTCGGAGGCAAAGCGCCGTGGATCGCGCAGCGCCTCCATGCGCAAGCCCAGATCCACCGGCGCGCCCTTCAGCACATCCCGTGCACCCAGCAAGGCGGCCAGATCCGCCGCGCCGCCGCCCGCCAGTTGCAGCATGTGGCCCAGCCGGGGATGCAGCGGCAACCGGGCCAGTGCGCGGCCATGATCGGTGATCCGGTTATCCTCTGTCAGCGCCCCCAGCATCCGCAGGAGGGCCTGCGCCTCGGCATAGGCCCCGGCATTGGGCTGGGTCAGGAACGCAAGCTGCGAGGGCTCCGCGCCCCAGACCGCCAGTTCCAGCGCCAGGGGGGCCAGATCCGCCGCTTCGATCTCTGCCGGGGGGAAGGCCGCCAAAGCGCCATCCTCTCCCTTCGCCCACAGCTTATAAGCTATACCTTCGGCCACCCGTCCCGCACGCCCCGCGCGCTGCGTGGCCTCTGCCCGCGTGACCCGTTCGGTGACCAGCCGTGACATGCCGGAACCCGGATCGAAGCGCGCCCGCCGCGCGCGGCCCGCATCCACCACCACCCTTATATCCGGGATCGTCAGCGAGGTTTCCGCGAGCGACGTGGCCAGCACCACTTTGCGCCCGGTTTTCAAAGGTGCCAGCGCCGCGCGCTGTTTCGCAAACTCCATCGCACCGAACAAAGGCTGCACGACACAATCGGCGGGCA
>NZ_JXYH01000008.1 GCF_001262635.1 Aestuariivita boseongensis
TTCAAACTTTTCCTTTGCCATCTGTCTTGGCGCCCTTTTGTCAAATGGGTTAAATCACCCGGTTTCCTCTGGGCGGGCGACATATTTGGTCTGATCAGGAAAATCAAGCGTCTGATGGCGCCCGGCGGGTGCGAAAGCCTCAGCTTTCTTCCTGCACCTCCTCCACATCCGTTTCAGCGGCTGTTTCGGTGTCGGACGTCTCCTCGCCCTCGGCCGGTTCGCGGGCGTCGAACCACCCCAAGGACCCGTGCTGACGCGACAGCCAGATCTCAAGCTGGCGCGCGGCGTTGAAAGACAGGTTTTCCAGTTGCTCTTCGCGCGTATTGGCCAGACCCGAGCCGATAACCGCCCCTTCATCAGCCGCTTCGAAAATCAACATCTGATGGGGTTCTTCATTCAGTTTTTTTGCCGCGGCATCATCCCAAATCGTGATATTGATCACCAAGGCAGATTTCGGCGACGCGACCAGAGGGATACCCGGAGGGGCCAGCATATAGCCTTCCACCGACACGCCGAAATGATAGAGCTGATCACCCTCATACCGGCTGAAGCGCTCCTCGAACGCATTGGTCAGCGAGGTCACCCATTCCTCTTCCGTGGCCTCGCGCGAACCGGGCACGGCCTTCATCTTGGATGCGATGACGATGTTATGGGCCAGGCGAAATTCACCCAGATCGGCCACCTTACTGTCTTCGACGCTTTTTGCGCCGCAGCCTGCCAGAAGGACCAGAACAGAAATCCATGCAAAAAGTCGCGCCATCATGGCCCCCAATCTCGTTTCTCAAAGTGTTAGCCACAATCGGGTGGAGGTGCAAATCCCTGAACACGGCGTTGGCGGCATTCCTACCCTTCGCAGGCCAAAGCCCCCAATAAGATCAGCCGAACTTGTAATCCTTGGGAAAGCCATGCGGCGGACGTTTGCCGACGCCGGCGCGCTTGCCCAGCCATTCGGACATGTCCGGTTCATGCCGCGTCTTGCCGCCGCCCATGCCCCAGCGCAGCCCGTCTCCCCAGGCGAAGGTCGTCAGGTCGGACAACCCGCCATCCAGCTCAAGCGAGCCCTGCTTGCCGCGCGCCATGTTGTATTTCTGAAGTCGCACGCCCTTGCCGCGCCCCATCTCGGGCAGCTCGGCCAGCGGGAAGACCAGGAACTTGCCGTTTTGCGACACGACGGCCACGTGATCGCCTTCCACCGGACGCACCACCGCCGCCCGGTCTTCATCTTTGACGTTCAGAACCTGTTTGCCCGCGCGGGTCTGGGCCACAACGTCACTCTCGGGCACCAAGAACCCGTTTCCAGCGGTCGAAGCCACGATCAGCTTGCCTTCAGACTTGTGAATGAACAGGTCGATGATCTCGGCCTCGTTCGGCAGATCGACCATCAGGCGCACCGGCTCGCCCATGCCGCGCCCGCCGGGCAGGTTCGCCGCGCTGAGCGTGTAAAACCGCCCATTCGACCCAAACAGGATCAGCTTGTCGGTGGTTTCGGCATGGAAGATGAAACGCGGGCCGTCACCATCCTTGAATTTCAGCTCGCGGGTCAGGTCGATATGGCCGGTCATGGCGCGGATCCAGCCCATTTTCGAACAGACAACCGTGATGGGTTCGCGCTCGATCATGGCTTCCAGCGGAACGTCTTCCACCTCACCCGCTTCTTCCAGCGTGGTGCGCCGCGCGCCGCCGTCATAATCCTTGCCGAACTGCTTTTTGGTTTCTTTCAGCTGTTCGGCGATCTTGTCCCATTGCAGCGCTTCGCTTTCCAACAAGTCTTCAAGCCCAGCGCGTTCTTCCATCAGCTCGGCCTGTTCGCGCAGCAATTCCAGCTCTTCCAGCCGCCGCAGGCTGCGCAGGCGCATGTTCAGGATCGCATCGACCTGCACCTCGCTCAACTCGCCTTCGCCCGGCGCCGGCGAGACATAATCGGCCTCGTTCATGGCGCGCACATGATGCTTCGACCAGTCTTCGCGCATCAAGGCGGCCTTCGGATCATCGTCATAGCGGATGATGTCGATCACCCGATCAAGGTTCAGGAAGGCGACGATGAAGCCTTCCAGCACCTCAAGGCGGTGGTCGATCTTTTCCATCCGGTGGGTCGAACGCCGGATCAGCACCTCACGGCGGAAATCAAGGAAAGCGCGCAGCACCTCCTTCATCGAGCAGACCTTCGGTGTGACCCCATCGATCAGTACGTTCATGTTCAGCGAAAACCGCACCTCAAGGTCCGAGTTGCGGTAGAGCATGCCCATCAGAACTTCCGCGTCCACGTTCTTGGACTTCGGCTCAAGGATCAGGCGGATATCATCCGCGCTTTCATCGCGCACATCGCCCAGGATCGGGATTTTCTTGGTCTGGATCAGCTCGGCGATCTTTTCGATCAGCTTGGATTTCTGAACCTGATAGGGGATCTCGGTGACGACGATCTGCCACTGGCCGCGGCCCAGATCCTCGACCTCGTACCGGCAGCGCAGGCGGAACGATCCGCGCCCCGTTTTGTAGGCCTGCGCGATCGTCTCGCGGTTGTCGACAAGAATGCCGCCCGTCGGAAAATCGGGGCCCGGCACATAATTCAGAAGCGTGTCGTCACGCGCATCGGGCGTCTTGATCAGATGCAGGCAGGCGTCGCAAAGCTCGGCAATGTTGTGGGGCGGGATGTTGGTCGCCATGCCCACCGCGATGCCCGACGCACCGTTGGCCAGAAGGTTTGGAAACTGCGCCGGCAGAACGACGGGTTCGGTCAGCGTGCCGTCGTAGTTATCGCGGAAATCGACGGCGTTCTCGTTCAACCCTTCAAGCAGCGCCTCGGCCACGATGGTCATGCGCGCTTCGGTGTAACGCGACGCCGCAGGGTTATCGCCGTCGATATTGCCGAAATTCCCCTGACCATCGACCAGCGGGTAACGGACGTTGAAATCCTGCGCCAGCCGCGCCATCGCGTCATAGATCGCGGCATCGCCATGCGGGTGGTAGTTACCCATCACATCGCCCGAGATCTTGGCCGACTTCCGGAACCCGCCATTCGACGACAGGCGCAATTCGCGCATCGCAAACAGGATTCGGCGGTGAACCGGCTTCAGACCGTCACGCGCATCGGGCAAAGCGCGGTGCATGATGGTGGACAGAGCATAGGTCAGGTACCGCTCGCCAATCGCGCGGCGCAGCGGTTCAGCCACCTCAGACGGGTTGATATTGGGGTCGTCCACCAAATCAGTCATAGATGATGTGATACGCGGCGGATTTGATCAGGTAAAGCGGCTGCCGCGTCGAACGGTCATTTTTCCCACACCGACAGGCTGACGAAATTTTTCCCCGTGAAACCGGGCGTCGAATCGGTTTTTCGAGTACCTTGGGAACCATAGCTGCAAAAATTGCGTTCCTGTCTCGTACCAGTTGTCTGCCCTGGGGTTTAGAAAAGTGAAGTATATCATTGTCTGTTTCGCCTTCATGGCGTTAGCGTTTTATGAACTTAGCGGAGGTGACAATTTCGTTCCGCGAAAGGCCGAACTGATGGCTGCGGCCAAGGCCGAGCAGGCCAAGAAAGACTCCGACCGTCAGGCACGTCTCGCCTCCGTCGAGCCAGAGCAGGTCCAACTTCCCAAGGCCGTTGAAGAAGTGAAACTCAGCAAGGCGCCGGACGCGGTCGTAACCAGGGCCGCCGTGACCGACCAGAACGTGACCGTCGCCACCGCAGCTCTGGCCAGTGAAGAATCTGCGCAGGGTGCGGTGCCCACAACACTCATCTCACTCGAACAAAGCGGAGAGATGTTTGCGCGGCCGCTGACCCAGCTTGGTGCGACGCCAGCGGAAGCACGGCCGCGTATGATTACGCAACCCCAACCGCAGGCGGACCTGCGCGAAGTGGCGGGATCGCGCGTCAATATGCGCTCGGGCCCTGGCACTGGTTACGACGTCCTGACCAGTTTGACACAGGGCACCGAAGTCGAAGTCATCGAATCCGACGGTGCCGGTTGGGTGAAACTGCGCGCAGTCGATGAAGACATCGTCGGATGGATGGCGGAATACCTGCTGACCGAACCCACCGGTTGATTGCCAATCCTTCGAAATCACGCCAGAACGGCCCCGTGACACGAATTGCGGGGCTTTTTTCATGGGTCAGAAGACCATTTTGATCACTGGCTGTTCTTCGGGCATTGGCGAAGACGCGGCACATGCCCTGAAAACGCGCGGCTGGCGCGTCTTTGCCTCATGCCGGAGGGAAGCGGATTGCGAGGCTTTGCGCGCTCAGGGGTTTGACAGTCCTCGGATTGATTACACCGACGAAGCCACCATCACCTCAGGTCTGGCCGAAGTGCTGGAGGCCACCGGCGGCACGCTGGATGCGCTGTTCAACAACGGGGCCCACGGCTTCTTCGGCGCAGTTGAGGATCTGCCGACCCAAGGCCTGCGCGAAATCTTCGAAACCAATTTCTTCGGCTGGCACGAATTGACCCGGCAGGTTCTGCCCGTCATGCGTGCGCAGGGCCATGGGCGCATCCTGCAGTGTTCCTCGACGCTGGGCTTCACATATATCCCCTGGCGCGGTGCCTATGCTGCCACCAAACGCGCGCTTGAGGCGATCAGCGACACGCTCAGGATCGAAATGCGCGGCACCGGCGTGCACGTGGTTCTGATCGAACCCGGGCCCATCACCACCATGTTCCGTGAAAAAGGCATCCCCTTCTTCGAACGCTGGATCGACTGGGAGAATTCCCCCCGCCGTGCGCAGTATGAAAATGGGTTGGTCAAACGGCTTTACGAAGGCAGCGGCAAGAAAGACCTGTTCGAACTTCCCGCCTCTGCCGTCACCGCAAAGGTTATCCGCGCACTTGAAGCGCCCAACCCAAGGCCACGCTACCGGATCACGGGGGCCACGCATATCGCTGCCATCCTGCATCGCACCCTGCCAGATCGTGCACTTGACGCCATCGCAACGCGGATTTGACGAAAACCGGTTCGCTTTTCTGCCTCAAACGACTAGATGACCCCGGACACAGGAAGCCAATTCAGGGAGCGCATCGTTGGATCCCCTTTTCATACTCATTCTGCTGGCCGTCACGGCTGTGGTCATCGTCCTGATGATCGGCATTGGCGGGTTCGCCAAAGGCGGCGCCTTCAACCACAAATACGGGAACAAGATGATGCGCCTGCGGCTGGTGGCCCAGTTCATCGCAGTCGTCCTGATCCTGGCTTATGTCTATTTCAGCGCATCCTGAGGAAAACGCAGATGGTCGTACTGAACAAGATCTACACGAAAACAGGTGACGCCGGTGAAACCGCCCTTGGAAACGGGGCGCGGGTTGCCAAACACGCCATGCGCGTGACCGCTTATGGCACCACGGACGAGTTAAACGCCTTTGTCGGCATGGCGCGGCTTGAGGCCAGCGGCGACATGGACGCCCAGCTTGAACGCATCCAAAATGACCTGTTCGATCTGGGCGCGGATCTGTGCCGCCCAGACATGGAAAAAGATGCCGAGGCCGAATACCCGCCCCTGCGTATCATCGCCTCCCAGGTAACGCGTCTGGAAAGCGAGATTGACGCGATGAACGCCAATCTGGAAGCGCTTCGCAGTTTCATCCTGCCTGGCGGATCGCGTCTGGCGGCGGCCCTTCATGTCTGCCGCACCGTCGCGCGTCGGGCCGAACGGCTGTCGGTAGAGCTTGCCACGATGGAAGCGGTCAATCCCGAAGCGGTCAAATATCTCAACCGTCTCAGCGATTGGTTCTTCGTCGCCGCGCGCACCGCGAATAACGGCGGTAAGGACGATGTGCTGTGGGTGCCGGGGGCAAATCGCTGAACCGGCAAAACTTGCCTTACGTAAACTGGCTTCACGTCAATTACGCGACGTCTCCAGACCGAAAGGTGACGATTTTACCCTGTTTCCCGCGCCATCGCATGGTTATCAAATGCGCAAGCTAACCCAAGACCCGATTCACAAAGCGATCGGGCCCTAGTGAGGAGAAAGACGCTTATGAAGGTGTTGGTACCTGTCAAACGCGTGATCGACTATAACGTGAAAGTCCGTGTGAAAGCGGACGGATCGGGCGTTGATCTTGCAAACGTAAAAATGTCGATGAACCCCTTCGACGAGATTGCCGTCGAAGAGGCCATCCGCCTGAAAGAAGCAGGCAAGGCGGAAGAGGTTGTGGCCGTCTCCATCGGTGTGAAGCAGGCTCAGGAAACGCTTCGCACGGCGCTGGCCATGGGCGCGGACCGCGCGATCCTGGTGGTTGCCGCTGACGACGTGCATCAGGACATCGAACCGCTGGCCGTTGCCAAGATCCTCAAAGCCGTCATCGACGAGGAACAGCCGGGCCTCGTTCTGGCGGGCAAGCAGGCTATTGACAATGACATGAACGCCACCGGCCAGATGCTGTCGGCCCTGCTGGGCTGGAGCCAGGCCACCTTCGCCTCCAAACTGGACATCGAAGGCGATCACGCCGTGGTCACGCGCGAAGTGGACGGCGGTCTGCAAACGATCAAGGTCACCATGCCCACCATCGTCACCGTGGACCTGCGCCTGAACGAGCCGCGCTATGCCTCGCTGCCGAACATCATGAAGGCCAAGAAAAAGCCGCTGGATGAGAAAACCGCCGCCGATTACGGCGTGGATGTCACTCCGCGTCTGGAAGTCGTCAAAACCGAAGAGCCCGCGGCACGCGAAGCAGGCATCAAGGTTGGCTCGGTCGACGAGCTGGTAGAGAAACTCAAAGAAGCGGGGGCTGTGTAATGGCTGTCCTTCTTCTCGCAGAAATCAATGATGGCGAACTGAGCATGGATGCCACCGCAAAAGCGGTGAGCGCGGCCAAATCGCTGGGTGATGTGACCGTTCTGGCCGTGGGCGCAACCTGCGCCGATGCTGCCGCTCAGGCAGCCACCATCGACGGCGTCGCCAAAGTGCTGTGCGCCGAAGACGCGCTTTACGGCAAACGTCTGGCCGAACCGGCTGCCGCGCTGATCGCGTCGCTGGCGGGCGATTACGAACACATCGTTGCCCCGGCCACCACGGATGCCAAGAACATCATGCCGCGCGTTGCAGCGCTGCTGGATGTGATGGTGATTTCGGACGCCTCCGGTGTTGTCGACGGCTCGACCTTCGAACGCCCGATCTATGCCGGTAACGCCATCCAGACTGTCAAATCGTCGGATGCGAAAAAGGTCATCACCTTCCGCACCTCGACCTTCGACGCGGCAGGCACCGGCGGTTCGGCTTCCGTCGAAAACATTTCGGCCGCGGATAACCCCGCGCTGTCGGAATGGGTCGAAGACAAAGTGGCTGAGAGCGATCGTCCCGAACTGACCTCGGCCGGGATCGTCGTCTCGGGCGGCCGTGGCGTCGGGTCGGAAGAAGACTTCGCCATGATCGAAAAACTGGCCGACAAGCTGGGTGCCGCTGTTGGCGCCTCGCGCGCTGCTGTTGACTCGGGCTATGCTCCGAACGACTGGCAAGTTGGTCAGACCGGCAAGGTCGTCGCGCCCGAGCTTTATATCGCCGTCGGCATTTCTGGTGCGATCCAGCACCTGGCGGGCATGAAGGATTCGAAGATCATCGTCGCGATCAACAAGGACGAAGAGGCGCCCATCTTCCAGGTCGCCGATTACGGTCTTGTTGCCGACCTTTTCGACGCCGTGCCCGAGCTGACAGACAAGCTGGGTTAAAACCGGCGCAACCAGATAAAGCCCCCGGCAGCCTGCCTGCCGGGGGCTTTTTTTGTCCTTCAGATATGTTCGGCGATGGCTGCGCTTAGCGCTTTGGCGATCTGTTGATGGGTTTCCACACCCAGCATCTCGGACGCGACTGCGGCGTCCATCGGGTCATGCACCATCCCGGCCAAGTTCCTGCCAGCCCGGTTGGCCACAACCTCGACCACGCCCAACGTGGCGCTGGACAGGTCGGCTACCATATCGGCACCAACGAAAAGCGGCTCTGCCCCCAAACCCTTGGGCATTTCCTCCCGCAGCCACAGCAGCAGAACCGGCCCGTCAATCGTCTGCAACATCAGCCGCATGCGGGCCGCCCAGGCCTGCTGCAGTTCGTCGCGCAAAAGGTTGAACCGGTTCGCCCCGACCATCCTCAAGGTGGACAGCATATGCTTGTTGAAGCTGAAATCGGTGAAATCCACCTCGTGATAAAGCGATTTCAAAACGCTTGACGGACCAAGGAAGCGATCATTCCGGCGCGGATGAACCCGATAAAACCGGTTCGACATATTCTGCGCCGCCATGACATGCAGCACCGTCAGACGCGCCCCCTTGGCCAAAGACATCACGTCCGGATCATACAGAAACGCGTCAATCCCCGCATTCTGATGCCCCAGGTTCAGCACCGGCAGACCGCAGGCCTCCTCAACCAGATCGGTAAAGGGCCGCTCGATAAAGCGGCCATAAACCTCCGACCCGCCCAGAACCGCGATATACGGACCATCCGTCGATTTCTTCGGCCCGCGAAACATCAATTTCGACGTGCCATATTGGCACGGCGCATAGTCGAGCGCATCCGCCCGGCTGGCAGCAAAACTCATCCGAGTCACCCTGATTTCTCACCCTTGCCCCACAATCGCGCCGATATCTTTCGAAACCTCTAAGCTTCGGATTTTCTGCAAATTCTCGGAACGCGGCGCCACTTGCTGCGGCGTGCCTGCGCGCCTATTGTTGCGTGACTTTGAAATGGGGGCGCAGATGGCGACGGATATCAGGACAATCGGTGTGATCGGAGCAGGCCAGATGGGCAACGGGATCGCTCATGTGATGGCGCTGGCCGACTACGATGTGCTGCTTACCGATGTCAGCCAGGATGCGCTGGACAACGCTATTGAACTGATCAAGGGCAATCTGGCTCGTCAGGCCAGCCGCGGCAAGATCAGCGACGAGGCGATGGAAAAGGCCCTGTCACGGATCAAGACCACCCTGGCCCTGCCCGAATTGGGCCAGACCGATCTGGTGATCGAAGCGGCAACCGAACGCGAAAGCGTCAAACAGGCGATTTTCGAAGACCTGCTGCCGCATCTGAAGCCCGAAACGATCCTGACCTCGAACACCTCGTCTATCTCGATCACGCGTCTGGCCAGCCGCACCGACCGCCCGGAACGGTTCATGGGCTTTCACTTCATGAACCCGGTTCCGGTGATGCAGCTGGTCGAGCTGATCCGCGGCATCGCCACCGATGAAGAAACTTTCGCCGCTTGCAAGGCCGTGGTCGACCGGCTGGGCAAAACCGCCGCCAGCGCCGAGGATTTCCCCGCCTTCATAGTCAACCGCATCCTGATGCCGATGATCAACGAAGCCGTCTATACCCTTTACGAAGGAGTGGGGTCGGTCCAATCCATCGACCAGTCGATGAAGCTGGGCGCCAATCACCCGATGGGGCCGCTGGAACTGGCCGATTTCATCGGGCTGGACACCTGCCTTGCTATCATGAACGTGCTGCATGACGGGCTGGCCGATACCAAATACCGCCCCTGTCCGCTTTTGACGAAATATGTCGAAGCCGGCTGGCTGGGCCGCAAGACCCAGCGCGGGTTTTATGACTATCGCGGAGAGGTTCCGGTGCCGACGCGCTGATCGCGCGCCCTCTCAGACGTGGTCAGGGTTATCGGACAATGACATCGTATGCGCGCGCAGCCAGGCCATGAAGCCGCGCGGATCGGTCTCAAGCCGGGCCATCTGTTCCTCGGTCAGCGGTTTTCCGACAATCGGGGCCTGCGGTTTGTGGCAGGACCGCACGATCTCATGCAGCAACAACCCCTGCCGCAGGATCGGAGAGATCCGGTTGGCGATCTGATAAGCTCGCGAATTCGACCCGGGGAAGAAAATCGGCACGACCCGCGCACCCGACCGGCGGATCATCTTTGCGGTGAAGACGTTCCACTCCCGTTCAATCGCCGGGCCGAACCATGTGTCCGACGACATCACAACGCCGGACGGAAACAGCGCGACAACACCGCCTTCGCCCAGATGGGCCATGGCCGCGGATCGCATCTCGACCATCTTTTTCTGGGCCTCGGGGTCATGCGGAAAGGGCACCGGGATCATGAAAGACGTTGCCGCCTCATCCAGCCCTGTCAGGACCGAGCGGGTCAGAATACGGTAATCCAGCCGCACGCGCCCAATCAGATCGGCAAAGATCATCCCGTCGACCATCCCATGGGGGTGGTTCGCCACGACAACCACGGGGCCATCCTTGGGGATGTTTTCCAACTGCTCCGGCGGCGTCAGAAGGTCGATTCCCATCGTGTTCAGCGCACCGCGCCAGAAGTGCTGGCCGCGATAATTCGCGTTCTGCTTTTCGAACTTGTTGACCATGCGCAGGATGGTCAGTTTCCCCGTCATCCACTCGATCGCCTTGATCGCATTCGCAGTCCAGGCATCATCAAAGGAATTTGCATAGGTCAGCGACCTGCGGTCATAGACCTCAATGGTTTCACTGTCAGGTTTCGCCTGACCAGCAGCGGACCTCTGCGTGTCGCCGTTTTGCGCCGTGTCTACCACGTTTGTCACCCCGTGCGCGCCATCCCCATGCGCGTTCAGTAGCCTTCGCCAAACTTATCTGCCACCAAAGCCTCAAGCGCGTCAGCAAGTGCTTCAGCATCGGGCCCTGACGTCTCTACGTCAATACTTGTCCCTTTGGCGGCCGCCAGCATCAGCAATCCCATAATACTGTCGCCGGACGCAGACAAGCCATCCCGGGATACTTCGGCGCTGGCGTCAAACCCTTCCACAACCTCGACCAGCTTGGCCGATGCGCGGGCGTGAAGCCCCTTTTCATTGATGATATTCAGTGTCCGGCGCACCATGATGGTTGTGTCTTTCTGTCCCCTGCGCCGCTCAATGGGCGCTTATGTTCTGGCTGTCGATGTATTTCTTACCAGCCTCCAGCGCGGCGCGTACAGCGTCGCCCAAAGGCTTTTGGCGGCTTTTGGCCAGTTTGATCAGCATCGGCAGATTGGCCCCATACATGATCCGTCGGTTTTCCGGCCGGCAGGCCAGCATCGACAGGTTGGATGGCGAACCGCCAAAAATGTCCGTGACAACAACCACGCCATCGCCGGTATCCACCGCGTTCGCAGCCTCGCAGATCTCGATCTCCTTGGCGCCGCGGTCATGGTCGGCCTCGATGGAAATCGCCTTGATGCCGGGCTGCTTGCCGACCACATGTTCGACCGCTGCCAGATACTCTCTGGCCAGCCCCCCATGTGCGACAATCACAATCCCGATCAATCCGGTCTCTTTCCCATTTCCGCGCCGGTGTTCCGACGCTCCAGTTCCCGGTGCCGTATAGACACCTGACGACCCGCCTTTGCAAGCTCGGCCCCCAAAGCCTCGGCCAGCGTCACCGATCTGTGTTGCCCGCCCGTGCAGCCAAAGGCAACAGACAGATGCGACTTGCCCTCCTCCAGATAGGCCGGCAAGAGAAGGTTCATCAAACCGGACACCTGATCGAAGAAAGCAGCAAAGCGCGGGTCGCCGGCCACATGCGCCTGCACGGCAGCATCCCGGCCATCTAGTGCACGCAGCTCGGGGTTCCAATAGGGATTTGCCAGAAACCTGCAGTCAAAGACCATGTCGATGCCCCGCGGCAACCCCCGCTTGTAGGAAAACGACTGGACCGAGATCGCAAGCTCACGTTTCCCATCCACGCCATACCACTGCTCGATCTCTTCGCGCAGCTGGTGCACGTTCATCTCGGACGTGTCGATCAGCGTGTCAGAGCGGGCGCGGATCGGTTGCAGCAGTTCCAGCTCCTTATCGACACCGATCGCGGGGCTTTCGGCGGGTGCCAGCGGGTGCCGCCTGCGGGTTTCGGAAAAGCGGCGGATCAGAACCTCGGCATTGCAGTCCAGATACAGCACCGACAGGTCATTGCCGCGTTCAGCGCTTAACCGGTCGATCACTTCGATCAACCCGGCAACCGAAAAATCGCGGTTGCGTACGTCGATCCCCAAGGCCATGGCGCGATCATCGGCATGTTTGCTGTCCAGAAGGCTGGGCAACAGCCGCATCGGGATATTGTCGATGCTTTCAAACCCCAGGTCTTCCAGCACTGCGATGGCGGTGGAGCGCCCGGCGCCGGAGGGCCCGGTGACAAGAACCAGCCGTGCAGCGGACGGGCGGGAAGGTGGGTTCAACTTGGGGTCCATGGGCCTGACGACAGATATTGCATGAGTGCTGCCGCGAAATGTGGCGCGGCAGAGCCGTGAAGCAAAGGCAATTCCTGCCCCAAAAGGTCGCAGCTTCGCGCTTGGGGCAGACGTTCGGTCTCTTGGTGGTCCAAATCGACGATCAATACGATGGGGCTGGGCGGGGCGATCCTGGCTTGCAGGATGCCGACAAAGCGCGCCTCGATCGCACCCAGGATCGCCTGCGGGGCATAAGCAATAACCGCGCCGGTCCGCCTGATCAGACAGGTCCGGTCATCGGCGACCAGCTCTGCACGGCGGTGGATCATCTCAAGCGCAAGCGCGGATTTGCCCCGACCTGCGGCACCACGGATCAGCACCGCGCGACCCTCAAGGGCGACACAGCTGGCATGGATGATCAGATCGGGTTCAGGCCGGATATGCGCCGCGCTCATGGCGCGTCAGACCGGAAGGCCCACAACAAACCGCGCGCCCAAAGGCTCTGATGTGATGTCGGCGTCGGTCGGGCGAATGTTCTCGGCCCAGATCACACCGCCATGGGCTTCGACAATCTGTTTGGAGATCGCCAGGCCCAGTCCGGAGTTGTTCCCGAAATGCTCTTCCGGGCGCTGCGAATAAAACCGCTTGAAAATTTTCGTCAGCGCCTGGTCGGGGATGCCGGGGCCGGTGTCTTCCACCACCACCAGAACCCGGTTCTCGCGTTTGCGCGCCCAGACCCGGATCGCATCGCCATCCTCGCAGAAGGAAATCGCATTGGTGATCAGGTTCACGAAAACCTGCGCCAGACGTGCCTCCAGCCCGTTCACCATGATCGGATTGGCAGGCAGATCGGTAATGTATTCGATCCCTTTCGAGCGGGCGTCTTCGCCCAGATACTGGTTGAGATTGTCCAGCATCTGGAGGAGGTCGAACTCTTCTTCCTCCTCCTTCACCAGCTCGCTATCAAGCCGGGAGGCGTTGGAGATATCGCTGACCAGACGGTCCAGCCGGCGCACATCATGCTCGATCACATCCAGCAGTTTTTCCCGCTGATCGTCGCGTTTGACCATGCGCAACGTACCCACGGCGCTGCGCAGGCTGGCCAGCGGGTTCTTGATTTCATGGGCAACATCCGCCGCGAATTGCTCGTTCCCCTCGATCCGGTTGTAAAGCGCCGACACCATGCCGCGCAGCGCGCCGGACAGGCGGCCGATCTCATCGGGGCGCGCGGTCAGGTCGGGAATGCGGATGCGGCTGTGGCGCATCTTGCGCGCGTCGCGGTCGCGGCCCAGTTCGGCAGCTTCGGCCAGATCCGACAGCGGGTTGGCGATGGTAGAGGCCAGAACAAGGCTCAGCCCGATCGACACCAGCGTGGCGATGATGAACATTTGCAGCATCCGCTCCCGCTCGGCGCGGACGATGGCCTCGATCTCACCGGCAGGGCTCACCACGGCGACAATGCCGATGGGCGTTGAACTTTGCAGGATCGGACTGGTCGCGGCGAAAACCGCGCCCTCGGCACTGTCAAGATTGGTCCGGATCTGCAATCCGCCAGTCACCGTCGGTTCAACCAGTGTGGCCAACTGTTCTGTCAGCGGCGCCGGCTCAACCGGATCCGTTGGTACGATCGAGCCAAACATGGTCCAAAGCGCCGTCAGCCCATCGATAATGAAGGTCGGCCCCGTGTCGGTGTCAAACAGGCCGTCAATTCCCGCGCCCATGCCACCGCCCTTGACGCCGGCGATCGGATTGCCCGACGCATCGAACACAAACGCCTGCAACCCGCGCTGCAAGGTAAGTCCTTCCAGGGTGGCCTGCACGTCAATACCGTCGCCTGATGCCAGGTTGACTGGCGCACCCGCAGGCAGTGCAACCTCCAGCACGTCCGAGATCAGCGCCGCATCACTCAGTAAGGTTGCGCTGCGCTGTTCCACGAAACTGTCACGCGCCGCGCTCAGATACAGGATACCTGCCGCCAGCACGTTCAGCGCAATCAGGTTGAACATGATGATGCGCCGCGTGAGGGGCGAGCTTTTCAAAGACAAATAACCGCGCCGGGCGCGGTTATTCTGCATCTCACGCTCAACGGTGCTGTCCGGCGCGACCCAGTCGTCGCCTAGAACAACGTCACCGCTGCGATCCATCCGAGGGGGGCTTGTGTCGCGCACAAACGTCCTTTCCGATTTGCCCGTTCTGGGCACTATTCCTCGTTGTACCGGTAGCCAATCCCGTAGAGGGTCTCAATGGCCGAAAATTCATCGTCGACGCTGCGCATTTTCTTGCGCAACCGCTTGATATGGCTGTCGATGGTCCGATCATCCACATAGACCTGATCGTCATAGGCCACGTCCATCAGCTGGTCGCGGCTTTTGACAAAACCCGGGCGTTGCGCAAGGGCTTGCAGCAGCAGGAATTCCGTCACCGTCAACGAAACATCCCGGTCTTTCCACGTCACCGCATGACGCAGCGGGTCCATGCGCAGATGCCCACGTTCCATCACCTTGGTTTCGGGGGTGTCGCCCACGATATCGCCATCGACAGCTTCCTGACGGCGCAACAGCGCGCGGATCCGTTCGACCAGCAGACGTTGCGAGAAGGGCTTCTTGACATAATCGTCCGCGCCCATGCGCAGGCCCAGAACCTCGTCAATCTCGTCATCTTTCGAAGTCAGGAAAATGACCGGCATGGTGGTCTTCTGTCGCAAACGCTGCAGCAGATCCATACCGTCCATGCGCGGCATCTTGATGTCCAGGACAGCCATGTCCGGGAGCTTCTTGTTAAACGCATCGAGAGCGGCCTGCCCGTCGTTATACGTCTCAACCTCGAAGCCTTCGGCTTCGAGAGTCATCGACACCGACGTCAGGATATTCCTGTCGTCGTCCACCAATGCAATTCTAGACATTCCATGTGCCCTTATACTGCTCTTTGACCTGCTTTTTTCATTATTCATCGCCTTTTTGAGTGACCGAATCAATCCTTAACTGCGAATCGGGTGTCGATAGGTGGTGATTGGGCCACAAATTTCTTTCCAGTTTGTGAAATCTGCCTTGCCGCCGCGCGGTGTCGGTGGATGGTTGCGCTAACCGCGATTTGGTGGCGCTAACTGCGCCAAACCGTCCTGTTCATGCCCCAAAACGTCATGCTAAGAGCGGCTCGCACACTGACGCTGATCACACCCTGTTGGTCAGTTCGACTATCACGCGTTGAGACAAGGCCGCCGCGCGGCTCGTTCAACCACAGGAGACACACGCATATGACATTCGGACGGGTAAACCCGCAATTCCAGCTTGAAGACCAGGGCATCACCGGGCTGGGCAATGTCTATTACAACCTGATGGAGCCCGCGCTGGTCGAAACCGCTCTGAAACGCGGCGAAGGCACATTGGGCAAAGGCGGCGCGTTCCTCGTGACGACCGGCAAATTCACCGGACGGTCCCCCAAGGACAAGCACGTGGTCAAGACCGACAGTGTTGCCGACAGCATCTGGTGGGAAAACAACGCCGAAATGAGCCCCGCAGGGTTCGATGCTCTCTATGCCGATATGCTGGAGCATATGAAAGGCGGCGATTACTTCGTGCAGGATCTGGTAGGCGGTGCGGACCCGGCCCATTCGATCAACGTGCGCATGGTTACCGAACTGGCCTGGCACGGCCTGTTCATCCGTCACCTGCTGCGCCGCCCGGACCGGTCTGAGCTTGATGACTTCATC
Organism: Aestuariivita boseongensis; assembly: GCF_001262635.1. Lineage (GTDB taxonomy): Bacteria > Pseudomonadota > Alphaproteobacteria > Rhodobacterales > Rhodobacteraceae > Aestuariivita > Aestuariivita boseongensis. The sequence goes on from NZ_JXYH01000008.1 coordinate 15,823, forward strand.
GCAGATTTCACCGTGATCAACTGCCCCAGCTTCCAGGCGGATCCGGCCAAGCATGACTGCCGTTCCGAAACCGTGATCGCGATGAACTTCGACAAGAAGATGATCCTGATCGGCGGCACCGAGTATGCGGGCGAGAACAAGAAGTCAGTCTTCACCCTGCTGAACTACCTGCTGCCCGAGAAAGGCATCATGCCGATGCACTGCTCGGCCAACCACGCGCCGGGCAACCCTGTGGACACCGCCGTCTTCTTCGGCCTGTCGGGCACCGGCAAGACCACCCTGTCGGCCGATCCCGAACGCGTTCTGATCGGCGACGACGAACATGGCTGGTCCGACCGCGGCACCTTCAACTTCGAAGGCGGCTGCTATGCCAAGACGATCTCCCTCTCGCCCGAGGCCGAACCCGAGATCTATGCCACAACCACGAAATTCGGCACCATCATCGAAAACATGGTCTTCGACGAAGAAACATTCGAGCTGGATTTCGAAGATGACAGCCTGACAGCGAATATGCGCTGCGCCTATCCGCTGGAATACATCTCGAACGCGTCTTCGACGGCTCTGGGCGGGCACCCCAAGAACATCATCATGCTGACCTGCGATGCGTTTGGCGTGCTGCCCCCGATCGCGCGTCTGACGCCGGCGCAGGCGATGTATCACTTCCTGTCAGGCTTCACAGCGAAAGTCGCGGGGACAGAGCGTGGCGTGACCGAACCTCAGCCTACGTTCTCGACCTGCTTTGGTGCGCCTTTCATGCCGCGCCGTCCTGAGGTTTATGGCAACCTGCTGCGCGAAAAGATCGCCCAGCACGGCGCGACCTGCTGGCTGGTGAACACCGGCTGGACCGGCGGCGCTTATGGCGTGGGCAACCGGATGCCGATCAAGGCCACTCGGGCCCTGCTGACCGCGGCACTGGACGGCACACTGGCCGATGCCACCTTCCGCAAGGATCCGAATTTCGGCTTCGATGTTCCCGAAGACGTGCCCGGCGTGCCCGAGCTGCTTCTGGATCCGCGCCGCACCTGGGACGACAAGGCAGCCTATGATGCGCAGGCCGCGAAACTGGTGCAGATGTTCGCCGACAATTTCGAACAATACGTGCCTTACATCGACGACGACGTGAAAGCCGCCGCGATCGGCTGATCCGGCCATTCATACGATCTGTAAAAGCCCCGCAGCCCCACAAGGCGCGGGGCTTTTCATGTTCAGAATCCCAAGCCCCGGCGCACCAGGTTCAGCCCGGCAATCAGTAGAACCATAAGTGTCGCGCGCCGGAAGGCCGCCTGATCAATGCGGTCCTGCACCATCCGCCCCAGCCACATGCCCACAACCGCTGGCACCACCAGAACCAGAGAGAACGGCGCGACTTCTGCCGTCATCACGCCCGATCCGATATGGCTGAACAATAGCGCCACCGCGCCCAGCCCATAAATGACACCCTGCACGCGCATCTGTTCAGCCTTGGGCGTATTCAGCGCGGTCAGGTAAGCCACCGTCGGCGGCCCCCAGACACCTGACACACCGCCAATCGCGCCGGCTATCGTTCCAATGCTGATGTCCGCCCTGCGGCTTTGCCCCCGCAGCCGCAATTGCCAACCGCGCAGCTGCAGCACGGCGAACACGGTCACGGGTATCCCGATCAGCAGATACAGCGACGGCCCCGACAGCAATCGAAACAGCTGCGCACTGGCGATCAGGAACAGCCCGCCGATTCCCATGAACCACCGAAACCGGTAAATCGACGCCAGCGCAGCCCGCCCGCCATTGCGTAGCGCCTGCAAGCCATTCGTGACCACAGTCGGCAAAATCAGCCCCACAAGCGCCAATTCCGGCGGTAAAAACGTGCCCAGCCCGGAAACCAGGATCATAGGCATCGCGAACCCGACGATACCTTTGACCAGCCCAGCGATCACGGCGATACTGAAGGCAAAGGCAAGCTGATCAGGGCTAAGGTAGGGGAAAAGAGAGGTCATGGCCCCTCTTACCACCTTGGGTTAGCGCTGCACCTGAAAATTTCAACGCGCAATTTTAGAACAAAGTGGCGCAGCGAAAGGTATTTTTGTTGCGCTGCACCTGCGAAATGATTAGGACCAAGCGGACTGGAAAAAAGGATGAATCAGATGGCCCATGACGGACAGGATATTGGCATGACCAAACCGGTCATCCTCCCCGATCTGCTGACACTGACCGGCGGCGCGATCGCCCCCGTGGAACAGGTGTTCGAGACCGCTAAGGCCACGGTCCGCGACGCGGTCACCGTGGATGGCCGCATCTCGGGCGCACAGGTCGAAGCCGCACAGACCGCCACGCACGGTCTTGCCTGGCTGGCCACCTATCTGGAATCCCTGCGCCAGATGCAGAAATGGGCCGAAGCACTGAACGCCCAGGGCAAATTCGGCGAAATGGAACAGCTGATCCACCAGATCGCCTTTGGCGAATACCTCTGGCAGATCTATGGCGGCATCCAGATGAACCAGGGCGAAATCCTGCGCCTGCAGGATATGGGCCTGGGTCAGGACGACATGCGCGCCCTGATGGCACCCGAGGTGATGACGCTGACCCAATCGGGCAACACCCAGGCCGCGCGCCTGCGCCTGGTCGAACTGATGCAGGATCAGAAAGCCAACACCATGTTCGGCGCATCCGGTCTCGATGAAGAGCTTGAGATGATCCGCGACCAATTCCGCCGCTACGCGGTCGAAAAGGTCGAGCCCTTTGCCCATGAGTGGCACCTGAACGACGAACTGATCCCGATGGAAGTGATCGAAGAACTGGCCGAAATGGGCGTCTTCGGTCTGACCATCCCCGAAGAATATGGCGGTTTCGGCCTGTCGAAAGCGTCCATGTGCGTCGTCTCGGAAGAACTCTCGCGTGGCTATATCGGCGTGGGTTCTCTGGGCACACGCTCGGAAATCGCGGCGGAACTCATCATCGCAGGCGGCACGGATGAGCAGAAGGAAAAATGGCTGCCCCGGATCGCCAGCGCGGAGACCTTGCCAACGGCTGTGTTTACCGAACCGAACACCGGTTCTGACTTGGGCAGCCTGCGCACCCGCGCGGTCAAGGATGAGAACGGCGATTACAAAATCACCGGCAACAAAACCTGGATCACCCACGCCGCGCGCACCCATGTGATGACGCTGCTAGCGCGCACCGATCCAGAGACCTCTGATTACAAAGGTCTGTCGATGTTCCTGGCCGAAAAGACCCCCGGCACGGACGAGGCCCCATTCCCTACCGAAGGCATGACCGGCGGTGAGATCGAAGTGCTGGGCTATCGCGGCATGAAGGAATACGAGCTGGGCTTCGATAACTTCCACGTGAAGGCCGAAAACCTTCTGGGCGGCGAAGAAGGCAAAGGCTTCAAACAGCTGATGGAAACCTTCGAATCCGCCCGCATCCAGACCGCCGCCCGCGCCATCGGCGTGGCGCAATCGGCGCTTGATATCTCGATGCAATATGCCGAGGACCGCAAGCAATTCGGCAAGTCCCTGATCAACTTCCCCCGCGTGGCCAACAAGCTGGCGATGATGGCGGTGGAAATCATGGTCGCCCGCCAGCTGACCTATTTCAGCGCGTTCGAGAAAGACGAAGGCCGCCGCTGCGACCTCGAGGCCGGCATGGCCAAGCTGCTGGGCGCCCGCGTGGCATGGGCCGCTGCCGATAACGGGTTGCAGATCCATGGCGGCAACGGCTTCGCGCTGGAATACAAAATCAGCCGCGTTCTGTGCGATGCCCGCATCCTCAACATCTTCGAAGGCGCGGCCGAGATTCAGGCCCAGGTCATCGCCCGCCGCTTACTGGCCTGAACGTCCCGAACTCCGCACGAAAACCGGGCCCCAGCGGCCCGGTTTTTTGCTTTACAGCCTACAAAGCAAACCATGCCCTTGATCCCGACGGCCATCAGGCCAATGTGATGGCCAACAACCCAAGGAAGACCCGCATGTCCAAAACAGTCCTTGTCACCGGCGCGACCGGATACATCGCCAAACATCTTGTCCTGCAGTTGCTTGACGCGGGCTATACCGTGAAGGGATCCGCGCGTTCCCTCTCGCGCGAGGGCGAATTGCGCGATGCGCTCGGGCCACGACTGTCAGATCCGTCTGCGCTGGACCGGCTCAGCGTCGTGCCGCTCGATCTTTCCTCCGATGACGGATGGGACAAGGCGATGGAAGGCGTCGATGTCGTGATGCACACGGCCTCGCCTTTTCCGCTCTCCCAGCCCCGCGATGAAAACGACCTGATCCGCCCCGCGGTGGATGGTGCTTTGCGCGCCGTCAAAGCCGCCCGTGCCGCTGGTGTAACGCGCGTGATCATGACGTCATCCACCGCCGCCGTCGTCACAAAAGATCCCGCGCCGGGCCAGACCCAGTTTACCGAAAACGACTGGACCGATGTGACCCATCCCGCCGCAACAGCTTACGTCAAATCCAAAACTATGGCCGAAAAAGCCGTCTGGGACTGGCACGCCTCGGACGCACCTGACATGCAGATCACCATGATCAACCCGTCCTTCGTGCAAGGCGCGCCGCTGGACGACAATTTCGGAACCTCGATCCAGGTCATCGAACGCCTGCTGAAGGGCAAGGACCCGCTTCTGCCACGCTTCGGCTTCACCTGCGTCGATGTCCGCGACATCGCACTCATGCATATCCGCGCAATGGAGCGTCCCGAAAGCATCGGCAAACGCTTCATTGGCGCCGACAGATACTTGTGGTTCCAGGATTTCGGCCTGATCCTCAAGGCGCAGCACCCCAGCCGCAAGATCCCCACACGGCTGGCCCCCAACGCGCTGATCCGCTTTCTGGCGCTGTTCGACCCGTCCATCCGCACGATCGTACCCACACTGGGGCGCAAGGATGTGGCCTCCGGTGCGCAGGCCGAAAAGATCCTCGGGATCTCCTTCCGCAATGTGGAAGATGCCATTCGCGAAGCGGGCGCCTATCTGGTCGAACGCGATCTGGTGTAAGCGCCGCTAAAGCAGCCGCCGGACCTCCGCGATCAGACGCGCCCGCGCCTCCGGCAGCGGCTTGTGGCCCAGCGCGGGTGCCAGTTTGGTCTCCAGAAAATAGCCGGTCGTTTCCAGCGCCTGCAAGGTTTCCTGATCTGTCTCCGGGCTCTCGCCCAGCAGACAGGGCGGCAGGGGCAGCATCCTGTCCGCCCACTCCCCCGCCCCAGCCATTGAGACCGCGCGCCCCGACTTGGGCGAGACAAAAACCAACCCGTCCTGCGCGCCGGTCACAGCGCATCGGCTCAGGTCCAGGCCAAAGCCCGTTTCCTCAAGCAACCGCTGCTCCCACCGCAAATATGCCAACGGCCAGATCTCGTCCTGCCCCAGCAAATCCAGAAGCTGCTCGGTCTGGCGATAAAGACGCGGATGGCTTTCACGTTCGGGCAGAGAAAACCCGACAAGCGCCGTCACCGCGTTCAGCCCCGCAAGGGCCAACCGCCCGCCCATCGCCGCAGCCGCCCGGCTGCGCAGCAACTCCACCTGATAGGTGCCGATATGATCCTCCAGCCGCGCGCGCCAGCTCAGATCCAGCTGCGCGCCCGGCTGCAGAATGGGCGCGATCTTCCGGCTGGTGCCACCGCGCACGACCCCTGCATGCCGCCCCTGCTCTTCGGTGAACACATCAATAATGGCCGAGCTTTCGCCATGCCGCCGCACCGACAGCAATATCCCCTGACCACGCCAATCCATGCGCCCAAGATCAGCGCGCCGCCCGCAAATGACAAGAGCCGCCCTGCTGCTTCTTTCTGGCTGAAAATACCCCACCCCGGCAGTTGCCACAGGCACACCGGCCAACGGATCAGGACAGCCCGTCCTCGTCCAGCAAATGCCTGCCCGCGCGGTCTTCCACCTCGATCACCCACAGATCGGGATCGAACCCGCGCTGGCGTGTGACCGCCTCGTCCACGGCGGTCTCCTTGCCCTCGGCCAGAACGACCCAGGCGCGCTCCCCGGTCATCAAATCGAAGGATCGCTGGAACGCCACCGCGCGTCCGTCAAGCGTGTTCAGCTTGACCAGCACCGCACCGCCCGTGTCATCGCCATGTGCCACGACAAATCCCGGAATATCGGCCAGCCGCAGCCGCGCCAGATAGGCATCCACCCAGAAACGTGCGGTCAGACGGCTCATGTATTCCCGTCTTTGAAATCCAGGCCCATCTCGGAATACCGTTCCGCCTCTTCCAGCCAGTTGGGCCGCACCTTGACCTGCAAAAACAGATGCACCTTGCGCCCCAGAAACTCTTCCAGTTCATGCCGGGCTGCCGTGCTGACGGCCTTGATCGTCTCGCCCTTCCTGCCCAGCACGATGCCCTTGTGGCCGTCGCGCATCACATAGATGACCTGATCAATCCGGGCCGAGCCGTCCTTGCGCTCTTCCCAATTCTCCGTCTCGACGGTCAACTGATAGGGCAGTTCCTGATGCAGCCGCAGCGTCAGCTTCTCCCGCGTCATCTCCGCCGCGATCATTCGCAGCGGCAGATCGGCGATCTGATCTTCGGGGTACAGCCACGGGCCCTCGGGCACTTCACCCGCCAGCCAGTCGCGCAGGTCCTCCACCCCGTGCCCCCGCTCGGCCGAGATCATGAAGGTCCGCGCAAAGGGAAACCGTTCGTTCAGATCCTTCGACAGGCCCAGTAGAACATCGGACTGTACCTTGTCGATCTTGTTGATGATCAGGCCAACCGTGCGGCCCTGCGCCACCTCGCCCAGACCTTCCAGAATGCGCTCCACACCTGGTGTGACGCCGCGATGCGCCTCTACCAGCAACATCACGATATCCGCGTCCGCCGCCCCGCCCCAGGCCGCAGCCACCATGGCGCGGTCCAGCCGCCGGCGCGGCCGGAACAGGCCGGGCGTGTCCACGAACACGATCTGGCTCTCCCCCGCCATTGCAACGCCACGAATGCGCGCGCGGGTTGTCTGCACCTTATGGGTCACGATCGACACTTTCGCGCCGACCATGCGGTTCATCAGCGTGGATTTCCCTGCATTGGGCTCCCCGATCAGGGCAACAAATCCGGCACGTGTGGTCATTGGGGTGTCACTCTTGGTCTTTCATCCCGGCGATGTAGCGGATTTCAACGAACCCCGCCATCCCGCCGCGCGATTATTCCACCTGCGACAGAAGCGCCTGCGCCGCCGCCTGTTCAGCCTGCCGCTTGGATCCGGCCCTGGCCCGCGCCTCTTCGCCGTTTTCCAGCCGGGCCGCGATGGTGAAGACGGGCGCATGATCCGGCCCGTCGCGCGACAGCTCGACATAGCGCGGCGGCTGCATGCCGCGCGCCTGGGCCCATTCCTGCAGTGCGGTCTTTGCGTCGCGGGCATCGGCCTCGACCTGCCCGATCCGCTTGCCCCACAGCCGCAGCACCATATCGCGCGCAGCCTCGAACCCGGCGTCACGATAAACGGCAGCGATCACCGCCTCCATCGCGTCCCCCAGCAAGGCCTGCTTGCGCCGCCCGCCCGACAGCATCTCGGACCGGCCCAGCCGCAGCACCGCACCCAGATCAATCTCGCGGGCAACATCGGCACAGGTTTCCTTGCGCACCAGCGCGTTGAACCGGGGCGCCAGTTGTCCTTCGCTGGCCGCGCGATCCTCTTCCAGAAGCGCCTCGGACATCACCAGCCCCAGCACCCGGTCACCCAGAAATTCCAGCCGCTGGTTGTCTTCCCGATTGGGCGTCCCGACCGAAGAATGCGTGACCGCGCGAACCAGCAAGGCGGGATCGGCGAACCGGTGCCCGATCCGATCCTGAAACGCCCTGAGTTCGGCCGACAGCTTCACTCGATCCTCTTGAAGTACCGGTCGCTGCGCCAGGTCCAGAAGGAAAACAGCGACGACCCCGCGGATGAAAACAGGATCCGGTCCGCCCGGCCTACGATATCCTCATAAGGCACGAAGCCCACCCCATTCGCACGGGTCGAGAACCGGCTGTCCGAGGAATTGTCCCGGTTGTCGCCAACGAAAAAGTAATGCCCCTCGGGCACTTCAAAGACTGGCGTGTTGTCCGAGCTCTGCAAACCGATGTTCAGAATGCTGTGGCTGCGCCCGTTGGGCAACGTCTCGATCTGGCGGGATTTCTCACAAACGCCACCGCGCCCGACGATGCCGTTTTCACAGCGCGGGGTCACACGGCTGGGGCCCTGCAACTCCACCACCTCGGTAAAGACCCCGGCATCTTCCAGTTGCACCGGCTCCCCGTTGATATGCAGCACCGAGTTGATCATCTGGATACGCTCACCCGGCAGACCCACGACCCGCTTGATGAAATCCCGGCCCGTCACCGGATGGCGGAAGACGACCACGTCGCCCCGTTCCGGCTCATCGCCCCAGATCCGCGTGTTGTCGCCACCCAGAAAGCCGCACAGATCCTCGGCATCAATGTCGATCCCCACCGCCGGAATGCGCAGGTTCGGACATGAGGCATAGGAATACCCATAGGCCATCTTGTTCACGAACAGGAAATCCCCCACCAGCAGCGTTTCCTTCATTGACCCTGACGGGATCCAGAAGGGCTGGAAGAACAGCGTGCGGAACACGCCTGCAATCAGCATGGCATAGACGATGGTCTTGATCGTTTCGACAATAAAGCCCGAGGACTTTTCTTTGGCGGCCATAAGGCTCTCCGTCTGGATTGGGACGTTTCGGGGCTACATGCGGGCCGCGCCGGGGTAAGTCAAGGTGGGGGTGGCCTCATCGTCAGGTCGCGCCTCGATCACCACGAAGGCCTGCGCCCAAGGGTGATCGTCAGTCAGCGTCACGTGGATGATGGCAGTATAACCTTCCGGCGTCATCTCGCGCAGCCGTTCTGCGGCCCAGCCCGTCACATGCATCACCGGCTGCCCCGTGGGCAGATTGCTGACCGCCATGTCCTTCCAGGAAATCCCCATGCGCAGACCGGTGCCCAGCGCTTTGGAACACGCCTCTTTCGCCGCCCAGCGCTTGGCATAGGTGCCAGCCACATCGCGGCGGCGTTCGGCCTTGCGCTGCTCGGTTTCGGTAAAGACACGGTTGCGAAACCGGTCGCCAAAGCGGTCCAATGTGCCCTGGATCCTGTCGATATTGGCCAGATCGGTGCCGACGCCCAAAATCATGCCTGTCCTTTCCTATCCGCTGGCGAACATGGGAAAACTCACGCCCAGCGACCACGCCAGGCATATGCCAAGGCCCACGCCCGCCGCCACCGCGCCCTGTCGCTGTGCAACCCAGCGGCCCACCAGACCGAACAGGGCGTAAAACAGAACGATCACCGGGGCAATCATGATCAGGAAGAACAGCCCCTCGAAGTCCAGCGCCACCGCAAACCCAAGCGAGGCCAGGAACGCCACCCGCGCCAGCACCCGCCGCGACAGCGCCGCGCGCCCGCCATCGGTCACGATCGCATCGGCCAGCATGAAGGGCACGGCACCAAGTGAAAGCGCGGCCATGATCACCATGCGTTCGGGGATCGGCAGGAAATTCGCCGCATAACGATCCAGCGCCAGCCCGAACAGGCCAAGCCCCCAGATCAGGATCGCCAGCACGCCGGGCAGGGACAGGCGGCCAAACCCCACCCCGAAGCCCCACAGCAAAGCCAGTTGGATCAAGCCAAAAAGCCCCAGATGCACCGCCAGATGATCGGCCACCAGAACCGGCAGCGCATGCGGATCGACCAGCACGGCCAGCGGCGGGGCCACCAAGGCAGGCACCACCAGCAGCACCGCGACCTGCGCCCGTGACAGAGCCCGCCGCGCCGGATCAGGCGCGTATGGCAACAGCCGCGACAAGGGTCGCGCCAGCGCGACAATCGCGATCAGCAGACCCAAAGTCACCGGCCCGGTCGCGGGCACCGGCACCTGCCCCTCCCGCCCATAGGCCGTGTTCAGCCAGGAAACCGCCTCGGCCCGGCCCAGACGGCTGTGAAGCACACCCACATGTTCCGCCAAAGGCGCGACAACCGTCTTGCGGCGCACCTCTCCGGCCGTGGCCAGATCGCCCTCGCCCGCCTCGGGGTCCACCATGGCCACGGCCTTGCGGGCAAAGGCGCGCAAGCCGCCCTCCCACGCGCCGGTGATCATCAGCATGTCAGGCGGCTGCGTCGCATCGACCGCCTGGCTGAAGGCAGAGATCACCACCACAGGCCCGATCCACTGAGGCGCGGCATCCGCGGCGCGGATCAGGATATCGGTCGCCATCGAATGACCCAGCAGCGCCACAGGCCCCGGTCCCGCCGCATCGACCACCGACAAAGTCTGCTCCACCAGAAGCCGCGTCGTACCATCGAGCGAGGTCACATCCCCAGACATCGGCACCGGATGCCGCCCGTGCCCTTCGAAATCGAAAGCCAGCACGCGATACCCGGCCCGCGCCAGCGTCAGGGCATAGCCCTGCATCATCTGCCGCGACCCGGCAAAGCCATGGGCCACAACCACGTTGGGACCATCGCCGTCATATATCGTGACTGGGCTGTCGCCCACATGCGTCTGCGTGATCTCAACCCCGGCGCGCGCGCTTTCCAGCACGTACAAAGCCGCGCCAATGGCCAACAGGCAAATCGTCAGGAAAACACCCGATGCGCGCATATCAGGCAGGCGCGCGGGCAAGCGCGGAGCGAACAAAGCCAAGACCAGCGGCCGCAAAAAGTGTCGCGACAATGGCATCGACCCAACGATGGACCTTGCGATACCCCGCCATTACCTTCGGATGAGAGAACCCCAATACCCAAGGCAGATAGACGACAAAGCCAATTGCCCCGCAGACCAGCGTGGCAAGCGAAACTGACAGCGCGGTGGCCTCAGGCCCTAGACCCAGGGACAGCGTAGCCAACCATGCAAACACGGCTTTCGGGTTGGACAGATTCAGCAAAACGCCCCGCCACACCCATCGCCCCGACCGCACCTCTGCCGCAGTGCTGATCTCACCCCGCCACGCGGAGCGCCCGGCTTTCCATGCCAGCCAAAAGAGATAAAGCGCACCAAGAACCTTTAGCCACAGCATGACCTGCGCACTGGTCGCAATCACCGCGCCCAGCCCCAGCGCCGCAAGGACGCCCCAAAAGAACAGCGCCGCGCCAAGCCCCATTCCAAAGCTCAGCCCCGCGCGCCGCCCATGCGCCATCGCGACGGAGGCACAGCCCAATGTCGCCGGACCGGGCGCAACAGCGACCACGAAGAAGGCCGCCGCCATTGTCAGCAGCGCAGCCGCATCACCCACGCGACGCCCCTTTGTCGATATGGTTCTTGGCCCCAAGCGCAAAGAACACCCGCGCCAAGGCCAGAAACACCAACAACACGAATGCAGCGACCCCTGCCCATGTCAGCGGGCTCAACGTCGGGATCAAACTGCCCGTCACAGGAAAGAGGGCAAGGATAATCCCGACGCTCAGCGCAAAACCAAGCGCCATCAAGCGCACCGAGATGGCCCATGCTTCCCCGCTTGTCGGCACGCGACCCATTCTGCGCGCGTAATGCGTGCCCGCCATCACCGCCGAGATCATCATCGGGAAGACAAAGGAAAACGCCGAGCGCAAATCAAGGCCGGTCAGTTGCAGCAAGATCATCAGAAAGATCGGCAAGCCAATCGAGACGCCGACATACCAGGCGGCAAAACGAATGTATCCGCTTTGCTCCATCACGCCCGCGCCTCATCCATCAGGCGGCGCATCTCGTGGATCGCCGGTTGCAGCCCGCGGAAGATCGCCTCTCCGATCAGGAAGTGACCGATATTCAGCTCCCGCACCTCGGGGAAGGCCGCGACGGGCTGCACGGTTTCATAGGTCAATCCATGCCCCACATGCACCTCAAGCCCCAGATCATGGGCAAAGGCCGACATCTCGCGCATCGCCTCAAGCTCGCGGTCGCGGTCGTCCAACCGGCCCTCGTGATGGGCGTCGCAATAGGCGCCGGAATGGAGCTCGATCACCTGCGCGCCGATCCGGTGCGCGGCCTCGATCTGGCGCTTGTCGGCGGCGATGAAGATCGACACCCGGCAGCCTGCCTCGCGCAGGGGCGCGATGAAATGGGCCAGTCTGTTTTCTTCGCGCGCCACTTCCAGCCCGCCTTCGGTTGTCCGTTCCTCCCGCTTTTCGGGCACGATGCAGACCGCATGCGGCTTGTGGCGCAACGCGATGGCCTGCATCTCAGTGGTCGCGGCCATCTCGAAATTCAGCGGCACGGTCAGAATATCCATCAACCCTTCGATATCCGCGTCCGAGATATGGCGGCGATCCTCCCGCAAATGCGCGGTGATGCCCTCGGCGCCCGCCTCCTCGGCCAGCTTCGCGGCGCGCAGCGGATCGGGCGTGTCACCGCCGCGCGCATTGCGCACGGTGGCCACGTGGTCGATGTTCACGCCAAGGCGCAGATGGGTGGGGCCGGACATGGGCGAATCTCCAAACGTCAGAATTTGATCAAAACCTAGTCCGCTTTGCGCTTGCCGTCAGCCTTGCTGGCCTTTTTCTCGGCCGCTTTCTGTTTGATCGCGGCCAGCTTGGCCTTGATCGCGCCCTTGCGGCGGTGCTGATAGGCGCGGATCAGGGGCACACTCAGGTAATAACAAACAGACGCGCAAATCACGCCGGGGATCAGACCGCCAACAAGATAGGGAAAGAACACCTCGTCATAAAACACCGACAAACCGTGCCAGTCGGGCACCTGGTCGTTGAACAGCGTCATGAAATTGTGATGCAGATCCCGGCCGGCATCGGCGAATTTTCCGCCAAAGGATTTGTCGCTGGCTTCGAATTCGGTCCCCAGCAGCCAGTGCCCGGTCTGCAAGGACACAACGCCAATCGGCACATAGGTCAGCGGATTGCCAAAGAAGGTGGCCATGAGAGAGGCCAGGATGTTGCCCTGCAAAAGCCGCGCGATCAGCGCCGCCACCACGAAATGCATTGTGTAAAAGGGCGTGAAGGTCACGAAGACGCCGGCCCAGATGCCGCGCGCGATCCGCTCGGGGCTGTCGGGCAGCCGCCGCACCCGGTGCTTGACGTAATGGAACGCGCGCGTCCAACCGCCCCGGGGATACAGCGCCTCCCCAATCACCCGCAGCACGGATCGACGATCTCGGCGTTTGAATACCAAGTCTGATTACCTTCTCGTGCCTTGGGCCCTGCTTACTCCGCGACCGCGCGGGGCGGGGCCATATCCCGGTGCCGTTCCAAAGCAGCCACATCGCTTTCGGCTTCCAAAGCCAGCATCAGCGAATGAAGCTGTTCGATATCTCTCAGTTCAACATCAATCAGAAGCCGGTAAAAATCTGGCTTCCGGTCGACAAAGTTCAAGTTCGAGATATTGGCCTTCTTCTCGCCGATCAATGTGCAAATACGCCCCAGTACCCCGGCGTCATTGCCAATCGTCAGGTCCAGTGTCGCACTATAGATCGGCGGATGGGTGCCCGCATGCCAATGCAGATCGACCCAGCGGTCGGGCTGATCTTCGTATTCACCCAGCCGGTCGCAATCAATCGCATGGACCACAACACCCTTGCCACGGAAGGTGATGCCCACGATCCGTTCGCCCGGCAGGGGCTGACAGCAGGGCGCGCGTTCAAAAGACTGACCTGCCTGCAGACCGATCACCGCCCGGCGCGGCGAGATCTGGTCGCCCTCATCGGGCGCAAGTTCGGGGTAAACCGCCTGCACGACATCATGGCCGGTGATCTCGGCACTGCCCAACCGGGCCAGCAGAACATCGCGATTGTCCAGCCGCAGATGCTTGGCGGCTGTATCCAGCGCCTTGTCGGTGGCCTTGCGGCCCACATGTTCGAAAGCCGCACGGGCCAGTTCCTGCCCCAGCTTGATGAAGCGTTCGCGGTCTACTTCCCGGAGGGATCGGCGGATCGCCGTCTTGGCCTTTCCGGTTGTGGCAATCTCAAGCCAGCTTGCCTGCGGGGTCTGACCTTCGGCGGTGATGATATCCACCGACTGCCCGTTCTTCAGCCGCGTCCACAAGGGCACGCGCAACCCATCCACCTTGGCCCCCACAATGGCCGAGCCGATGCGCGTGTGGATCGCATAGGCGAAATCAATCGGCGTCGCGCCACGGGGCAGCTTGACCACATCCCCCTTGGGCGTGAAGCAGAAGACCTGGTCGGAATACATCTCCAGCTTGACCGCTTCGAGGAATTCGTCGTGATCATCCTCCCCCTCGAACTGCTCGTTCAGGGATGCGATCCATTTGGCCGGGTCCACCGCAAAGGGGTTCTCCGACCGCACACCATCGCGGTACGACCAATGCGCCGCCACCCCGGTTTCGGCCACGTCATGCATCTGCCGGGTGCGGATCTGCACCTCCACCCGTTTACCGTCGCGGCCTGACACGGTGGTGTGGATCGACCGGTATCCGTTTGATTTGGGCTGGCTGATGTAATCCTTGAACCGCCCCGGAACCGCGCGCCAGCGGCGGTGGATCGCGCCCAGGGTGCGGTAACAATCCTCTTCCGTGTCGGTGATGATCCGGAAGCCATAGATATCGGACAGGCGCGAGAAACCCTGATCCTTTTCCTGCATCTTGCGCCAGATCGAATAGGGTTTCTTGGCACGACCGAACACCTCGGCCTCGATGCCCGATTTGGCCAGTTCGGCGCGCATATCGCTGGTGATGCGGTGAATGATGTCGCCGCTTTCCTTCTGCAGCGTGATGAAGCGGCGGATGATGGATTGACGGCCTTCCGGGTTCAGCACGCGGAAGGACAAATCCTCAAGCTCCTCGCGCATCCACTGCATCCCCATGCGGCCCGCCAGCGGCGCATAGATATCCATCGTCTCCCGGGCCTTCTGGGCCTGTTTGTCGGGGCGCATCGCCTTGATCGTGCGCATGTTGTGCAGACGGTCCGCCAGCTTGACCAGGATCACCCGCAGATCCTTCGACATCGCCATGAACAGCTTGCGGAAGTTCTCGGCCTGCTTGGTCTCGTGGCTGGACAGCTGCAGATTGGTCAGCTTGGTCACGCCATCGACCAGCATGGCGACCTCGTCGCCAAAGCGCTTGGTCACTTCCGAGTATGACGCCTTGGTGTCTTCGATCGTATCATGCAAAAGCGCGGTGATGATCGCCGCATCATCCAGCCGCTGTTCGGTCAGGATGGCCGCCACCGCGACGGGGTGCGAGAAATAGGGCTCCCCAGAATGGCGGAACTGCCCCTCATGCATCTCGCGGCCAAATTCATAGGCCGCGGCAATGCGTTCAGCGTTTGTCTTGGGGTTGTAGGCGCGGACCAGCGCGATCAGGTCATCAGCAGTGATCATGCGGTCCTTACCCGAGGTGTTAGCCCTGCCCTTGCGCCTCCATCAGCGCGCGCAGGAGTTTCTCTTCCGACATGTCGTCATCGGCGGGCTTGTCGGATTCAGCACCCATCAGAAGCGCCATCTGGTCTTCTTCTGGCTCGTCGACTTCGATCTGGGTCTGGTTCGATTCGATCAAACGCTCGCGCAGCTCATCGGCGCTTTGCGTTTCTTCGGCGATCTCGCGCAGCGCAACGACGGGGTTCTTGTCGTTGTCGCGATCCACGGTGATCGCGGCACCGGCCGAAATCTCACGTGCGCGGTGCGCAGAGAGCATCACCAACTCGAACCGGTTGGGAACTTTGTCGACGCAATCTTCAACCGTCACGCGGGCCATCGGGGAACTCCAATCATCATTCTGGTCCAGAAAGCGCTTATCTAATGGCAAAGACGATGCTTGACAACCCGCGATCTGACGTCCCCGACACCCAAATGGGCCAATAATTGCAGCGCTTTCGGCCCGTTCAGATCGCGCGCACCTCGCGCCGGTCCGCATCCGGCAGCGCGGCCAGCATCTCGCGCACGCTCAGACCGGACAGCGGATGGCGCCAATCGGGCGCGATATCGGCAAGCGGCGTCAGCACAAAGGCCCGATCCGCCAGCCGCGGATGGGGCAAAACCAGCGCATCGGGCGCGCGCAGCTTCTGTTCCTCTGCCGGCAGATCCATCCAGCTTTGCACCGTTTCCGCATCGGGCAGTACCGCATCACCCACCGCGATCAGATCCAGATCCAGCGTCCGCATCCCCCAGCGCGTGTCCCGCGTGCGGCCCATGCGTGCCTCGACCCGGTGCAGCGCCTCCAGAATGCCGCGCGGATCAAGGCTGCTACCGACGCTCACGGCCGCATTCACGTAATCCGGACCAGCCCCTGCCGGGAAACACGGCGTTTCAAAGAATCGGCTGACCGACCGAATCACCAGCCCCTCAGACGCCATCTCCATCAGCGCCCGCTTCAGATTTGACGTAGGGTCACCCTCTGGATCTGGCAGATTTGACCCTAGGGCAACCAGCGCAATTGACACAATTTCGTTCACTCCTGACCTACCATCGCCTGTTTGACCGGGTTGTGATACACTCAATGCGCTCTATTTTATCGGAACTGGGTGCGCGCCTGTCCCCAAAACACTCACGGATACTCTTGCGCGCCTCCCTATCGGAAGGAAAGTTTAGATGTTTTACAAGGACGAACGGCTTGCGCTGTTCATCGATGGTTCGAACTTGTATGCCGCTGCGAAAGCGCTGGGGTTCGACATCGACTACAAGCTTCTGCGGCAGGAATTCATGCGTCGTGGCAAGCTTCTGAGGGCGTTCTACTACACAGCCTTGCTGGAGAATGATGAATATTCTCCGATCCGGCCCCTGGTCGACTGGCTGCACTACAACGGCTTCACCATGGTGACCAAGCCCGCCAAGGAATACACCGACAGCATGGGCCGCCGGAAAGTCAAAGGGAACATGGATATCGAACTTGCCGTCGATGCCATGGAACTGGCCCCCCGCGTCGATCATATCGTGCTGTTTTCAGGCGACGGCGATTTCCGCCCGCTGGTGGAAAGCCTGCAGCGTCAGGGCGTGCGCGTGTCGGTCGTGTCGACCATTCGCAGCCAGCCGCCCATGATCTCGGACGAGCTGCGCCGCCAGGCCGACAATTTCATCGAACTGAGCGACCTGAAAGAGGTCATCGGCCGTCCCCCTCGGGATACCGATGTCGACGACTCGGCCGTCGCCGCAAACGGCTAACGCCCCATCTTCCGGGGCTTGGGAACGTTTTTCAGAAGGCGCTGGACAACCTCCAGCGCCGTTTCGACGTCTTTGACGACGGCATCAATGCCGACCTGAGACAGGAAGTCAGGTTCGCTCTTGGCAATTTCACCGCTCAACAGGATCTTGAGATCGGGCCTGGCCACGCGCAGCGCAACCACCAGCCGCAACAGCGCCGCGCGCGTCCTGCGCCCCGAGGCCGACAGACCCACCAGAACGATATCGACATCCTGTGCGGCCTTCACGATCTGATCGTGATCCAGGTCGATCAGATGCACCACATCCCAGCCCTCCCTGCGGAAGACATCGACGGCCATCTTTACCCCCAGAACATGCTTTTCCCCGGGAATGGCGGCAAAAGCGATCTTGGGGCTTTGCGTGGCGATCGGCGGCGGTGACTTTCGGCGCAGCGCATCCAGGATGATGTAGATCCGGGTCGTGGCCAGCCCCACCTCTTCAAAGCTGACCTCGTTGCGCTGCCAGCGTGTCCCCAGCTGCCGCGCGGCCTCCGCCAGGTAATTCTGGTAGACCCGCTCGACCGGCACACCGGCATCGATCAGCTGATCAATCATCCGATTGGCCGCGAAGGGGTATTTCGCACAGAGCAGATGCGTCAGCTTGCGCACCTCGTTCTGTGGCGCGGTCCAGTCATGCGTGTCGCGCTCGTTCAGACGCGTGATCACCTCATGCGCAAGGTTACGGATCGCCGAAACCGACAAAACCTGTTTCAGAGTGGCCAGATCAGGCTGCGCCAGCCAGGTCTGCTTCGGCCTTTTGTCTTCCGTCATCAGGCTGCTCCGTCCCCTCGCCTGGTTCAGAATCACGTCCTCCGTCCGGGCAGTATACGAAGATATACATTTAATGCATCCCAGATGTCCCAATTCCCGCAAAGGGCTTTGCCTGCTGCGCAACCGGACTGGACGATCGGACGCTTAGGCCTTACCTCTTGACCCCAAGGAGACGCCCATGACCAAACCGCCCCTCACCGTCTATCTGGCCGCGCCGCGCGGGTTCTGCGCTGGCGTCGACCGCGCCATCAAGATCGTTGAAATGGCGCTCGAGAAATGGGGCGCGCCGGTCTATGTCCGCCACGAGATCGTGCACAACAAATACGTCGTGGACGGGCTGCGCGACAAAGGCGCGGTTTTCGTCGAAGAGCTTGACCAATGCCCCGATGACCGCCCGGTGATCTTTTCTGCTCATGGGGTGCCCAAATCCGTTCCCGCCGCCGCCGCCGCGCGTGAAATGATCTATGTGGACGCCACCTGCCCGCTGGTGTCGAAGGTCCATATCGAAGCCCAGCGCCACCACGAACGCGGGTTGCAGATGATCATGATCGGCCATGAAGGCCACCCCGAAACCGTGGGCACAATGGGCCAACTGCCCGCCGGTGAGGTGCTGCTTGTCGAAACCGTCGAAGACGTGGCCACGGTCGAGGTCCGCGATCCCGACAAGCTGGCCTTCGTCACCCAGACCACGCTCAGCGTGGATGACACCGCCGATATCGTTGCCGCACTGCAAGCGCGCTTCCCCAATATCGTGGGCCCCCACAAGGAAGATATCTGCTACGCCACCACGAACCGGCAGGAGGCCGTCAAGGCCATGGCCCCCAAGGCCGACGCCATGCTTGTGGTGGGCGCGCCCAATTCGTCGAATTCCAAACGCCTGGTCGAAGTCGGTGCGCGCGCGGGCTGCGATTATGCCCAGCTGGTGCAACGCGCCTCTGACATCGACTGGCGCGCGCTTGAAGGTATCTCCAGCATCGGGATCACCGCCGGAGCGTCCGCCCCGGAAAACCTGGTGAACGAGGTGATCGACGCCTTCCGCGACAAATATGACGTGACTGTCGAGCAGGTGGAAACCGCCGTCGAAAACGTCGAATTCAAAGTGCCCCGCGTGCTGCGCGAACCCGCCTGAGCCCTGCAGCCGCCAAGCCCTGAACCGGATGACCCATCCAATGACGCGTATTCCCACCGCCCCGCTGATCCTTGGCCTGGCCGGCCTGATCCCCTTTCTCTGGGGCGCGGCAACCTATCTTTATGCGCCGCTGGCCAATTGGGGGGCTGGCACCTTTGGCCCACGCTTTGTCGGGCCGTATGTGCAGCTTTTCTATGGCTCCGTCATTCTCAGCTTCATGTCCGGCGTGCTCTGGGGCTTTGCCACGAAGACCGACGGCGCACGGGCGGCCACCGGTTATGCCCTGTCGGTCCTTCCGGCACTCTGGGCCTTCTTCATGACAGGAGGCGGCCCGGTCAGCGCGGGCACCAACCTGATCTTCGGCTTCCTGGGCCTGCTGATCCTGGATTACGCCTTCTCCACCTGGGGCCTGACACCCGCATGGTGGATGCGCCTGCGCGTGCTTCTGACCAGCATCGTCGTGGCCTGCCTCGCTGTGGGAGTGTTCCTGTGATCGACCCGGAAACCATCGCCGTCTACGACGCGCGCGCAGCCGATTACGCGGACCGGATCGGCAAGGAAGCCGCGCCACAACCGCAAGCCGACAGCTTCCTGTCGCATCTGCCCGAAACGGCTGACATCCTTGATCTGGGTTGCGGCCCGGGCACGGCAGCGGCCTATTTCGCGCAGGCCGGGCACCGCGTCACCGCCACCGATGCCAGCGCGTCGATGATCGACATGGCCGCGCGCCACGAAGGCGTCACCGCGCGGCAGGAAACCTTCAGCGCGCTCACCGGCACCGGCATCTATGACGGGATCTGGGCCAACTTCTCGCTTCTGCACGCGGAACGCGCCGCACTGCCCAATCACCTGCAGGCCATCGCCACAGCGCTCAGACCGGGCGGCATTTTCCATATCGGCATGAAACTCGGGCACTCCTCGACACGCGACCGCCTCGGCCGCCGCTATACCTTCGTCATGCAAGACGAACTGACCGGTCTTCTGACCGACGTGGGCCTCACGCCCGTCACCCACTGGACCGGGTCCGGCGTCGGCTTTGCCGGCACCGACGACCCCTGGATCGTCATGCAAGCCCGCAAGAATGCCTGAGCTTTTCGCCTATACCGACGGGGCCTGCTCCGGCAATCCCGGCCCGGGCGGCTGGGGCGTGCTGATGCGCGCCAAGGACGGCGACACCATCCTGAAAGAACGCGAGCTGAACGGTGGAGAGGCCGAGACCACCAACAACCGCATGGAGCTTCTGGCCGCCATCAACGCGCTGGAAGCGCTGGCCCGACCCTCCAGCATCACCATCGTCACAGACAGCCAATACGTGAAAAACGGGGTCACCGGATGGATCCACGGCTGGAAGCGCAATGGCTGGAAGACCGCGAACAAGAAACCCGTCAAGAATGTTGAGCTCTGGCAACGCCTGGATGAGGCTCAGACCCGACATGACGTGACCTGGGAATGGGTCAAAGGCCATGCGGGCCATCCTGAAAACGAACGCGCCGATGAACTCGCACGGGCCGGCATGGCCCCTTTCAAACCAAAGGCCAAATCAAGCTGACCGTCAGCTCAACTGCACGGTCCCGCTGCTTCTTCTTGCTAAAAATACGGAACACAGCGCCTGCCCCAGGCACCGACGCGCCTCAAACCGGGCGCTACCGCCGCCAATGGAACGGAACGATGATCAGCGCGCCGATGGAGGATATCACGGCATTCAGTCCCGGACTGCCAAAGCTGATCCCGAACATGATGCGGACAAAGTAAAACAGGAACGCACCGCCCACGCAGATGATGATCGATTGGATGATGCCGTTCCGGGTCCAGCCCGTCTTTTCCGAGGCATAGCCGATGATGCCCGCGATCACGACCGTACCCATCAATGTCAGAAACATCTGCCTACCCTTCGAACGTTGCGCCCTTCGGCACGGGATGCCCGCGCAGAAACGTGTCCCTATCCTGCGCAGCCTTGCCCGCGCGCTGCAAGCGCAGAAGCTCTATCGCGCCGCTGCCGCAGGCCACGCGCAACCCATCGTCCAGCACCTCTCCCGGCTGGCCCGATCCGTCCGCAAGACGGCTTGCCAACAGCTTGATCCGCTCGCCGTCCAACAGGGTCCAGGCACCGGGAAACGGCGACAGGCCCCGGATCTGCCGGTCAACGTCCACCGCCGGCTGCGTCCAGTCCACCCGCGCCTCGGCCTTGTCGATCTTGTGGGCGTATGTCACGCCCTCCTCCGGCTGAGGCTCCGGCGTCAGGTCATCCAGCCTGGCCAGCGCCTGCACGATCAGCGCCGCGCCCATCTGCGACAGGCGGTGGTGCAAATCTGCCGTCGTCTCCTCTGCGCCGATGGATGTTTCGCTGCGCAACAAAACGGGGCCGGTATCCAGACCTTCCTCCATTTGCATGATGCAGACGCCGGTTCGCTCATCGCCCGCCATGATCGCGCGGTGGATGGGCGCGGCCCCGCGCCAGCGCGGCAGAAGGCTGGCATGGATGTTCAGGCATCCGCGCGCGGGCGCATCCAGAATGGCGCGCGGCAGCAGCAGGCCATAGGCGACGACCACGGCGACCTCTGCGCCCAGCGCGGCGAAGGCCGCCTGTTCCTCCGCCGGTTTCAGAGAGGTCGGGTGCCGCACCGGCAATCCCAGCGCCTCGGCCCGTTGATGCACGGGCGTCGGGCGATCCTTCTTGCCACGACCCGCCGGGCGCGGCGGCTGGCAATAGACGCAGGCGATCTCATGGCCGGCCGCCACCAGCGCCTCAAGCACCGGAACCGAAAAATCAGGCGTTCCCATGAAGACGATCCGCATGCTCAGCCCTTCACCTTTCGCGCGCGGCGCAGCAGCATGTCGCGCTTCATCTTGGACAGGTTGTCGAAATACATTCTGCCGTTCAGATGGTCGATCTGATGCTGCACGCTGGTGGCTTCCAGATCAGTGAAATCGCGCCGGGTCATCACCCCGTTTTCATCCAGATAGCGCACGGTCACGACCCGGGGCCGCTTCAGTTTCGCCGACACGCCCGGCAGGTTGGGCGAGGCTTCCTCATGTTCGCGCATCTCGGGCGAGGCCTGCAGGATCTCGGGGTTGGCCAGCCGCACCGCCCGCCCCCGCGTGTCCGATCCATCGACAACCGCAAGGCGCAGCATCACCCCGATCTGGGGCGCGGCAAGGCCGACGCCGGGCATCGCCTCCATCGTGTCGATCATGTCCTGCCAGATCGCACGGATCTCGTCGGTAATCTCTTCCACCGGCGCGGCAGGCGTGCGCAGGCGCTTGTCGGGCCAGGGCAGACAGGGGCGCACGGTCATGCGGTATAGGCCCTTTCGGCCTCCACCCGCGCTTCGGATGACAGGCGGTCCAGCGTGACGATGCCGTTCAGGTGATCCAGTTCATGCTGGACGCAGGCCGCGGCGAAGCCGGTGAACACCTGACTGACCCGCGCGCCCTCCAGAGAGGTCCAGACCAGATGCACCCGGTCGGGCCGCGTCACGCGCGTTGTGATGCCGGGGATCGACAGGCAGCCTTCGTCGGCTTCGGCCACTGTCTCGCTGGCCTCAAGAATGTCCGGATTGATGAAAACCTGCGGATCGGGCGTGCCCTCTTTCCAGCTGACATCGGTAACGAAAACGCGGTTCATCACCCCGATCTGTGGCGCGGCCAGACCCCGGCCCGGCGCGGCATACATCGTCTCAAGCATGTCTTCGGCCTGGGTGCGGATCGCGTCGGTGATCTCCTCCACGGGATCACATGGCGTGCTCAGACGCGGATCGGGCCATTTGACGATCTCGCGCAGGCTCATGCGCGCGCCCGCTCGCGTTTCAGCTTCTGCATCTTGCGCGTGATCAGCTGGCGCTTGAGCGGTTTGAGGTAATCGATGAACAGCTTGCCATCCAGATGGTCTATCTCGTGCTGGACGCAGGTGGCCCACAGCCCGTCGAACACTTCCTGCTGGGCATTTCCATCGCGGTCGATCCAGGCGACCTCTACCTCTCTGGGGCGGGTCACTTCGGCATATTGATCGGGGATCGACAGGCAGCCTTCCTCATAGACATTGGTGTCGTCCGAGGACGCCACCACAACCGGGTTGAACATGATCAGCGGGCGCGGCGGCGCGTCGTCCTGCTTCACGCAATCCAGCACGATCAGGCGATCCAGTTCCCCCACCTGCGGCGCGGCCAATCCGATGCCCGGTGCGGCATACATCGTCTCAAGCATGTCATCGGCAAGCTGGCGCAGCTCGTCCGACAGGTCATCGACGGGTTTGCACAGCGTTTTCAGCCGCGGATCGGGGTGGATCAGGATCGAACGTTTCATGGATGGTGATTTAGGCCCTAATCCGCCATATCGCAACGCCCCTTGCGCCCGCCCGCCAGCGCGTTAGCTTGCCCTGCGAACAGCGCCCGGAGACAGCCCCATGAATTTTGACGAGATCATCGACCGCCGCGGAAGCCACTGCGTGAAGTGGGACATGATGGAAGAGCTTTATGGCGTGCCGCAGGACGACGGCATCGCCATGTGGGTCGCCGACATGGATTTCCGCCCGCCAGAGGTGGTGCAGGACGCCCTCCGCGAGATGATCGACCACGGGATTTACGGGTATTTCGGGGATGACAGCAAATACCGCGCGGCGATCCAGTGGTGGATGTCCACCCGCCACGGCTGGGAGATCCAGCCCGACTGGATTTTCACGACCCACGGACTGGTGAACGGCACGGCGCTGTGTGTGGATGCCTATTCCCAGCCGGGTGACGGGATCGTGCTGATGACCCCGGTCTATCACGCCTTTGCCAAGGTGATCCGCGCAGCCGGGCGCGAGGTGGTCGAATGCCAGATGATCAACGAAGGCGGGCGTTACCTTCTGGATACCGACAGCTGGAACGCGCAGATGACCGGCAAGGAAAGCATGTTCATCCTGTGCTCCCCCCACAATCCGGGGGGGCGCGTCTGGAGCCGGGACGAGCTTCAGCAGATCGCCGATTTCGTCAAACGCCATGACCTGATCCTTGTGTCGGACGAGATCCACCATGATCTGGTGATGCCGGGCCACACCCATATCCCGATGGCCACGGTCGATACGTCGATCACCGACCGGCTGGTGATGATGACCGCCACCACCAAGACTTTCAACATCGCGGGCAGCCATTCGGGCAACGTGATCATCGAAGACCCCGACCTGCGCGCCCGCTTCGGCGCGCGCATGGCGGCGCTGGGCTTGTCGCCCAATTCCTTTGGCCTGTTCATGGCGACAGCGGCCTATTCCCCTGAGGGCGCCGAATGGGTGGACGCGCTGGTTCAGTATCTGGATGGCAATCGCAAGCTGTTTGACGCGGGCGTGAATGCGATCCCCGGCCTGGCCTCCATGCCGCTTGAGGCGACCTATCTGGCCTGGGTCGATTTTTCCGGCACCGGCATGGAGATGGCCGAGTTCACGCGGCGGGTGCAGCAAGACGCGCGGATCGCGGTGAACCATGGCCCGTCTTTCGGCAAGGGGGGCGAGGATTTCCTGCGCTTCAACATCGCAACCCCCCGCGCACGGATCGAGGACGCGGTGGAACGGCTGGCCAAAGCCTTCTCGGACCTGCAATAGAAAATGTTTCGCGCGCGAAACAATTGGTCAAATTTTATCGAAATCAGGGGGTCGGGCGGCTTCCCTTTACCGCACATTTGGCATCTGGAAACTCAGGCCGGCAGAACCGCGGATCGCCGCGTGGAATCCAAGTCTGATAACGCTTCTACGAACTTGCACGGAATCGGGCCGAAGCGGACATTCGGTTAAGCGTCATTGGGCGGGATCGTCTACGCCTGGGACAAATTTCGGCCGAGCATAGGCTGGCTTCCAGTTCAGGGTTGTCATGTAGCATGGTGCACAAAGTTTGCAGCCAACCTCGTTACAGGCGTTCGTGAAGTACGAGAGATTGCGTACCATCGTTTGCTTGCCGGATTTTATCTCGCTTTTGGAGAGCATGCGCCTTAATTCGGCCTGAGGCACTGCCCCTTTGTTCATGTGCATGCCACAGACAGTTGCCTTGCCCTCAACGTTTATCGTTGCGTATGCGATTACGGTTTCTCCTCGCTGCTCGGCCTCCCACTTCACAGTCGTTTTTTTGAAAAGTTGTTCGTTGCCTTTTAATGCCAGGCATCCATCAAGAAACTCGCCGCCGGCGCTTGCTGCCGAAGTAAGCCCGACAAATACGAGCATAGTTACGAAAATTCTTAGATTAAACAGAGACATAAACTCCCCCTTCTTCAGCATTTGAAACAGGATACATCTCTTGGCGCGAAACCGTTTTGACTTACCGCAAAAGTTTGGAGTTTCGCGAAAGAATAGCAGCCGTTCAGTTGGTAGAGCAGTCTTCAGACCGGCGTGCGGGTCAGGTCAGCTTTGTCCAGCATAGTTGCCGCCGCGCGTGACGACCTTTCAAAGACATCTTCGGGGGTATCCAAGCCGCAAAGCTTGGCCGCAAACGGCGTTCTATTGGAAACCGCGATGTTTACTGCAAAAGGGCGGGCGGCGCGCCCTTTTCGTCAGGTTTTCCCAAGCAGCGCGATGGGCGCGTCCGGTGCGCGATAGAAATCCAGGGGGGCCTTGTCATGGGCTTCGGTCGCGCGCTTGAATTCATAGCGCATCTCGCCCGCCTCCTCCTCCGACGCGATGATGAGGCATTGGGCAAGGTGGTTTGCACCGTCGTACAGATCGACCAGACCACGCAGCATCGGAACGACCCCGGCTTCCACCGCGAAGCCGGTGGCCCAGCGGCGCAGCACGCGATGTTGCCCCCCACCCGCTTCGATCCGCAGGCGGGATGTTTTCTTGAGGCCGGCAATCCGTGCCGCGTCCAGATCGTTCTGGACATCTTTGGGAAGGAAGGTGGTCATGGCAGCCTCGCGTCCGATAGCAGACATTAAGATGCGCTGATTCCCTTAAAAATCAAATGACAAGATCACTGGCGCTCCGAGATTGTTGCACATTGTGCACGTATGCAGACCCGTTGCGCGATGGCTGGGACTAGGCCCCGCAGGACACGGGCTTATGTTAAGCCCACGGAAAAAGGACGGAGAAGACAGATGGGCTTACTGGTAGACGGCGAATGGCATGACCAATGGTACGACACCAAATCGACCGGCGGGAAATTCGTCCGTTCGGAATCCCAGTTTCGCAACTGGATCACCGCCGATGGCGGGCCGGGGCCGTCGGGTCAACCGGGGTTCAAGGCGGAAAGCGGGCGATATCATCTTTATGTGTCCTATGCCTGCCCCTGGGCCCATCGCACGCTGATCTTCCGCAAGCTGAAGGGGCTTGAGGATCATATCACCGTCGCGGCGGTGCATCCCGACATGCTGGACAAGGGCTGGACCTTTGCCACCGATAACCACGGCGCTGATGGCGATCCTTTGTACGGATCGGACTTCGCCCATCAGATCTATACCCGCGCCGATCCCAAATATTCCGGCCGCGTGACGGTGCCGATCCTGTGGGACAAGACACAGGAAACCATCGTATCCAACGAAAGCGCCGAGATCATCCGCATGCTGAACAGCGCCTTTGACGGGATCACCGGCAATACCGACGATTACTGGCCCGAAGAGATGCGCGACGCCATCGAAGAGGTGAACGCACGCATCTACTCCACTGTGAACAACGGTGTCTACAAATCCGGTTTCGCCACCAGCCAGGACGCCTATGACGAAGCTGTGCATGCGCTGTTCGACAGTCTCGACTGGCTGGAAGAACGGCTGTCAGAGAACCGTTACCTGATGGGCGACCGGATCACCGAAGCCGATTGGCGGCTGTTTACCACGCTGATCCGGTTCGACCCGGTCTATCACCTGCATTTCAAATGCAACCGCCGCCGGATCGTGGATTACCCCAACCTCTGGGCCTATACGCGCGAGCTGTATCAGTGGCCGGGCGTGGCAGATACCGTGAACCTGGATCACATCGTGCGGCATTACCATTACAGCCACGAAAGCATCAATCCGCACCGGATCATCCCGATCAACCCGGTTCTGGATTACACGGCGCCGCACAACCGCGGTTAATGTGCCCCGTAATGTTCGACCATCGCCGCCAGATCCTCGGGCGGGGATGAGCTTTGCACGAAGGCACAGGCATTCGGGCTGTGGGCAAAGATCGATCCGTCGGAAAAGAAGGTGGTGTTGGTGACAAAGATCACCCGCGCGTCCGGCGCGCGGTAGCTGGCGAAATCGGCCACAGCAAGGGCGCTGCCATCCTCCAGCACCAGATCCAGAACGATGATATCGAAATTGCGCTCGTAAAGCGCGCCGATAGCGGTGTCCTGACTGGGCACCAAGGTGACGCTGGCTCCTTGCCGTTCCAAATGACGGCGCCAGAGATGGCCAAGCTCGGTCTGGCTTTCTACGATCAATACATTCATTTTCTAACTTTCGGAGCACTGGCGGGCGCTCCTGATATTGTTCCCTGTTAACGGTTTGTTCAGAATTGATTAACAAATCCTTAACGCCTGCGAGACAGGTCTTAACATCCCGGAAAAATACCCCCACAACCGGCGGGAAGTCGCCAATTCCTCAGGAAGGACCGCCCAAAATGCAGCCATCCAGCCCGGACATGCCCCGCGACCACGGCGGCAATCTGGATGCCGCAATGGCCCGGTTTGGCGGAAGGTCGGGGGATTGGCTGGACCTGTCGACGGGGATCAACCCGGTGCCCTATCCGGTGAAGGGGCTAACGGACACGGATTGGACCCGTCTGCCCGATGCAAGCGCGCAGGACGCCCTGCTTGAGGCCGCGCGCCGCTTTTGGCAGGTGCCGGAGGGGGCGGCGATCCTGGCCGCGCCAGGGGCGTCTGCGCTGATCGCGCGGCTGCCCTTGCTACGCCCTGCCGCGCGGGTGCAGATCACCATGCCCACCTATAACGAACATGCCGCTGCCTTTGCCGCCGCGGGCTGGGAGGTGACCGATACCGGCCCGACAGAGGCGCGGGTGATGGTGCATCCGAACAACCCGGATGGGCATTTGTTCTCGGTCGCCGATATCACAGGTGATCTGACCGTGATCGACGAAAGCTTTTGCGATATCTGCCCGGATCGCAGCCTGATCGCGCAGGCGACACGACCGGGCATGGTGATCCTGAAAAGCTTTGGCAAATTCTGGGGCCTTGCCGGGCTGCGCCTTGGCTTTGCCATTGGCGATCCGGAGGCCATCGCCGCGCTGGCGCAGATGCTGGGGCCATGGCCTGTTTCGGGGCCTGCGCTGCGGATTGGGACGCGGGCTTTGGTGGATCTGACCTGGGCTGACGCCACGCGCGCGCGGCTCTCGGAGGATCGCGCGTGGCTGGATCGGGTGATGACCCGGATGGGAGCGCAGCCGGTGGGCGGTACGGATCTGTTTGGCCTGTATGCGGTCGAAGATGCTGCTGCGATGCAGGAGCGGCTGGCACGCGGCCATATCTGGACGCGCATCTTCCCCTATTCGAAAACGCTGATCCGGCTGGGCCTGCCCGCGCCAGACAAACGCGCCCAACTGGAGACCGCGATATGAGCGCAGCGATCCTTTCTGCCGCCCTTCTGCTGGATGCCGCGGTGGGAGAACCCCGGTGGCTTTGGTCGCGCCTGCCGCATCCGGCGGTTCTGATGGGCCGGGCGGTCAGATGGTGTGACGAACGGTACAATCAGGGCTATGACCCGCGGCCGGGTGGGATCAAGACGGTGCTGATCTTGCTGGCCGGGGCAATCGTGCTGGGCTGGTTTCTGTCGCTGATCGGACCGCTGGTGGAATGCGTGGTTGCCGCCATCCTTCTGGCGCAGCGGTCGCTGGTGCAGCATGTGCAGGCGGTGGCCGATGCGTTGCGGCTGTCGGTGGAGGATGGGCGCATGATGGTGACGCGCATCGTCAGCCGGGAAACCAGCCAGATGGAGACACCCGACATCGCCCGCGCCGCCATTGAAAGCGCGGCCGAAAACCTGTCGGACGGCGTCGTGGCACCCGCCTTCTGGTTCCTGATCGGGGGCCTGCCGGGCATTCTGGCCTATAAGGTGATCAACACCGCCGACAGCATGATCGGCTATCGCACCGCGAAATACGAGGAATTCGGCTGGGCCGCCGCGCGGCTTGACGATGTGCTGAACTGGATCCCGGCACGGCTGACGGCGCTGCTGATCGCGGTCACCTCGCGGTTGTTCACCAGTTGGGGCGCGATCCGCGACGATGCGCGGCTGCACCGTTCCCCCAATGCAGGCTGGCCCGAAGCCGCCATGGCGCGTGTGCTGGGCGTCGCGCTGGCGGGGCCGCGCGTCTATGACGGGGAAAGGCGTGAATTACCCTTCGTGTTCGAGGACGGTGCCCATGACATTGGCCCCGACGCCATCGACAGGGCCGTGAAAGCCTTGTGGCGTGCCTGGGGCGCGATGCTTGCCGCCACGGTGGTGATTGCGCTTTTCTGACGGGCCGATAGTCTGCGCCGGACGTGCCGACAGAAAGGACCAACCCTTGCGCCTGATCCCTCCTGCCCTTGCCGTCATGACCTGCCTGGCCACGCCGCTGCAGGCCGCCTGTGGCGGATCCTTTTCCAGTTTCCTGTCGGGCCTGAAGGACGAGGCCCTGTCGCTGGGCCATGACCCCGCCGCGGTGGATCGGTTCTTTGCCTCGGCCCGGATCGAACAGAAGGTGCTGAACGCGGACCGGGCGCAGGGCGTGTTCCAGCGGCCCTTCATCGACTTTTCCCGCCGCCTGATCTCGCAGGACCGGATCAATCGCGGACGGCAGAACGCCGAGCGCTATGGCGAGACCTTCGCCCGGATCGAACGGGAGTTCGGTGTGTCGCGCGGGGTGCTTCTGGCGTTCTGGGCGTTTGAGACGGATTACGGCGCGTTTCAGGGCGATTTCAACACGCTGAACGCGCTGGTCACACTGAGCCATGATTGCCGCCGGCCCGAGCTGTTCCGCCCGCAAATCTTTGCAGCACTTGAGCTTTTCAAGAACGGCGATTTCGACCCGGCGCGC
The DNA here is from genome assembly GCF_001262635.1 of Aestuariivita boseongensis. Lineage (GTDB taxonomy): Bacteria > Pseudomonadota > Alphaproteobacteria > Rhodobacterales > Rhodobacteraceae > Aestuariivita > Aestuariivita boseongensis. The sequence continues at coordinate 45,743 of NZ_JXYH01000008.1, forward strand.
ACCACCGGCGCCTGGGCCGGGGAAATCGGGATGGTGCAGATGCTGCCCAAGGATATTCTGGAAAACGGCGTCGATGGGGATGGCGACGGGCATGTGTATCTGAAGACCTCGCCCCAGGATGCGCTGATGTCGGGCGGCAAGATGCTGCAACATCTGGGCTGGCGCGCAGGCGAGCCGTGGTTGCAGGAGGTGAGCCTGCCCGACGATCTGGAGTGGAGCCTGACGGGGCTTGAGACCACGAAAACCGCCAGCGAATGGGCCGCCCTTGGCGTTACCCCACGCGACGGGGCCTTTGCCCGGTCAGACCTGCCTGCGTCGATCATCATCCCGCAGGGCCGCAAGGGGCCGACCTTTCTGGCCTATCCGAATTTCAGCGTTTATTTCGAATGGAACCAAAGCTTTACCTATGTGCTGACGGCCGCCTATTTCGCGACCCGGCTGGAAGGCGCGCCGGTCTATGACGCGGGCAACCCGGACCCGGGGCTGAACTCCGACCAGATGAAAGCGCTGCAGCGGAAATTGCAGGCACGCGGCCATGACGTGGGCGATATCGACGGCATCCTGGGCGCCGGCACGCGCGCAGCCGTGCGCGCGGAACAGGCGCGGCTGGGCCTGGCTGTGGATGCGTGGCCGACGGCCGAGCTGTTGAACCGGCTATAGCGGTGTCTTTACGGTTTGTAAGGAATTTCCTATATTATGAACATTCCAAAAGGATTCTTTCAGTGTTCATCACCGAAAGTCGGCCCCGCAGAGTTGCCTCTCTGCGGGGCCTTTCCGTGAGGGCCTTCAAATGCCCGACAAGAACCGGATGATTTCAACGACCAGCGTTGCCGCCGTCAGGAAAACCATCCATTTCCAAAAGGAGTTCTGGTTCAGGTTCATCACCTCCTTCCACCGCAACGGGTTGCGGCAGAAGCGGTGTGACAGGCCCGCGTTGAAACAAGGTTAATGAACGGCAAACGGGGCGGTCAGGGGCGCACGCTCAGCTCGATCTTGACTGGGAAGCGCTCGCCTTTTTCGGTCAGCAGAACCAGCCGGCCATCATTGCGCACATACATGTCACAACGCGAGAACCCGTTGCGGTAATCGATGCAGATCCGTCCGTCGCCCTCTATCCGGAACCGCCCGAAAGCCGTACCACCATTGTTGGCATATGTGTAGGAATAGGCCCCACCCGCCGAAAACTGCGAGACACCATCGTCATAATAGGTCAGCGATCCGCCATCAGCGATCTGGGCCAGGCCTGCGTCATCCAGCACCATATCGCTGTCGCGCAGGTTCCAGTCCTGTGCCATCACAGCCGACGCCAACATGACCGGAACGGCCCATATCCATGTGTATTTCATAAAGGCAGCCTAACAGGACGCGCGCCGCTGTCACAACACAATGCCGGGATCATGCGACCAACGCCTCGGCCTTCTTCAGATCGACCGAGACCAGCTGCGACACGCCCTGTTCGGCCATCGTCACACCGAACAGGCGGTCCATCCGGCTCATCGTGACGGCGTGGTGCGTGATGATTAGGAAGCGCGTTTCGGTCTGGCGGCACATTTCGTCCAGCAGATCGCAGAAACGCGTCACATTGGCGTCGTCCAAAGGCGCGTCAACCTCGTCCAGCACACAGATCGGTGCGGGATTGGCCAGGAACACGGCAAAGATCAGCGCCAGCGCGGTCAGGGTCTGTTCACCACCCGACAGCAGGCTGAGCGTAGACAGTTTCTTGCCCGGTGGCTGGCACATGATCTCAAGCCCGGCATCCAGCGGGTCGTCGCTTTCGACCATGACCAGATTGGCCTCCCCGCCGCCGAAGAGGTGCTTGAACAACATCGCAAAGTTGCTGTTCACCTGTTCGAAAGCGGTCAGCAGCCGTTCGCGGCCTTCGCGGTTCAGGCTGGCGATGCCGCTGCGCAGGGTCTTGATCGCCTCTTCCAGGTCGGTCTTTTCCTGCAGCAGGGTGTCGTGTTCTTCCTGAACCTCTTTCGCGTCTTCCTCGGCCCGAAGGTTCACCGCGCCCAGGGCGTCGCGCTGGCGTTTCAGGCGGCTGACTTCGGCCTCCAGATGATCGGCGCCGGGCATGTCGTCGGGGTTCACGTCAAGCTGGGTCAGCAACTGGTTGGGGGTCAGTTGCTGATCGTCCGCAATCCGTTCCGCCGCCGCCGCCACGGTTTCCTTTGCCGCATCGGCCAGGGCCTCGGCACGCGCGCGCGCTTCCCGCGCTTCGGAGGCGGTGCGTTCGGCATCGCGTTCCGCCTGCAGGGCGGCGCGCTGTGCGGCCTCCCCTTCGGACAGGGCATTCGATGCTTCGGCCTTGCGAGCCTCGGCCTGCGTGATCTCTCCGGCCAGGGCATCCCGTTCCGATGCGATCCGATCCGGCGCGGCGCTGGCCGTGACCAGTTCTTCTTCGGATTGTTCCTTGCGGGACGTCAGTTCGGCGATCCGCTTTTCGGCGGTTTCCAGACGGTGTTTCCAGCCGCTGATCTCTTTCGTGACCTGCTGAGACCGGCTGACCCGCGCTTCGCCCTCGCGGCGCAGCTCGTCATGGGCAGAGCGTTTGGCCATCATGGTCATCCGCGCGGCTTCGACCGTGATCTTGATATCTTCCACCTCGGCCCGGGCGGCATCCAGATCACCGAGCTCGGCCGCGGCCTTTTCGGCCTCGCGCAGTTGCAGGCGGGCGGCGGTGGCGTCTTCCTTGTGGCGTGTGACGGCCAGGTTCATCGTCTCAAGCCGGCCCTCGGCCAGGTTACGGTCGGCCTCGGCTCGGCTCAGGGCGCGGCCCGCATCGGCCACCTGCGCATCAGCTTCGCGGCGGGCCTGACGGGCGGCCCGGTCGGCCTCGGTCAATTCGGCCAGGCGGCGGGTCAGCGCCTCATGGGCCAGTCGCGCGGCATCGGCGCGGGCGCCCACGCGCTCCATCTCCTGTTTCAGCGCTTCGAGGCGGTTCAACTGCTCCAGCCGCAGCGCGGCAGCCGACGGCGCATCTTCGGCCCAGGCGCGATAGCCGTCCCAGCGCCACAGGTCGCCATCCACCGACACCAGCCGCTGACCGGGTTTCAGAAGGGGCTGCAGGCGCGGGCCGTCATCGGCATCGACCAGCCCGATTTGTGTGATCCGGCGCACCAGAACGGCGGGCACATCCACGAAAGCCGCCAGTTGTTGCACGCCATCCGGCAGGGGCTGATGCTGGTCATAGGCCGGCAGATCGGCCCAGCCCGACGGACCGTCCGCATCCACCATTGGCGCGCGCAGATCATCGGCCAGCGCCGCGCCCAAAGCCTTTTCATATCCCGGCTGCACCGTGAGGTGATCCAGCACCTGCCCGTCTTCCGAGGCATCGCGCTGCACCAGCTTGGCCAGCGCCGACACCTCGGCCCTGAGCGCGCCCATCTCTCCTTCGGCTTCGGAGCGTTGGGCGCGGGCGTCTGCTTCGCGCGTCTGGGTTTCCGTCCGGGCGGCATCGGCGGCGTTCAGTGCCTCGTCCGCGCGTTGGGCCAGCGCCTGCGCCTCGACCTCGGCCGCTTCGGCGCGCGTCTGATCTTCGGTCGCCTTGCGCAAGGCAGCTTCGGCATCGGTGACGGCGGCGCGGGCCTTTTCGGCCTCGGCCTCGGATTTCTCCAGGGTCTTGCGGCTGTCATCCAACAGGCGCTGTGCCGATTGGTGCCGGGCGGCCAGGCGCGCCACGTCTTCGGTCACCTGGCTCAGATGCGTTTCGCGGTTCTGCAGGGTGACGGCGGCCTCATGCGCAGCCTCCGCGGCGGCGGCCAAACGCGCATCATGCCCATCGGCGGCCTTGGCCAGTTCTTTGGCCTCCCATTCCAGCCGTTCGATGGTTTCGCCAGCGTCGCGGTTCAACCCGCCTTCGCGGTCGATATCCTTGGCCAGCTGTTCGATCCGGCCTTGCAAGGTGCCGATCATGTCGCGGGCGCGGGTTTCCTCGTCATTCAGCCGGTCGCGCTGCACGATCAGGCGTTGAAGCACCGCTGCGGCGATCGCCTCTTCCTCCCGCAGGGGCGGAAGGGCCTCATCAGCCTTGGTGCGCGCAGCACTGGCCTGGCGCGCCGCCGCTTCAGCCTGGGCGGCTTCGGTCGTGCGGGTCTTCAGCCGCTCGTCCGCGGCCAAGCGCGCCTCGTCGGCCTCGCGCCAGCGGCGATAGAGCAACATGCCTTCGGAGGACCGCAGCGCCTCTCCGATCTCGCGATAACGCGCGGCCTGCCGTGCCTGACGGGCCAGTTGCTGCAGCTGGTTGGCCAGCTGTTCGATCACGTCATCCACGCGGGTCAGGTTGCTTTCGGCGCCTTTCAGTTTCAGCTCGGCCTCGTGCCGGCGCTGATAGAGGCCGCTGATCCCTGCCGCTTCTTCAAGAATGCGCCTGCGCGCCTTGGGCTTGGCGTTGATCAACTCGCTGATCTGGCCCTGCCGCACCAGCGCGGGCGAATGCGCACCGGTGGAGGCATCGGCAAACAGCATCTGCACATCCCGTGCGCGCACATCCTTGCCATTGGTCTTGTAGGCACTGCCCACATCCCGCGTGATCCGGCGGACAATCTCAAGCGTGTCGCTGTCGTTGAACCCCGCAGGCGCCAGCCGGTCGGAATTGTCGATATGCAGGGACACTTCGGCAAAGTTGCGCGCGGGCCGGGTGGCGGCACCGGCGAAGATCACGTCTTCCATCCCGCCGCCGCGCATGGCGGTGGGGCGGTTTTCGCCCATCACCCAGCGCAGGGCCTCCAGAAGGTTCGATTTCCCGCAGCCATTGGGGCCCACAACGCCGGTCAGCCCATCTGAAATGATCAGATCGGTCGGATCGACAAAGCTTTTGAAGCCTGTCAGCCTGAGTTTGGAAAACCGCACCGGAACGGCCCCTTTTGATTCCGTTTGAACCACCAGCGTGGGGGCAGATATGGGGGCCTGTCAACGGTTCCGCCGCTGTATCTGGTCAATGACCATGGGTTATCCACAAGATATTGACGACTTGCCCGCCTATTCCACCGTGCAATCCAGATCAAGATAAGCCAGGTGATCCACGCCACCGATCGCGTCGCAATACAGCGTAATGGGCGGGCCGGGGTACCAGATCACCGTGCGCCCGCCGCAATCCAGTTGGCCCAGAAGCTGCGCCTGATCGCCGGAGACCTTCTTCACCTTGCAGCCGCTGACCTGCGCCATCGCCTTGGCCGCCCGCCCTTCGATAGGGCCAAGCCGGGGCGCGTATTGCGGATTGATGCGGATCGCCTCGGCCAGTTTTCCACGCACGCGGACATCAAAGGTGCTGCCATCAACGGTCACGCGCTGTGCGGCCACACCGCGAAAGCCGGGGCCGGGCGTGTTGCAGGCGGCAAGCAGCAGACAGAGAAGACCAAGATGCAATCGCATGCCGAAACCTGTCCGATCACGGTTAACAAAGCGTTGCGCCCCATATGGAAAGATTTGCGGCAACCCTCAACTGGTCATATATTTTGACCAACTGAATGAGGTCCCATGCCGTTCGAACCCGTACAAGCCGAGAAACTTTCCACCTCTGTGGTCCGCCAGATCGAGGGGCTGATCCTGCGGGGCATCCTCAGACCGGGGGAGCGTCTGCCCTCGGAACGGGAGCTGTCTGAACGGCTGGGCGTGTCGCGCCCGTCGCTGCGCGATGCGGTGGCGGAACTGCAGGAGCAGGGTCTGCTGGCCACCCGCGCCGGTTCAGGCATCTACGTGGCCGAGGTGCTGGGTTCCGCCTTTTCTCCGGCGCTGACCCGGCTCTTTGCCACCCATGACGACGCGGTGTTCGATTACCTGTCCTTCCGCAAGGATATGGAGGGGCTGGCGGCAGAACGCGCTGCGCGCATGGCGTCGGACAGCGATCTGAAGGTGATCCAGGTGATCTTCGACAAGATGGTCGCCGCCCAGGCCAAACGGAACGCGGAACAGGACGCGGCGCTGGATGCGCAGTTTCACACCGCGATCATCGAAGCCAGCCACAATATCGTCATGCTGCACATGATGCGGTCGATGTTCGATCTGCTGCGCGAAGGCGTGTTCTATAACCGGCAGGTCATGTTCAAGCAGCACACCACCCGCGAGGCGCTTCTGGACCAGCACCGGGCGATCAATGATGCACTGCAGGCGCGTGATCCCGCAGCCGCCCGCGCGGCGGTCGAGGTGCATCTGGGCTATGTCTGGCAGGCGCTGGCCGACAAGCAGAAATCCGAAAAGAACGAGGGGGTCGCGCGCAAACGGCTGCAGCAGGAGTTGCAGAAGTAAGCGTCACTCTTCGGGCAGCGGATCGGGCTCACCATAGCCGTTGCGCCCCTTATCGCTGGGCTGGACATAGAAATAGATCAGAACCAGCGATCCGATCACCGGGATCAGGACCAGCAGAAACCACCATCCCGACCGGTTGCTATCGTGCAGACGGCGCACGGCCACTCCGATCGCAGGCAACAGCAACACAAGCGACACCAGTGCCGACAGGGGCTGCGCGGATCCGCCGGGGCCGGGTATGATGCCCAATGCGGGCACCACGATCCACGCATCCAGCGCGCGGGATAGCGCCATGAGGATGAAGACAAACAGCACCCACCACCAGAATTCCGGGCGGCTGGCCCGGCCGGTGAACACCGCATAGCGTGACCAGACCCGTGTGACCGCTTGTTTCATCGGCTTTCCCTTTCGAATTGTGCTGCATCGTGGCGCGCATCAGGATGTTGCCAGCCCCTTGAGCCAGTTTGAAGGGGTGCGCCGCGACGGGCAAAGAAAAACCCCGGCGGCAAGGCCCCCGGGGTTGTTTTGTCAGTTATGTGCCGTGCCTTAGTGCAGTTTGGCATCGACCTCGCCAATGGCAGCGTCGATCAGCTTGTTGCCATCTGCCGCGGTCAGGTCTTTTGCGATAACCTCGCGCGCGGCGGCAATCGCCACGGTGATCGCCTGATCACGCACTTCGCGCACCGCCGATGCCTCGGCCGAGGCGATCTGATCTTCGGCCGCAGCCATGCGACGCGCGATCGAGGTTTTCAGATCCTCTTTCGCCTTCTCCGCCGCGGCTGCGGCTTCGGTCTTGGCGGCGGCGACGATGTTGTCGGCCTGTTCCTGCATCTCTTTCTGCTTGCGCTCATAGGACGCCAGCAGGGTCTGGGCTTCCTCGCGCAGGGCGCGGGCTTCGTCCAGTTCCGACTGGATGCCTTCGGCGCGCTTGTCCAGCATGCCGCCGATCATCCCCGGCACCTTGAAATAGAACAGGATGCCGATGAACAGGATGAATGCGATCAGAACCACGAAATCCGTGTTGGCCAGCGACAGGAAGGGGCCTTCGGCTGCAAGCGCGGGGCCTGCTGCGAAAACCAGGGTCAGAGCCAGAATGTTCCGCATGTCTCTTACCCCTTTACCCGTGCGTCGACCGCTGCTGCGACGGTCTTGGCATCAGCCTTGCCGCCCAGCGCTGCGACGATTTCCGCGGCCGTGTCCTTGGCCACGTCGCGCACGCTTTCCAGGGCGCCTGCGCGGATGTCGGCGATGGCCTTCTCCGATTCAGCGGCCTTGGCTGCGATTTCCGCATCCGCCTTGGCGATGGCTGCGTCCAGATCCGCCTGGATCTCGGCGCGGGCCTCTGCGGCGATGCGCTGTGCCTCGGCACGGGCTTCGGCCAGCGCGCGGTTATAGGCCTCTTCGGCCTCCACCGCCTGCTGCTTCAGCTCTTCGGCCTTGGCGATATCATTCGTGATCGTGCCTTGGCGTTCCGCCAGCACGGCCCCGATCCGCGGCAGGGCCACACGCGACAGGATCAGATAGATCGCGATCAGCGTCAGGACCAGCCAGAAGATCTGGTTGGGAAAGGTCGAGAAATCCAGTTGCGGCATGCCGGGACCGGCTTTTTCCACAACGTCTGTTGCCTCGGTTGCCATGTCGTCCTCCTTGGGAAGGGGCCATTACACCGGGCGGTCCGCGTTATGCGCACCGCCCGACCGTAAGGATGATACTTCCGAAGGGTCTTAGACGGCGAACATCAGAAGCAGAGCGACCAGGAATGCGAAGATGCCCAGAGCTTCTGCAAAGGCGATGCCGATGAAGAGCGTTGCAGTCTGACCGGCTGCAGCCGACGGGTTGCGCAGCGCGCCTGCCAGGAAGTTGCCTGCCACGTGGCCCACACCGATAGCAGCGGCACCCGAACCGATGGCTGCCAGGCCTGCGCCGATGAATTGACCGAGTTCTGCGATATTACCTTCCATGATGTCGTCTCCTTACGATGGAATAGGTTGAAGTTCGTAGGGCGCGTGATCTCACGCACCGGTGTTAGTGATGCGGGTGCAGCGCGTCCTTCAGGTACACGCATGTCAGAATGGTAAAGACATAGGCCTGGATCGCGGACACCAGCACCTCAAGGCCATAGATCGCGATCACGCCGAAAATGGCGATCGGCGCGATGGCCGCGACCTGTGCAAAGCCTGCGAACACTTTCAGCACCGCGTGGCCGGCCATCATGTTGCCTGCCAGACGAATCGAGTGGCTGACCGGGCGCACGAAATACGAGATCAGCTCGATGATCGCGAGGATCGGGCGCAGGGCCAAAGGCGCGCTGGATACCCAGAACAGGCTCAGGAACGAGGCGCCGTTCTTGACGAAGCCCAGAATGGTCACGGCGATGAAGACGCCAAAGCCCATAACGGCGGTCACAGCGATATGCGAGGTCGTGGTGAACGACATCGGGATCAGGCCCAGGAAGTTCGCCATCAGGATGAACAGGAACAGCGTCATGATATAGGGGAAGTACTTGATGCCGTCCTTGCCGGTGACGTCCTCCACCATCTTGTAGACAAAGCCATAGGCCAGTTCGGCCATGGACTGGCCGCGTGTGGGCACCATGGCGCGCTTGGACGTGGTCAGAACCATCAGCGCGGTAACCGCCAGAATGGCCAGGAACAGCCAAAGCGTCACGTTCGTGGGGGTGTACCAGTTGATGACGTCACCACCGAAAAGCGGTTTCACCTCGAACTGCTTCATCGGGTCAAACGCAAGACCACCACCTTCTGCCGGAGTTGCCACGCTCTACGTCCTCTCGTCCTCGTCGGCTTCGGCTTCCGCCTGGGCCATCTGTTTCGCCTGAACCTCGCGCGCCGACCGCATCATCGTCTGGATGCCGGCGGCAAGGCCAAAGAATATGAACACGATCATGAACCACGGAGAGGTGCCGAACACCCAATCCAACCCGTAACCCATGCCGAACCCGATGGCCAAACCGGCCACAAGCTCGATCACCATCCGCCAGGCCAGCTGCGCCTGGGAATAATGCTCGTCCATCCGCGGTTTGGGCGTCTGCGCGGCTTTCGCCGCGGCGATCTTGGCCTCGAGTTCAGACAATTTCCTGTTCTGATCCGGGTCCGTCACGCAGGTTTCATCCCTTGGATGGTTTGGGCATGAGCTACGACGGCAAGGCGCGTGAGTCAATCAGCCACAGCGGTACATCGAACCGCCCGCAAACCATTGATTTTTATTCTGAAAATTATGGATACTCCGCAAAGCGCCATTCCGCCGCAGGCCCCGAAACCGCCGGAATTGCCGCAAACGCATATTCAACCAAATGGTTGACGATTTAACAGCGCTGTGGTCAGGCAGGATCCATGAAACCCGATCTGGACACCGTCTTTGCAGCCCTTGCCGATCCCACGCGCCGGCAGATTCTGGTCATGCTGCTGGAAGATGACATGGCGGTGACCGACGTGGCCGACCCGTTCGAGATGTCTTTGGCCGCGATCTCGAAACATCTGACGATCCTGACCCGCGCAGGCCTTATCAGTCAGGAGAAACGCGGCCGGGTCAAATGGTGCAAGCTGGAACCGGATGCGATGCGGGACGCGTCGATCTGGATGCAAAGCTTTGGCCAGTTCGAAGCGGTCAATCTGGACGCGTTCGAGAAGTTTCTTGAAACCGAGTTGAAGGACGATGCCGGACTATGACGCATAGTCCGGCTGGAAACTGACACAGTTTCCAATTCAGCGCCTAGAAACTGCGTCAGTTTCTCAGCCGTTTCCTGTGTCAGGAAACGGCCTCGCTGTCTTTCAGCAACAACAGCAACGCCACGATTGTCAGCACAACGCCCCCCAGAACCAGCCCCGCGGGCGCGCCATTGCCCAGCGCCAGCTCCCACAAAATCACCCAGCTTGGTGTGAGATAGGTATAGGCCATCACCTTCGCAGACGGCAGACGCAGCGACGCGAATTGCAGCAGGACAAAGGTCGCGGCCGAGGCGAAGATCGCAATATAGATCAGCGTGATCCACACGATCGGCGGCAAGGCGGCCCAATCGGTGGCGCGAATATCGCCCCATCCCCAGCCCACCAGAACCACGCAGCCGGCCAGCAGCATCCCGAAGGTGAACACCACCGCAGGCTCCCCCCGGTTCAGCTTGCGCACCATGGGCGTATAGGCAGCGTGCGCCACGCAGCCCCAGAAATAGATGATCTCCCCGGTGCCGATTTGAAACTGCTTCAACGCCGCAAGATCGGCGCGAAAGATCACCCACAGCGCGCCCACCGCACCAATCGCCAGCGCCAGCGCCATGCGCGCGGTCATGATCTGCCGCATCAGAAGATAACCGAACCCCGCCGCCATCAGCGGCGTCAGCGTGAACACCGCCGCCGCGCTGACAGGCGGCGCGGTTTTCAACCCCTCGAACATCAGCACGAAGTAAATGGCAAACAGCCCGCCCAGCACCAGATACCGCCAGGGGGCTTCGAAGGCTTTTCGGTCCACCTTGCCCAGTGCGAAGGCCGCAACCCCGATCACCACCGCCGCAATCGCAAAACGCGCCGCATTGATGGCCGAAGGCGCAATCTCATTGGCGGCCATCGACCCAAGCGAAAACGACCCCGCCACCAGGGCCGAGAACAACAGCATCGCCGCATGGCCTTGCAAAGCGGGGCTCATATATCCCACGCCTTTGCCTGTTCCTTAAGGAAGGTCAGGAAAGCCTGCACCTTGGTCGTGCGGTGCAGATCCACATGGGTGACCAGCCACAGGGGCGCCGACCATTCGTCAAGCGGCTCATGCACTTCCACCAGGTTGTCGTCACCCTGCGCCTGCCAGACCGGCACAAAGCCGATCCCGGCGCCGCTGCGGACCGCATGAACCAGGTTCTGATCATCGGTTGCGCGAAAGGTAATCGCCTCTGGCCCCACATTGGCTCGCAGCCACCGGCTGAAGGGCGCGCGGGCATTGGCAATGTCATTGTCCACGAACCGATGTTTGGAAAATTCGGCGACCGAGGCCGGAATGCCGAACCGTTCCACATAGTCTTTGCTGGCATAAAGCCCGGTCCGCTGACGCAGGAACGGCTGCACCACATTGTCCGGCTGATCCGGCGCGGTGCCCGCCCGGATGGCGACATGCGCCTCGCCATATTCCAGGCGGAAGAGCCGCGCGCCGGTCAGATAGCGCACCACCAACCCGTCATTGAGCCGCTGAAAATCCGCCAGAACCGGAGTGAGCAATCCCCCCAGCGCTGACAGGGATGTCACGACCAGTTCCCCCGTCACGTCATTGCCCTGGCCCTTGATCCGCCCGGCCAGCTGGTTGAACTGATCCTCCGTCGCCTGCGCCACGCGCAGCAGATCCTCGCCTGCTTCCGTGGGCGTGTACCCGCGCGCATGGCGCTGAAACAGCTTTACGCCCAACCGCGCCTCGATCGCGTCGATATGACGGATCACCGTGGCGTGATGCACGCCCAGAACCTCTGCCGCACCGCTCACGGTGCCCATGCGCGCAACCTGAAAGGCGGTTTTGACCTCGTCCCAGTTTTCCATGACAGCTCCTGCGTGATCTGTGCAAAATCCCACACACCCTGTGATTAATCCGCCGTTGTGTTCGTATTGGCAAGAACCATTTTCCGTCACGTAGCTTTTCATCCATCCAACACAGGACACCCGCATGCCCCATACAGTTCTCCATATCGACAGTTCTGCCCGTCTGACCGGCTCCACATCCCGCGATCTTTCCGCCCGAGTGGTGAATAAGCTGAACGCCGATCAGGTTGTGCGCCGCGATCTTGCCCATGCCCTGCCGCAAATTGACGAAACGTGGATCGACGCCAACTTCACCCCCGCCGACCAGCGCACGGCGGAACAGAACGACCGTCTTGCCCTGTCGGATCAACTGGTCGAAGAGCTCAGGGAGGCCGACACCATCGTCATCGGCGCGCCGGTCTACAATTTCTCGATCCCCGCCAGCCTCAAAGCCTGGGTCGACCTCGTCGCCCGCGCGGGCGTGACCTTCAAGTACACCGAAGCCGGCCCGCAAGGCCTGTTGGACGGCAAGCGCGCGATCCTTGCCGTGGCGTCCGGCGGCACCAAACTGGGATCCGAGAATGACTTCGCCTCTGGCTATCTCAAGTACATCCTGGGCTTCATGGGCATCACCGATGTTGAAATCGTGGCGGCCGATCAGCTGATGATCGATGCCGAAGCCTCCCTCGCCGCCGCCAATGACGCGCTGGAGGCCCTCGCCGCCTGAGACATGCCGGGCGCGCCTGATCCGCGCGCCCGGCCCGCCTGCCAATCCCAAGTCAGGCTTGACTCACCGCCGCCCGCCCCCTATCAGCGCCCTCACACCCGGAAGCCTTGTCCTTCCGGTCCCCGTCTTTCAGGGGATCGCCCTCCACCAGCGTGTTACGCCCGTGGGGGCGTTTGTGCATTGAACCGTTGGTGCATATCTAAGCCCCAACAAACGCAACCGGCAAAGGAGGCCGAGACATGTTTGAAAATCTATCCGAACGTCTCTCCGGCGTCTTTGACCGGCTGACGAAACAAGGCGCGCTCTCCGAAGACGACGTCAAAACCGCCCTGCGCGAGGTCCGCGTGGCCCTGCTTGAGGCCGACGTGTCGCTGCCAGTGGCGCGCGATTTCGTCAAAGCGGTGCAGGAAAAGGCCACCGGCCAGGCGGTCACCAAATCCGTCACCCCGGGCCAGCAGGTTGTCAAGATCGTCCATGACGAGCTGGTCCACGTCCTGAAAGGCGACGAAGATCCCGGCGCCTTGAAAATCGACAACCCGCCCGCGCCCATCCTGATGGTGGGCCTGCAGGGCTCCGGTAAAACCACGACCACCGCGAAACTCGCCAAACGCCTGAAGGAGCGTGAGGGCAAGAAGGTCCTCATGGCCTCGCTCGACACCAACCGCCCGGCGGCGATGGAGCAGTTGGCGATCCTCGGCACCCAGATCGGCGTCGACACGCTCCCCATCGTCAAAGGCGAAGACCCCGTCGCCATCGCCAAGCGCGCCAAGACGCAGGCGTCCTTGGGTGGCTACGACATCTATATGCTCGACACCGCAGGGCGTCTGTCGATCGACGAAGAGCTGATGCAACAGGTCGAAGCCGTCCGCGACGTCGCCAACCCGCGCGAAACGCTGCTGGTCGTCGACGGCCTCACCGGCCAAGACGCGGTGCATACAGCCGAAAACTTCGACGACCGCATCGGCATCTCCGGCGTGGTTCTCACCCGAATGGACGGCGACGGCCGCGGTGGCGCGGCGCTGTCGATGCGCGCCATCACAGGCCAGCCCATCCGCTTTGTCGGCCTTGGCGAGAAGATGGACGCGCTTGAAACCTTCGAGCCCGACCGCATCGCAGGCCGTATCCTCGGCATGGGCGACATCGTGGCGCTTGTCGAAAAAGCCCAGCAAACCATCGAGGCCGAACAGGCCGAAAAGATGATGAAGCGCATGGCCAAGGGTCAGTTCAACATGAACGACCTGAAGATGCAGCTTGAACAGATGATCAAGATGGGCGGCATGGAAGGCATGATGGGCATGATGCCCGGCATGGGTAAAATGGCCAAACAGGTGCAGGACGCAGGCTTTGACGACAAGATCCTGCGCCAGCAGATCGCCATGATCCAATCCATGACCAAGAAAGAACGCGCCAACCCGCAGCTTTTGCAGGCCAGCCGCAAGAAACGCATCGCCAAGGGCTCCGGCATGGAGGTCTCCGACCTCAACAAGCTCCTGAAAATGCACCGCCAGATGGCCGACATGATGAAAAAGCTCGGCAAGGGCAAAGGCGGCCTGATGAAACAGGCGATGAAAGCGATGATGGGCAAAGGCGGCATGGACCCGGCGGCCATGGCACAAGGCATGGACCCCAAGGCGCTGGAAGCGGCGGCCAAACAAATGGGCGGCAAAGGCCTGCCTGGCCTTGGCGGCGGCATGTCCCTGCCTCCAGGTCTTTCCGGTTTCGGGAAAAAGAAATGACCCTGCCCTTCTTCTCTTTCCAAGTACGGCAGACACCACAGGCCACAGGCACGTCTTCGGACGTATTGCGTCGCGCCTGCCCTCCCGTGGCATCAAATATCGCGCGGCAGCGCGGCCTTCGGATTGCGGGGGCCTGATGCAGATCCCCACGCTTGAAACCGACCGCCTGATCCTGCGCGCCCATACGCTGAACGACATGGACGCTTTCGCGGCTTTTTATGCCAGCGACCATTCGCGCTTCGTCGGCGGCCCGCTGACCCGGGAACTCGCCTGGCGCAGCATGGCACAGGAGATGGGCCATTGGGCGCTGCGCGGCTTCGGCCGCTGGGCGGTGGCGCTGAAAGACAGCAATGAATGGATCGGCATCGCGGGCCTGTGGTATCCAGAGGGCTTCCCCGAACACGAACTGGGCTGGGATATTGCCGAAGCACATACGCGCAAAGGCTATGCCTCCGAGGCAGGCCGCGCAGCACGCGCCTATGCCTATGACACGCTGGGCTGGGACACGGTAATTTCGCTGGTGGCCGACGGCAATGACGCCTCCGCCGCTGTCGCCACCAAGCTCGGCGCCCGGCTTGACGGGCCCTTCACCCATGAACGTTTCGGCCCGATGAATGTCTATCGCCATCCCGGCCCGGGCGATCTCGATGACAGCGACGGCTCGGTCGAGGCCTACGCATGACCACCCTCGCCATCCCTACCTTGGAAACCCGTCGCCTGATCCTCCGCGGCCCCGAGCCCGAGGATTATCCGGATTTCAAAGCCACCTTCACCAGCTACCGTGCGCGCTTCATGGGCGGCCCGCTCAACGCGTATGAGTCCTGGATGCTCTATGCCGCCGAAATCGGCCATTGGGCGATCCGCGGCTTTGGCATGTGGATGATCCACGACAAGGACAGTGACGAAACCTACGGCATGGCCGGCGGCTGGAAACCCGCCAAATGGCCCGAGGCGGAACTGGCCTGGGTCATCTGGCCCGGCGCGCAAGGCAAAGGCTATGCGCTGGAAGCGACCCACGCGGCGCGCAAATACTACTACCAGAACGGCTGGGAGGGCGCGGTCAGCTATATCGACCCGAAGAACCTCGACAGCATCCGGCTGGCCGAACGGCTGGGCGCAAAGAAAGACGCGGAAGCCCCCTCTATCGACGGCAATGACGTGGTCTACCGCCACCCCTCGCCCGCGCAACTGGATGGCACGCAATTGGCCCATGGCATCGACATGGAAATCGCCCATTACGCCGACCCGCTCTTCAAACCGAAAGGCTACGCTCTTGACTGATACAACCACTCGCGCAGCCCAAATTCTGGCCGAACACCGCGAAAGCATCGACCGGCTGGACGCGATCCTGATCTATACGCTGGGCGAACGCTTCAAGCACACCCAGTCCGTCGGCAAACTCAAAGCCGAACACGACCTTCCCCCGTCCGATCCCGCGCGCGAAGCGCAACAGATCGCGCGGCTCGAAGACCTGGCGACCAAGGCCAATCTGGACCCTGAGTTTGCCAAAAAGTTCCTTCGCTTCGTCATCGACGAAGTGATCCGTCACCACGAACAACACCAATCGTAGGCCGGGCTTCAGCCCGGCAACCCACGCCATTTCAAAGGAGATCAAACAATGGCTATGAAAATCCGACTGGCCCGCGGTGGGTCGAAAAAACGCCCCTTCTATCGCATCGTTGCGGCAGACAGCCGTATGCCCCGCGATGGCCGCTTCATCGAAAAGCTGGGCACCTATAACCCGCTCCTGCCCAAAGACAGCGAAGAGCGCGTGAAAATGGATATGGAGCGTGTGCAGTACTGGCTGGACCAGGGCGCACAACCCACCGACCGCGTTTCGCGCTTCCTTGAAGCCGCAGGCACCATCGAGAAGAAAGAGCGTTCGAACCCGCAAAAAGGCGAGCCCGGCAAGAAAGCCAAGGACCGCGCCGAAGAAAAAGCCGCCAAGGCCGCCGCTGCTGCAGAAGCAGCCGCAGCTCCTGCCGAAGAAGCCCCCGCTGACGAGGCACCGGCAGAAGAAGCAGCCGCAGAAGAAACCACGGAATAAGCCCGCCTCGTTCCCGGCTTCAGGGACAGCGCCCCGGCGCTGTCCCTTTTCATTTTGACAGCGCGTCTTGAATTTCGCAGGGGAATGGGTACCTGCTCCTGCAAAACGGCCGATGCGACGAGGGGACCGGACAACAACATGCCCTCCACTGACCTGATCTGCGTGGGCGCCATCGGAGGCGCTTTTGGCGTACATGGCGAAGTGCGCCTGAAAAGCTTTTGCGCAGTGCCCTCGGATATTGCCGATTACAATCCCCTCAGCTCTGAAGATGGCAGTCAAAGCTTCACCTTGACCCTGACGCGCCCCATCAAGAACGGTTTCGCAGGCCGTCTCAGCGGCATTGCCACCAAGGAACAGGCCGATGCAATCAAGGGTCTGCAGCTTTATGCGCGGCGCGACCAGCTGCCTTCCCTGCCCGATGACGAATTCTACCATGCCGATCTGATCGGGCTTGAGGTGGTCGATACCGGCGGCACGACACTGGGTCGCGTGAAATCCGTGCAGAACCACGGCGCGGGTGATCTGCTGGAACTTCACGGCCCAAACCTGCCTGCCACGGTCCTTCTGCCCTTTACCCGGCAAATCGTGCCCACCGTCGATCTCGAGGCAGGGCGCATCGTAGCCGACCCGCCCGACGGGCTGTTCTGAAGATGCCCCGCCGCCTTGTCATCCATGCCGGGTTTCACAAGACCGGCACCACCACGATCCAACAGACCCTCAAGCTGAACCGCCCGGTTCTGAAACCCGTGCTGCGCTCGGTCATGCGTCCGGGCATGAAGGATCTGGTTGTGGCGGCACGCGGGTTTTCCACCGACGGCGACGCGCTGTCGCGCGCAAAGTTCCACAATCGCTTTGGTTCGTTTCTCTATGAACAGCCCCCCATGCGGCGGCGCGTGCTGTGCCTGTCGGCCGAAGAGCTCTCCGGCCACCTGCCGGGCCGCCCCAAAGTGCCGGATTACCGCGCGGCGATCAAACTGGCACAGGACATGGCCGCCGGCGCGCATCTGGTCTTTCCCTATGCCGTGCTGGTGTTTTTCTTCACCACCCGCAATCCCGATGACTGGCTGCAAAGCGCCTGGTCGGAGCATGTCAAATCCTCCTCCATGACGATGAGCCTTGACGAATTTGCCACGAAGTACCGTGCCGCCGCCGATCTGGAAGGCGTGGTCAGCGAGGTGGCCGCCGCCGTCTCGGCCAAGGTCGTCCATTCCCGGCTGGAAGAAACCACCGGGGATACCTTCGGCCCGGCCACCCGGCTTCTGGATATCTGCGAGGTACCTCAGGACGTGCGCGATCAGATGACCCGCCCCGAACCGGCCAACCGCAGGCCCGATCAGGATATCATGGCAGCCTTGCTTGACGCCAACCGCACCATCCGGGACAAGGCAGCCCTTAAAACCGCCAAGGAACAGATCCTGGCCGCGGCGAAAGGCCCGTGATGAGTGACACAACCCCCTCCCGCGCCAAAGGGCGCAAGACCATCCGCATCAGCGCGCAGCCGCGCGAGCTGATGACCGGTACGCCGGACCTGCATGGCGTATGGAAGGCCACGGTGATCACCCTCTTTCCCGAGGCGTTCCCCGGCACTCTGGGCCTCAGCCTCACCGGCAAGGCGTTGAAAGACGGGCTTTGGCAGCTCGATACGATCGATTTGCGCAAGCACGGCATCGGCAAGCATCGCAATGTCGATGACACGCCCGCAGGCGGCGGGGCGGGGATGGTCCTGCGCGCCGATGTGATGGGCCCCGCCATTGACGAGGCGCAGGCCCGCGCGCCTGGCAACCGCCCGCTGATCTATCTCAGCCCGCGCGGGCGGCGCATGGATCAAACCATGATGCAAAACCTCGCGCGCTGCGACGGGGTGACCCTGATCTGTGGCCGGTTCGAAGGCCTCGATGAACGGGTGATCGACCATTACGGCGTGCAGGAGGTGTCGCTGGGCGATTTCGTCATGACCGGCGGCGAAATCGCGGCGCAGGCCCTGATCGACGCCACTGTGCGCTTGATCCCCGGCGTTCTGGGAAACGCCGCCTCGGCGCAGGAGGAAAGCTTTTCGTCGGGCCTGCTGGAACATCCGCAGTATACCCGCCCCGCCGAATGGCAGGGCCGCGCGATCCCCGAGATCCTGATGTCGGGCCATCACGAGAAAATCGCCGAATGGCGCCAGCAGCAATCGGAAGAAATCACCAAGGCCCGCCGCCCGGATCTTTGGCAGGCCTATAAAAACAAGGGCGATTGACCGCCACAGCCTGCATTGGCGTTTTGAGCGGCGACCATTCCGTGATACGGTCTCGGAATGCTGCAGCGGAACCCCCAGCGTGAGAAGGATCTTGCCCTCGTCGCCGAACGGGCCCTGCGCGCGTCCCAGATGGACAGCATCGGCTTGTATGTCTTTGACGACAACCGCAACCCTGCTGAGGGCGTCATACTTGGCATGCCCGAGGCGTTCTCCCGCGCCTATGAAGTGACGGGCATGCGCATCGACCCGGTCCTGCGCCACCTGCGCGACACCGGCGCGCCCTGTTCCACCGTCACCCAGCTGGGCGATCGCTGGACGCGCTCGGAACTGTACCGGCGTGTCTCGGGCCGGTTCGGGCTGACCGGGTTCGCCGCCCTGCCGCTTTACCGCGAGGATGATCTGGCCGGTATTCTCTATCTGGGCGCGACGACCGACGAGAATGCCCGCCGCCTCTCACTCGAAGGGGTGTGCACCATGTCGCCCCATGCCACGCGCATCTCGACCCGGCTTCTGCGCCTGCCCGACCGCCACCCGGATCTGACCGACCGGCAAAACGACGTGGCGCGGCTGGCTGCCGAGGGGCTGTCCAACCGCGACATCGCCGACGCCCTTGGCACGGGCGAGGCTGCGGTGCGCAAACATCTCAAGGCGCTCAACCGCCATTTCGGCACCGCCAACCGCACCGCGATGGCCGCCGCATGGCGTCAGACCCTGCGCTGACAGGGGTACCCGTTCGGGGACTTCGCGGCGCTTTCACGTTTTCCTACCCTCTCCGCCATCACGATCTTACAGGAGAGGACCGTCAACATGACCATCAAAGTCGCCGCCGTACAGGCCGCCCCCGTCTGGATGGATGCTCAGGGCACGCTGGACAAGACCATTGCCCTGATCGAGGAAGCGGGCCGGAAAGACGTCAAGCTGATCGGGTTTGGCGAGGTCTGGCTGCCCGGCTATCCCTTCACCATCTGGCTGCAGCCACCGATGGTCGCCATGGATATCGTCATGCGCCACCGCATGAGCGCGATCACCGTAGACGGGCCGGAAATGCGGGCCATTCAGGACGCCGCCGCACGCGCCGACACCTATGTGATGATGGGCTTTGCCGAACGCGACCGCGGGTCGATCTATTGCTCCCAGGCCCTGATCTCCGATCGGGGAGAGCTGCTGATGACCCGCCGCAAACTGCGCCCCACCCATATGGAACGCACCGTCTGGGGCGAAGGCCCCGTGACCGACATCAAGGTCGTCGATACCCCCATCGGCAAGCTGGGTGGCCTCTGCTGCTGGGAGAATATCCAGCCGATCAACCGCCAGGGCATGTACCAGTTGGGCGAACAGATCCACGTGGCCTGCTGGCCCTCCTTCGCCATGTTCAAGGGCCACCGCCCCGCCTATGCCCTGTCGGCCGAAGCCAATATCAACGAAAGCCAGTCCTATGCCCTGCAAGGCGGGTGCTTCGTTCTGGCCGCCAATTCGATCATCACACCGGAAAGCATCGATGACATCTGCATGGGCAATGAAGAGCTGCGCGGCATGGTCCAGCCCGGAGGTGGTGCGGCGGCAGTCTTTGCCCCTGACGGCTTCCGCCTGACCGATCCGATTGACGAAAACACCGATGGCCTGGCCATTGCCGAAATCGACCTGATGATGATCGAAGGTGCGAAAGTCTTTGCCGACCCGGCGGGCCACTACTACCGCCCCGACCTCGCCCGCCATGTGCTGGAGGGCTACGCGGGCCCCGCCTCGGCCAACCCGCCCGCCGAACCAACGCTGAGCGTGGTCGACGATAAGATCGAAGCGGCCGAGTAGCCGCAAAGCGCGCCCCGGACCTGATCCGGGGCCTCCCCGGTCCGCTCGCGTGAACCACGGGGCATGGCAAATTCGGTCGAGTTAGGCCTTGATCCATACGCCCAACCCGCCTATACGCACCACGTTCAGAGTCGCTCCCGTAGCGGCTCTGTTCCCTTTGGATATGGTTCATTCTTCTGAACCGCTTCCACCAAGGGGGAATGAACAAGGAATGTTGACCGCATCTCTGGCGGGCGGGCACTGGCCCGGACCCGGTGAAGGCACAGAGCTCTGAGGCGCGCAAATCTTCGTGGACCAACCACGAGCCATATAGGAGATGATCAGATGGACCTGATCGCACAACTCGAGGCGGAACAAATCGCCGAACTGGGGAAGACCATCCCCGACTTCAAGCCCGGCGACACTGTCCGCGTCGGCTATAAAGTGACCGAAGGCACGCGCTCGCGCGTCCAGAATTACGAAGGCGTCTGCATCGCGCGCAACAACGGCAAGGGCATTGCCGGTTCGTTCACCGTGCGCAAAATTTCCTTCGGTGAAGGCGTGGAACGTGTGTTCCCGCTCTACTCGACCAATATCGACAGCATCGAAGTTGTCCGCCGTGGCCGTGTGCGCCGCGCGAAACTTTACTACCTGCGCTCGCGTCGCGGCAAATCGGCCCGGATCGCAGAAGACAGCAACTACAAGCCGCTTTCGGGCGCTGACGCGTAAGGATCTGAGCGATGAAAAAAGACATCCATCCCGATTACCACCTGATCGACGTCAAGATGACCGACGGCACCGTGGTTCAGATGAAATCCACCTGGGGTTCCGAAGGCGACCAGCTGTCGCTGGACATCGACCCCTCGGTTCACCCGGCCTGGACCGGCGGTTCGTCCCGCCTGATGGACACCGGCGGCCGCGTGTCGAAGTTCAAGAAGAAATACGAAGGCCTGGGCTTCTAAACCCACCCTTTCGGTACCAATTGAAAACGCCGCGCCTTTTAGCGCGGCGTTTTTCTTTTGCGAGATGCGATCGGTCTGGCGCGCGAACCGCACTTCGGTGATGCTTGCCGCGAAGGTCGGGTTGAGCCCACATCCGTTATGCGAATGTAGTGCATTAGCTGGCCAGGCTAGAGGCCTGGTAAGACCACGTAGACGAGAGCGTGATCGCTAGCGTGGCTATTCGATTGCACTGCGTAGCCGGCTTCGGTCGTATCTGAAAGTGAACGGCTCATCCCGGTTCGCACAATCTGCGGCATGGCTTCTGAGTACTCCATTGCAAGTTTTGGCGACACCAAAATCCTGTCTGGCCGCGACCGAACATGCGTATCCGGCACTTCAAAAGTCCAGTCACTTCCTGGCTTCATGCGGTCCAATAGTCCAACCGCAAACCCTTGCCGCAATTGCGCAAGCGCGGACGGTTGATCCACGGTGGTCATTTCAGGTTCATTGAAGTCTCCAAGTATGATCCATCGCGCTTTTTCAGGTTCAGGAAAGCGTGCCTCGACAATTTTGCGTACAGCCTGTGCTTCTGCCTGCCTTATCAGGTATGCCTTTTCGGCGTCTGGGTAGGGTGCTTTGAAGTGACACACAAAAAGCGTGAAAGTCTCGAAGTCCACTTGAAGACAATCGCGTCGGAACAGCGGGTGATCTCGAAGGTCATCGGGCAACTCATCAAGACCGAAGTCTGCTCCGGTGAGATGCGCGTGGCTCTTGACGCTCAGAGGTTTGATTGTGGCAAGCACCGCCACGTCGAGACCACGCCCGTCATTCCCGGGCAGACATATGCGAGTCGGGTAATCTGGCGCTCCGGCTGGAACAAGAAAGCGGTCACAAAAGAAATCAAGCGTAATCTCGTCAAAAACCTCTTGCAGCGCGACGATGTCGGCTTGAACCCCGGCAATCACTTTGGCGGTCAGTTCCCGATCTAAGATATCCTGCTCAATTGATCGTGGGCGGTCATCAAGATCATGATCAACAGCACCATCCAAAACGAGCTGATCCTGCCGCTTGCGCAGCCTAAGATTCTGCAGATTGAACGTTGCGATGCGCATGACGATGCTAAACTTCCTCTTGAGCTTAGGATACGCGCAAGTCCGTCCTTTTTTGAAGGGCAGCTATGTCCGAAAAGCAGTGGTTCAGTCGGCACTCCGCTGCCGATGGCAGCTTCGTGCCGCCAAGCAGACCTTACGCTCCAACTCCCCGGCGCCTCTAACCACCACAAAGCCAAGCCAAACGCCTAACACCGCTTCCCATGCCGGGCGACACAACATATAGTGTGCGCAACCTCAGTCACCGCCCCTCAAGAGGCGGTCAAAAGGGATCGGGCATGGCGCATATCATCGTTGTTGGGAATGAAAAGGGCGGCGCGGGCAAATCGACCGTGTCGATGCACGTGGCCACAGCGCTGGCGCGGTTGGGCCACAAGGTCAGCTGTCTGGATCTGGACCTGCGGCAACGCACGCTCAGCCGCTATATCGAAAACCGGCGCAGCTTCATCCAGAAATCCGGCCTTGATCTGCCCCGCCTGGAATTCCACGACCTGCCCGAGATTGATGCGGCCAGCCTGAAACCCGGTGAGAACATCTATGACCATCGCCTGTCGGCCGCCATTGCCCGGCTGGAACCTGACAGCGATTTCATCCTGATCGACTGCCCCGGCTCCCACACCCGGCTCAGCCAGGTGGCCCATTCGCTGGCCGACACGTTGATCACGCCGCTGAACGACAGCTTCATTGACTTCGATCTGCTGGCGCGCATCGATTCACGCGGGGAGAAGATCCTCGGCCCCTCGGTCTATTCCGAAATGGTCTGGAATGCGCGCCAGCTGCGCGCGCAGGCCGGGCTGAAACCCATCGACTGGATCGTGATCCGCAACCGCCTTGGAACCCAGCGAATGGTAAACAAGGAAAAGATGGAACGCGCCATCAACATGCTGTCGACCCGCATCGGCTTCCGCGTGGTGCCGGGCTTTTCCGAACGCGTGATTTTCCGCGAATTGTTCCCGCGTGGCCTGACCCTGCTTGATCTGCGCGATATCGGCGTCAAGCAGATGAACATCTCGAACGTGGCCGCGCGGCAGGAGTTGCGCGACATGATGAAAGGTCTCAGACTGCCGGGGGTCGAAGTCGATTTCTGACCCCTACCGCACGGCGTGGTAAGCTTTGACCGCAACCGCCGCGGTATGACGCGCCGGTGTATGGGTTGTGCACACAAATCATACCGCAAAACCCAGCAAAACAAGGACGTTAACCTTTTGACGCCTGTGACGGTTCCGCAAGGGCGACCAGCATCTCGCGAAGCCGCTCAACATCCGCCGCGCTGAACCGCCCGGTCAGCGCCGCATCATGGCGCGCAGCGACCGTCCTCAGATCTTCGTATGCCGCGCGCCCCTGCGGCGTCAGCGACAGCTTCTCCGACCGCCGGTCCGTCGCATCGCGCACCCGCATCAGGAACCGCCGCTCGGCCAGCTTCTGCACCGCGCGGCTGATCTTGGTCTTGTGCATCTTGGCCCGCGTCCCGATTTCCTTGGCGGTCAATTCCCCATAGATTCCAAGGTGAAACAGCACCCGCCATTCCGTGCGCAACATGCCATAACGGCTTTTGTAAACCTGCTGAAAACTCAGCGACGCCTCCTCCGCTGCCTGGTTCAGCAGATAGGGCAGAAAAATCCGCAGATCGAAGTCATCTTTTTCGCTCATATCGGGCGCCTCCCGCTTGTTAGTTACAAAATCAACTATTACCAACGCAACCAGTTTTGGAGGAATCGACATGAACCGCCCGACCCATCCGCACACATTCACCCAGGCCGCATCGCCCACCGGGACGACCGAAGGCTATATGCCCGGCTTCGGCAATGATTTTGAGACCGAGGCCCTCCCCGGTGCCTTGCCCCAGGGCATGAACTCGCCCCAGAAGTGCAACTATGGCCTTTATGGAGAGCAGCTGTCCGGCACCGCCTTTACCGCGCCCAGCCACCAGAACGAACGCACCTGGTGCTATCGCATCCGTCCCTCGGTGAAACACACCCATCGCTTTGAAAAGATTGATCTTCCTTACTGGAAATCCGCACCCAACGTGGACCCGGATGTGATCTCTCTGGGTCAATACCGCTGGGATCCCGTGCCCCATACGGACGCACCGCTGACATGGCTCACGGGCATGCGCACCATGACCACCGCCGGCGACGTGAACACGCAAGTGGGCATGGCCAGCCATATCTATCTGGCGACCGCGTCGATGGAGGATGAATACTTCTTCTCCGCCGATTCCGAACTGCTGATCGTCCCCCAGGAAGGCCGCCTGCGCTTTGCAACCGAGCTTGGAATCATCGATCTTGAGCCCAAGGAAATCGCGATCATCCCGCGCGGCCTCGTCTACCGTGTCGAGGTTCTAGAAGGCCCCGCGCGTGGTTTTGTCTGCGAAAACTACGGCCAGAAATTCGAACTCCCCGGCCGCGGCCCGATCGGTGCGAACTGCATGGCCAACCGCCGCGATTTCAAGACACCTGTCGCCGCGTTTGAGGATCGCGAAACGCCCTCGACCATGGTGGTCAAATGGTGCGGCCAGTTCCACAAAACCCATATCGGCCACTCGCCCCTGGACGTGGTCGCCTGGCACGGCAATTACGCACCCGTCAAATACGACCTGCGCACCTATTGCCCGGTGGGTTCGATCCTGTTCGACCACCCTGATCCATCAATTTTCACCGTCCTGACGGCACCCTCTGGCGTGCCGGGTACGGCAAATATCGACTTCGTGCTGTTCCGCGAACGGTGGATGGTGATGGAGGATACGTTCCGCCCGCCCTGGTATCACAAGAACATCATGTCCGAGCTGATGGGCAACATCTATGGCCAGTATGACGCCAAGCCCCAAGGCTTTGTGCCCGGCGGAATGAGCCTGCATAACATGATGCTGCCCCACGGGCCGGACAAAAACGCCTTCGAAGGCGCTTCCAACGCGGATCTCAAGCCCGAAAAGCTGGACAACACTATGTCCTTCATGTTCGAAACACGCTTCCCGCAGCACCTCACCGCCTTTGCCGCGAATGAGGCACCGCTGCAGGACGACTACATCGACTGCTGGGCCGATATCGACAAGAAGTTCGACGGCACGCCGGGCAAGAAATAAGTTCCGCTGGTTCGGCGCGGAAGATTTTTCGAAAAATCTTCCGCCCGGCGGCAACCCTTGGGAGGATACATGCCACTTCTGAAAAGCTGGGTGGAGAGCGCCAATGACGCCAAAAACCCCTTTCCGCTGAACAACCTGCCTTACGGCGTTTTCTCTGTGGATGACGGCGATCTGCGCTGCGGCATCGCCATCGGCGACCGCATCATCGACGCTACCGGGCTAGAGGCCGCAGGCATCCTGCGGGCCGATCCGGATGCCGATGTGCTGGACGCGCCTTACTGGAACGACTTCATGGAGCTGGGCCCCAAGGTCTGGGCCGACTACCGTACAAAACTGCAAGAGTTGCTGGCCGAAGATGCCTCCGACGAGATCCAGGACCAGCTCACCACCTATTCCGTGCCGATGGCCGAGGCCACGATGCACATGCCCTTCCGCGTGGCCGAATACACCGACTTCTACGCCGGTCGTCACCACGCCACCAATGTGGGCACCATGTTCCGCGGGGCGGAAAACGCGCTGCCGCCGAACTGGCTGCACATCCCCATCGGCTATAACGGTCGCGCGTCATCCGTCGTGGTCTCCGGCACCGATATCCGCCGGCCTTGGGGCCAGCTGAAAAGCCCCGATCACGACACGCCGGCCTTCCTGCCCTGCCGCCGCTTCGACATCGAACTTGAGATGGGCGCGATCGTTGGCACCCCGTCGAACGGCCCCGTCACGGTCGACGAGGCGGACGAGATGATTTTCGGCTATGTCCTTCTGAACGACTGGTCGGCCCGCGACATCCAGGCCTGGGAATACCAGCCGCTTGGACCGTTCCAGGCCAAAGCCACCGCGACCTCGATCTCCCCCTGGATCGTGACCAAGGCCGCGCTTGAGCCCTTCCGCGTCGACACGCCCGAGCGGGAATACGAACTGCTGGATCACCTCAAAGACACTGGGCCGATGCTCTATGACATCAAGCTGGCGGTGGACATGGCGCCCGCAGGCCAACCGGCAACCACCATCGCGCGCACCAATTACCGCGAGATGTATTATTCCTCGGCTCAGCAACTGGCGCATCATTCCACATCGGGTTGCCCGATGCGCACAGGCGACCTTCTGGGCTCCGGCACCATCTCAGGCGCGACCAAGCCTGAACGCGGCTCGCTCCTGGAACTCAGCTGGGGCGGGAAGGAACCGCTAACGCTGGACACCGGAGAGGAGCGCAGCTTTATCGAAGACGGCGACACGCTCACCCTCAAGGGCCATTGCGAAGGCGACGGATACACCATCGGCTTTGGCACCTGCACCGGAACCGTTCTGCCCGCGCTCGAGGATCCTTACGCTCGTTAGGCCCTTCTTCTCTTTCCAAACACGGCATCCGACGCCCGCCAAAAGGCGCAAGATCAAAGGACAAAAACCATGGCCAAAGCCTTCGCCTCCCAAGGCGACATGACCGAAAAGACCATCTCCTTCACCGAAGTGGGCGAGGGGCTTTACGCCTTCACTGCCGAAGGGGATCCCAATTCAGGCGTGATCATCGGCGATGACAGCGTCATGATCGTCGAGGCCCAGGCCACCCCGCGGCTTGCGCAAAAGGTCATCGACTGCGTCCGGCAGGTCACCGACAAGCCGATCACCCATGTGGCGCTGACCCATTACCACGCGGTGCGCGTTCTGGGCGCATCGGCCTTCGGCGCACAGCAGATCATCATGTCGGACATGGCCCGCGCCATGGTCGTGGAGCGCGGGCAAGAGGACTGGGACAGCGAGTTCCAACGCTTCCCGCGCCTGTTCCAAGGCCACGAAAGCATCCCCGGCCTGACCTGGCCAACAACGACCTTCAGCGACACGATGACGGTTTACCTCGGCAACCGCCGGGTCGATCTGATGCATCTCGGCCGCGCCCATACAGCAGGCGACATCGTGATCCATGTACCCGATCAGAACGTGATGTTCACCGGCGACATCGTCGAATACCACTCGGCCTGCTATTGCGGGGATGGGCATTTCTCGGACTGGGGCGACACGCTGGACGAAATCAAGGCGTTCGAGGTCGACGCCATCGCACCCGGCCGCGGCGACGCCCTTGTGGGTCAAGAGATGGTCAACAAGGCCATCGAAAACACCCGCGATTTCGTTGAAAGCACCTTCCGCCCCGCCGCCCGCGTCGCCGCCCGCAATGGTACGCTGAAAGAGGCATGGGAAGCTGTGCGCGCCGAATGCGACCCGAAATTCGCCGATTATGCGATCTATGAACACTGCCTGCCCTTCAACGTCGCCCGCGCCTATGACGAAGCGCGCGGCATCGACACCCCCCGCATCTGGACCGCCCAGCGCGATCTGGACATGTGGGAGGCCCTGCAAGCGTAGGGCGGGACTTGTCCCGCCACCCCGGAGCACCATGAAACACGCCCCCACCAAAGCCGATCTGAAATTCCGCCTCGCCTTCTCCATCGCGGGGCTGGCGATGATGGTGGGGGCGATCCTTTATCGCGGCATGCCCGTCGGCCCCGCGATGTTCGAGATCCTCGGCATTTCCACCGTCTTTTTCGGCGGCACCGCGATCTGGACGATCCGCAAACTGATCAGGAAAGAGTATTCCGATGGCCTATGACTACGCCCCCTACCCCTATGTCCCGCCAAAGGGCCTGACCGAAGCCGAACCGCGCCACCCCGTGGCCATCATCGGCGCGGGGCCGATCGGTCTGGCCATGGCAATCGACTTGGCCCAGCGCGGTGTGAAATCGGTTGTGATGGATGACAACAACGTGGTCTCTGTCGGTTCCCGGGCGATCTGCTGGGCCAAGCGGACGCTGGAAATCTTTGATCGCCTCGGCGTGGGCGAACGGATGCTGGAAAAAGGCGTCACCTGGAAGATCGGCCGCCAGTTTCACGGACATGACGAGGTCTATGCTTTCGACCTGCTCCCGGAAGACGGACACAAATACCCCGCCTTCATCAACCTGCAGCAATATTATGTCGAAGAATACCTGATCGACCGCGCCCGCGACTTCCCCGACATAATCGACCTGCGCTTCAAGAACAACGTGATCGCACATGAGGACAAAGGCGATCACGTCCTGCTGACAGTCGACACGCCCGATGGGGAATACACGCTTGAAGCTGACTGGTACATCGCCTGCGACGGTGCCGGATCGGCCACGCGCGAACGCATGGGGCTGAGTTTCGAAGGTCAGACCTTCCAGGAACAATTCCTCATCGCCGATATCGAGATGGAAGACAGCCCCTTCGGAGATGAGGCTGTGCCGGAACGCTGGTTCTGGTTCGACCCGCCCTTCCACCCGGGCAAATCGGCGCTTCTGCATATGCAGCCCGACAATATCTACCGCATCGATTTGCAGCTGGACGTGGATGCCGACGCCAAGGAGGAAGCCACCGAAGAAAAGGTCCTGCCGCGGATCAAGGCCATCGTCGGCGACAAGCCCTTCCGCCTGGACTGGATGAGCGTCTACAAATTCCGCTGCATCAAGCTCGATCAATTCGTGCATGGCCGCGTGATCTTTGTGGGTGACAGTGCCCATGTGGTCTCTCCATTCGGGGCGCGCGGCGGCAATGGCGGCATTCAGGATGTGGACAATCTGGGCTGGAAACTGGCTGCAGTTCTGCAGGGCGAAGCGGATGAAGGGCTGATCGGCACCTATCACGACGAACGCAGCCACGGCTCGGCAGAGAACATCCTGAATTCCTCCCGCGCCACCAACTTCATGACCCCGAAAACCCCGATCGAGGCACTATTCCGCTCCGAGGCGCTGCGCCTTGCCCATGACCAGCCCTTTGCACAGAAGCTGCTGAATTCCGGCAGGCTGTCCGTGCCCTGTTCGCTGGAAGGGTTCGATCTGCAAACCCCAGGCACCGCGCAAATCGCGCCGGGCCGGCCAGCGGTCGACGCACCCCTGTCGGGTCCCGATGGCGACACCTGGCTGATCGAAGAGGTGCAGGGCCAGTTCACCCTGGTGGGCTTCGGCGATGTAACTCTGCCCCAGATTGCGGGCCTGAAACGCATCGGCATCAACCAGCGTGCCGATTATCCCTGCTTCACCGCCAAGGCTAACCACGCGATGCGCCGCTATGGCGCTGATATCGCCTATCTCTTCCGCCCCGATGGCCATGTCTGCGCAGTCTTCAAGAAACCCAGCCAGGCCGAGGTGCAAAACGCCATGGACCGCGCCATGGCTCAAAGCTCAGAGGATGCCGCATGACCATCTACCCCGACCGCCTCAGCCCCAATCAGGACGATTTCTATAACCAGCTGATGGACGCCCATGACGGCCTGACCGAGGCCGAAAGCCACGCGCTCAACGCGCGGCTGGTGCTGATTATGGCCAACCAGATCGGCGATCCCGGCATCCTGAAAGACCTGATCGACACCGCACGAGGCTATGCGCATGTCTGAGATCACGCTTTATGATTTCTGGCGCTCTTCGGCCAGCTACCGGCTCCGCATCGCACTGAACCTCGCGGGCCTGACCTACACACAAATCCCCGTCGATCTGCCCACGAAACAGCACAAGACGCCGGAACATCTGGCGCGCAACCCGCAAGGCTTTGTCCCCGTTCTGGATATCGACGGGTTGCGCCTGACCCAATCGCTGGCGATCCTCGATTATCTCGACCAGACCCGCGATCTGGGTCTTCTGCCCAAAGACCCCGCCGCACGCGCGAAAATGCAGGCGCTGGCCCATTCCATCGCGGTCGATATCCACCCTGTCTGCAATCTGCAGGTCGCAGCCTATGCGGTTGAAATCACCGGGCGGGAAGAGGTGCGCGCAGAATGGATGCGCCGGTTCATCCGCCCCGGCATGGTGGCTTTCGAAGACCTGCTCAGCGCCTATGCCCAAACGCCTTTTGCATGTGGGGATGCGCCAAGCCTCGTCGATATCTGCCTCATGCCCCAAGTCTATAACGCCCGCCGCTGGGGCGCGGAAATCGCAGATCTTCCGCATACCATGGCCGCCGTCACCGCCTGCGAGGCGCACCCGGCCTTCCAGGCGGCACACCCGGATCAGCACCAGCCCTGATCTTCTTCTCTTTCCAAATACCGGCGGGGGTCTGGGGGCAGAGCCCCCAGCATCACAAAAAGAATGCGCCGCAGGCGCGCTATTTGGCAGCGGCCCAGACCTCCACCTCGACCTTGAACTCGGGGCGGGTAAAGCCCGACACGATCACCAGCGTGGACGAGGGCAGCCGATCATCCGGCACCTCAGCCAGAAACGCATCACGTGCACGCATATATCCCTGCATATGCGCGCGGTCGGTGACATAGGCCGACACATGCACCACATCCGCAGCGCCCATCCCGGCCTCTGCCAGTATGGCCATGATATTGCCAAAGCAGATCTGCGCCTGATCAAAAGGATCATCCGGCACCGTCCCGTCCACGGCTAGACCCAGCTGACCCGATGTGCGCACCCAGCGCGCGCCCTGGGGCACCTCCACCCCGTGGGAATAACGAGCGAAAGGTGCGGCGATGCTGGGAGGGTTCAAGGGCTGCATTGGGAAGGCTCCGGATTTTGGACTGGGCGCAGTCTTGCCCCAATCGCCAATCATTGGAAGGGTTCGGGCAAATCTCTGGCGCAGATTGATTTCTCAAGACCATGCAATGACCGCTTCCCGACGGGAAACGTGATGACACCGTGTGTGGTTTTGATGAGCCGCCGGCAAAAGCAAGAGTCCAGCTACGGGGCAGGACGCCGGACGGTTCCGTCCAAGACGTCAGACCATTATGAACTATCGCGTCCTCAGACTTGATACTCAATCGGATGGTAAGGCATCCCGGCCATGACGATCACCATCCGCTCCATTCATCCACGTTTCAGCGCCGAGGTCGACGGCTTTGGCCTGGCCCGCATCGAAGACATCTCCTGCCCCGCGAAACGCGATCTGTCCAAGCAGTATACGCTCCCTCAGGACGAATATGTCTTTTCTCACACATGGAATGTCGGTGACGTGCTACTATGGGACCAACGCGCCGTCTTGCATCGTGCAACCCCTTGGAATTACGATGAACCCCGGAAGCTGACCAGCTTATGCGTGACTGCACTATCGTCAGACGGGCTGGATAGCATGCGAATGGGGGAGTTCTCAGCGCCTGAACATGGCCTGCGCCGTGATCGGTGAAAAACGATAACACACCATAAGAAGCCGGGCGTTCAGCCCGCCACATATCCAACAGAGAGGAAGACAATGACCTTTACCACACGCACCGGCAAACCCCTGCCGAAAGAGATCGTCGACAGCGCCGCAAAGGTCGGCAATGACCCGGTCAACCGCCGGGAGTTCCTGGCCCTGGCCAGCGCCTTCGGCGCGACGGCGGCAACGGCCTATTCGATGATCGGCATGGCGGCGCCCGCAAAAGCGGCGGCGCACAAGATGGGCGGCACCGTGCGCATCCAGCAGGAAGTGCGCGCGCTGAAAGACCCGCGCACCTATGACTGGTCGCAGATCGCGAACTTCAGCCGCGGCTGGCTGGAATATCTGGTCAGCTATGAAAATGACGGCACCTTCCAGCCCTCGCTTCTGGAAAGCTGGGAGATCAACGACAACGCGACCGAATACACGCTGAAAGTCCGTCAGGGCGTGAAGTGGAACAACGGCGACGACTTCACCGCCGAGGATGTTGCACGCAACATTGCCGGCTGGTGCGAAAAGGATGTCGAGGGCAACTCGATGGCGGGCCGGATGGCAACGCTGATCGACGAAAACACCGGCAAGGCGATCGACGGCGCGATCCAGGTGGTCGACAGCCACACCGTGAAGCTGATGCTGCCCAAGCCAGACATCTCGCTGATCCCCGGCATGGCGGATTATCCGGCGGCGATCGTTCACAGCTCGTTCGACCCCGACACGATGCTAGACAACCCGATCGGCACCGGCCCCTACCTGCCGGAGTCGCTGGAGGTTGGCGTGCGCGGCGTTCTGGTGCGCAACGAAGGCCACACCTGGTGGAACGCAGGCAATGGCGCCTATCTGGACCGGATCGAGTTCATCGACTTCGGCACCGATCCGTCGGCCTGGGTTGCCGCGGCTGAGGCTGACGAGGTCGACATGCTTTATTCCGTCGATGGCGATTTCATCGACATCATGGGCGCACAGGATGGCTGGACCCAGCACGAGATCGTGACGGCAGCCACCATCGTGATCCGTCCAAACCAGCTGGCCGAAGTGAACGGCATGAAGCCTTATGCCGACGCGCGCGTCCGCAAGGCGATCCAGCTGGCGGTCGACAACGAAGTGCTGCTTGAACTGGGCTATGGCGGTCGCGGCATCACTGCCGAAAACCACCATGTCGCGCCGGTGCACCCCGAGTATGCCGAACTGCCCCCGCTGGAGCATGATCCCGCAGCCGCCAAGGCGCTGCTGGAAGAAGCCGGCATGGCCGATTTCGAATTCGAGCTGCTGTCGATCGACGATGCCTGGCGCAAGGACACCACCGACGCGGTGGCGGCCCAGCTGCGCGACGCAGGCTTCAACGTGACACGGACAGTTCTGCCTGGCTCGACCTTCTGGAACGATTGGGCCAAGTACCCCTTCAGCTCGACCAACTGGAACCACCGCCCGCTGGGCGTTCAGATCTGGGCGCTGGCCTATCGCACGGGCGAGGCGTGGAACGAATTCGGCTATTCCAACCCCGATTTCGACGCCGTGCTTGAGCAGGCGCTGGCTGTGGCCGATGTGGACAAACGCCGCGAGCTGATGGCCGTGGGCGAAAAGATCCTGCAGGATGATGGTGTGACGATCCAGCCTTACTGGCGGTCGCTTTACAACCACACCAAGGACAACCTTGTCGGTGGTGGTCACCACATCTCGTTCGAGATCCGGCCGGCCGAACTGGCCTGGACCTGATCCAAGACACCACAGGGGCCGCTGGAAACAGCGGCCCTTTTTCTGTCTGACGCAAAGTTGTTTTTATGTTCGAAACCGTTGTTCTGATCGCCCAAACCGTTTCTGTCGCTGCGATCGCCGCCTGGCTGGCCACAGGCCTTTACGACAACATCCGCTATCCCGAGAACAACGCGCTCTACACCGCGCAGGTCATGTCGATGGAGCGGATGCAGCTTGAATACCCGGCCGAATTCTCCCGCGTGGCTCATCGCGCTGTGACCAACCGAAACCTGCAAAGGCTGGCCTTTCGGGTCGTCGTGCTGGCCGAGCTGATCGCGACCATCATGCTGATCGCCGGTGTTGTGGCGCTTCTCATGGCGCTGGCAGGGACCGGCAGTGTCGAAATGGGGCGCAGCCTTGCCCTGATCGGAGCAATGCTTTTCACCGCCGTATGGGCCGGCTTTCTGATCATCGGCAATTACTTTTGTTATTGGTTTTGCCACGAAGGCGGGCAGAATACCCATTACCAGATGACCCTTTGGGGCACGGCGAACATGATTTTCTTGGCGGTGGCATAGACAATGGCAGGGCATGGATATGAGGGCGGGCGGCTGAACCTGCCCTTCGTGGGGATCTGCACCTTTGGCAAATACCCTTATGTGGACGATTGGAACGCAATAGACGCCGATGTCGCCGTAATGGGCGCGCCATTTGATGGCGGTACACAATGGCGATCGGGCGCGCGCATGGGGCCGCGCGCGGTGCGCGAGGCCTCAACGTTGTTTTCCTTTGGTCATGCCGGTGCCTATGATTTCGAGGATGATGTCACCTATCTGGATCCCGCCAAGGTCAGCATTGTCGATATTGGTGACGCGGATATCATCCATACCGATACGATGCGCAGCCACGCCAATATCGAAACAGGCGTGCGCAAGATCCTTGCCGCGAACGCGATGCCCGTGGTGATTGGCGGCGATCATTCCATCAATATTCCCTGCATAAATGCCTTTGACGATCAGGATCCGATCCACGTGATCCAGATTGACGCCCATCTGGATTTCGTCGACGAACGCCACGGTGTGCGCTTTGGCCACGGCAACCCGATGCGGCGCGCGGCAGAGAAACCTTATGTCACCGGGCTGACGCAAATCGGGATCCGAAATGTGTCGTCCACGGCCAGGGAAGGCTATGACGACGCGCGCAGGATGGGGTCGGACATCCAGTCGGTGCGCCATGTCCGCACCATGGGAACCGAGGCGATGCTGCGCCGCATTCCCGCCGGGCAGCGGTATTACCTGACCATCGACATTGATGCTTTCGATCCCTCCATCGCACCGGGCACCGGCACGCCCAGCCATGGCGGGTTTCTGTATTACGAAGTGCTGGAGCTCATCGACGGCATCGCCCAGCGCGGGGATATCGTGGGGCTCGACCTGGTCGAGGTTGCGCCGGATTACGACCCGACCGGCAGCACTTCGATCCTGGCAGCGCAGGTTCTGATGAACACGATCGGCCGGATCATGCATCACCGCTGAGCCGCGCACAGTTCCTGTTCGCCCATGTGCATGGCGTGCCGGCGTTTTGGGGTCTAGCGTGATGCTGGGAACGGAAGGAATACCATCATGGACCAGATCCACAGCTATCATGCGCATGTCTACTTCGATGAGAACACCGTCGATCAGGCCCGCAGCCTGTGCGAGACGGTCGCCCGTACCTTCAAGGCCGATATGGGGCGCGTGCATGAACGCTGCGTCGGGCCGCATCCGATGTGGTCATGCCAGCTGGCTTTTGCACCGGACCAGTTTCAGCACATCGTGCCCTGGCTGGCGCTGAACCGGGACGGGTTGACCGTCTTCATCCACCCGGAAACCGGGAATGAGTTGAAAGACCATCGCGACCGGGCGATCTGGATGGGGTCGATGCCCAAGCTGAAGCTTGAGATGTTCGAGGGCTGATAGGTCAGCCTTCCTTAGCATAGAACCCGAAAGACCTCACCGACACATCGGCGGTGAACACGCGCCCAATGGCCAGTATCCCCACCCGTCTGAGGCGCGCAGGATCAAAAGCGGCGTCAGTTCGGTGCGGTTCAAACCGGTCAAACGGGATGTGCAGGCAGGCCCAGGTTTCTGGCGCCGTGACTTCAGTTCGGAACGATTGCCATGGCCGCGACAGTGCATCGGTGCGCAGACGCAGGTCATAAACCTCTCCGTTACCGCGCAGCTCAAGCGCGATCCCGTCGAAGCCGCTGGCGTCAAACAGACCGCGTTCTGGGCTCAGGTCAGCCGCCATCTGGACAAAGCCGCCGTCATTTTCAAGAGACACCTCTCCGGTCAGGCGCGCAACCTGATGAGCGTCGTCCCACGTCACATGTCCGGTGGATACTCCGCCCATCACCGTGTCGGCCACGAATTCCCAGTTCAGATCCAGCTTCATTGCGCCCTCCCAACGGTTGCTTGCGCGCAGGCCCTAGCACCTAAGCCCGCTTCCCGTTAGATCAAGCACAACGACTGATCCGACCAAAAGGAAGCACATCAGATGGACAAACCCGAAACACATGGCGGCCAGATCCTTGTCGATGCGCTGAAGGCGCAAGGGGTGAACCGGGTGTTCTGCGTGCCGGGCGAAAGCTTTCTTTCAGCGCTGGATGGACTGTATCAATCGGGCATCGACACCGTGGTGGCCCGGCAGGAAGGCGGCGCGTCTATGATGGCCGAGGCGCATGGCAAGCTGACAGGCCGGCCCGGCGTGGCCTTTGTCACCCGCGGGCCGGGCGCGACCAACGCGGCCTCGGGCGTGCATGTGGCGTTTCAGGACAGCACGCCGATGATCCTGTTCATCGGTCAGGTAGCCAGCGACCAGAAGGATCGCGAAGCCTTTCAGGAGGTCGATTACCGCGCGATGTACGGCCCCCTTGCCAAATGGGTGGCTGAAATCGACCGCCTGGACCGGATCCCGGAATATGTCAGCCACGCTTTTCACGTCGCCCAGAACGGGCGGCCCGGTCCCGTCGTGCTGGCTTTGCCGGAAGACATGCTGTCTGGACGCGGTGTGGCCATGCCGGTGGGAAGGGCGACATTGGCCTCAGGTCAGGCTTCATCGGACGATATCGCGCAGATCACCGCGCGCCTGAAAGCGGCAGAGCGGCCGCTGGTTCTGATCGGTGGTGGCGGCTGGACGGGCGAGGCCGCACAGGCCATTGCCGAATTTGCCCGGATTGCGCAGATCCCCGTGGCCGCGTCCTTCCGCTGCCAGGATTTCATGTCAAACGATCACCCGAACTATGCCGGTGACGTCGGCATCGGGATCAATCCCAAACTGGCCGAAAGGGTGCGCAACGCCGATGTGCTGTGCGTACTGGGCC
The DNA here is from genome assembly GCF_001262635.1 of Aestuariivita boseongensis. Taxonomy (GTDB): domain Bacteria; phylum Pseudomonadota; class Alphaproteobacteria; order Rhodobacterales; family Rhodobacteraceae; genus Aestuariivita; species Aestuariivita boseongensis. The sequence continues at coordinate 82,356 of NZ_JXYH01000008.1, forward strand.
CCCGGCTGGGCGAGATGACGACCAGCGGCTATAAACTGGTTTCGGTGCCCCAGCCTACGCAGTCGCTCATCCATATCTATCCCGACCCGGATGAGCTGGGCCGCGTCTATCGCCCGGAACTGGCGGTTTGCGCACGCCCGAATGCTGTGGCGCTGCAACTGCGTGACGCCGCGCAGGATGCGCAGGCAGACCGCGTCGATCTGGTCCGTCAGGTCCGCGCGGAATATGAGGCCTGGCAGGAACCCGAAGAAACCCCCGGCGATCTGAAGATGGAGCGGGTGGTCAAACATCTGGCCGCAGTTCTGCCCGAAGACGCGATCCTGACCAACGGCGCGGGCAATTATTCGGCCTGGCTGCACCGGTATTTCCGCTATCGCAACTGGCGCACGCAGCTGGCCCCTACCAGCGGGTCGATGGGATACGGCCTGCCCGCCGCCATCGCCGCCAAGCTGCAAGCTCCAGAAAAAGAGGTTATCTGCCTGGCCGGTGACGGCTGTTTCCAGATGGTGATGCAGGAATTCGGCACCGCCGCGCAATATGGGGCCAATGTGATCGTCCTGATCGCCGATAACGGGATGTATGGCACAATTCGCATGCATCAGCAGAAACACTATCCCAAGCGGCCGTCCGGCACGCAGCTTGTGAACCCGGATTTCGCGGCCATCGCCCGGGCCTATGGCAGCTTTGGTGCGCTGGTCGAGACGAATGAGGCATTTGAGAGCGCATTGGCCGAAGCGCGCGCGGCCAATGCGCCGGCGATCATTCACATGAAAACCGCACCAAAGGCGCTGTCACCCAAATTGCTGCTGGAGGACTAGGGCAAAACCCCTGTCTTACGCCACTTCAGGTTCGCGCCGCCGGGACGCGACGCGCGCGGCGGTGTGCGACCTTGTCATGCGCCCGCCTGCCAGATCGCCTGTTTTGCCCGCGATTTCAAAGCGGGGCGCGCGAAAATCGAACTGCGCTGCTCCGCGCTTTCTGTCGGTTTCGACCGCCTCTGCCTTCTCGCTCTTGCGCTGGTCGGACCGGCGCCGGGTGGTTTGTGTTTTCTCGGGCTTTCGCGTCTGGCGTCCGATGTATTGGTTCAACTCGGGGTCCACGATGATCTCTTCCACATCCGGCGTGGCCGAGAAGGCGCCACCGGTCAGCGTTTCCCCTCCACCCATGCGGATGCCGGACTGCAGTGGCTCATAGGACGGTGCTTTCAGCTTTTCCGCGTCCGACATGACAAAGTAATTGGCCGGCGCGAACCATTCAGTGACCGCATCGTCGTCCTGTGGCGTTTCCGGCTGGCCTCCAACAAGCGCATTGATCACGGCAAATTCACGCGGGCCGGTCACCGTGCCATTGCCGAATTTGTCGATCTTCAGCCCCAGCGGCACAACCGTCTGGCGCACCACGATATCACCGGCGGGATGCGCGGCCGGCGCTTCACCATCACCGCGATCGCGCAGAACGACATTCAGCGCACCAAGACGGCTTTCATCAACACTCCAGGCATCGGCCAATCCCAGGGCGTCGATCAGCAGGGCGCTGACATCATAGCTTTCGACGGTGACCTGCTTGCGCTCGCCCACCTCGAAATCAAGGTCCAGCCGCTTGTCCATCTTGAGGATTTCGAACTCGGCATAGCCGGTGATGACCCACGGGCCCGGCCCGACAATCGTGGCGTGAACATCCACGCCCATCAGCTTGACCTTGCCCGCGCGGACACTGACACCAAAACCCACAGCAAATTCGAACCCGAAGGGAGAGAACTGGATCAGTGCGTCAAAGGCGAAATACCCCTCGGCCGTGAAGCCTGACGCCTTGACCCAGATATCCAGCCGCCCGCCTGTCTGGAACGTGTTCGACGTGATCGCCACATAGCAGGACAGATCCACAGCCGCGAGATTGCCCAGCGGGAGCGAGGCTTTCATCCGTTTAAGCTTGGGCACCTCTGGTGGCGGGGTGAACTTGGGGTGCCAGCCGCCAATGGACATCAGCATCGTGGGCGCATCGCCAAACCGCGCGCGGAAGGCCATGTCACCGGACAGGGTGAACAGATGCAGGATGTGGCTGTCACGGATGGTGGCGTCCAGCGCCAGCGTGCCTTCGGTGATATTGGCAACGCCCAGCACGTCCATGTTGATTTCGATTATTGCCGCTTCGGGTCTGGGCAAAACGATACCCAATTGTCCCAGCAGGACGATCTTGATGGGGTCCGGCAATTCGACGATCACACCCAACTCAAGCGTCAGGATCGATGGCGTGCCCCAACCCAGTTTCATCATCGCCCCAAACAGGAACTGGCCCTGACAGGGTGGAAAGACGGCGCGGATATCCGACAGGATCTGCGGCGCATTGGCGACCGGATCGGCCGGGAACATTATACTGTCCATCGCCCCGTCAAAGAAGCGCTCGCGCAGGGCTTCGTCGTCAAAGGTGCGGTGCAACCCGACCAGACCGCCAACTCCGTTCAGCGTGAAGCCAAAGCCCAGCTGGATCGGGGGAAATTCGCTGAAGACCGACAGGAACAGCGACCAGCCGTCACTGCCATCGGGCATGCGGGTGGTCAGAATGCCGATGGCCGAGAGTTTTAGCGCGATAAAGCCCAACTCGGCCACACCACCATATTCGGCGAGCGCCTCGTCGTGATAAAGATACCCGCCGCCCGTGACCACGCCAGCCGCGTCCACCACCAGCCCCAGACCCTTGGGCGGCTTGAACCCAAGGGACATGTCGACCGGCCCCAGAAGCCCCTTTTCGCCCTGTGGGGTGGGAAAGGCGCGCGCGCGGATGCCGATGTCTTCCACAGCCACCGCCAGCACTTCCAAATCGACGCCGCCGCTGATCGCAGCCTCCAGCGTTGCGCCATCGCTGCCGCCGGCAAGTCCCAGCCTGAGACCCGACAGTTTCAGCGGACCCCAGGTGACGGACAGAGGCACCTCGATTTCGAACCCCACGCCGCCGTCGAATTTGAACCCGTCTTTCGACGACCAGATCCCACCCAAGTCTGCAGTGACCGCAATCTCCTGATCGCCCAGCAAATCTGCGATGAACCCGTCGCCATCGCCCGGTGAGATCACCAGCTTGATCCCCTGCCCTTCGGCACCCCGGGTCGAGAAGGTCACCGCCAGTTCCTGCTCATTCGCGGTCGCGTCCATGGCAATACCGGCGCGGAACTGTCCCAGCTCAAGCCGGGCCTTGTTCTTTTCGCCGATCAGGATCCACGGCTCTTTCGGTTGACCCACCAGATCAAGTGAAGCCGCGACCGTTCCGGAGCGCACCTGCAGCTCAATACCCGAGGGGAGGATGACCGCCTCGAACGCGCGGTCCAGATCGCCGCTGGCTTCGGCGGTCAGAACCCAATCCTCGGCAAATTCGATATCTTCGGTCAGCCCGGCATTCAGCAGATTGGTTACCGCGATCCCACTGATCCCACCGCCCGGACCGGCGGCGGGGGCCACCAGAAGCGACGCTTTCAGCCGCGCAGAATAATCAGCGGCCATCTTTTCCAATATGGGAATTTCGATCTCTGGCAGGCTGGCCGGATCAGACGCGGCCGCTGCCAGATCCAGAAGCTCGGGGCGCAGATTGGCGATGCGGGGGACAAAGCCAATGGCGTGGATCAGCCGCAAAAGCCGCAGTGCAACGGTGTCGAAATCGAAATCCGCGCCCCAGCCATAGATGGATTGCATGCGCGCGACCGGGTCGGTGAACAGCTCTCCGAAGCCTGCCCAGTCGATGCTGCGATCCCGGATGGTGCGGTCGCCTTCATCGCGTTCGGTTTCGATCACCAGCCCGGTGATAGCGAGGGTTTCAAAGGCCAGGGGTTGGTGCGTCTCAAGATAGGTGACGACCAGATATTCGGGCAGACGCAGCGCCATTTCCTGCCATGCGGCGGCATCGTTGAAGGGATGCGGCAGCTCCAGCAGATCGTCTTCGTCAGGATCGAGGTTCGACAGCAGATCGAAAACCTGTTCGCCCTTGGTGATAAGTTGCTCCACCACGCCACCATCCAGACCGTCGCGCACCAGTTGGGCAGCAAGGTCCGCGATCTCTTCCACCAGATCGACGACCGCCATGGCGCTGCGGAAAAACCCGACCTGCCTGTCGTTGAAGGTGACTGTCCAGTTCAGGTCCTTGAGAAAGGCCGCCAGGCTGTGGCGGTCGCGCAGCGCAACATGGAGAGGGGCGAATAGGTCTGAGAGGATCTGCATGGTCAGCCTCCGTCCGGTCCAAGGGATCCAAAGTCGATCTGCTCCGGCAGGGGCTTTTCGGACAACAGAATCAGTTTCTTGTCGATGAATTCAGGCGTGACACGCGGATGCACAGGGGCATTGGCGATGGCCCGAACCTGCGCCAGAAGGCTGTCGGGAACGGTCGTTTCCGAGGAATGGAGCATGCTGCGCAGCAAGAACAGTTCTTTCACCATAAGCGGCGGATCGGCCGTGCTGGCCGCAGCGCGCAGCGCATCCCCCTTGCCCGACCCGGCACCGGCCATATCGGCGATCTGATCCAGCATTCCCGGCGCGTCAGGCAAGCGGCGTGTGTCGCTGAGAAGCGCGTTTGTTGCGTCAAAGGCGGCTTCGGCCCGGGCGATCAGGTCGGTTTTCATCGCATCGGTAGGTGCCACAGCACCTGTGCCCAGCGCTTCTTCGGGAACGCCGCCGGCATCCTCGAACCGACGGTCGATACGCAGACCGTCAAATTCAACCACATGGCCCAGGCCGTGGCGTCCCTCCTCCAGCAAGTCGGTGGCCTGGTCGCGCGCCGACAGTTTAGGGAAGCCCCCTTGCGGGATGTCTTCGCCTGACCCCATGATCGTCCGCCGCAGCTGCTGGCCAAACTGGTGCTGCGCTTTGCCCATCGACGTCAGCGCGCCGCTGTCATCGGCCCGCCCCGAATAGGCCAGCACGTATTTCACCGATTTCCGTTCACGCGTGGCCACGAAGTTCTCTCCGACCGGGGTCGGATCCTGAGCCTTGCGGGGCCGGAATTCGACCTCGTCCCAGCCTTCGGCAAAGCGATCGGGCGCGTCGATGCGCGGCAGGTCCGCCCCGAAAGACAGCTTGGTGCCGCTGGCTCCGGTCTGGGCCAGTTCGGCGTTGCGCTCCATGGCGCGCACGGCCTCGAACAGGTATTCCTGCGGACCTGAGCCAGACCTGGTAATGAATTTACCCATCACATCGAACTGCGCCTGGCTGACATAGGGAAAGACCCCGTTCGCCATCCGCCCGTTCGGGGTATGCGCCATAGCGTTTTCAAGCAAATCACGGGCGTCCAGCATCCGATGCGCCAGCTCGTCCAAGTCAATGATCTGGTGCCCCATCAGGCGGCCCATCGCGATGTCGGCATGCTCTCCTTTCAGCGTACGCTGAAAAAGGGACGCGCGTTGGCTTTGTCCAAGGGTCTGAGCATGGGCGGTCGGGTCGGTCAGGTGGCACAGGCCCCGTTCGATCCATTCCTTCACCTCAACCGGGATTTCCGAATCCCAGGGAAAGCGCGCCGTCCACGCGTTATCCAGCGCATTGGTCCATTCCGCGGCGCCGTCGGCAATCTTGGTGCCGTGCTGCACCTGCAAGGCCTTGCGGGCATTTTCAAGACCGCCATGAATCCCGCGCCACCCAGGCCCCAGGACCTCGTCCAGCCCCTTCTCGGCCCGGATGAAGACCTGGAAGCCCCGCGCACCAGAACTTTGCCTCGGGGCGGTCCGGGTGATCGCGTCCATAACCTTTGGCCCCACAATCGCATCAAGCGCAGCGCGTGGGCGTCCGCCGCGTTGTACACACACCACGTAAGCCTCGGGCTTGAAATCCGCGAAATGCTGCGCCTTCACGTCGCTCAGACTGCCAACGCCAGCCTGACGCCTGACCCATTGTTCGTAATTGCGTTTGAGGTTCCCACCATCGATGTTCGATGGAAAGGTGCGCACACTGCCTGCGGTCCCGACGCTTGCCGTAACCGTCACATGGCGGGTCTTGAGAAACGCGATGAATTTGTCGATCCCGGCCACCTGATCCAGGTGATCGGCCAAAGCCTTGCCGGTCAGACCGCCCGCATCAGCGGCATGGCGGGCGCGAAACGCGGTAAAGGCCTCTTGCAGTTCGGCATTGCATTTGATGCCGAGAATCTGTCCGTCATTGCCGATTTTCATCACGTTCGACACCGCCTCGAATGCCATGTCGGCGGTGCCGTCAGCGCGGCGAACATGTGTGGCACCATCCACCATTTGTCGAAACGCATCATTAAACTCGACCATACGACCGCGCAGGTACTGCGTGAGCATTTCGGGTTGGCCCGCCTCCTCGGCGGCTTTTATCGTTTTCACAAGATCAGCCATGTCGGCCTGGCTGAGCGCGCCGCCATATTGCGCGTGGAAATGCGTCAGATAACGCCGGGCCTCCAGCACCTCTGCAGTAGCCTGAGAGAAAGGAGCCGCACTGAAGCCGTCGGTTGCGTTCACAACCATTTGTCTGGGTGTCGGTGGGGTCGGAAGGGCCATGTTATTCAATCACCCCCGGACGCAGATCAAGTTTCAGCCACTCGTCGGCCTCGTCGACCAGTCCAATCGCATCGCCGCCACCCCGCATCCCCCGCAGCGCGGCTGACGATACCACTGGCAACATCAGTCCACCCACCGTCAGATAGAACTGCCCGCGGGTCATCTTGTTGCCCCAGCGGTCGGTGCCCATGCTCATGTACAGCATGATATCAAGCAGGTCCGCCGCCTCGCCCACAAGCGGGATGAAGCCCACAGCCACATCAAAGGTCATTTGCGCGGCAGAAACCATGGCGGCCTGGTCCAATGCCTCAAGCCAGCGTTCATTGGGCCCGACGATGGGGCTGTTTTGATGCCCGGCATTGGCCGCGATCAGATCCGGCGGGGTCAGGGGCGTGCCCTGTTCGGGCACCTGATCCATGGGCATGTCATAGACGTGGTAATGCCACGTCATCTCGCGCCCCAAATAGACCTTCTTGCCGTCGCTTGCATCGAACAGATCGGCGTAAGGATCCCTTCCGGTGACGACTTCAAGCAGGTTGTCCCACGCTTCGATCCGATTGGCGATGTAGGAATAATTCGAATCCGCGACCGAGACATTCACCGAAGGTGTCTTGAAGATGATCAGTTCATATTGAACGATGTCATAGACATCTCCCGACAACGCCCAGACGTAGTTCGAGTCAGCATCCGGATTGGCACCTTCGGGCGCAGGTGAATCGTACATCGCCATCTTCGCGTGCCGCTCACCATTCCTTCGGAATTCCTGTTTCAAACGGTACCTGAACCCAAAGGCGAATTTCGCCATGTGCGAATATCGGCCATCATTGGGAACGGATATGGTGACGCGCGCCTGCCCGTCCTTGCCGCGATAGGGATGAAGTTTTGCCTGCGGATTGTCCTGTGCATTCGAATCCTTATCCGGATTAGGCAAGGGCGGCATGCCAGGCGCGGTCAGCACCACACCCGACCACCCTGGCTTTTTCAGCGGCGCAACGTGGATTAATGGGATGGTCTGCGGTTTCTCTTTCCATCCATCGATAATCGCGCGAAGGCCGGGCGGGTCGCGGTTCTCATCAAAAGGTTCCGGCGCGGCATAGGCCTCCATATCGCTGAGAACCGACAGCGCGCGCGGGGCCAGCAAGGCTGCCGCATTGATCGGGTCGCCGGGATCGGGAACCAGGGCCACGCTTTGCACCCGGTGAATTTCGACCGTGCACGAGACAAGGAAACTGTCCAGCCCGTCGATCTTGACGCCCGGGGCTGCGACGATGACCAGCCGCTCTTCGGGGTGTTCAAGCATCTGGGCAAGCGCGGCGTCGACCATGCGGATTTCTGCCAGAATGGTTTCGTCTGTGATCGGATCGGGTTTGGGCATGAATTGCCAGGCCACACAATTGGCCAGAGACGTGCCCTCAGGGATCCCATGAGCCGCGATCAGGATAGAATTGCCCGGATCGTGGCTGTGCACCAGCCGCATCGAGCGTTCGGTTTCAAGCTCGGCCCGGACGGTGCGCGGTTCCACCCCGGCATTCAGATCGCCGACAACATGCGCGATCGAGAAATAACCAAAGTTGAACAGCGCCAGAAGCACGTCGACATATCGCGCCAGCCCCACCTGCTGCAGCAGATCCGCACCACCAAGATCCTCCGCAAGCTTGGTCTTTGGCGGCGGCGCCATCGACTCCTTTCCCCGTCCTTTCGAGGCCTGGGCCAGTTCGTCCAGCATCCGGTCCAGCGCGCGCATGTCCGTTCGCAGATGGGCGATCCGATGCGCCTCATAGTCACTGTCGTGGGTCGCCAGAAAACTATCCGCCAGCATGCCCTGAAACGTTGGATTGCAATAGGCGCGGCCATCATCCTCTTTCCGGTAGGCGCGCGCCTGGCGTCGTTTGATCCGTTTGATCCGCGATCGGCCTGCCGGGGTCGAAACGCCAAGCTGCACGTCCAGAAAGCGCGCGATCCCGGTTTGCCAGTTGCGGGTGCACCCGATTTCAGGCCGGACAAGCGCATCGTCCGGGGCGTAGAATTTCGCGTCCAGCAGACCCGTTGTCTTGACCGAAAAGAACTCTTCAACCGGTCGGGATGCGGCTGGCGGATCGGCGGCGCGGTCTAGGTCATCTGACGTTGGGACCAATAGATCGGAATAAACGAACTCCCCACAGGCGTTCAGGAATTCGGAATACTGCCGGCAGTATCCCTCCAAAAGCCCGAAGGCGGTTTCAGAAGAACTGCCGATTTCCGCGCCGGTGGCCATGGTTTGCCAGTGGTCCGGATCAAGAACCCATAGCATTCCGGGATAGGGCTCTGAAACAGTGGGGCCGGTTTGTTCATCATATAGGCCCTCATCCTCGACCATGGCCGGCTGGTCATTGGTATCTGAGTCGCCATCGCCATCAGGATCCGACTGATACAGGCAATTCCTGGTGTTCAGCTCATTGGCGGCACGGATCAGGGCCTGTCCTGCAAACCAGGTGATCGTGTCGAAAAGGGTCAGCCGGATTGCCGCGAACAATTGGTCCTTGGCGCTGTCACCGGCATCCACAAAACTGGTGCCAGGCGGCACGTTGCCCGCCGGATCAGACATGAAACCGAAATCCAGATCGAATATCAGCTCGGCGCCTGTTCCCTGATCTTCCAGCAGCGGGGTCAGCAAGCGCTTGCGATAAGCCGCGATGCTTTCGGTGCTGTTGCCCATCACCATCGGATAGCGCTGAAAGACGCGGTTCATATAGGATTGCATCGCCTCATCACGCATGGCGGTGCCGCCATCATTGACGTCCTGGGCCGCGACCAGTTCGTCCCAAACGGCACCTGTCAAAGGGACTGCCAGCGATTGTCCCTCTGGCCGAGTGATCGGGAGAAGCTGCATTCGGACAAGGTTTTTTCCCTTATGCCTGTCGTCCGATTTGACAAGACGATCCACCTGCCGCCCGGCCAGGTCAAAGCGCAACCAGTGGCCGTTGGTCGGGTGAAAATAAGTGCCGTTCGGTTCTACCGCATCCGGCAGTCGTCGAAACCCGATGTCGATATGAGGCACCCGGTACCCGGCCAGAAAAAGGGCTGTCAGCGCTGGGGACAGTGGAAGCAGGATATCCTGTACCTCCTGATCCGTGACGGACAGATAGGTGGACCAGGATTTACCAGTCGTTTGCAAATCAAAGCCGCGATCGGAAATCAGCGATGTCATTTGCCGGAAAACAGGCGCGTCCAGAGGGAAGACCGAAGGAATCCAGACCTGCGGGTCAAGCGGGGCAAAACCGTTACTCGGCATTGGGTGCCTCCTTCGGTATCTCGATCATGTCGACCTGCCGTCCGCTGGATGCATCACCCGACGCCGGCGCCTTGCGGCGCGCGGGCCACAGCAGCAGCCGCCCATCGGGGCTGCGCGCGGTTTGCCAGCTGCGGGTCAGGCTCAGCCCACCGCGGGGCAGTTCCTCTTCGGCCACGGCCATGGGCGCGCTGGGATCCATGAAGCAGCCCTGCGGTCCGGCATAGGTTTTCATCGCATCGCCCAGAAGCTGCCATTCCTGCATCCGCGACCGGATCAGCCGGTGGGTTGGGTACCCTTTGATCACCTCAGGCGCGAAAGGCACCCAGTGCGGCGGTGCGGTACTCAACAGTCGGTACCGCCAGGCACCGTCTTCGGGCGGCTCCTCGTCCGGATCCTCGCCGGTATAGGTCTGGAAGCCGTCGCGCACGCGCGCCCAGTCCTGATCGCGGTCGATGGGATGACCCGCCTGCCCTTCGATCACGCGTTCAATACCCCAGGCCAGGTTCGCCATTTCATCCCGGACCAGAGTGACCTTTTCCACGGGGCGGCTTTCTTCGCCTTCATCCAGGCTGCGGGGCAGATACATCAGCGGCGCCAGACCCTTGGACACCGACGGGTCGCCCGACAGCTCGAAGAAGCGCCAGGGCCGGCCCTTGGGCTCGTCGAGGGCGGCGGGTTTCACTTCGATCACCTCGCCGAAATTGTCCCGCACGGTGATGCGATCCACCCGGCTGAGCGTGCCGGTCTCGGTTTCCACCGGCACAAGGAACCAGTCATTGCTGTAGACGGTGGCGAATTCCGTCAGGACCAGCTGCGCCAGATCGGTGCGTTCCAGCGCCAGACCACCGAAGAAGACCTTGCCATCCTCAAAGTCCCAGAACCTGTCTGCCGGCATCCCGGAATACCGGACCGGCGTGGGGATCATCACCGCCTTGCGGGTTTCGGGCAAAGGCCGGTCGATCCCTTCGGACCGGCGCGCATCCACGTCAAAGGCATGCCAATCCAGATGGCCACCGGGATAGCCTTCGGCCTTCAGGCGAATGTTGGTTTTGTTAGCGCCCTGCGCGGTCAGGCCGAAATCCTGTTCCAGCCGCTCTTGCTGCCATAGCGCGGCGGGCGCGCCGGGGACAAAACGCGCCTCGTAATAGGCCCGCCAGGTTTTTGAAAGCTTGACCGCCGCGCCCTGCGACAGACCAGCCTGATCCAGAAAGGACAGATCGCCCTTCTGCAGGCTTTCATAAAGCTGGCGGCCATCGAAACTGCCCCGCGCAAGCGCTGTCAGTACAGTCTGATTGCGGCCATGTCCGGGGCCATTCGAACGCAGCGGATAAGCCTTTTGCAAACGCGATCTGACCTTGGCGCGTTTCGCGCTGGGAAGCATGCGCAGAAATTGCAGACCCGCCTCCCCGGCCTGACGCAAGGCGGTGGGATCGTCATCCCCATGTGTGGATTCCACAAGCGGCTCAAGCAGATCAGATGGGCCAAGAGCGCGTGACGGAGTGGCACCTTTGGCCGCTTTGGCAGGCACAAGACCGGTTACCGGCGCATGGCTGCTTTCCACAGCGATTTCGGTGGGTGTGGCGGCGTCATCGCCCTGGAACTCTCCGAATTGCCACTGACGCGCCAGGGTGAATAGCGGATCGGCCAGTCGCGCTTCCAACCCGCGCCGGGGGTCTTCCCTCCGATAGCTGCAGCGCAAATGGGTCCATGTCATCCGGCGGGTCATGCAGCCCCCCCCGTGCGCATCTGGCTGGAGGCGAAGATAGCAGGCAGCAACTGGTTGTAATCCGACATGATCGAGGCATCAACCATGCGCGTCTTGGCCAGGCGGAAGGTGTCGCGCACCGTGTCTACCATCAGATCATAATCCCAGGTTTTCCCCGCAGGTGGCAGCGCCAGAAGCAGCGCTTGCGGCGCGGCGGTGTTGGGCGCATCGAAATGCAGGGCAACACCGGCATCGGTGGTTGTTGCGGGCACGCGGTCAATCACCTCGTCCACGACCACGCCGCAGATCTGATCGCCTGTCAGCGCCGCCCCGTCGCCCAGCGCAAGGCAAGACAGGGTCGCGCCATCCTCGCGCTTGGGCGGGGCCAGAGCGATCCAGGGGGCTGTCTTTTCCTCGGGCCATTGACCGACACGCATCTGGGCGGCCTCGGGCAGAACCGTGGCGCAATCGTCCAGCATCAGCGCCTCACCCAGATCACGCAGGAAAGGGCGCACATAGCCCATCTTCTCAAGCCAGATCATCGGGGCCACGGCTCCGCCTTCTGTCATATCAAGCCGCTGACCAGAAGCTTCAAAACCCAAGCGCAACGCCTTCATCTCTTTCGGGATAAAGGACGGCGCGGCATGTGCCTTGTCACCAATGGCCACACGGATCAGCGCGCGCGCAGCAGCGATCCGGGCCATCGTATCGCCCGAGCGGTCAAGTGCCGCGTCCCGCAACGCGGCGACACGCTTTTTCAGCCGTGGTGCCAGCTTATGGCAAAGGGTGTAGACCCCGTCTTTACTGCCAGACGCCCCGTCGGGCAGGCGAGCCTGATCCAGCCCCGCGCGCACCAGTTGGTTCAGCTGACGGCCCAGAACCGCAGCAGAGGTTTGGCCAACAGGAAACTCCGGCCCCCCATCCTCGCGCGGCGGCAGGGATTTCAGGATGCGTTCGCAGGCAACCCGCACATGTTTCGCCAGGGCTTCCGCCCGCGCCTCGAACCCTTTGAGATCCACCTGCGCCCCTTCCGGCCCCTCGCCTGACCAACTCAGGTCGGCCGGCGACACCGGCCTTGCCCGCAGGATCACCCGCGCCCAGGCGCGCCACCGGTCAAGTATTTCCGCACGTTCCTGCGCGGCATCATCATCGGTCAGGACAACCACCGCCGCAGCGTCCAGATCGTGCATTTCTGCCACTGCACGGCGCACACGCCCGGCGATCTCGTCACTGTCGCCCTCATGCTGCACAAGGCGCAGCATATGCAGCGCACCGCCCGCCATGCCCGATTGGGCCCGGATCACTTCGTGCCAGCCGATCTTGCCCTGGGTCACGGTCGCACCGTCTTTGTCCACATGCGAAAAGTGGAAGATCAACTGATCCGGAGGACCCAGCCTTGCGGACGCCATCGCCTCAAGCGCTGGGTCGGCAAAGGCCAGGGGGCAGACCTCTAGCTCAGGCTGGACCCACCCTTTCCCGGCTGCAGCCAGAAGCACGACACGATGTGTCTGGCTGACTGCGGTCGGCCGGGTGCGCAGCATATCCAATTCGGGCGGCGGCGTTTCACCGTCGCCAATGGCCGACAGAGCGGCCCCGGCCCGTGCGTAATTGCCCTGCACCAGCGCATGAACACCATCGGCCAGCGCCGCGTCAGCCAGAGCGTCGATCAACGATGACAGCCGCAACATCGGCTGATCCAGCTTGTCAAAGTCATCGGCCCCTCCGCCCAGTGCCTCGAGCTGACTGAGAGCCGAGGATTTCAACTTCTTGCGCAGATTACGATCATCCCAAAGCCGCTTAAGCTCCAACGCATCCACAACCGGGTTTGCCGGATCGGGGTCGAGCCCCGCCCGTTCTGACACCGCCATGCGCAGCGGATATATCCAGTGGGCAAGCCCGGCGGTGTCTTTCAAATCCCTTTCGAACCGCGCGCCCAGCACATCACCCAGGTCCTGTCCCCGCCTTACGGCATCGAAAATCCATTCAGCCGCCCGCATCCGGTCCGAGCTCAGATCCGTTGCGAGCGGTGCTTCGGCCCCGCCGCCATAAACGGAATACCCGCTGCGCAGGATCGCGGCTGTCTTGGCATGATTGAGCGAGGGCGTGTGGACAAAGCCCTGACTGCGTTGGCCATGGGCCTTGTTGGCATGCACTTCATTGGCCTGAAGGTTCTCGACCCAGCCATAGGCACCGATCTGCAGACCGGTTTTGCTGCCGCGCTGATCGCGCAACTCCACCAGCCGCTTGGCAGGCAAGGCCGCCAGCCAGGCGTCCAGCCGCCAGGATGCCAGACCGAGGGTCTGGGTCATCAGCAATTCCAACTGCGCCGGGTTCAGCCCTTTGAACAGATCAAGCGCCGCCTCGATCTCCCGAAGGCGGGCGGCGCGGACGCTCTTGGCGGCCTGAAAACGCATGGGTTGGGCACCGGCGGATCGGGTCGCGCTGAAATTCTTGATCTCCCGCGACAGGGTCGAGATCTTGCGACCACGGTCCGCTTCGTCGGCTGTCGTCAACCGCCGTCCCTCAGCCTCAAGCGAGACAGACAGCCGGTCCAGATCCGCCTTCTTCATTTCGCTCAAGGCACGGGCCACAGGTTCCTGCTTGCGGGTCGCCTTGGCATTCGGGGCCATCTTGTTGAGCGCGCTCACATCACGGATCAACGCATCGATCAAAGCGGGTTCCGGTGGCGTCGCCTCAAAAATCGCGGTGCCGCCGGGATCGCGCCGCGTCACCTCTCCCCAATCACGCACGGCAATGGCGTTTGGGTCTTCTTCGGTTCCGGTGCGGAAAATCGCCTCCCGCAGCAATTGGTACAGAAGCGGCTCGCGCCCATTCGGAAAAACGCTCCGCTCAGGCGGCTGAGCGTTGCTTCGGAAACTGAGGGCATAGCCCTTCAGCTCGGCCAGATAGGCCGCGGGTTCCACGGTTTGCTCACCCTCTTCTATGCGGATGAAATGGTCGGGATGCCAGGCCTCGGCCTTGTCTTCATAGGCCAGGAAAACCTGGGCGGCGTCGGTCGTTGTCTCTCCGATCACGCCTTTGAACGCGCCTGCGGCAGTGCCAAAAAGCGACCTGAACAGGGCATTGTTTTCCAGGTGCCCGTCCAACAACTCGATCATTTCGCCCAGATATTTAATGCAGGTCGCGTAATCATGTGGCCGCAAATGTTGAACCCTCAGGAAAGGATGCAGCGCTGTTGGCAGGTGGCCCCAGACGGACGGATGGCCGTTGATGGTGTCTTCCAACAGGCGTTTTTTCTGCAGAAGCACGCCTTTCTGATGGGTCGCTGAGGTGAATGCCTGCGGCCAGTCGTCAAAGGTCTCGCGCCCGGCCTTGCGCCAGAGCGATTCCAGCAACACACGAATATCGCCGCCGCTTTTGCTGATATAAAGCCCGCGATACGCCTCTGTCCGAATGGCAGGCTGCACGATGCGGTTGCGGATCTCGTATCGCAGTTCCATAAGCCCGGTACTGTCTGTGGCCTTTTCCAGCGCAAAATGTGCCGGGTTCGGATCCTGTCGGAGGATTTCCAGCAGACGCCCTCCGGGCTCGTCAAAACCCTGCAAGCCGACGGGGCGTTCCGCCAGCCGCAAAACACGCGGCGCGGCTGCATACCATTCGCGGTAAGCCTGTTCCGTCGTCCATTTCAGCACCGCTTCGCGCCGAGTATCGCCCGCACCCCCCGCCGGGATCGAGGTCGTGTATCCCGCCGTCACGCTTTGCACGGGTAAAACCCCGTATGGCGTATTACCAACGCGGATGGAGGGCAAATGCGGTCCGCCTTTTACGTGATCCCGGAACCATCCCTGCACCCAGTCGCGCGTTCCCGTCGACAGATGATTGCCGTTGGGACCGCTCATCATGGTGTTGAAGGTCTCGCCCCAGGTCACTGGCCAAAGCGCTGTATTCATCGCCTCGAATGCGCTGGCCTCGTCCAGCGTGCGGTGATCATACCGCTTGAGGGCCGACGCATCCCGAAGGCCCAGCGCGCTGCCAAGACGGCGATAGGCTTTCTTGTCTTCGGATTTACCCACCAGCGTATTGCGCGGCAACAAAGCGTCATCTGCATGTGCGGCGATGCCTGCCGCCAAGGCTGGATCGCTGTCGCGTTCAACCACATTGCGCTGATAGATCGCCTCGGGGTCGACATCGTATTGAGACCACCCGGCCTCCACATCGCTGGTGTTATTCGTCGCGCTTCCCGTGGGCACGAAACCGGCGCCGCGATCATGTATCTGGCTTTCCAGAAGCTCGTCCAGCAGCGTGGCGGCTGCAGCGGGCGTCAGCGGTTGGCCATTGGCATCACGGCTTTTGACGCCCGTGACATAAAGCTCGTCTATTCGCGTTTTGGCCGCGCCAGAGACCGGGATCTCAAGCGCCATGCCCTTTTGGATTGCTTTCTGAAAGTCGAACATCCAGGCAATCGCCGGATCAATTTCCAGCCCGCCATCCGTGGATCCGGATTTGCCGAAATCCGGGCTGAAAGCCAGATCGCGCGCAATCATCGAGGAGTAGCTATCAATCACCTGCTGCCCATCGGTATAGCCCGTGACAAACCAGCGATCCGGCATCAGAGGCGCGATAGAGCGATAAGGCTTGGACGGATCGCGCAGCCGCTTGGCCCCAAGACCCCTTCGAATCAGCCGCGCCAGATACCCTGCCCTGCGTGCACCATGAACCGCGACGAAACCGTCCCAATGGCCGCGCCGGTCTGCCTCCGGCGCTTTGTCATGGGTGCGGATGAATGCGCGCGCCGATTGCAGCTCTGATTGCGAAATCGTCGGATCGAAGGCATCAATGCCGATCTTGTCGGGATAGATCCGAACCCGCAGTTTCCGCCCGTCCCCAGCACCGACGAACCGCGTTTCGATCCGCACGGGAAGCATCAGCACTGGCAGATCTTCACGCAACTGGCCAAAGGGCCGTTTCGCATCCATGAAAGCCTTGGGGTATTTCTGGATCCGCGGGGCGAAGTCGACTTCCGGGCGCGCAGCTTCGAATTCCCTGACCTCTATCTTCGGGGCCTTGCCTTTAGGGCCCTTGTTCAGCTCTTTCAGAACAAGGGGCATCTGTTCGGTGATGGGGCGTTTGGGGTCCAGTTTGGCCTGGGTCACGGCAGGGCCCGGTTGAACCCGATCCACTTTCTTGGGTTTGTCGCGCTGGCCGATGATCGTTTTCTTGTCGTCAGCTCTTTTGATCTCGGCCTTTTTATCTTCCGCCTTCTTGATCTCGGCCTTCTTGTCCTGGGCTTTCCTATCCGCGATCGTTTTGTCGTCCCGCTTGCGGTCAAGCTTTCGCTTGCGCTCTCTGCGGTCTTTGGGGGTCTTGGCCATCCGTCAGCCCCTCCGTGCGATCAGGGCGCTGGCATGGAACAAGATCCGCACCGGCGATTGATAGGCCAGCCGCGCGGTTTCAGCTGCGGTTTTGCCCCAGCGCGCGCCCTGGATTGGCGTGTCTTTCCAAAGCGGCGCAGTACTTGCAAAGGTCATCGCTTCGAACTCCGCCAGTGAAGCGCTGAAATGCCCCCAATGCAGATTGTCGGCGCGGCGAGGGGCACTGTCGGGGCTGAACCCATCCGGCAGGTCAAGACCGAACTGAGGTTCTTTCACCGTCTGTTCGAATACAACGAACCAGCCCGCATCCTTGCTAGGTCTCGGATCGCCCTGCAGCTCATCGGTGTCGATGTCAAAGCCGAAGAAGCTGATCTGTGGCCCGATCTTACCCTGAAACAGCGGATAGAGTGGTTTGGAGAGGATTGCCGTGCGGATTGCCTCGCCCTCGGGCTGCCCCTGGCGGCGGTTGACAGCATCCATCGCTCGCGCCTCGTCCTTGGTTGGCGCGCGCCATTCAGCCGGGGCCAGATAGACCTGCGTATCGGGATACCTCCGAAACAGCTCGCTTTTCAGCAGGACAACCGCATCGCGCCCCGGCCCTGCCTTTCCGCCCCCCAGGGGCCTGTCGCGGCGCCAGGTTGCGATCGGGTCGATATCGCGGGCGTCCGGGTCGTCAACGTAATCCCAGAACGTGTCAAACCACGTCGCATCCAGCCGGGTTGGAAAGCCGCGCCAGGCAAACTCCCTGCTCATTTCGTGATTGAGACCAAGAAGATAGCTTTCGACAAAAGCCGGGTTCGTTTCCACGACCGACACGGCGTCCTCGGGGATCGTCTCGGCCCCGGGCAGGATCATCCGTTCGTCATGGCGCATCAGCCGGGCATAGCTTGCTTCGTCAAACCGGATCTGCGCCCGAACCCTGCGCGGGATGGCAAAGCCCGGTGCCATGTCAGGGGTCAGCCCGCCGATACGGTCAAACACGCGATCCTGCTGCAGTCTTGCCGGTTCGGTTTCGACCAGCAGTCGCCCCTTCAGATCGCCCAGGTTGGGTGCAGCAACCGACCGCGCGATATGTGTCTTGGGCCGGACACGTTCGGTGATGCGCGGCACGGTCATGCCGGGAACAGCCGCCAGCGCCCCTTTGTCCAGCGGCAACTTGGCCTGGCCGGCCAGCATCTCGATCGACGCACCGCTTCTCAGTGTGGTCCCCCCGACGGTCACATCCGGGGGCGCCATCACATTCGCCGTCAGGCTGAAATAGTGATCGCCCAGAACCTGCGACTGACCCGACAGGCACAGCGACGTGACCGCTGCGGTCAACTCGACCGGGTTTGGGGCGGGTTTCGCGCGTTTGGGCGTGACAGCCTTGGCTGCGCGCACGGATACCTTGCGGAAGGTGGCTGAAAACACCGCATCCGGGATCGCCGCGTTCGATAACAGCGCCTCGGCCACGCTGGCCGGTTTGTCGGGCCTTGCCTTGACCGCCTTGTGAATGGGCGTGGTGATTTGGATCAGGTCAGCCTGTTCCAGATCACCCAGCCGGGAATGCACGCGCGTCCCCACGCTCATCGCGACGCGGGCATGGCGCAGGGTCGCGTCGATCTGATCATGTTTGGCCAGCATCGCCCAGGCGCGGCCCATGAATTCTTCCTGATGCTTGCGGACAACGCGCGTGCCAAGGCCCGAAACCGCCCGCTGCGCAGGATCCGTGTTGGCGCTGTCCATCCATTTCGGCTGAGGCTTTTCCACAGGCTGGGGACCGGCCTGCCAGGATCCGTATGTAGGTGGCGTGATCACCGGGTCATGCTCAAGCGCAGAGTAACTGTTCCGGTTTCCGGGCTTTTGCACCTTAGCGTTCAGCATATTGTGCAGTGCGGTTTTGAAGGGCCTCTGGTGCTGTTCGTCCCAATCCCGGCGCTTTGCGACGGGTGAGGTCAGCGCCCCCGCAAAACTGACCCGCGCCGCCTTTTCAGCACGGTGCCCCAGATCAAGATCCTTCAGGTTAAGCCCCCCGCGCGGATAACGTAGATCGAGGTCGTTCAGACCCAAGCTGGCATCCGCCTCAAAAGGGAAGAGGCGGCGCACCAACGCCTCGAAATCGGCGGAGCCTGTGCTGAACCGCCAATGGTGATAGACCGGCAAATCCAACGCGCCTGTGCCATCCTCCCAGGACAGAAGCCGCCCGTCTGTTTCGGGCGCACGCCCCAGCCCTGCAAGGCGGCCGGCTTCGAAGCTGGGCACCAGACAGATGGTGTATTGCGCATTGGGCTTCAGCTTGGCCGGACACAGCAGACGCGCCACACGGCGCGTTCCATATGGCCCCGGCACATCCTGCAGATGCGCCCAGGCATAGGCCTGGTCAAGCGGGTGCAAAATGGCCCCGGCCCCGTCAGCGATCGACAGGCGCATGACGGGCGGATCGGACAGCGGCGACAGGACGATGCCCGGCCCCTCCTCCACCGCGATCAGGCTCAGCCAGGGGATCAGCCGGTCAGACGGGCCTGGCCTGGCCGGCGTATAAAGCCAGGGTAGCTCCGGTTCTGAGAACTCCACATAAGGAAAGAAATTCGGCGCGCAATCCCGCGCGCCGGGCGCCGGAACGCATTTTGTGATCGTTCCCGCCTCTAACCGCAAAACATCGCCCGGTCCGCGCAGGGCGATGGTTTGCATGATCGGATCGGGAATGTTCGACAAACGCAGACCGGCTTCGATCATGGCCTCGGCGGATGGCGGCAACCCGCTGTCATCAGCGCGCGCAGGCAGCGCCGAAGACAAGCCGGATGTCATCCATGATTGAAACGTCAGCGGATCGCCCACGCTCTTTCCCTCCCAAGACTGCAAAGGCGGGATACGCCCGCCAATGTGCAGCTTACTCGTCGCTGGCGTGAACGATGCGGTCGTTGTTCAGCACGGCCGCCCAGGTCATTGGGCCACAAATCCCGTCACGCACCAGACCCTTGGATGTCTGGAAGCTGCGCACTTCTGCATCTGTCTTTGGCCCAAAAATCCCGTCATCCTTGATCATCAGAAGCCGCTGCAAGAGCGCCACCGCCGGGCCGCGGTCGCCGCGGCGGATCGTGGGGAGGCTGTCGGGCGTTTTGTCGTCGACCTCGAACAGCGGTTGCGCCACAGTGCCGTCCAGACCCAGGCGCCCGAACTGATCCAGCTTCAATACGGCCTTATAGTCGAAGACCGGGCAGGCTTTGGACGCCACTTCGCGATGGCCATGGAAGGTCAGCGTGCCGTCATAGCTGTCATTGATTTCGACACACAGGTTTTTCAGAGTGGCGAACTGGCTTTCGGTAAACTTGTCTTCATCCAGCCCATGCAGGCAGATCGCGATGGTGCCGGTGTTATGGCCCGCCTGCGCAGCCGGTGTCCGGCTCAGCGGGCGACCGTTTTCAAGTATGCCATTCTTGCGGATGAAATAGTGATATCCCGTATCGCTCCACCCTCGGCCTTGGGGTTTCGGATCAGTGTGCCAGCGTTTGATCGTGGCCACATTGTCATGGGAGGGATTGTCCGACGCAGAGCAGTGCAAGAATACACGATCCACGAATCTGCTTGGTTTTTCAAACATTTAGAACCTCTTTGAAGCAATTGTGACGAGAGTAAAAAAATTGTTTTCTAAAAATACGTGCGTCCGAGCGTTGTCCGATTCTTGGGTTTTGTCAAAATTTTTGTGTGCATCAGAGCCGCCGGTCATATGACGGTTTACCCGCAAAACCTGCACTTTCTGCGGCGTTTTCTGGGCAGACGATGCCCTATGTCTCTGGACACCTTACAACGGTAAAAGCCGCCAGCCAGTCACGGCAGGCG
>NZ_JXYH01000080.1 GCF_001262635.1 Aestuariivita boseongensis
GTAAACGAAGACGAACTGAACCGAGTTTTCGAATTCGCGAATTAACTGCTTCATACGCTCAGACTGACGGCGGAATATGGGGCATGTGTAGCTCCCAAAAATCAACGAGACAGGCGCACCACGAAGACTAGAGAGCGTGAGCAAGTCAGAGGAAACCTCTCCATCCTCTGTCAAAACGTGTGCAGAGAAGTCGGGAGCCGGTTGACCTATGTTGGCTCGGCACCTCTCCTCCCCCGCTGCTGCCTTATCCAGATAGTCAAGAAATTCAGCTTTACTCAGGCTCATCGCATCTTTGAATTCAGCATCGGACATACTGTCCATCTGATCACGCATACTGAATGCAATTTTGCTCATTGTTCTTCCTCCTCCACGCCAAACCTACCACGCGTGGACAAGAAGTCTTCAACGGACGTTCGCTGCCTTCTTCAGTACCACATGCTCTGAGGGACAAAGTCCTCGTCGCCTGCTTTGGCTTACCGGGCGCGAGCGACGATCATCGATGCAGGAAGGGGCGCGTGCCATTTGTCGCCGTTACCGAAGCGTTCACGAACTTTCTCGGCCACGGCTGCTTTGATTGCCGAGTTGTTCGCCGCTGGCTGCTGCGACAGCAAGTACCCACCGCGAGGGGCTCCGTTCTGGAAAATCTCAGCTAGGGCCGCCGGACTATCCAATATCCAGAAGCAGTCAATCTGCTTTTGGGTTTCCAGATCGAACCCCGCGTCGGACAAGATAGACCTTGCCGCTTCCTCGTTTGCAAATTGATGGAAGTTCGGACTGTCAGGCATCTTAACAGAAGGGTCACCGTGTTCCTGGACGCTACTGTAAAAAACTTGGAAGACGGGGGAGACATCTGGGCCACACCACGACGTCATAATGAATTGTCCATTAGGCTTCAGAACCCTGTGAATTTCCGAAAGTGCTTTGGGCTGATCGGGGACGTGCATTAAGCCAAAGCTGCAGACGACACTATCAAAGCTCCCGTCTTTAAAGGGTAGGTTTTGTGCGTCGGCTTCAATGAATTCTCCGGTAGGAAACCTCTCCCGTGCGTGCGAAAGCATCTTTGCGGAGAAATCTGCCCCGGTTACGGTGTGCCCGGCTTTGGCAATTGCTTCGGTGACGTTGCCTTGTCCGCAACAGAGATCCAGAATCCTTCCGTTGCTACTATCAATACTTGCCACGATCGAAGGAATGGCCTTGTCACTCGCTTCTGAGAACATGGTCACGTAGCCTGAAGAAATTGTATCGTCAGACCAACCTTTCGTTTCCAACTCTGCAAAGCCCTCGTAAGCAGCCATTTTAGCCCCCCAAATTCTTTTCGTGCTTCTATGAACAGCATGAACAACCGTTTGTTACTGCGCAATACCGGGAGCAAAATTGTCAGCCTTGGGCTCGTTGCAGCCGTTTGCCTTACCCACCACCAACGACCGCTTTCACCCGCACCCTAACAGTCTCGGAATGAGTGTTGGACCTGTTCAGCTTTGGTCCTTACTCAGTTCGATATTGCTCTGCTGGAAAGACACTGACGAATTGGTATGCGGATAGTCCCGATCTGGTACAGGGACCTCGAGAAACCTGCATAGAGGCTCCCACCCGGAGCCTAGTTCAAAAACCAGCAGCCGGTCTGGCGAAATCGTCGATTTCACGTCTTCGACATGCCTGTCGAACTCCTTGATTGCCCGTTCCTTCGTGTCGAAGCGATCGCCGAGAAAGACTTCGATGAACTCCTGCATCCGCCGTTTGTGCGCTTCTTCCGGCGGCATTTCTGTTTCGCGGAACATCTTGATCGTCTTTGAATAGGACTGGTACCAGCCTTCGGGATCGCGGACCGACAGGATCACCTTGGCGTCCGGATACCGCGCGGCGGACTCGCGCCAGAGATGCGCACCGGGCCAGTCGACCTGTGACCGGTAGCCTTCGAACAGCAGGTCGAGGTCAAGCGGCGCGCCATTGCAGAAGTAATCGTACCAAGGCTCGATCTTTTCGGGATTGTCGCGGATCTCGTACATGTGGTGACAGGGACCGAAACCGAGGACCGTCAACGCTTCCCGCAGAGAGTCGGTCCCGGTGCGCCCAAAGCCTGCACCGATGATGTCCAGTGCCATCGGCGTTTCTCCTTCGACCGATACCAGATCGTCCAAGCATGAGACTCCCGACGCCCTATGGCAATCATTATGTGCAGCTCTGTGCGGCACCATCCCGATCTGGACACGGCAGCTTCGGGCTCGGAGCTGTCATTCGCTGCCATGCGGCGGCACAAGTCAGGCTGAACGTCTGCTCAGCGGACGTAGCAGACGCTTGTCACCACGTGACACAGCCCAGTCACTTTGTGGAAAACATCAGCCTGCGGAACGACAAAATCAGCGCTAATGAACGACGCCGTGCGGCCCGTGCTTCATGAAATGCCACTGACCATAGCTATCCTTCAAATCAAGCGCGATGGCCGTCGTGCCTGTGGTCGATGCATTACCGACTTCGGCAACTGAAAATTCGATGCCGTTGGGCATGTCGATCCGTACACGATGCTCCCCGTCGCCATGTGGCGGCTTGA
Source organism: Aestuariivita boseongensis (assembly GCF_001262635.1). Classification (GTDB taxonomy): domain Bacteria; phylum Pseudomonadota; class Alphaproteobacteria; order Rhodobacterales; family Rhodobacteraceae; genus Aestuariivita; species Aestuariivita boseongensis. The sequence continues at coordinate 2,549 of NZ_JXYH01000080.1, forward strand.
TTGGGCGACCGGAAGATGTCAGCACTTTGCCGATTTTCACCGATGCCGTTCGCGCTTCCATGTCTGAAGTGAAGTCGATTGATTCAAAAACGGTGTCATGCAGCGTTGGACACATGGCGCGGAATACCCACCAATGTGTTGCTTCCTCATCTGTCTCGCCGCCGGTGAGAACCGTCTCAAGAGCTGTGCGCTGCGCGGGTGATGCCTCGGGATCGATTATCAGCTGCATCTCCCCATTGCCCTCGTAGATTGGCCCGGGCCACGCATAAAGCACAGCTACTTTCAGGCCTGCTAGGTCAATGTCCTCAAAGTGCCCCTTGGAGATCTCCATCACCTCAAAGCCCCGACAGTTGCCGTGGGTTGGGTCCTCCTCGAACTGGCAAGGGCATGCATAGCCGCAATTGCAGTTCCCGAATGCCGGTCCTTCAACATACCAATTCTTGTGAGCCATGAGTCATCCTTTCTTTTTGTCCTGGTCACACAGATGTAAAGATGCACAAAAGTCCCCAGCTAATCAGGAAGGCTCCTGTTAGCCTCGAGAAGAAGCGTGGTTTTGGAACGATTTTTTCGGCCAGAACGTACAGAGCAAGGCCGACAATCCAGTAAAGGTTCATGATGCCGCCGACAAAGAGCAGTGCCATCAATGCCCAGCAACAGCCAAAGCAATAGGCGCCGTGATGCATTCCCATCAGCAGCGCGCCTCTACTGCCTGTCCTGCGATAACGTGTCAGAAAGTCTGCGGGCGAACTGCATTGCTTCAGGCACGCCGTCTTTAGCGCTGAAAATTGAAAGAGACCGGCCGCTATCAGCACTACGCCGGCGGCGGGTCGTGACGCGAGAGCCATCATCGGCCCATCAACCAGACCAAGTTTTTCCGTTCCCCAATGAGCCCCTGTTGCCAGCAGGCTGAAGCCACCCCAAATTAGAAGATAGCCGGCAAGGAAGATCAGGCTGAGTTTTGTCGCCGACGTGCGGTCCGAACCGTGCCGTTTCAATGCAGTGTAAAGCAAAAGCGTTGGTGCGGCACTCGGCGTCATCATGGCGATCATCATGACCCACCACATCAGAAAGACGAGCAGCGCATAGCCAAATGTCCAGGGGTGCGATCCGCCCATCGCCATAGGTTCGCCGATCGGGCCCGCCATCCTCGTCATGTCCAGCGCCGACATGTTCATGCCGACGCCGTTAATTGTGTAGACACCGGCCAACAGGACGATTGTCATAACAGCGCCCGCCACCACCCAGGTGTCGCGCGACATGACCCTTTCAACGGGCCCTATCGAACCTTTCATCACAGATCTTGCTCTACGCGGCGACGCGGCCTTGGCCGGTCAGGTGCAAGCTTGCCATATGCGCGTGGGTGCCGGTGTTCTTATTCAGGTCCAGAACGCCACCCAAGGTTTTGGTCTGGCCCTTCGCCATTTCGGCGAACCCGAACTCGAACCCGTGGGGCAACCTGATGCCAATGCGGTGCGGCTCTCCCGTGACGATGTTCGGTATTGGCTCCGCATTGATTTCGAAAACGCCTTCCGCAACCCCTTTGGCGATGCGGTCCTCGATATTCATCTCCAGCGACACAGGTGCGTAGATCGTTTCATGCTTATTTGGACTCATCGCCCCAAACACAAACCACATGGTGGCCATTTCCTCCGTGTCGGCCCCGGTCATGATCGCCTCGAGCGCCGCGCGCTGATCGGCGTTCGCCTTGGAGTCGATGATCAGTTGCATATGACCGTTGCCCGCATGAATCGGTCCAGGCCATTTGTAGACACCTGCCGCTGTCAAACCGTCGAGCGAAGTGTTCCCATAGTGTCCTTTGTGGATTTTGTAGACAACTGCGGCTTCGCAAGTACCATCTGTCGGCAAGACGCCGAACTGGCATGGGCATCCGAAGTTACAATTACAGTTGGCGAGTTCTTCGCCCCTTATCTCCCAATCAATCATGTATCCATCCCCTTGGAGTAACTGCCACTAAAGTTGGCAGCGATGCGTTTTGCCCGAAGGTTTAGAGATCGTTAACTTTGGTACAATTTGTTTGTTCTATGGTCTCACCAATGCAGTCACTTTTATCATAAAACTGGCCCCGAGTCATCCATAGCGAAATCGGCGAAGACTGGCGCCAGATATGTGTCTGATCCGGGGTCATAGCAGCCATCCTTGTAGCGCGGCTGACAAAGCCTGATTGAACGACTGCTCCGGGCTCAGAGCCGTCGTCCGCTGCTGGCTGATCCAATGTCGGGTATGCGGGACGAAGGAGACCTTTGCTCAACGAGGCGACGCAGCGTGTGATGATTACCTGCTCATCCGAACAGACGGACAGTCTTCAGGGCCGTCTCGCATCCACCGATTTGGGCCGGTGCACACACGGATGTCGACACAACGGTTTTCGAAATCATGTCCCTGCCAGACGGCTTTAGAGCAGTTCGACATGCTCTTCCAGAAGGGGATAAGCGATCATCGCGAAGGATGTATTCACCATCTTCAGCGACCGCAGCAATTCTAGGTGGATCGCACTTGTCTCGATCGACTCGGTCAACCCCTGCCGTAGCCGCTTGAGGTGAGTGCGTTCGAGTATCTGCTCCACGTCGCGGACCTTCTCTTTCTGCTCGACCAACTCGCGTGCGAGACCCACATCTTCCGACATCAGAACAGTGGTCCGGTGTTGGACGTTTCGGGTGACGCTGTCGTGGAAATCGCTTAGTTCGCGCCAGCCTTCATTCGAAAAGCGGCTCGTCGGACGAGTGCACCTGCCGCGAAGTTCTCAGCGGATGCTGAAGAAGGACGTTCGCCTGAGATCCGCGTGAAATCGACGTTGGCACGACCGCCAAGAAAGTCAGTTTCATTCGAGGGAGCGCAGACTGTCCCGGAACAGTTCCATGAATTCCAATGTGATCATCGAGGGGTTCTTGTGGATGGGCCGGATCAGGGCCACCCGGTGGGAAATCTTCGGATTGAACGGTCGGAACGACACGCCGCGGCCCGCGTACTGCCGAGCATCGAGCTCGGAGATGACCGAGACACCGATGCCCCGCGCGACCAGCTCGCAGGCCGCCGTAAACTGTCGGGTCTCGACCCGGTAGACAGGGCCAATTCCCTGCTGAGTGAAGATGTCATTCAGTTCCCGGAAGAAGGGTGAATCCCTGCGCGCATGAACAAGAGGTTCCTGTGCGAGGTCCGTCGGCCGCACTTCTTCCAGTGCCTCGAAGGCGTGGCCTTCGGGGAATATGCAGACCGTGCGGACCGGAACGATTTCGCTGAACACGGCCGGGTGCCCTTCGAAGCCGTCGGTGATCGCGCAGTCGTACTGCTCGCCGATGATCCACTCCATGATCCGTTCCGGGCGATCAGGTTCGATGGTCGCCGTTATGCCTGGTCGGGCATGCAGGAACTCCGCGATCAGGTCGGGCAGGTGGCTGGTGGCGAAGCCGGGCAGACAGGCGATCTTGATGTGGCCGGCCGTTCTTCTGTTCAGGTTTCGGCTGACTTCGCCGATCTGGTCGAGCGTCTGTGACAACCTTTCGAGTTCGGGAAGCAGAAAACGCGCCTCCTGGGTCGGTACGAGACGCCCGTCGCGCCGGTCGAAGAGCTTCAGCCCAAGCGCGTCTGAAAGGTCTGAGACCAAGCGACTGACGGCGGGCTGCGAAATGCCCAGTTCGTTCGCCGCCCGGGTCATGGTGCCGGTGTCGGCGACGCTCTTCAGCGCTTCGAGCTGTCGCAGTGTCGGGCGCAAGGTCTCTCCTCCTGACCGCCCCCAAACATAATATAGTGTTATGGTTTTGTCATGAAAAATGTTCTTGTATTATGATGATCTTTCGATACGTTTTTGATCGGATGTCAGGCCCCCGGAGAGACGGCGGCGGCACCCAATGGGAGGATATCATGAGACAACTTTATGCGTCCGCCGTGGTGGCGGGGATTGCGGTCGGCATCCCGCATTCGGCCTTTGCGCAAGTGGAAATCGAATGGTGGCATGCTCACAGTGGCCGCCTCGGCGAACTGGTTCAGGAGCAGGCGGACACCTTCAACGCCAGCCAGGACAAGTACAAGGTAACGGCGGTTCACAAGGGCAACTACTCGGACACGCTGAACGCGGGCATTGCCGCCTTTCGAGCGGGTGAGCAGCCCGAGATCCTACAGGTCTTCGAAGTGGGCACGGCTACGATGATGGCCGCGAGAGGGGCCACGAAGCCGGTCTATCAATTGATGGCGGAAACCGGCGCCGATTTCGACCCCGACGCCTACATCGGTTCGGTCAAAGGCTATTACACAACATCTGACGGGCAGATGCTGTCGCTGCCCTTCAACTCGTCGACCCCGGTGCTTTGGGTGAATCGCGATGCGCTCGCCGCCGCCGGCGTCGATCCCAACACGGATCTATCCACCTGGCAGAAGGTGGGCGAAGTGCTCGACACGGTGAAGGCGTCGGGTAGCACCTGCCCGATGACGACCGCCTGGCAGAGCTGGATCCACCTGGAGAACCTCTCCGCGTACCACAATGTGCCCTTCGCAACGAAGGACAACGGGTTTGCCGGCGCCGACACCGAGCTTGCCCTCAATGGCCCCGTGCAGGTCCAGCACATCCAGACGCTGGGCGATTGGGCCAAAGACGGCAAGTTCATCTACGCCGGTCGTCGAAACGAGGGTGGTGCGAATTTCCGTGCGGGCGAGTGCGCGCTCTTTACTGAGAGCTCGGCGGGCTATGCGGGCATCAAGGCCGAAGCGCAGTTCGAATTCGAGGTTCGGCCCCTGCCATATTGGGAAGGTGTCGCGGGCGCGCCGCAGAACACGATCATCGGGGGTGCATCGCTCTGGGTGATGGAGGGCCATTCGGCAGAGGAATACGAAGCCGTCGCGGCTTTCCTCAACTTCCTGTCGTCCTCTGACATCCAGGCCAAGTGGCACCAGGACACGGGTTACCTTCCGATCACGGCGGCTGCGGGCGCGCAGACCAGGGCAGAAGGGTTCTACGACGCGAACCCGGGCACGGACATCGCCGTCATCCAGATGACCGCCAACGAGCCCACGGCCAACTCGAAAGGCCTGCGGCTTGGGTCATTCGACCAGATCCGCGGGATCATCGACGAGGAACTCGAAGCGGTTTGGTCCGGGGACAAGACCGCTCAGGCCGCACTCGACAGCGCGGTGGAGCGGGGCAATGCGCTTCTCCGGCGGTTCGAGCAAGCGACCCGTTGAGACTCTGACTGGCCGAGGCGGGC
>NZ_JXYH01000081.1 GCF_001262635.1 Aestuariivita boseongensis
GTTCAGTTGGGGAGGCTCACCAGCGCGCAGCCTGATCTGACTGGCCCAGTTTGATTGTGAGTGCATTGCCGGTCCGGGTTCCGAAACGCGTATTTTAACAGTGCGTTGTGCAAACTGTGTCTGGGGCAGTGTTCCGGAAAACTGTTTTCACTACAGCGATTCAGCCGCGCAAACCCACAGCAGCAGACCAAGCAAAGAATATATGACGGATTTTTTGGGCGAAAAAGACGCTAAGTCATAAATCTTGTTGGAGGCGAGTACCGGAATCGAACCGGTGTACACGGATTTGCAATCCGCTGCGTCACCACTCCGCCAACTCGCCGTCCGTGGTGTAATTTGTCGCTTAGCTGATCTGTCGCAGTGCTGCAAGGTGCCTCGGAGTGCTTTTATCATGTCCAGCCGTTGCCGGGGCGATATTGTTGTGGCAAACGGTAACGCAGAAGCCGAACGAAAGAGTTTAGTCATGCCAGACTATGCCTTGCGCCGACGGATGATGGTGGACACGCAGGTCCGCCCCTCCGACGTGACCAAGTTTCCCATCATCGACGCGATGCTGAGCGTCCCCAGAGAGCTGTTCGTGCCCAATGGAGCGCGCGAAGCGGCCTATGCGGGCGAACATGTGCCGCTGGCCGACCAGCGGGTTGTGCTGGATCCGCGCATCCTGGCCAAGATGCTCGATGCGCTGGAATTCAGCGGTGACGAGCTGGTCTTGGATATCGGGGGCGGTCTTGGATATTCCTCGGCGCTGATGTCGCGGATGGCGCAGGCGGTCGTGCTTCTGGAAGAAGACGCGGACCTCGCCGAAGAGGCGCAGACGCAGCTTTCCGAGATCGGCGCGGATAACGTGATCGTCCAGCGAGGCGCGCTGGCCGAGGGCGACAGCGAACACGGGCCCTATGACGTGATCATCCTTCAGGGCGGTGTCGAAGATCTGCCCGACGCGATCGCCGGCCAGCTGAAGGAAGAGGGCCGGATCGCCTGCCTTTTCATGGAAGGCGCTTTGGGATCCGTGAAGATCGGCCGAAAAATTGACGGTGACATTAGCTGGCGTTTCGCGTTCAATGGGGGGGCGCCTGTTTTGCCAGGGTTTGAGAAACAGGAAGAGTTCTCCTTCTGAGTGCTGCAGGCGGTTGTGGACGAGTGAACGAGGGAGATCGCTATGCGCAAGCGTGCGTGGGCTGCCAAAGCCAAGGGTTTCATTGTCGCTGTTTCTTTGGGGCTGACCGCTCCGGTTTCAGCACAGGCTGACAATCTGGCGGATGCGTTGGTCGGGGCCTATCAGACCTCGGACCTCCTTGCGCAAAACCGTGCGCTTCTTCGTGCAGCGGACGAAGATGCGGCAATCGCGCTTTCGGCATTGCGGCCGGTGCTGGATTTCGTGGCCGGTATTGCGCGTTCATCGACTGAAACGACCGCGCTGGGGGTCACGACGATCGATCGCACCACCTCGGCCAGCAGTCTCGCGCTCAGTGCCTCGCTGCTTCTTTATGACAATGGGCAAAGCCGGCTGCGCACACAGGCCGCGCGGGAACTTGTGCTGGCCACGCGCGCCTCGCTTCTGTCGGTGGAACAGCAGGTACTGCTCAGGGCGGTGTCGGCCTATATGAATGTGCTTCGGGCGGAGGAATTCGTACAACTGCGCCAGAACAACCTCCGCCTCCTGACCGAGGAACTGCGCGCCGCCCAGGACCGGTTTGATGTGGGCGAGGTGACGCGCACGGATGTCGCCCTGGCCGAAGCCGCGCAGGCCGCGGCGCGCAGCAACCTTGCCACGGCGCAGGGCGATCTGATCAATGCGCAGCAGGAATATCTGACGGTCGTGGGCCGTGAGCCGGGCCGTCTTGCCCCGCCGCCGCGCCTGCCGGCGCGACCCGCCTCGATCGACGCGGGCAAGGCTGTGGCCGTGCGCAACCACCCCGACATCATCCAGGCCCAGCACCAGGTCGCGGCAGCCGATCTGACCGTGATGGCGCAGGAAGCCGGGCTTGGCCCCACCGTGCGCATGGTCGGAGAGGTCTCGGTCACCGACTCGCGCAATGGCGTGGCCGACACCGACAGCTCGTCCATCGGGCTGAATTACACCCAGCGCATCTATCAGGGGGGCGGATTGGCCGCGGGCGTCCGTCAGGCCATGGCGCAGCGCGATTCGTCGCGCGCCTTGCTTCTGAATGTGCAGGATGTGATCGCGCAGGGGGTTTCGACCGCCATGGTCCGCTTCCGCGTGGCGCAGGCGAATATTCAGGCCACCGACCGCCAGATCCGCGCCGCCGAAGTGGCCTTCCGCGGGGTGCGCGAAGAAGCCGCCCTTGGCGCGCGGACCACGCTGGATGTGCTGGATGCCGAACAGCAGCTTCTGGATGCCCGCGCGGCCCGGATCGCGGCGCAGGCCGAACTTTATATCGCCGCCTATCAGATCCTTGCGGCACAGGGCGCTCTGACCGCTGAAAACCTTGGTCTGGGCGTTCAGATCTATGACCCGACGGCCTATTACAACCAGGTCAAGAATGCGCCTGCCTATCTCAGCGAACAGGGTCGCCAATTGGACCGTGTGTTGAAATCGCTTGGGAAAGAATAAGAATTTTCGCAATCGGTTGTGAGAATCCCCGGCTCGGTCTAAGCTTTTGACCGAGGAAAGAGTGGTAGGCGCAAAAGATGTCCGAACCCGTCAAGTCTGTTGAGATTGAGGATGTGCTGTCTTCGATCAGGCGTTTGGTCTCTGAAGACCATCGCCAGACCCCCCCGCGGGAGGAGGAAAAGCCCCGTGCGCCGGATCGTCTTGTCCTGACAGATGCGCTGCGCGTGACCGATCCGCAGCCGGAAGAGAGCCGGGCGGAAGAGGCTGACGAACCGCTCGTTCTGGAAAGCCCCGAGGCGCCGCAGGACGATCACGGCCATTCGGATCAGGACGAGAACTTTGCCGAGCAGGCAGAGATGCCTCACGACGCTGCGGACAGCGTCGAGGACGCCGCGCACGCGCAGGACTGGCAGCCAGAGGATGATACCGCCCAGGCGGACGAAGCCGCTGAAACAGAGACCGCGCAGACCGTCACCGATGACGCCCCCTGGTCTGACCCTGAGGCCACGCTTTACGAAGCCGCTGGCCTGGCGGAGGATGCGCAGCCCGAAGAAGACGCAGACATGCGCCCGCTGGGGGAAAAGATCGCGGCACTGGAAGAGGTGATCGCGCGCACCGATGACCAGTGGGAGCCCGACGGCACCGGCACCGATGATTACGCCGGCACCGAGGTCGAGACCCTGGAATGGGAAGACGCCGAAGCCGATGACACGCTCGAAGCCGCCCCTGTGGCGGAGGACGAGCCCGAAACGGCAGAAGACCCATCCGACAGTCCGGACGAGACCGTCAGCGACGCCCTTCTGGACGAGGCCGCCCTGCGCGATCTGGTGGCCGATATCGTGCGCGAGGAATTGCAGGGCGCTTTGGGTGAGCGGATCACCCGCAACGTGCGCAAACTGGTCCGCCGCGAAATCCACCGCGCGCTGGCGCTGAAAGATCTGGACTGATCAGCCGATCTCGCGCGCCAGCTGCAACAGCCGGTCGATATCCATATGCGTCTCAAGATGGGCGGCAAGCTGATCCAGCGTGTCTTCCACCAATGCGTCATACCGGATCTGGGCGCTGTGCCCGCCCTCGGACAGGATAGTGGCGCGAAACAGATCGCTGCCGAACACCCCATGCAAATAGGTGCCCCGGATCCTGCCTGACGGTGACTGTGCGCCCTCGGGCCGGCCATTCATGGTGAACCACGGACGCGCCATATCCGGGCCGGAGGTGCGGCCCATATGGATCTCATACCCCTCAACTGCCGCGCCGCTGGTGGCGCATTGGGCCTGCCGGTTGGCCAGTTCCTTCTGCGGGGCCAGCGTGGTGTCCACATCCAGATGCCCCAGCCCGTCGATCTTGCGGGGTGTGCCTTCGATCCCGTCGGGGTCATGGATCGTCTTGCCCAGCATCTGAAACCCGCCACAGAGGCCAAAAACCAGCCCGCCGCGCCGGATATGGGCGGCGATATCCACGTCCCAGCCCTGCGCGCGCAGAAACAGCAGATCGTCGATCGTGGCTTTGCTGCCGGGGATCAGGATCAGATCGGCATTGCCGGGCAGGGGGTGTCCGGGCTCGATGATCTGCACGGTCACTTCCGGTTCCGCCGCCAGCGGGTCCAGATCGTCGAAATTCGCGATGCGCGGCAGTTTCGGCACCGCCACCCGGAAGGCCCCGCCATCGCGCGAGGCGATATCCAGCACGTCTTCAGCAGGCAGCCGCCAGGCCTCGGCAAACCACGGCACCACGCCCAGCGATGGCCAGCCTGTGCGCCGTTCGATATCGCGCAGGCCCTCGTCGAACAGCCGCACGTCGCCGCGAAAGCGGTTCACCGCAAAGCCCGCGATCTGGGCCAGATCTCCCGGCTCCAGCACGGCCTGGGTCCCCACGATCTGCGCGATCACCCCGCCGCGATCAATATCGCCCACCAGAACGACCGGCACACCCGCAGCTGTCGCAAAGCCCATATTGGCGATATCGCCCTGGCGCAGGTTGGTTTCCGCCGGGCTGCCCGCGCCTTCGACCAGTACCAGATCGACCTGCGCGGCCAGGCGGTGGAAGCTTTCCAGCACCTTGCCCATCAGCCGGGGCTTTTCCGACCAGAAGGCGCGGGCCTCGCTGGTGCCCTGGCGGACGCCCTGCACGATCACCTGCGCGCCGGTTTCGCTTTGCGGTTTCAGAAGCACCGGGTTCATGTCGGTATGAGGGGGCAGCCCCGCCGCACGCGCCTGCAGCGCCTGGGCGCGCCCGATCTCTCCGCCATCGGCGGTGACGGCTGCGTTGTTGGACATGTTCTGCGGTTTGAAGGGGGCGACGCTGATCCCCCGCAACCGGCAGGCCCGCGCCAGCCCCGCCACCAGAAGCGATTTCCCGACATTGCTGCCGGTACCCTGGATCATGATCGCCCGTGTCATTGCGCCATCCGCCCCGATGCCCGCCCCTTCAGCGCCCATGAAAAAAGGCGCGCCTGAGTGGGGGCGCGCCTTTCAGATTGAACATGTGGACCGGTTATGCTGCTTCAGCCTGCTGGGCAGCATGACGGCGCTCGCTCTCCTCGCGCGACAGCGCGACCGAGGTGCGAACCCCCTTGGCGACAAACTCCATCAGACCGTCGACAACCCGTTCATTCGGGTCAATACCGGCACAGGTAAGCACTTCGCGTCCGTCACGCGACCGCGCCCAACGGGCGATTTGCTCGGGCCCGTTGCCGTATTTCTTGTCATCGGCGATAGCATCGTCGAGTGCAGCCAGAACAACGGCCGCGAAAAGTTTCCGTGCACGATTGCCTTGTTCGTTGTTAAAGGCAGTGCCGTCAACGAAATCTCTCATTTCGTTTCCCTTGTTTTTCTTGCTCTTGCGTTTTCGGCGTGACGCTCCTTATGACCGATCGGAAGCGATTCGGCTACCCTGTTGAAGCATATCTCCCATTCGTCTGGCGCATAGCTTTCTGCAGGTGCAACACGATATCTGGTTGTCTGGACACGGCACATCGGGCCAGATATAGGACCGCGCAAGAAATCATCAACCTTTCAGTCAGGTTTGTCGCATGCCAAAGATCAACGGAAACGAAATCCGCCCCGGAAACGTGCTTGAACATAATGGCGGTCTGTGGGCCGCCGTCAAAGTGGATCACGTCAAGCCCGGCAAGGGCGGCGCCTTTGCCCAGGTCGAAATGCGCAACCTGCGCAACGGATCCAAACTGAACGAACGGTTCCGGTCCGCCGACAAGGTGGAACGCGTGCGTCTGGAGCAGAAAGATCAGCAGTTCCTCTATGAAAGCGACGGCATGCTGGTGTTCATGGACTCCGAGACCTACGAGCAGATCGAACTGCCTGCCGATCTTCTGGGCGAGCGTCGCCCGTTTCTGCAGGATGGCATGACCATCGTGGTGGAATTCTATGAAAGCGAAGCGCTGAACGCCACGCTGCCCCAGAAAGTCACCTGCAAGGTCGTCGAGACTGAGCCGGTCGTCAAAGGCCAGACTGCGGCCAACTCCTTCAAGCCCGCGGTTCTTGACAATGGCGTGAAGGTGATGGTGCCGCCCTTCGTGGGTCCTGACGAGGACATCATCGTCAATACCGAGACGATGGAATATTCCGAACGCGCCTGACCCGGCGGAGTGCCCGGGGCACCGGTTCGGCAGGGGTATTTATGGCCAGAAAGAAGCGGGAGGTGCGCGCCATGCACTTTCCGCTTTTCTTATTGGCAGACCTGGCGTAAGCGGGCGACATGATCAGAACCGTACATACCCGTATTGTCCGACGCCGACGCTGACCCGTCGTTCGTTCCCTGATCCTGTGCGCCTTTGGTATGGCGCGCCCCAACTCTCAAAATCGTTGACCTGATAGCCCGATGTGAGGCACTCACAGGGCTTACTCACTGCAAAGGACATTGCCATGATTGCGCCGCTTCTGCCGACCTATGCCCGGGCCCCCCTGTCTTTCGTCAAAGGCGAAGGCAGCTGGCTGATCGAGGCGGATGGCCGACGCTTTCTGGATCTGGGCGCAGGGATTGCCGTGAACGCGCTGGGCCACGCAAACCCCCAACTGGTCGAGGTGCTGACCGAACAGGCGCAAAACCTCTGGCATACCTCGAACCTGTATAACATCCCGCAGCAGCAGGCGCTGGCCGAAAAGCTGGTGGAGGCAACCTTTGCCGACACGGTGTTTTTCACCAATTCCGGGACGGAAGCCTGCGAACTGGCCGTGAAAATGGCCCGCAAGTATTTTTATGACAAAGGCCAGCCGGAACGGGTCGAGATCATCACCTTCTCCGGCTCCTTCCACGGCCGCTCCTCCGCCGGGATCGCGGCGGCGGGCTCCGAGAAGATGACCAAGGGCTTTGGCCCGCTCTTGCCCGGCTTCGTTCATCTGCAATGGGCCGATCACGACGCGCTGGAACCTGCGATCACCGACAAGACGGCGGCAATCCTGATCGAACCTGTGCAGGGGGAGGGGGGGATCGTTCCCTTGCCCGATCAATGTCTGAAGGGTCTGCGCGATCTCTGTGATGAAAAAGGCATCCTTCTGATCCTGGATGAGGTGCAATGCGGCGTGGGCCGCACGGGCCGGCTCTTTGCCCATGAATGGGCCGGGATTGAACCCGACATCATGATGGTTGCCAAGGGCATCGGCGGCGGCTTCCCCCTGGGTGCGGTGCTGGCCACGGAAAACGCGGCTTCCGGGATGACGGCAGGCACGCATGGGTCAACCTATGGCGGCAACCCTTTGGGTTGTGCTGTGGGCGGCAAGGTGATGGACATCGTCTCCGCCCCCGAATTCCTCGCCGAGGTGAACCGCAAGGCCGGCCTCTTCCGCCAGAAGCTGGAGGCACTCGTGGCCTCGCACCCGGATGTGTTCGAAGCGGTGCGCGGCACGGGCCTGATGCTGGGCATCAAATGCAAGGCGACCAACGCGGATGTGGTCAAGGCGGGCTATGACCATCAGGTCATCACTGTACCCGCCGCAGATAACGTGATCCGTATCCTGCCCCCGCTCACCATCACCGATGAGGAGATTGCCGAGGCGATCAACCGACTGGACGCAACCGCTGCATCCCTGTCCTGACCCTGTCTTCTTCTCTTTCCAA
>NZ_JXYH01000082.1 GCF_001262635.1 Aestuariivita boseongensis
CCGGTATTTGTGAAGAGAAGAAGCACAGGGTCAAACAAGGTGATGCCCGTCTATTTTGAGGCGGCGGGCGAGTTCGGCGATATGGTCCGGGCCAACCTCGCAACAGCCGCCGACGATGGTGGCACCTTGCGCGACCCAGCCCATGGCGTGGTTGGCATAGGTGTCGGGTGTCAGGTCGACCCGTTGTTCCAGAGCATCGACGGTGGGGGCGTCTTTGAGGAAACCTTCGGAGATCTTGGTGAAGCCGTTGGCGTAGGCGCCGAAGGGGATCCCGGCGTGGGTCAGGATGGCGAGGCCGTCTGCGACCACTTCAGGGCGGGAGCAGTTGATCAGGATCGCATCGGGTTTGCGATCGTCGGGGAGCGAAAGGATCAGGTCGGTGATGGTTTGGATTGGTTCGCCGGATCGGAGTTTGGTCCCGTCGAAATCATCAACCGAGACCGCCAGCCAGACGGGTTTGGTGCTGGCGTCCTTGACGGCGGCCAGGGTGGATGTGGCGTGGTTGAGCGATGACATCGTTTCGATCAGCCAGAGGTCGATATGCGCATCCAGCATGGCGAGCGCAGGGTCATAGGCGGTGGCGGCGTCCTCTTTGGTCACGTGGATGTCGGGGCGGTAAGACGCGCCGATGGGGCCGAGGGATCCGGCGATGCGGCCTGATCCATGGGCGTCGCGGGCGGTTTGCGCGGCGGACAGCGCGGTTTCCAGAAGCTGGGGGAGTCGGTCGGTCAGGTTCACGCGCTGGAGGCGGTCGGCCATCACCGCATAGGTGTTGGTGGTGGCGACGGTGGCGCCAACGGCGAAGTAAACGGCATGCACTTCGCCCACCAGATGGGGGTGGTCGATCATCACCTGGGTCGACCAGAGGGGCGTGGCGCGGTCGTCGGTGCGTTTGACCAGTTCCTGGCCGATGGAGCCGTCAAGAAGGGTGATATCGGTCATGTGCCGGGATCCGGTGGAATGAGGACAAGCTTGCCGGGGAAGCGTTTTGACTGGAACGCCTCCTGTGCTTTGGCGATGTCCTTGAGGGGATAGGTTTGGGAGATCATAGGACGGATGGTGCCTGTGTTGATCAGTTCGACAAGACGGGCGAAGACTTCTGGTGGCTGGTAGGTCGCGCCGTGGATCGTGCGGTCGGACAAATAGAGAGCGCGGAGGTCGGTTTCCACGATGGGGCCTGCGATAGCACCCGAGACGGCGTAGTGGCCGCCCGGTTTGAGGGCGTTGATCAGCGCGCCGAAGCCGGGGCCACCGACCACGTCGATGATGGCGTCATAGGTTGCTTCTGGAGGCGTGTCGTCGCGGTGAAGGATATGGCTGGCCCCTGCGGCGCGGACAGTGTCGGCCTTGGCGGGGGCGGTGACTGCGGTGATGATTGCGCCGCGCAGGCGGGCGAGTTGGACAGCGGCGAGGCCGACACCGCCTGACGCTCCGGTGATGAGGGTGTGTTGGCCCTCGGACACGCCTGCACGGGTGAGCAGGTTCTCGGCAGTGCCGAAGGCGCAGGGGATGGCGGCGATTTCGATGTCTGACAGGGGGGAGGCGGTGACGTCGTAGAGGTCGCTTTCCTGCATCAGACAGAACTGGGCGAAGGCGCCGTCAATTTCGCTGCCAAGGGCGATGAAGGCGGTGGGAGTGTCCTCGGTCGGGCGCGGCAGGTTGATGGGGCAAGTGACGCGGGTGCTGCGGGGCAGAGAGACCCCCTGCCCCGCAGCCACCACATAGCCGCAGAGGTCACCGCCCTGGATACGCGGGAAGTGGAGTGCGCCGCCCCAGCCACCTGCGTCTACGTCTTGGTCGACGGCGTCAGTGGCGCCTGTCACTTCGGGTGCGTACCAGCCGATGCGGGTGTTGATGTCGGTGTTGTTCACACCTGCTGCTGCCACTTTGACCAACACCTGGCCTGGACCCGGTCGGGGGACGGGGATTGTGTCGGACCATTCCAGCGCCTCCGGCCCGCCGTGGCGGGTGAGGAGGACGCCGGACATGGTGGTGGGCAGCTCCATCGCGGTTTTACCCGGTGCGGTTGGCGTTGAGGTCTTTGGCGCCCAGCAGCACGGCCGCGCCGATCATCAACGCGCCTGAGATGCGGTTCAGCCAGACGCCGGTCAGCGCGCGGATGCGGCCCAGCGTACGTTGCGCGGCCCAGCCCCAGAGGAGCAGGATCACGCCATCGACAACCAGGTAGGTCACGCCCAGGATCAGGAGTTGTGGCCAGACAGGCAGAGACGGATCAATGAACTGCGGGAATAGCGCGCCGAAGAAGACCACCGCATAGGGGTTGGCCGATGAGGTCAGGAAGCCTTGGCGGAACAAGGCGCCTGATTTGGCGGCTTTTGGAGTGTCACTGCGCGCTGGCGACAAGATCAGGCGCAGGCCGATCCAGACCAGATAGGCCACGCCCAGCCATTTGATGATAAAGAGCGCGTTGGCCGAGGCGGCGATCAGCGCCGTCAGGCCGAAGGCCGCCAGTGTCATTTGCCCGGCATTGGCCGTCAGATCACCGGCTATCGTGGCGGTGCTGCGGCGCAAGCCGTGGCGGAGGCTGTTCGAGATGATCAGGAGTTGGCTTGTGTCGGGCGGCGTTGCGAAGAACGCCGCCAGAACGCCGAGGTAGATCAGGTAGGTCTCGATACTCAAGCGCGGAGCCTTTCGTTTTCAGGATCCCAAAGCGGTTGATCGGGTTGCACCACGGCTTTGCGGCGGTGGCCGAAAATGTCGATTTCTAGCTCGGTCCCCGGCACGGCCAGATCGGTGCGCACCAGACCCAGCGCGATGGAGGCGTTCACGCGATAGCCCCAGTCGCCTGATGTGGTTTCGCCGACGACAGTGTCGCCATCCCAGACGGTGGACATGTAAGGCGCGTCCTGATCGCCTGCGTCGACGATCATGGTGACGAAGCGCTTTTTGCTGCCTTGCTGCTTTTCGTTCATCAACGCGGCTTTGCCGGGGAAATCCTGCGGCTTGTCCAGTTTGACGAAACGGTCGAGGCCGCCTTCGAAGAGCGTGTAGTCGGTGGAGAGATCGCCCTTCCACGTCCGGTACCCTTTTTCGATCCGAAGCGAGTTCAGCGCATACATGCCGAAGGGTGTCGCACCGGCTGCAATCACCGCATCGTAGAGCGCCGGCATGTGTGCATTGGGGGCGTGGATCTCCCAGCCAAGTTCGCCGGCGAAGGATACTCGGGCAAGGGCACAAGGCTGACCGGCCACAGTGGCGGTTTGCAGGCTGAGCCACCCAAGGCCAAGGTCGGCATCCGTTCCGATTTGCTCAAGCAGCGCGCGCGAGGTCGGGCCGGTCACGATCAGTGTTCCGAATTCTGTTGTGTGGTCTTCTAAAGTCAGCCCCTCGGGCAGGCCATCGCTGAGGACATCGCGGTCATGCCATTGCGCGCTTGCTGCCGTGATTAGGGTGAAGTGGTCATCACTGTGACGCATGACCGACATCTCGGTCAGAATACGGCCGCGATCATCGGGGAAGTAGGCTAGGTTCATCCGGCCCACTTTCGGCAAACCGCCTGCGATCTTGCCCCGCAGGTATTCGGCCGCGCCGGGCCCGGTGAGGTTGAACCGGGAGAACCCCGGCAGATCAAGTACACCGCAGCCATCACGGACCGCTTCGCATTCTTCCTTCACACGCTGCGACCATGCGCCTGCGCGATCCCATGTCTGGGTGGCGTCTTCGGAGAGGTCGTCGCCCTCTTTTGCGAACCAGTTGGCGCGCTCCCATCCGTTATAGGCACCCATCACGCCACCCAATGCGCGGACCTTGTCATCGACGGGCGAGAGTTTCTTGTCGCGGCCTGCGGGCCATTCGTGATGGGGGAAGTGGATGGCGTATTCGTGGCCATAGACCTCCATCGCTTTTTGATTGCAGTAGTCCTGATCGGTGTAATCGGTGTACCGGCGCGGGTCGCAGGACCACATGTCCCATTCGGTCTGGCCTTCGGTCACCCATTCGGCCAGCACTTTGCCCGCACCGCCGCCCTGGGTGATGCCGAAGGTGAACACACAGGCCTCATACGCATTCGGCACGCCCGGCATCGGGCCAAGCAGGGGCAAGCCGTCGGGGGCATAGGGGATCGGGCCGTTGATCACGCGACCCACTCCGGCGGTGCCGAGGATCGGTACACGCGCCATTGCGTCTTCGATGTACCATTCGAGGCGCTCCAGATCGTCGGGGTAGAGCTGGAAGGAGAAGTCCTCGGGCATCGGATCGTCAGGCGTCATCCAATGGCCTTTGCAATTGCGTTCATAGGGGCCAAGGTTCAGGCCGTGCTTGTCCTGCCTGAGGTAATAGGAGCTGTCCACGTCGCGCAGGAGCGGCACCTTGCGGCCGTTTTCCTTGGTCCAGGCGGCAAGCTCGGGGATTTCTTCGGTGAGGAAAAACTGGTGGCTCATCGTGGCCATCGGCACGGTGCGCCCGCCATAGGGTTTGAACCATTCGCCGACGCGTTGGGCATAGTATCCGGCGGCGTTCACCACCTTTTCGCAGCGGATATCGCCCTTGGGCGTGTGCACGATCCATTCACCCTTGTCGCGGCTGACGCCGGTGGCGGGGCAGAACCGTTCGATCCGCGCACCCATGTCGCGCGCGCCTTTGGCCAGCGCCTGTGTCAGCTGGGCGGGGTCGATATCGCCATCATCGGGATCCCAGAGGGCACCGGCGAGATCATGGGTTTCGATGAAGGGATAGCGGTCCTTGATGTCGCTGACCTCCATCATCTCAAGCGCCATGCCCTGGTACCGGCCCATGGAGCGGGCGCGTTCGAATTCCATCATCCGTTCCTTGGAATGGCCCAGACGGATGGAGCCGGTGACGTGGTAGTTCATCGGGTAGTCAACTTCCTCGGCCAGCCCGGCGTAGAGGCCCAGCGAGTAGCGCTGCATGTTCATCACCGCCCAGGAGGTCGAGAAGCTGGGGCAGTTGCCTGCCGCATGCCATGTGGAGCCTGCGGTAAGTTCGTTTTTCTCCAGCAGGACGCAATCGGTCCAACCGGCTTTCGCCAGGTGATAGAGGCTGGAGGCGCCTACGACGCCGCCACCGATGATGACCACGCGGGCTGTTGTTGGGAAGTCTGCCATGGTGATGTCCTTCTATTGCGCCCGCTGCGGCAGGTCGTCGGTGATGTCGTAGTAATCGCCCTTGTCGGCGGTAAAGATGTGCTTGCCCAATCTCAGCCCCGTGGGCGCGTCGAGGGAGCCCATGGAGATCGATATCGTGTCCTCGTTATGGTGCTTCCAGAAGAGGAAACTGCCACAGGTGTTGCAGAAGCCGCGTTTGGCGGTGGGGCTGGCTTCGAACCACCTGAGCGTTGTGTCGGCGTCGAAGATCAGCGCGCTTTCCGGGATGAAGGTCGATGACCAGACATGGCCCGATTGTTTGCGGCATTGTCCACAATGGCACGCGGATGGCGCGGGTGCGTCGACGTCGAAATGGAACCTGACGCCGCCACAAAGGCAGGATCCTGTCCGCATGGTCTGTCCTTTCGTCAATAGACCGGCGGGGCGATCACCCAGATCACCACGGCGGAATGTGAGTAGGGGTTGGCGTAGCAAAAGGGCTCGCCCCGGATGCGGAAGCTGTCGCCCGCGCCCACGGTAAAGGCCTGGTCACCGATGGTCAGGTCCAGCTGGCCGGAGACGACATAGCCCACCTCTTGCGTGGGGCGGCTGACGGGTTTGGTGATGGCCGAGCCCGGTTTGAAGGTGGAGTGCACCATTTCGAAATCGTCGGTGAGGTCGGGGGACAGCAGTTCCTCGACCAGCCCGGCCTGAGAGGTGCCGATGGGCCGGCGCGCATCGGCGCGGACGATATATCCGGCTTCTTCGACCGGTGCGGGGCCGTGGCTGAAGAACATGGAGACGGGAACGTCCAGTGCGACGGCAACCTCGCGCAGGTCGCTGACCGAGAGATCCGACAGATCGCGCTCCACCTGGCTGAGCCAGCCGACGGAGCGGCCCACGCGGTCAGCCAGATCGGTGAGCGTCAGGCCCCGCGCCTTGCGGAGCGCGCGCAGATCGGCCCCAAGCGATCCGGTGAAGACGGGTTTTTGATCGACCATATCCGCGCAGCTTTCCGTGAAAATCTCCCTTGGATTTTCACGATGACTGAGTCGCGTGAAATTTCAAAGAGATTTTTCACAGGGTGTTGGATGGCCTTGGATGCAAGTCCGGACAAAGGTGGTGGGGTCGCTGGGGAGTTTCGCAAAGCTTCGGTGGTATGATCGGTTTGCGGACATCGCGGACGTTCGCAATGTGACAGATGGATCGCCACTCTCAGAAAAATGTAGCCCTTGGACCGTTACAGTTCGTGAGATTGCGTGGAAACGCCAAAGGTTGTTGTAACTAAAAAACGATAGAGCCTTGCCCGCCCCATTTGTGGCGGGTTTTTTTATGCGCACGCCAAAGGTTGACCGCGCAGAACAAAACAAGTACTTTTGTTTGTGAGAAAATATGTCTAACCGAATTGCACGTGTATCGTATGGCTTCGGGCCGACCGCGTGGCGCACCTGACGGTATAATCGGGAACAGACGGAACTTAATGGTTCTGTCGCAAACGCTATCAATCTGCTCCGCCTATAGCCCTAACGCGCACAGCGCATTTTAGGCATTCCGCATAGAGACAGCCCCGTTTTCTGCTGAATTGCAGGAGGCGGGGTCGTAGCCCCGTAGGTGTCTCCTGTGGGGTCTTTTGCGTTTGTAGAAACGCTTCTCAAGCACAGGAATAGCTGATGCTCGAAACACTCGTTCTCGGGTTTTTGGGCAGCCTCTTGGCAAGTGCCGTATGGCACTTTATTGCCAAGTGGTTTGACCATAAGTAACCCGCTAGCTTTCCCCTTGTGAACTGATCAGTAGCTTTCTGGCAACGGATTCCGGTGCATGGCAGAGGTGCGCCTTAACCATTGTATGCTGCCATTCGGCATCGAGCAGTTTTTCAGTAAGTATGGGCTCAAACCTGCCCTTCGCGGCACGTGAAGATCACGTCGCATGGTTGAAGGCGCGGTCAAGGATCGCGCCAAGCGCCTGCGCATCTTCTTTGGTGAAGGCATCAGGCTGGTCGCTGTCGATATCGAAGACGCCAAGCAGATCACCCTGCCCGTTGCGCACCGGGATCACCAGTTCGGACCGGGTGGAGGACGCGCAGGCGATATGACCGGGGAAGGCATCCACGTCCGGGACCAGTTGGGTTTCGCCTGTCCGCGCGGCGGCGCCACAGACGCCTTTGTCGAAGGGGATGACAAGGCAACCGTGGCCGCCCTGATAGGGGCCAATTTTCAGAAGGTTGGGCGCGGTCACGCGGTAGAACCCGGTCCAGTCGAAGCGGTCATCGGCGTGGTGAACCTCGCAGGCGATGGTGGCCATAAGCGCGACGGTGTCGGTTTCACCTTCGGTCAGGGCCGCGATGGTTTTGGCAAGCGTGTCGTAATCGGCCATGGGTTCGTCCTTGGTGAAGAGGTATTTCGCCCGCTATCGCGGGCGATCCGCGGGGGGCGCT
>NZ_JXYH01000083.1 GCF_001262635.1 Aestuariivita boseongensis
ACCACATTGACGGACGTGACCTCCCGGTCACACTAGGTCGCGCCTTCGAGATGGCTTACGTAGATCCATTTGCCAACCCAAGTTCTCATCGCGATCACGAGCGGAAGTGATGAGATGGCGGACGGGCATTCCGTCGCGCTGGAGTAAGGAGCATCGATTTCTTGAGGGTGTGATCAAGACCGCATGGATTGCGTCCGACATGCTCGCCAGTTCTGCGCTGCGGCTAACGACAGCTTCGTCCGCACTGCGGTCATTGCCCGGATTTCGATGAACGTCTGGTCCATTTGAAAGCGGTCATTGGCAGCTGCTAAGCTGCGGCCACAAGTGCGAACGGCAGCTTACGCCGACAGCAGACATTCGCGGGATCAGGCTCTACGTCCGCTACGCGGACAAAACTGCCAGATGCATGCACGATAAGTAGGGAGGCTGTGACATTTTCTGGAGCGCCTGTTTGCTTGGTATTGTTTTCCGATTTCTCGGATTTTCCCCAGCAATAACAGAATTTCGTACGATTTCTTGAGTAACCCGGTCGCGGTAATGACGACCGGACCCTCATGGATGGCAAGCTGTTTAAAGCCCCAAAGCTTTCGCAAGTGGCTACCCGGCCTCTGGTTAGCGTGTCTCGCAGGCCTTCCGTTGTTGCACCAGCCCGCCAATGCACAAGCGTTTTTAGAACAAGTTAAACTCGTCAGCATCCAGAAGGGCGGCCTATCCTCGCTTGCCAGGGATCTCAGCAGAGGAATGGGTGGGTTATCCAACGGCTCAAGGTATTCCTTTGATCGTTACTACAGCACCGACATACCTGAGATCCGTTTCACGATGCTTTCGCCGATCAATTCGAACTTCGGCATTCTCTGGGGCTTCG
The DNA here is from genome assembly GCF_001262635.1 of Aestuariivita boseongensis. Taxonomy (GTDB): domain Bacteria; phylum Pseudomonadota; class Alphaproteobacteria; order Rhodobacterales; family Rhodobacteraceae; genus Aestuariivita; species Aestuariivita boseongensis. The sequence goes on from NZ_JXYH01000083.1 coordinate 866, forward strand.
GAACAGGTGAAAGCGGTGACAAGTACCGAATTGAACCCAGTCTGAAGCTCGGGTTCCTCTTGGTCGATCAGCTTAGCAGGAATGAGTGGCTTTCTCTATCGATCACGGCTGTCCTTTGGGGCTACCTGCGTGAGAAACCCTGTTCCGCCGATTACGGAGCCGTGGGCGGCGTACAGACAGTCAACTGCCGGATGGCAGATTCCGTTTTGTCACCATCCGAAACATTAAAGTATCTCGAAAACAAGGCGCCGGCCGATCAGCTTTCTGTGTCGCTGCGCTATCAGCTCCGGTTTTAAAGAAAGCGGCCGGGTTTTACCCCAGCCGGTTTCCAGGTGATGAAAGGTTCTTTAGTTGGGGATGATATCTGGCGCAATCGCTCTAGAGAGGTCGGCTTCACCCATGCCATAGATACTGCTCCGAGTGCAGATCTCGCCCGACCAGGCGGTACAGTCGCCGTTTGCACCAAAATCGGCAATCGTGTCTGTCCGTGCTGTTTCAAGCAGTCGGTCTACGACGAGCGCACCAGGAGTTGTAGTGTTTGATGGATTCGACAAATATGCATCGTACTTGTTGCCAACCATCGCCGCATAACCAGCAACAATCGGCGCTGCAAAAGAAGTGCCGGAAAGACCCGTTATGCCTGCTTCGACGCCAGCAACGACAAACATATCCTGGATGCCCGTATCACTACCCGCGATCGTCGAATAGCTGGCAATTGTGGCTGGGTTCTCCGCAGACCCATTACCATCCAGTGCGCCTACGTAAATCGCGCCCGGCGCGTAGCGTAGCTGAAGGTTCAAGTAGTCGTTCATCCGTGTCGGGCGAGGCGTGCGAATGGTCAGTGTCCCTTCATCCACCGTTTGACCGTTCAGGTTACCTGCCGCTTTGACGAACACACCTCTGCCGGCATGAGCCTCAGTCACCACAGAGTCCCAAAGGCTGGTCCCCAACGAGTAATTCTCAAGGCTTTTTCCCTCTGGATCGAACAGGCCAAAGCTGAGGTTTACAACCTGCAGGCCATCTCCGGAATAACTGTCGGTGATACTGCCAGTCTCATAGGTCAATCCAGATGGTTGATCGACGGTGCTCCACGTCGCCCCAGGCGCGACCAAGCGAGCCTGAAGGGTAGTCCACCCGCCATGGGTTCGGCTTTCATTCCCGTTGTCTTCCAGATCACCCGAGATGCTCGTGCCGCCGAAATTATCCAGAACCACGATGTGCGATCCTGTCCCATCGAACCCTAGGGAATGCGCAAGGCCGACATCTTCATGCATCCAGCTGAAATAGGAATTTGGTGCTGTGTAAGCCCCTGGAAAAAGTTCATCGTCACCGGCAAAATCGTCCGCCGGTGTGTGCGCGGGTGGATCGGGGTCCGGTTCCGGCTCTGGATCAGGCGTCGGGTTGCATTTCGGACTTTTGGGGTTACACGCGTCCGCAACGCTCGGTGTCAACGAAAGCAGCGAAAGCGCGAACGTTGAAACGATAAGCGTTTTGAAAATCGTCATAATCGTTCCTCCTCAAAGAAGAATGGCATCATAATGTAGTCGTGAACTCTGCCAAAAATCAGATGAAATTTAGGAGGAGGAAGGCGGAAATGAGGCCAATAAGGAAGCCTTTTCGAAACAGTCTTTAGGGTTTCAAGAAACTGGTTCCAACAAGAGTTTTAGAATGATGGTTGCGATTCGCGTGTGTCCGCTTCGGGCTCAGAGCGGTCGTTCGCTGCAGTCAGGTCCAATGACCGCGCTGCGGACTAAGCCGTCATATACTGCAGCGGCGCTACAGGGGCATTCCCGAAGATTCCATAGCTTCGAGCCAACGATCGAGAGCGCCCTGCGCAATCCATAGGCCGGAATTAACGTCCCGTTCCCGTGACACCGTCCATCCCGGGTTTTCAGCGACATAGACAGCCATTGCCTGTCTGGCTTTCTCGACGTTGCCAAGGCAATGATAAATAGCGGCAAGCGTCGTGTTGGCAGCTACCGGCATTGAAGGAGATGCCTGAAACGTCTCAAGTGCTTGATCACAATCGCCCATCTGCCATTGGATTCTGGCTTTCTCCCAATGAATGTCGTGCCCGTAGAAAGGATCGACGAGTTCGGCCTCAGCAATCACCTCCAAAGCCTCTTCCGTCTCTCCGATAAAGCCCAACGTCTGTGCCAACGAGGTTCTTGCAAACGACGATGACGGGTTGAGTTCGATCGCACGCCGGAAAGCGTTTGCCGCGGCGACAGGATCGTTGTTCATCGTCAAGGCGCGTCCCAATGCTTGGTAGGCCATGAAGTTGTTGGGGTCGAGTTCTACGCCCCGGCGCGCCAGATCGTACATCCTTTTACGTATTTCCTCTTCGTCGCCTTCGATCCAGCCGTAACGCAGGCCAATCCGCAACGAAAGCGCCTGCCCAAGATAACCCCAGGCCGACTCCGGATAGTCTTTCAACGATCTTTCCTGTTCCTCAATGTTCTTCAACAGGCTCTCGCGGCTAAAGTCTCGCATGATCCGGCTTTGCGCAGCATTCGCAATCATCAGCGCGCTGACATCGTCTTTGGTCATGCGCGCCACCTCGGTTTCGATCACCTTGTTTCCAACGGACCCTGCGACATTCAAACTGATCACGTTGTTCGTTTTGAGCAAATCCTCGAGTGGAACATCGACATCATCAGCCCAAATATGCTCTTCCGACTGGCCATCAATTAGATTCGCTGTGATCTGTAGCCGTTCGCCATCATACTGTTGTGTCCCTTCGAGAATGAAGTCGGCACCCAGTTGGTCGGCGATTTCCGAAATGCCGAGATCGGAGTCACGGAACTTGAAGCTGGATCGCCTTGAAATCACTTTCATCTGCGGGTAGCGCGCCAGGGACGTGATGATCCCGCCACTTACTGCATCGCTTAGAAAGCCTTTGTGTTCTCCGCTACTGAAGTCTTCAAAAGGTAGCACGGCGATAACCGGCGGTTTGGCGGCCTCTGGTTGCAAGAAATTCAGTGCAACTGCGACGGCCAGAGCCACAATTCCGGCGACCAGCAGCCAACGCTTTGTCTTGCGGCGTGGTACTTCGACTTGCGGTTCCGTGATCCGCGGGGGAGCTTCTAAAGCAAGCGCTTGCGAGCGCTCGTCCAGTTCAACCCGATACACCTCCACCGGCGTGGATATATTCTTGACCTCTTGCGGGCCCATCGGCGCAAAGGTGAGATCGAGCTTGTCGTTCACTTGATCAAAGACAGTACGCGTTATGCAAATGCCACCGGGGTCCGCGAGTCCCTCTATCCGTGCGGCGATATTCACGCCATCTCCGTAGATGTCGTCCCCTGCAACAATGACGTCACCCACGTTGATCCCAATTCGAAACTGGATGCGTGTTTCGTCAGTAATTTCTGTTTGGGCCGCAGCAATGGCGTGCTGTACGTCAACCGCAAAGCGAACTGCATCGACGACGCTGGCAAACTCAACGAGGCTTCCGTCTCCCATAAGTTTAACGATGCGCCCGTTGTGCCGTTCGATACGAGGATTTATCTCATTATACCGGAGTTGTTGGAGCGCAGTCAGAGTACCGCTTTCATCGCGGCCCATTAAGCTTGAATAGCCTACAACGTCAGCCGAAAGGACCGTCGTTAGTCTGCGTTCATAGTCGTCCATTTCGAGGGCTCCGATCTCCGCTAAGCCGAGCCTATCTCAAACGAGAACAATTCGTCGAGTAGACCGAGTGTGGCTCATAGGTAATCAGTGACGATACGCGCACCAGAGCGGGTCGCACATCGAAGCGGCAATGGAGCGGCTGGAAGGGCGGGTCAACGGTACCCAGGAAGACAGCATCCGCAAGTTGAAGCCAAAAAGTTCGGCCTGATTACACATGAATTACACGTTCACTCGCATGCACCAAGCTGAATATTGCGTAAGTTATTGAATTTAATGGTGCCCGGGGGCGGAATCGAACCACCGACACGAGGATTTTCAAGACTTGTGTTTATTTTAAAGCGTTGATTTCAAAAGGGTATTCGCGGCGAAATTGAGGTGTGCGATAAACTGTGCGATGCGGTTAGGCTGCGCTGTCTTGGCCAAACACTGTGTTCAACACACTAACCTGAAACACTGTGCTTGAACACACTTTCAGCAACACTGTTTGGAACACAAGTGCTGGCTTTGATGAGTAAAGCGGACGTTCGACAAGGAACGCGAGCGTGACCGCTTAGCGAGACGATCCGGACCGATGCGCCCGCGGCATGGCCAGTCGCCCAGATCACTGCCTGTCATCTTTTTCGCCGCTGCGGCGCAGCTCGATCTCCCGAAAGCGGTCGTTCGAGCAAGCATCGATATAGCAGATCCGAACCGGTCGTTCGCCGCACGGCTGATTGATGTCTCACATGCGGACTTTCCGGACCGATGCACTGGCAGAATCCGTTATTTCCCAGGTCACCAGCTGACAGCCATCTCATAACTGCATCGCAGAGCGATTTCCCGAAACCGGACGTTCAAAGCGACTGAAAACCCCAAAACCCAAACCAGCCGTTCGCCGCACTGCCTATCGATGTCTCACATGCGGAAAAACAGTCATTTTGTATTTTCCAATATTCCACCAGAACCTGGAGCCAACGCTTCACGTAGCCATAAGTGGCTATCGGGCACGGTTGGCTCCTGAACATGGAAATTCTCTCCATCATCCAAGAGCGCAGCGGCCTGCTCCTCTTTCTGCGCTTCGGTGTCACGGCCGAGTGCCTTTAGCGAAAGGATGAGCAACTTTCTAAACCCGCGCACACTCGGCTTCAGGTCAATCATCTCCTTCAAAGTTGAGATAGTGCCTTCAAAATCCTCGCCGCAGAACTGTGCAACGGCCATATGCAGGCGACGGTATGTCCAGTAAGGATCGTTCCTTAGCTCTGTACCTTTTCTCATGGCCTTAACGGCATTGTCGAAATCTTCCGTAAGTATGAAAGCGTATCCAAGACCTATGTGAGCCTGCGGATAATTTGGGCTGAGTTCATAACAGCGTCTTGCGTCCGACATGACTTTTTCAGGATCGCGCTCGGTGATGCTGCGAAACAGGCATCTGGTAAAAAACACAAAATCGCTTTGTGGCATCAATTCCACTGCACGGTCATGCGCGGCAATCAACTCAGTCAGAATTTCGCCTTCGAGAGGCTCGAAGCGAATTTTATAACGCATCACGACGCCGATGGCCCACATGCTCAGGCTCATCCCGTCTTTGGGGTTCAAGCGCCGTGCGCGGTCCATTACCGAAATGCAGCGCTCCAAGTCTGGGATCGTGCATTCGTAGAACAGACCCGCAGCTCTTGTGCGCAGTTCCGATACACTAAGGTTCTCGTCTGGAATTTCGCCAATACGGTTATTGTCTAGTGAATTTACGAACAGCCGCAGCTTTGCATCGACTTGCGCGGATACATCGTCGCAAAAGCCAAAGAGATCGGTTGCATCTCCTTCAAATACGTCCGCCCAAACAGTTGAAGCATCGTCGCGCAGGATGAGTGATAGGTTGACGCGGGCGCGCCCTCCAGATGCGCGAAATCTGCCGCGCAGTGTATAGGTTGTTTTGTCATTCGATCCTACGGACACGTCGCGTACTCTGATGCCAGTTCGACGGGACAAGCCGTGAACGATTTGTTCGTGTAAATCGTCCGCAGCAGCAGCCGTTTCCTCTGTAGCAGGTGCGGCAACCAGTTTTTCTACTCCAATCACCGGAACCTCTTCCGACCGACTACCGACAAACATTTTTTCCGGCCGCCACTGAAAACACTGGATAGGTCGCGGGATGTTTTTGAGTTTGAATGTGCCAGCATCTGAAAATCCCTGACACTGCTTTTCTGACAGTTGATTGTATATATCTGCCGAGACCAAAACGCCTCCGGGAGGTGCTTCTGTTTGTAATCGGCAAGCGATATTTACGCCTGCTCCGTACAAGTCTGCTTCGTCGCGTACGATATCACCCATGTGAATGCCAATCCGCAGGCGGGTTTTCGGGTGTTCAGCCAGCCCGTTCTGAATTTCTAAAGCAGCAAGTACACTGGCAGCGACTGACGGATACGCAATGATCCAACCGTCCCCCATCCGCTTAAGGACCTCGCCCTCATGACGCTCTACAACAGGTTCGAGCAATCGATCACGCAATTCATGTACGAGAGAGATCGTGGCGCTTTCATCCTGAGCCATCATTAATGAGTAGTCGGCAATATCGGCGGCTTGAATAAACGCGAAACGGCGCGTCATTTTGGTTCTCTCTTTCCAATGGCGCAGCGACTTGAAGATTTAACACTTACCAAAATACTTGATTTCCAAGACTACTGAGTTTTGACGAAGCAAGCTAGGTTTCTCTCGGTTTAAACCGTTTCAAACCGGCAGCTCTGGGTTCAGAGCCGCCGCTTCCGCCAGAGGTGATCGCAGTCCGGTTTGAAATGGCGGACGACCGCTGCC
>NZ_JXYH01000084.1 GCF_001262635.1 Aestuariivita boseongensis
CCGGCACGGAGCCCGCCATGGAAAAGCGCGTCACATTCAGGGGCTGGATGCTGCCTCTGCTGCTGATCTTTCCTCAAGTCTTCATCTCGGCGGTGTTCTTTTTCTACCCGGCGGGACAAGCGATCTGGCAATCGCTGTTCATCCCTGATCCTTTCGGGCTGTCTTCCCAGTTCGTCGGCCTCGGCAACTTCGAGTTCCTCTTCTCGGATCGGTACTACCGAGCGGCCTTTGTAACGACGGCGGTATTCTCGACGCTCGTGACGCTCGTTTCCATGGTCCCGGCTCTCTTCCTGGCAGTTCTGGCTGACCGACTGATCAAGGGCGCGGGCGCCTACAGGACCATGCTGATATGGCCCTATGCCGTCGCTCCTGCCGTGGCCGGTGTTCTTTGGCTCTTCATGTTCAACCCTCGTGTAGGTGTCGTGGCCTGGTACCTCGGCAAGCTCGGCTACGACTGGAACCACGTTCTGAATGCGGGCGAAGCGATGGGTCTTGTCGTTGTTGCCTCCGCCTGGGGGCGGATCAGCTATAACTTCCTGTTCTTCTTCGCCGCGCTGCAGGCGGTCCCGAAATCCCTTATCGAAGCCGCCGCGATCGATGGCGCGAGGTTCTGGAGGCGGTTCTTCACCATCGTGCTGCCGCTTCTGTCTCCCACGACGTTCTTTCTTCTCGTCGTCAACGTGGTCTACTCGTTCTTCGAGACCTTCGGCGTCATTCATACGATTACGTCCGGTGGACCCCAGCAGGCCACGACGATCCTCGTCTACAAGGTCTACTCGGACGGTTTCGTCGGGCAGGACCTCGGCTCGTCGGCGGCTCAGTCCGTGATCTTGTTGATCGCGGTCGGGCTCTTGACCGTGATCCAGTTCAAATTCGTTGAGAAGAGGGTGCATTACTGATGGCACGCTCCTATGAATCCACGCGCCGCGAGCCTCCCCCCGGTATGGTCGAGGAACGCGGCCGTTCCATCTGGCTGACCCATGCGCTCATGATCGTGGGCGTCGCGGTGATCTTCTTCCCGATCTGGATGGCGCTCGTCGCGTCGACGGTGACACAGCAGGATATCGTACAGCCGCCCATGCGGCTCTTGCCGGGGCCGCACGCGGTCGAGAATTACACAAAAGCGTTCTTCTCGGGCGTCAACGTGCCCGTGGGCCAAATGATGTTCAACTCGCTGATCATGGCCGTAGGGATCGCACTGGGTAAGATCGCGATCTCGCTTCTGTCGGCCTTTGCCATCGTTTACTTCCGCTTCCCGGGGCGGACCACGTTCTTCTGGATGATCTTCATCACGCTTATGCTTCCCGTTGAGGTGCGGATCGTGCCGACCTACGAGGTGGTCGCCAATTTCGGGATGCTGAACAGCTATTCAGGGCTGATCTTCCCGCTCATAGCCTCCGCTACCGCGACCTTCCTGTTCCGGCAATTCTTCCTGACGGTTCCTGACGAATTGGCAGAGGCAGCCCGGGTGGACGGAGCGCGTCCCATGCGGTTCTTCTTCGACATTCTCCTGCCGATGAGCCGGACGAATATTGCCGCGCTCTTCGTCATTCTCTTCATCTACGGGTGGAACCAGTACCTCTGGCCACTCCTGATCACGACCGATCCCGAGCTGAACACAATTGTCATGGGACTCAAGCAGATGCTGCCGTCAGGCGGGGATGACCTCGTGGAATGGCCGGTGATCATGGCAACCTCGATCCTCGCGATGATCCCGCCGGTGATCGTGGTGGTCTCAATGCAAAAACTCTTCATCCGCGGGCTCGTGGACAGCGAGAAATAGGAACTATGGCAACAGTCGAACTTGAACATGTGGTGAAGCGCTTCGGCGGGACCGAGGTGATCCATGGCGTCAGCGTGGATATCGCCGACGGCGAGTTCATCGTGATTGTCGGGCCTTCGGGGTGCGGCAAGTCCACACTGCTCCGCATGGTGGCTGGCCTGGAAACGGTGAGTGACGGAGAGATCCGGATCGGCGGCAACCGGGTGAACGAGAAAGAGCCGATGGATCGTGACATCGCCATGGTGTTTCAGAACTACGCGCTCTACCCGCATATGTCGGTTCGCCAGAACATGGGGTACGGGCTCAAGATCGCCGGGCTTGCGAAATCGGATATCGAGGGAAAAGTCCACGAGGCGGCGACGCTACTGCAGCTGACACCCTATCTGGACCGCAAGCCAAAAGAACTTTCGGGAGGCCAGCGACAGCGTGTCGCCATGGGGCGTGCCATTGTGCGCGAACCTTCGGTCTTTCTTTTCGACGAGCCGCTCTCCAACCTCGACGCGAAACTGCGGGTCCAAATGCGGCTCGAGATCAAGGAACTGCAATCCAAGCTCGGGATCACCTCGCTCTACGTCACTCACGACCAGGTCGAGGCCATGACCATGGCTGACCGGATGATCGTGATGAACGGTGGCGTGGCGGAGCAGATCGGTACCTCTCTCGATGTGTATGAGAAACCGCAGTCGATCTTCGCCGCCCAGTTCATCGGCAGCCCATCGATGAATGTCATGGACGTGCGCCTTTCGAATGGAAAGGCAACTCTTCCCGATGGCTCCGCCGTTGAGGTCCCGACCGATCGCGAAGGGCCTGCCAAACTGGGCATTCGGCCCGAGCACGTAGAGCCGGCGATCGACGGGCCGGTCAAGGTGCACGTGGGTCTTTCTGAGCCGCTGGGGGCCAACACGCTGCTCTATGGGAAGATCGGTGACTCCGATGAACCGATGACGATCAGTGTCCCCGGCGTTCACCGCTTATCATCGACCGGTGCTGACGCGTTGCGAGTTGCTTTCCCCAGAGAGCATTTGCACCTCTTCGACATCGAAACCGGACGACGGATAAACTGAACTTGGCTGTCTGCGGGAAACCTCCGTCGGGAGGGGCAAGAAAGAGATCCGTTGCGGTATTCGGGCATCGCGGTGCGCGGGGGATATTCCCGGAAAATACGATTCCAGGTTTCAGGTTTGCCTTGGATATCGGGAGCGACGGCATCGAAATCGATGTGCTCCTGACTAGGGATCTCGTGCCTGTCGTCACCCACTATCCGGTGCTGCTTGCCGAAACCGCACGGGACGGTCGGGGACACTGGATCGAGGAGGACAGCGGGCTGATATCCGACATGTCGCTCGCCGAACTGCAGACTTACGACGTCGGAGCACTGCGCGCGGGATCAGCCCATGCCGCGCGGTTCCCCGAACAGGCCCGGCTTGACGGAGTTCAGGTTCCTAAGCTTCAGGATGTTGCGGCACTGCTTGCCGAGTACCCGCGGGCCCGGCTCAACATTGAAGTGAAGTCCTTCGCGGCGAGACCTGACCTGACGGCTGCTCCGGGCGTCATGGCGAGGGAGATACTTTCCGTCGTCCAGAGTCACGGCATCAGCGATCGCACGTTTGTTTCATCCTTCGACTGGCGGGTTTTGAGTGCCTTCCGTGATCAGGACGCGGGCATATCGCGTTACTATCTGACCTATCTCGACCGACCAGATCCGCCCATGGAGCCGAACATATTCGAGAACTCGCCCTGGATGGACGGCGTGTCTCTCGCGGCGCATGGCGGCAGTCTTCCGCAAGCAATTGCGGACATCGGTGGCAAGGGCTGGTGTCCCCATTTCGGTGACCTGAACGCGCAAGACGTGGAACGCGCTCACGAACTTGGTTTGCTGGTCAACGTCTGGACTGTGAACAGTTCGGAAGACATCTCGAGGATGGCTGAACTGGGAGCGGATACGATAATCTCGGATTATCCGGCTAGAGTTCAGGACGTCCTGGCAGAGGTCTAACGCGATAAGACCGAGGCACCAGATTTGCCGCCCAGGCCCGGTTGGGACGAAGTCTTGCGAGCCTGTCAGGCAAACCCCCAATTTTCGAATTGGCTGGCAGATGGCCGCTTTGGGCTCGTTGCGGACATTCGCCGCAACTTGCTCGAACGACTGCAACGCGGACGAAGCTGTCCTTCAGTCGACCTTATCATTATTGTCCGAAACAAGCGTATCGGGAAAGAACTAGATCTAAGGAACATGCGATGAAGATGCTGTCCGCTCGCCTTTCAAATGATCTAATCAAGCGTGGCAATCTCCCAATATCTGCCGAGGGACTTGTGAAATTTCGACCTGAAATTGCCAGCGATGTAGTCGTGGCTGAGTCGGTACTGAGCAACGAAATTCAGGATGATCAGGCAGATGGTTTCGGAGTTCCGACTAACTGCAGAGATGACGACTTTCTAATGGCACGTTTCGTGGCCGGACCCGAGGGAACCGAACATCTTCATCTCTTCTTAATGGAAGACCCAGACCGCGAAAACGGGGCGAACGGAATTAAGCGTTGGTCGAAAAGGCCGGTGTCATATGGCTCATTCATCCAGATCCGAAAGCATCTAAGAGAGGCTTGGGGCGAGGTCCGAAACCTGGAGATTGAACGTGCTCGCCTGCAACTGCATCAATAGTTCTGCATTAGGGACATCTCCGCCTGCAAGTGCAATATGACGGCTGAAATCTCTTAGAATGGTGCTCAAGCCGCTCTGCGGGCGAACCAACTCCGAACAAGAGCTACCTTCTCCGGGCGGCAGCTCATTGGTCGAAAATTCACATTCCCTCTGATGCGATGGCGTGTGGTTACAGGAGCCCTGCATCAATCACACGTGAATCTATCGCGGTTTTCGCAGAAATCGGGAGGTTGCGAAGTCAGGCGAGCACTCTGCAGCCACAGTCTGCAGGCACTGGTAGCACAGCATTCCTGGCAAGTGATCAGGCTCTCCCGAATTTCTTCCTGTCTCTCGCCGAAGCTCGCGGAATCGAGTTGGTCCGCGCCTGTCACACGACGCATCTTGCGCCAAAGTGACATCCGATCTTCAAATTTTCTCAACTTTTCTTCGAAGAGCCCTAAGCTCATGCCACCTCACTCCAAACCGCCCCAAAGATACATCGTAACAAATGAATGCGATTGATTGGTTGATTTATCTCAAGCACCCGAAAATAAGGTCAGAGAGGGCTCCTTCACCCGAGGCTCGAGGGAAGTCAGAAGAAATCTCACGGGCTAGAGCTTCGGGCTCGTTACTGGCGACCGCCCCACTCCCCACCTCCCAACCCCCGTGCAATCCCGATCACAGACTACGTCCCCGACCGTGCAAAGCAGTGTTCCCAGAGCCCATTGAAACTCATCCGAGAGGTGTCGGCTTATGTATGGCTGGCTGTAACCAGGCAAAATCATTTACCTATCCAACAGGCTTTAATCGCAAAGATCAGAGCCCCATCTGCGATCCAAAAGCACGGTCGTCGTCTGGTCCGGGCAAATTGCTTTCGTAAGGCTCCGCTCAAGAACTCAGGAGCTTTTTTCGTGACGCGTATTCGTCGGCATCGATTTCCCCTCGCGCAAAACGCATGTCGAGTTCCGCGATTGCGGCCGAACTTCCGCGATGCAGCGGTTGCGTATCGAGACGACGGACGAGCCAAATTACACCTGCAACCACGAGACCAAGTACGATCAACCAGAGAACGGGGCCGAAGATCATTCCGTAACCATGGCCATAGCTCCAACCCATCATGTGGCCATACTCTTCAGGGTCGGCCATCGCGGGAGTGGCGAGCATCACCACCACAAGAGCAAGTCGTTTCATGGTAACCTCCATGTGTTGTGTGGCCATTTCAAAGCTACACATATCGACGCCACCACACATTGACATGGCGCAAGCCTAGCCGCTGCTCGAAAACACGACGGCAGCTCTGGGCTCTTCTGAGACATCTGAGCGGTTCAGTCAGATGTCCGCAAAGCTGCGCTGAGAAGCCATTCGAGACGACGGGACCGCGTGGCGACTTCCGCTTTAGGGTCTGGACGACCGCTTCTCCCAGCACCTGCCATTCGGCACTGATGCCTCCGACGTCTCAGATGCGGGCCAAGCAGTCGTTGATATTTCACCTGGGCACCATGGTTTCCCACGTTCCCAGGTGAATGCGCTTATGCGGCTTGGTTGGCGGTCTCCGGACCGAACGTGTTCTTGATTTCAGATACCAGGTCCGCAGGGAATCCGCCCTCTTTGGCGTGACGGTAGATGTCGTCCGCGCTGTTGGCTTCGTGCACGCAGTAAAGCTTGTCGCCTGCTGCGTAGGTGTGGTGCCAGACATAGGGCACCCCCAGACCGTCAACCACAGCATTGGACTTGGCAGAGATGTCGCACAGTTCTGCCGCAGTCAGTTTATCCGCGCCAGGGATGTTTCTTTCAACGATGAATTTGGGCATTGGTTTCTCCTTTGGTTTGGATGAACACACCATGGCCCGAGGCACTCGCACCTGGATAGTTCAGATAATGAAGCGCCGCCGCTTCACAAAGTGAACTGGCTTGGTCTGACGTGTTTTGGTAGTTTGAGGGCGGAGGAGTACCCACCATGCCCAACAAGCCTTATGGGTTGATTTGCCCGATCTCACACGCCTGCGAAGTGCTTGAGCCTCGCTGGACCATTCCCATTCTGTCAGAAATGTGGGGCGGTTCGACCCGCTTCAACGACATTCGGCGTGGTGTTGGAAACATCTCGACGGCTTTGCTTTCGCGTCGTTTGAAAGAGCTGGCGGAACAGGGATTGATCGAACGAATTGAGGACCCGGCCACGGGCCAAGTCGATTATATCAGGACGCAACGCGCGATCGATCTCGAACCCACTTTGGAGGCAATGGGAAAATGGGCGCAATGTAACATCGAGGCTCAGGATGCCTTGGAGAACCTGACTGTCTCAAAGCTGATGTGGCAGATGCGGAACTACATTGATCCCGACCAGCTTCCAAATCGGCAGTTGGTCTTTCAGTTTCGCTTCACCGATCCGGGTCTTGACTATGACAAGTACTGGGCCCTGATCAGACCAGGTTTTCCCAACGAAATCTGCACCACCATCCCAGACTATGATGTCGATTTGTTTATTGAGACGAATTGCATGTCTCTTTCATCGATTATCCTGAACCGGACGACGATTGCTCGCGAACTGGAAAACGGGCGGCTTTTCCTGAGCGGCGACGCTATGATTTCCAGAACAATGAACAGATGGTTTTACCAACGGACCAAGGAAGACCTCTCAGAAGTGCCCCAGCTCCAAGATGATTGGTTTAATGGGCCAGACATGGGCGTAGCGGCAGCTGAGTAACCGCAAGGCCCACTTTGGGCTCTTCTGAGGCATCTGACCGAAACTCTCAGATGACTTCTAACTGCTGCATTGCTGCCGTTCCACAACGTTGTCGCGCTACACGCTGTCTTCGACT
>NZ_JXYH01000085.1 GCF_001262635.1 Aestuariivita boseongensis
AGTTCAGTTGGGGAGGCTCAACGACGCTTTTGCGCCAATTTCCTGCTTCGAAAAGCAGCGTGAGACGTCTTTCTGACAAGTGCGTGCGTTCCATTTCCGCTGACGCGCCATCCGGTCAGGATGCGAGGCGTTTCTGGACCATGAAAGGCTAAGGCTTCGCTAATCCCGCCTCGGCAAAAAGTGCCAAAGTTTATTCAAATGAGTCTCACGCTCGCTTCTCGACAGAACGTCCTGTCTGCATCGTCAGGTCGCGCCGCTTGCCCCGCTGGTCATAGGTTTGCAGCGTCTCGCGCACCTGTCGCATTTCCTGAACCCGGGCTGCCGCCGCGCGAATTCCTTCCAGCGCCTGTTCGATCAACCCACTGTTTCGGCGCAGCTTTTCCTGCAAAGATGCCAGAGTCGCACGGGGAAAGTCGCCCAAAGCATCGATCCGCGTGATCAAGTCGCCCTTCCGCTCCGCCAGACGGTTGATTCTGTCGACATCACCTTTCAAGAGCGCGGCACGTTCCTCCTCGAGAAGCTCGTCCAGCGCCTGCACCAGCTCTTGCCCGACCGCCTCACCCATCGTCGCGCGCCTTCAAAGCCTGGAAGATTGATTCGGCAAGGCCAATACCACCTGCGCGGGCCATCTGCGTTGCTTGTTCCTGCACAAGGAAGGAAGCGAACTGGTCCTCTCCGGTGCCGCCGCCGAAGGACATTCGCGTCTTTCCCAACCCGGCGGCGTTCAGCATTTCTGCAAGAAAACTTGCCTCAAACGCGACAGCGGCTTCGCGCAGGGCTGTGTCATCCGGTCCTTTCAGAGTGGGCGAGGGCGGTGTTGGTGGAAAAACAACTGGTGTCATGCCTGATCCTTAGAATTCGAGTGATTTTTTCCAAACATGACCCAAAGCAGTAAAGAACCGGTAACTCCCTGCGGTCATGGTGTGCACGTCGAAAAGAATCGTCGGAGCAGGCAGAATGATTGCCCCAATACTTATGCAGACCACGCCAACGTCACAGAGCAATGCGCTTCCGGATCAGGTCGCTGGACAATCGCGCATGCGATTTGATGCAGTGCTTCAAGCGCTGGGCGAACCGGTTGGGGAACAGACGCCTGAGATAGCGGAGGTTGCGGCCCCCATCGTCGAAGCGCTTGACGAGCTGGCGGGCGAGGACGCTTCCGACGCTGACGGGTTGGAAGGTGCACAGCCCGTGATCAAAGCAGGTGACGGCGCGACCGACACCCCCGCGGTCGACATGCCTGTTGGTGGCCAGGTGACGGATCCGAAGGTCGAAAGCGGTGACACTCAGATGGGAACAGCCATGGCGTCCCAACAAGAAGGGGACATGCCTGCGGCCATACCGCGTGCAGATCAATTGTCTGCAATGTCCAAAGGACGGCCGCCATCGGCCGATGATCCGAATACACCGGGGCGGCCGCTTCTGCCGGCTCAGGCCATGGCGCTGCATACACGCGCGGCAGAGGTCAGCGTGGCGCTGAACGCATCGGCCTTGACCGACAGGCCGAACGGGGCGGCGATCCGCCTGCCGCAAACCGCGTCCGACATCGCGGGTGAGAGGATCCCTCTCATGGCCCGCACTGTGGCAGAAGATGCGACACCCGTTCCGGCGGCTCAGCCTGTGTCATCCCCCGACCTGCTGAAACCCCGGCCCAATGCATCCCAATCTGTGGCAGTGTCCCTACCGCTTGGAAATGCACCTGAATTCATGCTGAACGGGATACACAAAACAGGCCGCTCTGATGGGTCACCAGTTGATACGTCCATTGCCCCAACCGGCAATGCGGCCCCATCGGTGCCGCCAGCCCCCGTGCCTGTGCAGGCGGCAACGACTTTGTCCGCAATTCCCGCCACATTGCGCCCCGCGACAGAGGGGGAGCAGACCTCCAACCTCTCCATGGGAGACGACCTTGGCCTTCCCTCCAAAGCGCCTGATGTCACCGGAGCCGGGCCTTCGACCGCTGCCAGCACGCAATCTGCGGCCAAGCCGGTAATCCTGCAGATCGTCCAATTCGCGCCCCAGCCCGGACAGCAGGCCGTTGACATCACCCTCAACCCGGAAGAGCTGGGCAAGCTGCGCCTCTCCCTCCATACGGTGGATGGTGCGTTGACGCTCTCGATCACGGCGGACCGGCAGGAAACGCTTGATCTCCTGCGGCGCAATGTGGGCGATCTGGGTCAGCAATTTGCCGCGCTGGGATACGATACGATCGACTTCCAGTTTCACAGTGGCGCATCTCATCAGGATGACCCTGATCGTGCCGGACAAACCGGTGGCACCGCCCTGATGGATGCCAGCGCCACAGATGCATCGGCTGACTCGCCGCGTATTCTGCAGGTCACGCAGTCCGGCCTTGATCTTCGGTTTTGAGGGGCACAGATGACAATTGTTCCAGTGATTTCCAATGCGGTTTCGGCCGCGAATTCCAGCGCTGCCACAACGGCGTCAAGCAATGCGACCCTCGCCTCGGATTTCGAGACGTTTCTGCAAATGCTGACCGTGCAGGCGCGTTATCAGGATCCGCTCGATCCGATAAGCTCCTCCGATTACGCGGCACAGCTGGCGCAATTCTCCATGGTTGAGCAGCAGGTCTTTACCAATGACCAGTTGACGGCCCTGACCAGGGCCCTTGGCGGGGGTGAGATCAACACGCTCGCCAACTGGGTCGGGATGGAGGTGCGCGCACCCGCCGCCGCAAATTTTGACGGTACCCCCATAACCATTGCCCCCAATCCGGCCGCCCGCGCGGATCGCGTGCAGCTGGTCATCTACAACGACTTTGGCACGGAGGTTGGGCGTCGGACCCTCCCGCTTTCCGCCGAAAACTACCTCTGGGATGGCCGCGATCAGCGCGGTCAGGTCCTGGGCAATGGCACTTACCGGTTCGAGGTGGAAAGCTATGAAGATGGCGAACTGATCCTATCCGACCCCGCTCAGATATATGCCCGCGTGACCGAAGCGCAGTTGGTCGGTCAGGAAACTGTGCTCAAGCTTGACGGCGGCAGCTATGTCACCCCTGATCAGGTGACCGCGCTGCGCGAAGGGGCCTGACGAGCCAAGTGGGTGATCCACGCCTTGCAGGCCTGCGCCCGCTGACTTAGCGTGCGGCCTCATCCCGCCGCCGCCAACGGATCCCCGCGTGTCCAGCAATCTGCCTCAAGCCCTGCTGAACCAACTTGTCCAGACGGGCACGATCGGCGCGTTTGACGCTGTTATGCCCCTGTCCGGTGGTCGCACCAATCGCGTCTGGCGGTTTCGCGACGCGGGCGAGACCCTTGTGCTTAAGCTTTTCGCTCCACCAGCCCGGTCGCCGCTCTTCCCCAATGACCCGGATGCCGAATGTGCTGTTCTGGAACACCTGGGCGGTGCACGCCTTGCCCCTGACCTGCGGGCCACCGGTACGTCCGGTCAGGGACGCTGGCTTCTCTATTCCCACTTGCCCGGCAAGCTCTGGACAGAAAGCGCGGATGCGGTGGGAGAGGGCCTTGCCCGGCTGCACGCGCACCCTCCGCCCGAAAGGTTGCGCTTGGCACCGAACGGCAGCGCGGCCCTTATCGCGCAAACCCACGCGATCCTCGACACATGTTCCGGCCGTGCTGCCGCCGATCTGCGCACCTGCCAGCCGGTCACCCCTGCCGTGCCGCCCACCACCCCTCGTCTGCTCCATGGCGACCCGGTGCCGGCCAATATCCTGATCCATGACGGACAGGCCCGCTTCATCGACTGGCAATGCCCTGCGCTGGGCGACCCGTGCGAGGATCTGGCGATTTTCGCCTCGCCTGCAATGCAGCTGCTCTATGGTGGCGCGCCGCTGACCCAGTCCGACCTTGCTGCACTGAAGGCAGGCTATGCCGACGCGTCCACCACGGACCGGTTCGACACCCTCCGCTCGCTGTATCACTGGCGCATGGCGGCCTTCTGTCTTTGGCGGACAGAACAGGGCGATCTGGAATATGCTCAAGGCTTCGAGCTTGAGCGCGCTGCGCTCTCGGCCCCCTCAGAAGTCCCGTAACCAGAACGACGCATAGGCCGGTGGCATCACCACCCGCCGCGCCCGGCCAAATGGGAAACGCCCCGGATCGGCCCGCATCGCGGCGGGGATATGCCCCGCCCCGTCGCCCAAAGCGACCCGGCCCAGCATGTGGCCCGTGTAACTGCCCATCGCCACGCCATTCCCGTGATAGGCAAATCCGGCCAGCAGACCCGGATGACCTGGAACTTCTCCGGCAAAGGGCAGGAATTTCGGCGACAGGCACACCATGCCCGACCATTGATGCGTGATTTCCACATCGCGCCAGGCCGGAAACATTCGTGCGAAACTGGCCCGCACCCGCCCGCGTGCCCGCGCCTCGCTTGCAGGGGACGAGATCAGCCCGCCCCGCATCCCGATCAGAAACCGGTTATTCGGCATCAGCCGGAAGTAATGCAGCAGGTGCCGCGTGTCGTAACTCATCTGCTGACTGGTCCAACTCTGTCGCTGGATTTCCTCGCCGGTCAGGGGTCGGGTCACGATGATCGTTGATTGCGTGGGCATGTACCGCGCCGCCATCCATTTCGGCAGGTCGTCGCTGGAATAGCCATTCGTCGCGATCAGCATCTTGTCAGCGCGCACCACGCCCCGCGGTGTCGTCACGCGCCAGATCCCGCCCTCCCGACGCAGGTCCACCGCCGAAGACCTCGCGAAAATCCGAACCCCCAGATCCCGCGCCACCTGCAGGATCCCGTCAATGTACTTGCGTGGGTTCAGGGCAAACCCGGTCTCGACTGTCACCGCCCCGTGAAACGGCCCCGCCATCCCGTTTTCCGCCAGATCACGGGCCGAGGCATAAATGGCCGTCGTTCCGTATTTCATCTCATATTCGCGGCCATGCGCCTCCAGTTCTCCCAGTCGAGAGCGTTTGTGCGCCAGATAGGTCTCTCCCTGTGAATGGGTGTCCGCGTCGATGCCGTGCCGCTCAAGAAGGCCGGCCACATGGCCCACCGCATCAACTTCGGCGCGATAGAATTCTGCCGCGCCTTCCGCGCCAAAACGCTGTTTCAACCGTGCCTTGTCGTGGATACCGCCGCCCAGACAGCAAAACCCGCCATTACGGCCCGAGGCACCCCAGGCGGGCGTTTCCGCCTCCAGAACCACGACATCGGCTCCGCCTTCGGCGGCCGTCATCGCGGCGTTCACCCCGGTAAACCCGGCCCCGATCACACAGAGATCGGCGCGGATCTCTCCGGCCTGCACAGGCCAGTCAAAATCCACCGCGCTTTCATCCCAAAAGCAATTGTCCCGCGGCCCGGGGCCATAGGCGTATTCTGAATAAATCCGCTTCATGCAGCGGCTCGCGCGGCGTCCTGTTCATCGCGTTGCTGGCGCAGCATGTTGCGTTTCGAAATCAGCGATGCGCTGATCACCCCGATCGTCACAATGCCGATCAGAAGCGTGGACAGCGCGTTGATCTCCGGGCTCACGCCCAGCCGCACGCTTGACCAGATGCGCATGGGCAGCGTGGTCGCCGATGGCCCGGCGGTAAAGGACGCGATCACCAGATCATCCAACGACAGGGTAAACGCCAACAGCCAACCGGAAATCACCGCAGGCGCAATGATCGGCAGGGTCACCAGCCGAAACGCCTGCCACGGGGTACAGCCCAGATCCAGCGCGGCTTCCTCCAGTGACCTGTCAAATGACACAAGGCGCGAGGACACCACGACGCTGACAAAGCACATCGAAAAGGTCGTATGCGCCAGAACGATCGTCAGAACGCCCCGATCCAGCCCGATCCCGATGAACAGCAGCAAAAGCGACAGGCCGGTGATCACCTCGGGCATCACCAGCGGCGCATAGATCATCCCGGAAAACAGCGTTCGCCCCGAAAACCGCCCCGCGCGCACCAGCACATAGGCCGCCATCGTGCCCAGCACCGTGGCGATGGTCGATGAAATCACGGCCACCTTGAACGTCACCCAGGCCGCATCCAGAAACAGCTCGTTCCTGAGCAACTCGCCATACCACTTGGTCGAAAACCCGGCCCAAACGGTCACCAGACGGCTTTCGTTGAAGCTGTAGATGACCAGCAGCACCATCGGCAGATACAGAAACGCGAACCCAAGGGTGAGGGAGGTCGCGTTGAACCACGAAAACCGCCTCATAGCCCCTCTTCCTCCCGCTGTTTCTGTTCGTTGCGTTGGAACAGGATGATCGGGATGATCAGGATCAGCAGCAGGATCACCGCCACCGCACTCGCCACCGGCCAGTCGCGGTTGTTGAAAAACTCCTCCCACAGGACCTTGCCGATCATCAGCGTCTCGGACCCGCCCAGAAGCGAAGGGATCACAAACTCGCCCAGCGTCGGAATGAACACAAGGAAACACCCGGCGATGATGCCCGTTTTGGCCAGCGGCACCGTGATCAGCCAAAAGGCGGAAGTGCGCGAACAGCCAAGATCTTCGGCAGCTTCCAGCAGGCTGTCATCCATCTTTTCCAAAGACGAATAGATCGGCAGCACCATGAACGGCAGATAGGTATAGACGATCCCGATATAGACCGCCGTCTGCGTGTTCAGGATCATCAGCGGGCTGTCGATCAGACCCATGCTGATCAACAACTGGTTCAGGTATCCTTCATTGGCAAGAATGCCGATCCACGAATACACCCGGATCAGAAAGCTGGTCCAGAATGGCAGGATCACCAGCATCAACAGCGTCGGTCGCCACTCCGGCGCTGCCTTTGCCATGCCGTAAGCAATCGGGAAGCCCACAAGCAGCGTCAGAATGGTCGAGGTCGCCGCGATCTGAAGGCTCGACAGATAGGCCTTCCAGTAAAGATCGTCCTCGGTCAGAAAAACGAAATTCTCGAAATCCAGTTGGCTCAGGAAATCGGTAAAGCCCGCCCACCCCTCGCGCCAATCCAGTGTCGGTGTGTAGGGCGGGATCGAAATTTCGGGATCGCTTAGTGAGATTTTCAGAACGATCAGAAACGGCACCAGGAACAGGGCAAGAAGCCACAGGTAAGGCACCAGAATGACGAAACGGCGTCCCATCTCAGACACGCCCCCCTGCACGCCCCGGA
>NZ_JXYH01000086.1 GCF_001262635.1 Aestuariivita boseongensis
AATCAGATCGGGCTGCTCAGCTAGAGAATGCTCAATCGCCGTTGAAGTCCGCATTGTCCCGCAGCGCGGTCATTGGACATAACTGCGGCGAACGACTGCTCTGAGCCCTATCCGAAGCGCACCTTTAATATCATCGCTCGATATGGACACAGACTGATCACCAATTTGGCAGCCATCACACATCATTATCAATATATTGTGGAGATTTGGAGACGGCTATCAATAAATAGATATCGCCTCTGCCAAGTTTTGAAAGAACAACACGCCCAGAAAAGATGCGAAGTCGCGATCACCAGACAATCATAGGAACGCGGTTCGACAAGAGACAAGCCAATGACGGACACGGGAACCAAGTCTTCCATTGAAGGATTTCTACAAATCACCTGACAGTTGATGAAGCTGGCTAGCTCTTGTTCCTGGCTTCAAAACGTTCCCAAACGTGCATCCGACCCTTCTGTCGAGCATCGGCCAGGAAGAGCTTCTTACGTGCATCATTTGTTTCCAAATGGCGATATGCTCCGTCAGAGAATTTCGACCAATCCAGGGCTAGACCTTTTCGCACCATCTCTTCTGACAAGTCTCTCCCATCAGGAAGGTAGCAACGTGCAACCGTCCGGCCATATTCATCCACATCGGTAATCTCCGCACTTACCTCTTGCCCTTTGCAGAGTTCATGAAGTGCCCATTTAGCCTTCTTCCCGTATGGATGGTTAAGCTCAGGAGCATCAACACCGAATAGACGGATTTGCGTGTTCTTAATCTTTATTGTGTCGCCATCGACCACCCATGCTGCGCCCTTCAGCAAGCGCTCTTTAGGAAGATGTCGGGCACTTTTTTCGTTAAATGCCGGAGGTGTACGCTGATGGCTTTGTCCCGACTTGCTCGCACTTCGGTGAGCAGGTCGAGTTCGCTTTTGTGCCGTCTGTTTTGATATCTTCTGCGTATTTGGCCGGGCGCTGCGGCCTTGTGACCTACCGGTGTTTGCAAAGGCAAACAAAGCGCCGACTAGGATCACCAAAACCACCAAAAATTCCAAAACAACTAACTCCATGAATTCAATAGGCTAGCGGCACAATAGCCGAAAATTCCAAGCGATCCACAGGGCAAAGTTGCGGATACCTTGCACATAATCTTCCGGCAGAGCCCCCAAAACCGGACGCCACATGCAAGCTTGAACCTAAACGAACGCTCAAGACGTATAGAACGCCGCAAAGGACCGGAAGCAGACAACAAGCAGCACGTTGCCAGAAGACCACAGTACTGAAGTCATGGCGTTAAGGGTATTGCCATGATTCGGTTACATTTTTTTAAAGGGAGCTGTTTCGAAGCAGCAAAGATGAGTTTAGAATATGGATTTTCATAGGGTGTGCTTAAACCCAGTAACCCGCACAGCACTTGGCGCTCTTGTTTTCTCCTCTTTGCTTGCTCCTTCGGATGGTTACGCGCTGACCCTTTCGAACGTTTTTCTAGGCAGCGATGGAACATGCTCAGCCGCTGATCCCAAAACACAGTTTCGGTACCAACTGAGTTGGGTTGCATCGGACTTCCCTACCGATGACGGAGGAGGAACGGACCGCGTAGGCGTATATCTTGTTGATGGCGGCGGAACTATCGTTGGCGCTTTTGCCAACCAGGTAGTTGTTGGTTCAGAGCAGAGCGGTTTAAGCTCAGGGGTTTTTGTAGACATCGCGCCTACATCGGCAGGTGACTTCACAATTTATTGGATTGATGAGTTTGATGCGACACTCGATCAGAGCGTGGGGGCGACGTTTGTGGCCACCAATGTTCTCGACAGTGTTGCCTTTGACGCAATAGCTCTTGACCCAGACTGCACCGTTGGGCCGCCCCCTGACACGACGCCTCCAGAGATCGCCTCGATTGAAAGACTTACTTCTACCGGCGATACGACATTCAACACGCAAAACGTCAACGCCGACACGCTTCAGTGGAGAGTTACATTCAATGAAGATATGGGCACCATTGGCGCGAACGCGTTTGGAGCCTCTAACACAACAGCGACGGTGACATTTACCCAAGAAAGCGCAACCACTTACATAGTGACTGCATCCGGAGGTGATCTCGCTGATCTGGATGCTGTGGTGCAACTTACGTTTGTGACAAACCTGATTGAAGATGCTTCTGGAAATGCTTTGGTAACAACGACCTCATCTGGGGCCGATGAGAGAGTCTACTTCGTCGACAATACCTCCCCCACTGTGCAATTTTCCTCTAGTGCCAGCGAGCCCGTAAGCGGTCCATTTACGGTCGTGGCAACTTTTTCAGAAGTTATGAATAATCCAAGTGTGAACTACTCTGTAACGGGCGGTACACTTAACGGTTACAATATTGGGGGTCCTGTATCGAACATTTTCGTTATACCGACCGTCGAAGGGATCGTGAGTGTAGCGATCGCTGGAACGCCGACCGATGCGGCGGGTAACCCGCTATTACCATCAACACCGTTCGAAATCAGATATGAAGAGCCTGATACACAACCACCTGTGCTGACCTCTGTCGGATTGGAATCTCCGAATTTTTTTGGCACGACCAATTCTGACACCTTGACCTTCCAGGTCACTTGGAACGAACCGGTTGAAAACGTTTCTGTAGATGACTTTCAGCTCGTTGGCGTACCTGCGACCGTCAGCAGCATAACTGGTTTTGGCCAATTTCGAGTTGTGACCTTTAGCGGCCCAAACCTAGTAAATTTCAACGGCGACGTATCTTTCGGATTCACACCTGGCCAAGACATCGCTGATGCATCAGGGAATGTGTTCGTCCCAGCCACTCCGACCGGAGTTGATCAGAGTAACGTCACATTGGACAACATCCAGCCGACAGTTGTTTCAATCGAAGCAGCAAGTTCCTCGCCGACCAATTCGGATAGCGGTCAATTCATCGTTCGCTTCTCTGAAGAAGTTTTGAACGTTACTGCAGATGATTTTGTCGTAACCGGGTCTACAGCGACAGTGTCGGCTTTGACGCAGTTTGGATCACGTGCTGCTTACAGGGTGACGGTCTCTGGCGGGAACCTCGCAACCTTGAATGGGAGCGTTGGACTTTCTTTCGCTGCTGTCACCGAAATCCGCGATGATGGACTTAATCTGCTCACCAACGTGACCCCTAGCGGAGTCAATGAGAGCATCGTTTTCGATAACGCTGGTCCTTCTGTTTTGTCGGTCACACGTCAATCACCAAGCGACGAGATTACAAGCGCAGATGAAGTCACGTTTCGTGTGACCTTCGACGAAGCACTAGGTTCTGTAAACTTCTCGTCAGGGGTTGGGGTAAGCGTTTCAGGAACTACCGCGACGACTAGCTTCACGCAGGTCAGTTCATCTGTCTTCGACATCCGCCTATCGGGTGGTGACTTGGCAACAACGAATGGAACCGTCGGAATTGGCGTTCTCTCAAATCCCGGCACCTTGGACGTCGCTGGAAACCCACTGGCGAACACAACGCCCGGTACCAACGAGACATACACTCTAGATAACCAGGGCGGAACCTATACGCTCCAATCTGATGGCTTCATTTCTGGAAACACCATATTCGAGTCTGTATTCTCACTCAGTGAGGATACAGATGGGGTTCCTTTCAACGCAGCAGCGGTCGATCTTGCGGGCGCCACGAATGTTTCGGGATATTCTGTAAATCTGACAAACGGAACTCTCACCTTAAGGATTACCCCATCAGGACCCGGTCCGTTCAGTCTTGCCATTGGGTCAGGCTTGTATGCCGATGCAGCGGGGAATCCGTTCCAGGCACTCGGGACAATATCTGGCAATCTTGATGGCATCGCTCCTGCGGTCGCCTCCGTTGAGCGGTTCTCTCCCGCTAACGAGAACACTGCGGACGACACCCTAGTATGGCGCGTTACGTTCAGCGAGAATGTTCAAAATGCCGATGCGACGGACTTCGTTCTCAGCGGAAGCACGGCCGGAGTTTCCGTCTCTCAACTGTCAGGTTCGCTCTACCAAATTACTGCCTCCGGCGGTGATTTGGCAAATTTCAACGGTGTTATCGCTGTCGCCTTCACTGGATCACAAGACATTCAAGACGTGGCGGGTAACGCGCTTGTAAATACGACACCCACAGGTGCAAACGAAAGCTACAACGTCGACAACGGTCTTCCGAGCGTCGTCATCAATGGCGCACCTACGCAGGTGAATACGGTTGATCCATTCATCGTAACCGTAGAATTCAGTGAGGAAGTGACTGGCTTTGAACAGGGCGATGTAACGGTTGCCAACGGCTCAGTCACGAATTTTCAAGGGAGCGGCGACACCTATTCGGTTGAAATTACTCCAGACGGGAATGGCGGCGTATCAATCGATATTGCCAACGATGTAGCGCAGGATTCGGCTGGTAACGGCAATACAGCCGCAACACAGGTTGTAGTAGCCGTCGATAGCGTTGCGCCTACTCTTGTTATTTCAGGCGTACCTGAGAGCTTCGCCATGGGCGACGTTTTCAACGTAACTTTCGACTTCGGCGAGGCTGTCACAGGGTTCGATGCTAGTGACGTGACGATTACCGGTGGCACAGGCGGTGCACTGACTGGCGGCCCCCAAACCTATGCTATGACCGTAACGCCGGATGGCACGGACAATCTCACGATCCTAGTGGCTGCAGGAGCAGCACAGGATGATTTTGGCAATCTGTCGAGCGAAGCCTCAGCGTCGTCAACGATCGACAGTGCGTCCGTTGCGGGTGAGATGATCGCAGAATTCATGCAGAACCGCGCCCGAAACCTTGTTCGGAATCAACCGAGGCTGACTGATTTTCTTACCGGTCGTCAGAGCGGCCAGTTCAACTTTGATGCAACCGGCGAGGCGGCCAAGCTGAACGCTCATTCGGGAAGCAAAGGCCCATTGTGGTTTGCTTTGCAGGGTTCGCGCACAGATTTTGAAGCCTCTCCTGGCGATAGCACGTACCTTTTGGCGACAATCGGGACGCATTCCCGCGTAAACGAGGGATTACTAGTCGGCGGTATGCTTCAGTTCGACTATGCCAATGATGATCTCGGCGGCGGTATTGGAACCGATGGCCATGGATGGCTCGCCGGACCCTACTTCATCGCACAACTGGGAACGCAACCGCTCTACTTCGAGGGACGCGCTCTCTATGGCCGCAGTAGTAACACCATCTCTCCGTTCGGCACATTTGCCGACGAATTCGATTCGGAACGTTGGTTAGCAATGTTGGCATTGGAAGGCAGCTATGAGGGCGAAACCGTGAGGTACTTCCCGAGATTACAGCTCAGCCATGTTAGCGACCAACAGGAAGCGTATGTGGACAGCCTTTCAAACTCTGTTGCAGAGCAGGAAATCCGGCTTATGGAAGTGGCTGCAGGAGTGGACTTTGAAAAACCACTTTTGCTCGGGAACGGAGACCATTTGCTGACTTGGGGCATTTCCGGAATTTATTCGCGCCTCAGCGGTGATGGTGCCGCATCCACATTCATTACGGAAACCGAAGGTAGTCGTGCCCGTGTTGACCTCGGTTACCTGTATGACAACAGAGATGGCATGACGGTATCGGCAGATATCTTTGTGGACGGTCTAGGTTCTGGAGACTTCATCTCTTACGGCGTGTCGCTTGGCATGTCGGTCGACTTCTAAAGTTCTGTTTCTGTCAACCGAACCTTCCAAAGGTAACACAAAAGGTGACACAATGGATTTTCGGTTGACGAAAAATAGCGAATTTACATAGGCTTAGAGCGTCTCACAAAGATCAACTTCACCTCTCCTGGGCACCATCCCCGAGTGCAACCCATTGGTATCCCTCAGTTTTCTTGTGGAAACTGCGCGGGTGTAGGACATGGCGTATGACAATTCGGTTCCCTTTTCGTTCAAGAAAAATGGCATCTACTATTTTGAGCGAAGGGTTCCAAGAGACCTCCAGGATCATTACTTAGCGAGCAAGATAGTCTATTCACTGAGGACACGCTCTTCAGCGTTGGCTACTTCAAGAGCAATGACGGCTTCGCATCAGCTCGACGAGTATTGGTAGCATCTACGAACCAAGGACAGTGAACTTCCCAGGAAACACTTGCTAAGACTGCAACAGCAGGCGTTAGGCGCACCGTCAGCCTTCCACGACGTCCCACGAAACGACAAGGCTTCCGTCCGCCTATCAGAAGCCGTAGCTATTTACTTGAGGCTCAAGGCGCCAAATAGGCCGTTGACGTTCAGTCAAGCTGCCGAAAGAGCGTGTGGGTATGTCATCGACATTTGCGGAGACAAAGACCTGCTGGCTTACTCCAAGGTAGATGCTACGCGGTTCAGAGACGCGCTCGTTGAGCGAAAACTGGCCGGTAGCAGCATTACGAGAATCCTCGGAACAGTCACATCAGTTATTAATTTCGCAGCAGGTGAAGTCGGAATTACACACACTAACCCGTTCACAGGCTTATATTACAATCGCCATTCAGGCGTAAGACAACGAGCTCCGATGTCCGTCGCAGAAATTAAGGCGGTTCAAGTGAGCAGCCCGATCTGAT
>NZ_JXYH01000087.1 GCF_001262635.1 Aestuariivita boseongensis
CACCCGCCCAAAACTCCGACACGCCACCACCCACCAATCCGGATGCGCCGTGGCAATCCGCCGGGCCGCAGCCTCCGCCCGCGCTTCGTCCGCAAATACTCCAAAACACGTGGCCCCGGACCCGGACATCCGCACCAGGTCTGCCCCCTGCAACGCTGCCAAGGCCCCTTCGATCTGCGGCGCCAACGCCAGAGCAGGCGCTTCCAGATCGTTCCGCTGCGCGGCCAGCCATTCCACAAACTGCTCCCGGTCTGCGAACTCCGGCAAAGCCCCCATGTCGGGATTATCCTTGACTGCCAAAGCCTTGAACACGTCCGGCGTGGGCACATGCCCACCGGGGTTGACCAATACAAGATCCAGTGCAGGCACCGTGGGCACCTCGGCCAGAACCTCCCCAATCCCCGCCATCCGTTGCGGCGCCTGGCTCAGGCACACCGGCACATCCGCCCCCAAACCCAGCGCCAACTCCGCCGATCCGCCCAGATCGCGCAGCACGGCGGCGGCATCAGACGATCCGCCGCCAATCCCCGCGCCATGGGGCAGGTTCTTTTCCAGATGGATATGCCCGGTCCAGCCGCAGGCCTCTGCCGCTTTCCAAACCAGATTGCTTCGATCCAACGGCACGCCGGGGCCGAAAGGCCCCGTCACGGTGATCCCCATCTGTGGCCCCGGATCATAAGACAGCCGGTCGCCCACATCGGCAAACACAACCAGACTGTCCAGCAGATGGTACCCATCTGCGCGCTGGCCGGTCACATGCAAGGTCAGATTGATCTTGGCCGGGGCGAACCCCTCAGCTGTCGTCATTCGCGACTTTCAGCGGGGGGGCGCCTTCCTCTTCAAGCACCTTGTCGAGGCCTCGATCCAGCTTGGCGCGGATGCGCTCCGGATCGGCCTCGTTCTGGGTGTCTTCCGGGTCAATAAAGCTCAGCGCGCGCTTCCATTGGAACTCCGCCTCGCGATACCGGCCCACGGCCCAATAGACATCGCCCAGATGGTCATTGACGACCGGATCCACCGGCATCAGCTCAACCGCGCGTTCCATGTGGCCCACTGCCTCTTCATAGCGGCCCAGCCGGTACAGAACCCAGCCCAGACTGTCGACAATGTAACCACTATCCGGCCGCGCGGCGACCGCACGCTCGATCATATCCAGTGCTTCGTCCAGATTGATCTGTTTTTCGACCATGGAGTAGCCAAGGTAATTCAGCACCTGAGGCTGATCGGGTCGCATCTCCAAAGCGGCGCGAAAATCGGCCTCCGCCTCGGGCCAGTTATCCAGGCGCTCATGGCTGATCCCGCGCACATAGTGCAGGAACCATTCGGTACGCGCGCCCTCTTCAGTCAGATCCAGCGCCTTGTCATAAGCCGTAACAGCCTCGGCGAAATTGTCCTGCTGACGGTGCAGATCGCCCAGCGCGGTATGAACCGACGGCAGATCCGGGTAATCCACGGCCAGACGCTCCAACACCTCGATCGCCGTATCCGGGCGGCCTGACCGGCTCAGCGCGTCAGCGCGGCCTTGTTCGGCGGCAAAGAAATCGGGGGATCCTGACGGGATGGATTTATAGACGGCGATTGCCTGATCGTATTGTTCCAGGTCATCCAGCAACGCGGCCACCAGAAGCGCACTATCCACGTGTCCAGGCCGCAGGAAAGACGCGATCTGCCCATAGATCAGCGTGTATTGGTCATTGGCTTCATTGTTCAGCGCGGCGGCCACGGAGAAGAAGACCTCGGCCATCCCGTCGCGCACGGATGTGACATGGCTGAAGGGCAGCTTGTTGCCTGCCGCCAGCGTATCGGCCATGGCCGTCAGGCTGGGATCGAACCCGACCGAGAAAGATTCGGCCAGAACGCTCAGCGCATCAGCGTTGCGATCCAGCTGAGACAGGATCTCGGCCCGCGCCATCGCACCACGGCGGGTCATCATCACCCGGCCCATGCTCTGATCGGAAAAGATCGCCTCTGCCCCTTCGAAATCCCCCACCATCGCAAGCGCCATGGCCTTGTGGTAATTGGCAAATCCGCGCAGACCGTTCTGGTTGGCCACCTCGTCAAAGGCCGCAAGCGCATCGCTGACCGATCCTGCCCCCAGATGGGCCCAGGCATTCACCAGCCCATCAACCAGCGGCCCTACACCCAGCGTTTCGACGTCGCGCGCCAGAATGTCATCATATTTCTGCTGATCGGCCAGACCAGCCAGTACCACCATATGGGCGACCTGGCTGCGCAGGCCCTGATCTTCGATCGCGGTGGCTACAGGCATGGCGCGATCCAGCTCGCCAGTGGCGAGAAAGGACAGCACCGTATCCTCCATCAGGTTGGCATTGCCCGGATCACGCATCAGAGCACGTGAAAAATACTGCGACGCTGTTTCGAAATCATTCACTTGCAGGGCATGTCGCCCTGCCAGGTAGGCACCGGATTTCGATTGGGCCAGCGCTGCAGGCGCGCTCAGCGCCATCCCAGCCACAACGCCCGAAAGAAGAATGCGACGCAACCCGCTCATACTCGCTCCTGCCAACAGAATGTTACCTGTAACAGAGGCTAGGACGGTCTTGGGGCAGAGGCAATGGCGGCAAGAGCAACCTGCCGCCAGATCGCTGCGAATTGATCACATATTGGGATAATTCGGCCCGTCGCCGCCCTGCGGAACCGTCCAGTTGATGTTCTGGCTGGGATCCTTGATGTCACAGGTTTTGCAATGCACGCAGTTCTGGAAGTTGATGACAAAGCGGGTGTCTTTGCCCTCTTCCTCCACGAATTCATAAACACCGGCCGGGCAATAGCGGGCCGAGGGGCCTGCGTATTTCGGCAGGTTCACATTTACCGGCACCGCATCATCCAGCAGCTTCAGATGCGCAGGCTGGCTTTCTTCGTGATTGGTGAACGAGAAGGACACGTTGGTGAGCCGGTCAAAGCTCAGCTTGCCATCGGGCTTGGGGTAGTCGATGGGCTTGTGCTTTGACGCGGGTTCGGTTGCCTCCGCATCCGATTTGCCGTGGCCCAGCGTGCCGAACAGCGAAAAGCCCAGCGTGTTGGTCCACATATCCAGACCGCCGCCCACCAGCGACGCGACCAGACCGTATTTCGACCACATCGGCTTGACGTTGCGCACCTTTTTGAGGTCCTGACCAATCGCGCCCTCGCGCACCTCGGTCTCATAGGCGGTCAGCTCATCGCTGGCACGACCCTCTTTTATTGCAGCCACCGCCGCCTCGGCCGCGGCCTTGCCCGACAGCATCGCGTTGTGGTTGCCCTTGATCCGCGGGACGTTGACCATGCCCACCGAACACCCCAGCAGCGCCACACCCGGCGCCACCATTTTCGGCATGGACTGGTATCCGCCCTCCGAAATCGCCCGCGCACCATAGGCCACGCGTTTACCGCCCTTCAGCAGCTCGGCCACCATCGGGTGATGCTTGAAGCGCTGGAATTCCATGTAGGGAAACAGATGCGGGTTCTTGTAGTTCAGGTGCACCACAAACCCCACATAGACCTGATTATTATCCAGGTGATAGATGAACGACCCGCCACCGGCTTCCTTGCCCAAAGGCCAGCCCATCGTGTGGGTCACGGTGCCTTCGCGGTGCTTCTCTGGGTCGATCTCCCAGATCTCTTTCATGCCGATGCCGAATTTCTGCGGCTCCTTGCTTTTCGACAGGTCGTATTTCGCGATCACTTCCTTGGCCAGCGACCCGCGCACGCCTTCGGACAGGAACACGTATTTGCCGTGCAGCTCCATGCCGGGCTCGGTGTTCTCGCCAATGGACCCATCAGCCTCCAACCCGAACACACCGGCGACCACGCCTTTGACTTCGCCGTTCTCACCGTAAACCAACTCGGAACACGCCATACCGGGGAAAATCTCAACCCCCAGCTCTTCGGCTTGTTCGGCCATCCAGCGGCAGACATTGCCCATCGACACGATGTAATTGCCGTGGTTGTTCATCAAAGGCGGCATCGGCCAGTTCGGCACGCGGATCTGCCCCGCCTCACCCAGCATATAGAAGTTGTCTTCCTTTACCGGCACGGTGATCGGCGCGCCTTTGTCCCGCCAATCAGGGATCAGCGCGTCCAGACCGCAGGGGTCCAGCACCGCGCCCGACAGGATATGCGCGCCCACTTCCGAGCCCTTTTCCAGCACGACAACATTCAGATCCGCGTCCAGCTGTTTCAGACGGATGGCCGCCGACAGGCCCGCAGGGCCTGCCCCCACGATCACCACGTCATATTCCATCGCTTCGCGTTCAATCTCGGCCATGCTGGGGCTCCCTGGCTTGTGCTTCCGCCGCGCAAGTCACCTCGCGCGAAATAATCTGTCGCGTGAGATATCGGCTGCGGTTGGTTCAGGTCAATCGGAACACGGCAATTTGTCCCGATTTGCCGTCACGTTCCGGCAATTTCCGCACGAATTACGGCACGTCAGGCCGATCGCCCATCAGATACCGTGGCCCGGTGCCCTTCGCAGCGGCTACGTCATCGGGGTTATAAAGCTTGCATTTCTCAAGGCTCAGACAGCCGCAACCGATACAGCCATCCAGATTGTCGCGCAGCTTTTGCAGCGTGGCGATACGGCTGTCCAGATGCCCCCGGAAGGTCACGCTGATCCTGGCCCAATCAGCGGCCGAGGGCGTGCGCCCGCCCGGCAACTGATCGAGCTGCGCGCGAATCTGCGGCAGGGTAAAGCCGAATTGCTGGGCGATCATCACAAAGCTCAGCCGCCGGATATCGGCGCGGTGAAACCGCCTCTGCCCGCCCGCATTGCGCCAAGGATGCACCAGCCCCTGTTCCTCGTAATACCGGATCGCCGATACGGCCAATCCAGTGCGTTCCGCCAATGCGCCAATCGACACGCCTGCTGCCATGAAAATATCCCTTGACCTTAAGTTAGGTTGAGGAATTAGTGTGCCTCTCAGTCCTCCAAAAAGCAAGACGGAAAGGCCTTTCTGATGACCACAACGCTTGAACACACCAACTACACCGTCGCCGATCCCGACAAGACCGCCGCCTGGATGCGCGATGTCTTTGGCTGGCATGTCCGCTGGTCCGGAGACGCGATCTCGGGCGGCTACACCGTCCATGTGGGCGACGAGAGCCGCTATGTGGCGCTTTACACGCCCGGCACGCCCAAACAGCCGACCGAAAGCAATTACACAACCGTTGGCGGCCTGAACCACATCGCGGTTGTCACCGATGACATCAACGCGCTGGAAGCCAAGGTCAAAGCCGCCGGGTTCAAACCGATGAACCACGCCGATTATGAACCGGGGCTCAGGTTCTATTTCCATGATGCCGACAACATCGAATACGAGGTGGTCAGTTACACCTGAACCGTGCCAGCGCCTGCCTGTAGGATGGCGCTGCACCCTCAATTCACAGCACTTTATGGCAGCCAAGTCATATCACGAATAATCGGCGCACCGAGGTCAGCCAAAGCGCCAGCCTGCGGGGACAGGCAGGCGCTGGCACCGCGGCCTGCGGCCTTGCTTCCGTGCCCGCGAGCTGAACAGCCCACAGGCAAACCAAAGCCGGTCTGTCCCAACCCTCTTGCATTCCCTCCACCCAATCTGTCAGGTACATTCAACTTGAAACCTCGGGGCCGCGGATCACCTGATCGGCGGCCCAACCCGTATGAATGAGTGACTGGCATGGACAAAATTCCTATGACACGCGCAGGCTACACCGCGCTGGAAGCCGAATTGAAAAACCTGAAATCCGTGGAACGCCCCGCAATCATCAAGGCGATTGCCGAAGCGCGCGAACACGGCGATCTCAGCGAAAACGCAGAATACCATTCCGCGCGCGAAAAGCAGTCCTTCATCGAAGGGCGCATCAAGGAGCTTGAAGGCGTGCTGGGCCTGGCCGAGGTGATTGATCCGACGAAGCTTTCCGGCAGCATCAAATTCGGCGCAACCGTCACCCTGGTCGACGAAGACACCGACGAAGAAAAGACCTGGCAGATCGTGGGCGAACACGAAGCCAATGTCGAAAAAGGCCTTCTGAATATCAAATCCCCCATCGCCCGTGCCCTGATCGGCAAGGACGAAGGCGACAGCGTCGAAGTGCGCACGCCGGGGGGCGAGAAGTCCTATGAAGTTCTAAAGATCGCTTACGTCTAACCCTCAGCGGAAAGCCAAAGACGCAGATGGCCGCACAAGACAAAAAACAAGGTAGCGCCAAACCCGGTCGTCTGGGGATCTATGAACGGCCCGAGCAGCAAAGCGTCACGAATATTGAAATCGTCGCCATCGCCCTCAGTGCGCTTTGGGTGCTGGCTGCGGTCATCTTCTTTGTGGTGATGCCCAGCGGCCCCGAGGCCGGATTTGACGGCGCGAATGCCATGATAACGATGCTGGCCATCTTCATGCCGGTCGCGATGATCTGGGTCGCGGCAACGGCGGCACGCGCCA
>NZ_JXYH01000088.1 GCF_001262635.1 Aestuariivita boseongensis
CGTTCGGGCGTCAGCGCGTTCATGTGGCCGTCAACCGCGACCTGCCAGCCCGCATCGGTCGCAGACAGATCACCGCTCAGATACAGCTCATTGCCCTGATCTTCGACATAGACTTCGCCCAAAGTCAGTGTGAACGGGTTCAGCTGCAGTTTGAAATCCGCCGCCGCGCCGTTGAGCGTGATCGGGCTTTCATACAGATTGGCCGGGTTCAGCCGGGTCGTGGTCAGACGCATCTGCCCCAGAAGCCCGGTCAGCCGCCCCTCCTCGATCCCTTGCAGCAGCGTCGTGCCTTCGGCCGTGCCGTTGACCCAGTCGCTGTCGACAAAGATCTCGTCAAACCGGATCTCCCGCCCCGCCGGGTCATAGGTGAAATAGGCCCGCGCGGCCTGAAACGGGATCGGGCGTGTTTGGTCGTTGGGCTGCAACACACCCGCACCGATCTGCAGCGTCGCGTTCAGTGGCAGCCACGTTCCGTCCGACTCGATGCCCGCGCGCAACGACCCCGACAGAGGCGCGCGCAACGGCTCAAGCCAGGACAGCGCGACCGCCTGACTGGCGATGTCACGGGCCGGAACATCGGTCAGCGTGATGCCGATGGTTGCCGCCTGATCGCCCAGGGACGAGCTGTAATTGACCTCAAGCGAGGAGGCGAAATCGCGCGCCGACAGCAGCGCCAGATTGCCGGCGATGCGCAGCTGTTGCGCCTCACGGGTCAGGCGAAACACGCCACCATCCACCGTCCAGGCCTGACCCGACAAGGCATCTTCATAACGCAGGTTGACCTGATCCAGCGTCACATCAAGTAGCGCTTCCAGTTGCGGGGTGGCAAAGACGCCTTCCAGCTCTTCCACCAGCGCAGGCAGTCCCGCCACGCCTCCAAAGGCCCGGTCGCCCCCATCAAAAGCCAGCGAAAATGCCCCCTGCGCATCGCGGCGCAAAACGGCAAAGGCTCCGCTCAGCGTCACCTGCTTGGGCTGCAGCTGACCTTGCAGAAGCTGGCGCATGGCCAGACTGGCCTCTGCATCGGTCAGCGACAGGATGCGTCGCCCCTCGGCATCCCTCAGCCGCACGTCGCGCAGCGCCGCGCGTGGCCGCCAGCCATTGCCGATCACCAGCTCAACCGCGCCAAACTCCAGCTGCAGGCCGCCCATGTTCTGTTCCAGCCGCGCCTCGACCCGGTCGCGCAACCAGTCCGGCGCGCGCAAAGTCTGGTCGATGATTAAAAGCAGCGCCAACCCCGCCAGCGCCGCCAGAACCGACACCAACATCACCGACCAGATGCCCACACGCCCTGCCTTGCGCGCATGCGCGCCCAGCCGCGACTTGCGTGCGGATTTGTCCCCGGTGGGTTGGTTTTCGTCTGTCACTGCCTTTGGGCCATATCGGTTACCGGCATCATGCCTTTATTCTTGCGGGCCTCGTCCTAATATGAAACTCATAAACCCTTTAAGATGTCCATAAACGAGTGAGGTTACGCCGATGGTCGACGTCAACGACATGGCCCCGGAGTTTACGCTGCCGCGCGACGGTGGCGAAGAGGTCAGCTTGTCCCAGTTCAAGGGCAAGGCGGTTGTCCTGTTTTTCTATCCCCGCGATGACACGCCGGGCTGCACCAAGGAATCCATCGGCTTTTCCGAAGCCAAGGCGGATTTCGACGCGGCGGGTGCCGTGGTGCTGGGCGTGTCGAAAGACAGCGTGGAAAGCCACGAGAAATTTGTCGCCAAGCGCGATCTGACAGTGCCGATGCTGTCGGATGAACATGGCACCACATGCGAAGACTATGGCGTGTGGAAGGAAAAAAGCATGTACGGCAAGAAGTTCATGGGCATCGAACGCTCGACCTTCCTGATCGGGGCCGATGGCCAGATCGCGCGCGTCTGGCGCAAGGTCAAAGTACCGGGCCACGTCGATGAAGTGCTGGCCGCCGTGAAGGAACTGGGCTGACATGACCCAATCGCTGGCCGAGTGCGCGGTAGAGGTTCTGACCACCGCAGACGGACGCAGGAAAACCGCCATTTCGCGCGCCCATGCCGCGGCATGGCGGGCGTCCCGCGCGGGCGACGGGCCCGAGATTCCCGTGGGCACGGCCAGCCCCCCGCTGCATCCAGCACGGCCAGACCGGCCCGAATTGCTGTCACCCCG
The DNA here is from genome assembly GCF_001262635.1 of Aestuariivita boseongensis. Classification (GTDB taxonomy): domain Bacteria; phylum Pseudomonadota; class Alphaproteobacteria; order Rhodobacterales; family Rhodobacteraceae; genus Aestuariivita; species Aestuariivita boseongensis. The sequence continues at coordinate 2,143 of NZ_JXYH01000088.1, forward strand.
CGACGTACCCAAGCGCAAACCGGGGTCCGAAGCGGGCCGGATCGCGCTTCTGCACGCGGTTGCCCATATCGAACTGAACGCCGTCGATCTTCATTGGGACATCATCGCCCGGTTTTCCCATGTGCCGATGCCCATGGGGTTTTTCGACGATTGGGTGAAATCGGCCGATGAGGAATCCAAGCATTTCAACCTGATGTGCGACTGCCTGGAAGAGATGGGCAGCCATTACGGCGCCCTGCCCGCCCATGCGGGCATGTGGCGCGCCGCCGAAGACACCGCCGAAGACTTCATGGGCCGCCTTGCCGTTGTACCCATGGTGCTTGAAGCGCGCGGCCTCGACGTGACCCCCGGCATGATCGAAATTTTCCGCAAGGCCAATGCGACCTCTGCCGTTGCGGCACTGGAAACCATCTACGCCGAAGAGGTGCACCATGTGGCCTATGGCTCCAAATGGTTCCACTTTCTTTGCGGGCGCGAAAACAAAGACCCCACCGAAGTCTTCCACGCACTGGTGCGCCAGTACTTCCACGGCGGCCTGAAGCCCCCCTTCAACGAGGAAAAACGCGCCGAGGCAGGCATCCCGCCCGATTTCTATTGGCCACTTGTGCACGAAAAAGATGCACAACCCGCCTGATCGCGCCGCAACGCGTCAGATAAGGTTTACCCAACGTAACCCCTGATTAATCGGCGATTTTTCGCCCATCACGGCAGTGAAGCGCTCATGTCGTCGCAGAAGCGGACAACAAACTTGCCCAATTCCGCGGCGCTGGATATTGAACGCGGGACGAATTCAGGGGCCAAGAGGCACGGGCAGTTTCGTCATGACTGGGATGGGACAAGGAAAGACGCGTGAGAACACGTCTGGCGATAACACTTCACCACCTGCTTGAGCGGTACTTCCCTGAACGCAGGGTATTTCTGAAATCCGATACCGACACGCGGTTCATCCGCCTGCGTCCGGGCACACAGCTGCTAGCCTTTCTGGGCGCCACCGTTGTCGTAGCCTGGGCCATTGTCGCGACGGCCATCATCCTGATGGACAGTATCGGCGCAGGCAATTTCCGCGAACAGGCCAAGCGTGACCAACGGCTGTATCAGGAACGGCTGAACGTTCTGGCCGGCGAACGCGACATGCGCATGGAAGAAGCGCTTGCGGCACAGAACCGGTTCAACGCGGCCTTGCAGCAGATTTCGGTCATGCAATCGCAGCTTCTGGCCTCGGAAACCCGCCGCCGCGAGCTGGAGACAGGGATCGAAGTCATCCAGACCACGCTGCGCGACACCATGAACGATCGCGAAGCCGCGCGCCGTATGATTGCGCAGCTGAAAGAACAAAAAGCCGAAGTCGTGGCAGCGGCGTCTAACGGGGCGACAACGGTGAACGCGCCGGTGAATTTCCTGGCCGAAGCGCTGGCGCAAACCGCCGCCGAACGCGACCAGATCGAAGCCGATGCACAAGAAGCCCTGACCCGCGCCAAGGAGATGGAGCTTGAGATCGCCCTGATGCGCGATCAAAACGACGAGATCTTCCGCCAGCTGGAAGAAGCGATGACCGTCTCTGTCGAACCGCTCGACAAGATGTTCCGCCAAGCAGGCATGCCCACCGATCAGATCATCGAACAGGTGCGCCGCGGCTATACGGGGCAAGGCGGTCCCCTGACCCCTTTGACCTTCTCGACCAGCGGTGAGGAACCCTCGGCCGATGCGATCCGCGCCAATCGCCTGCTGGAACAGATGGACAAGCTGAACCTCTACCGCATCGCCGCCGAAAAGGCCCCTTTCGCCATGCCGGTGAAAAGTGCTTTCCGCTTCACCTCGGGCTTCGGCTACCGGCGCGATCCGAAAACCGGCGGCCGGCGGATGCATAACGGCACCGATTTCGCGGGTGCCCATGGCACCAACATCTATGCCACCGCCGACGGTGTGGTGACCCATGCGGGCTGGCAGTCGGGCTTCGGGCGTCTGGTCAAGATTCAGCATGACTTCGGCATCGAAACCCTCTATGCCCACAACTCCAACCTGCGTGTCAGAAAAGGCCAAAGGGTCTCGCGCGGGGATCACATTGCTGATATGGGTAACACCGGCCGTTCCACCGGCACCCATCTCCATTACGAAGTGCGTGTCGGCGGCAGACCCGTCAACCCCATGATCTATATCAAGGCTGCAAACGATGTTTTCTAAAAGCAAAATCAACGAACCCGGGCCCAAGGCGACGGACACGGCCAACCCGGCTGCTCCGAAACCCACGCCCTCAGCGCCCCCCGCATCGGGAGAGGCAAAGCCCGCAACGCCCAAGGCGAAACCGCCCGCGTCCACGCTGTCGTCGGATCTGCACATCACCGGCAACCTGAAAACCACCGGTGACATCCAGGTCGAAGGCACCGTCGAAGGCGACATCCGCGCCCACCTGCTGACCATCGGCGAAAGCGCCACGATCAAGGGCGAAGTCACCGCAGATGACGTGGTGATCAACGGCCGCATCGTGGGCCGCGTGCGTGGCCTGAAAGTGCGCCTGACCTCGACCGCACGTGTCGAAGGCGACATCATCCACAAAACCATCGCCATTGAATCCGGCGCACATTTCGAGGGCTCGGTTCAGCGTCAAGACGACCCTTTAAACCCGGGCCGCGGGACCAAGCCGGAAACGGCGAATCCGGCCGCGGCCAAGGGGACGGACACGGCTTCGTAAGCAGAAGACGAACCTGACAGACAAGCGGGCGCCAGCGACCAGTATCGCGGCGCCCGTTTGCATTTCATGACATGCTGACCCAGATACGCGGTTAATCCCCCAGCATCCATGTGCCCTCGGGCCAGAAGGCGTGGAAGGCAAAGGCAAACATCACATCATGGACCAGGTCGCGCCCGTCCGCATCGCGCACCCGGATCGTGCCCACATCGCGCCCCTGCCCGATCTCTCCCGCATCCAACGCCGAGGCCTGGCCGCTGACCCAGGAAATCACCACGCCCGCCTCCCGGATCTCGCCCACCTGCGCGACACGATCCATGGGCCAGGCGCGATCCTCTACGCGCACCACACGCATCAGCGGTGCGATGCCGTGGGGCGGCGGTTCGCCTGAATACAGAAACGGGCGCCGCGCCCCGTCATAGCCCTCATAAGGGTTGCGCCCATAAGGCCTGCGATGGGCCGGCTCCGCCATCACCAGCCCGTCCGGATGGCGCGCGGTGAACTCGGCCCAGCTTTCCATCCAGGTGGGCAGAACCGCCAGCTCCACCCCCGTCATCTCTCCCACGATCCCGATGCCCGTGGCCTGCTGCCACCAGCTTTCGGTCTCCCGATCATACATGACCATGTCGGAATTTCGCAGGAGCCCCGTGACACCAAAAGACAGCACCCCCGCACCGACCCGCCGGTCAAAGGTGATGAAGGAATTGCACAAGGGGCAATAGGTCACCGCGACAGGCACCGCACCGATGCGGTCATTCACGATCTCATGCCACATCAGATACCGGATCGGATAGGCCCGCGCCGCCTCCCCCGCGATCTCCACCGTGACCACAGGCTCCCGCGGTGCGATCTGCACCTCTCCGGCCCGGACAAATTGCGGATCATCCAGCGCCGGGATCCCGTCGCGACCCGGCCCCCCGCTCTGAATCTCGCGCCAGCTGTCCAGCGATGTGATCTCAAAATCCGTATCGGGCCACTGATAGACCCAGAACTCAGGGCTCGCCTCGGCGCCTGCCGCGCTCAGCCAAAGCGCGGCCAGAACGCCCTGCCATATCCGCAAAACCATGGACGCCTCCTCCTGCCCACCATGCTGCCGGAAAAGCGCAGGCCCGCGAAGCCCGCCCCACGGAATTGTGAGCCAGCGTAAAACTACCCGCGCAAATTGTCCCTTCTTCTCTTTCCAAATACGGCACACCAACGCCTGCCCAAAGCAAACCACCCCAAAAGATGCACTGCCCCGGCCACAAAACCAAACGGG
>NZ_JXYH01000089.1 GCF_001262635.1 Aestuariivita boseongensis
CGGCTCAATAACCTCGGCCCCAGGTCGGGCAGCAACGCTTTGCTTCGTTTACCCCCAGCCGGGGAAGCGCGCCGTCTGCGCCGCGAGGCGGCTCTGGGCCGCCAGAAACTCCGTCTCGATCCGGGCGACAAGATCGGCTACGGGCATAACCTTGTCCACTGCGCCAATGCCCTGGCCGGATCCCCAGATCTCCTTCCAGCTTTTGGGACGCGTCTTGTCGCGATCTTCCGCGAAATTCATCTTGGACGGGTCCGAGGACGCGAGGTTGTCCGGATCAAGCCCCGCCGCTACGATCGAGGGGCGCAGATAATTGCCCCACACCCCGGTAAAGGCGTTCGAATACAGGATATCCTCCGCCCCGCATTCGGTGATCATCTGCTTATAGCGGTCGACCGCGTTGGCCTCTTCGGTGGCGATGAAGGCCGAACCGACATATCCGCCGTCAGCGCCCATCGCCAAAGCCGCAAGCAGCGCATCACCCCGTGCGATGGAACCGGACAGGAACAGAGGGCCGTCGAACCAGTCGCGGATCTCCTGGATCAGGGCCAGCGGCGATTGCCCGCCCGCATGGCCGCCCGCCCCGGCTGCAACGGCGATCAAACCATCGGCGCCTTTCTCGATCGCCTTTTTGGCAAAGGTATTGTGAATGACATCATGCAGCACGACCCCACCGCAGGAATGCGCGGCCTCGTTCACCTCGGGACGTGCGCCAAGCGATGTGATCCAGACGGGCACCTTATGTTTCACGCACAGTTCAAGATGTTCGTCCAGTTTCTGGTTCGACCGATGCACGATGTGGTTCACCGCGAAAGGCGCGGCGGGCCGGTCCGGATTGGCCTGATTGTGGCGGTCCAGTTCTTCGGTGATGCGACCCAACCATTCATCCAGGCTGTGCCCATCCTTTTCGCGCGCGTTCAATGCAGGGAAAGACCCGACAATGCCTGCCTTGCATTGGGCAATCACAAGTTCTGGGTGAGAGACAATGAACATCGGGCTGCCGATCAGCGGCAGGCGCAGGTTTTGCAGGGAAGCGGGAAGGGTCATCAGTATCCTCGGAATTGGGAATTGGTCAGGCGACAGCGCCGGTTTTGAAAAGGCGTTCGATCTCGTCCGGGCTTAACCCGGCGTGCGCCAGGATCTCTTGCGTATCCGCTCCAAGTTCAGGAGCAGGCGGGGGCAGCGGCGTCTCTGATTGGGCAAAGCGTGGCGCAGGCATGGGCTGTGCAGGGCCGGTCTTGGAGAAGATCCCGCGCGCGGCGTTATGGGGATGCTCGGGCGCCTCTGCGGGCGACAGGACCGGAGCGAAACATGCGTCTGTGCCCTCAAGCAGGGCGACCCAATGATCCCGCGGCTGCGATTTGAAGATGTCGGCGAACTTCGCGCGCATCGCAGGCCAGCTTTCTGGATCGGCGCGTTTGCCAATATCGGCCGGGTCCAGGCCCAGCCTTGTCAGAAGTTCGTCCCAGAATTTCGGCTCAAGCGGGCCAATGGTGATCCACGTACCATCGGCACATTCATATACACCGTACCAGGGCGCGCCGCCGTCCAGCAGATTGGCCTGTCGTTTGTCCTCCCAGTCGCCAGCTGCCCGAAAGCCATAGATCATCGCCATAAGCGAGGCAGTTCCATCGCAAATCGCAGCGTCGATGACATCACCGGTGCCAGTCCGTTGCGCATTGAACAGTCCTGTGACCATACCAAAGGCCAGATACATACCGCCCGCTCCGAAATCGCCCAAGAGGTTCATCGGAAAGGTCGGGGCGCGCGTGGCTTCCCCGGTCGACCAAAGCGCACCGGACAGCGCGATGTAATTCAGATCATGCCCTGCGGCATGGGCCAGCGGCCCGTCCTGCCCCCAACCTGTCATCCGGCCATAAACCAGGCGCGGGTTGACCGCGTGCACGGCATCCGGCCCCAGGCCCAGCCGCTCCATTACACCGGGGCGGAACCCTTCGATCAATCCGTCCGCATCGCGCAAAAGTGTCAGCGCAACCTGAACCGCCTCGGGGTTCTTCAGGTCCAGAACAACGGACTTGCGCCCACGCGCCAGAAAATCCGGGCCCGGCCAAGGCTTTGCGCCAGCGCGGTCGATACGAATGATCTCGGCCCCCATATCGGCAAGCATCATGCCGGCAAAAGGCCCCGGGCCGATCCCCGCAAATTCGATGATGCGCACACCGGAAAGCGGGGCGGCAGCTTGTCTGTCTGTCATGTGGTATCCGGCCCTCCCTCACGGCCCGTAGCAGTACGCAGGTTCGCGCGCATCTGTTCCAGAACCCGCATCGTCTGTGCCAGATCTTTTGTGTCGATCCCGGCATTGGCGATGTCGTCAACTTTTCCCTGTACCTCGGACATGGTGCGCAACATGGCACGCGCTTTGGGTGTCGCAAAGATCCGATTGGTCCGCCGGTCGGATTGATCGGGTTTGCGTTCGACAAAGCCGCGCTCAACCAGTCGGTCGATCAGTTTCGAGATGGTGACCGTCGCGACATTCATCCGCTCAGCCAGATCGGCCTGGCGCAGCCCGTCTTCCCGTATCAGGTGCATCACCACCCATCCCTGCGACATGGTGAGGTTGTGGGGTCGCAACATGCGGTCGAACAGAATGCCGCGAAACCGTGCAATATCCTGAAAAATTGGACCATCCTTCGAACGACCGGCCTGGTCGGCTTGGTCTCGTGAACCGGCCATTGCACTCCTCCCGCACGGTCTTTCGCTGTAGTGCCGCGTCTTTGGGGAAAATTAATTAGCTTGATTGCTATTTTCAAGTTAATTAAATTTTCGTTCATGCCTGACGCCGCAACGGATGAAGCAGATTGCATAGGCCAAACATAAAGCGAGGCAGGAGCCGGACATGACGGCAGCTGTTCACTCTCTGATCTTTAGGGGGGATGGCCGCGCAAAAGGTGTGCGGCTGGCAGTCTTGTTGAAATGACAGACACAGGCGATCATCGACGCAGCGGGGGCAAGTTCCTGTCCGCAGCGGCTTTGGTCTTGATCAGCCTTTCGGCGATTGGCCATATCTTCGGCTCAAGCACCGCCTTTTTGTGGGGCGCGCTTGCGGGACTGTGCGTCTTTTTTGGGTTGGAATTCCGTTGCCTGACCAAAATGGCAAAGACAATGGTGGTCTTGTGCTTTGCCCTTGTCGGCGCAGAGGTTTTCACGAACACATTGCAAGCCGATTTGACAGCGCAGGCCATTCATCGCGCCGGATTTCTTGCATTTTTCCTGACGTCACTCGGATTTCTTCAATATGCGGCCGGGCGGTCGCCGCTGATGCAGCGATCCGGGCGTATTCTGGTGCACCAACCACCGGGCAGGCGCTATGTAGTGTTGACGTTCGGCGCAGCGTTGTTCGGGATGCTGATGAACCTCGGTACGATTGGTTTGTTGGGCACGATGATCGACAAGGGCACCTTCGGAAATGCGGAAACCCCCGAGGCGCAACGTATTGCACAGATCCGCCGTCGGCGCATGACGCTGGCCATGCTGCGCGGGTTCTGTGCCCTTCCGATGTTCTCGCCCATGACCGTGACGATCGCGCTGGTGACGGCCGCGATACCCGGTTTGACTTGGGCGCAAGTGGCCGTTTGGTCTGCACCATTGACGGTTGTGTTTCTGTTGGTCGGCTGGGCATTCGATAGGCGTTCCTATCCCCGAAGACAGGCTGCGCACGATGGCGACACCCCGCCCTTATCCGGGTTGATGCCTATTCTTCTTCTGGCCCTTGCCGTGCCTGGTGCCGCCTTTGCTGTCTCGAAGGTTTTGGGAACCAGCATGATCGTCGCGCTGCTGATCGTTCTGCCGATAATTTCGACGGTCTGGATCTGGATACAAGAGCGTGGCAGCACAGGTGCGCTGTTGCGTACGGGCCGCGAAATCTGGGGCGGTCTGCTTCCCTCGCTGCCCGAGATGCGGAGTGAAATCACCTTGTTCGCTTCCGCGGCTTTTCTGGGCGTCATGATCGCCGCAGTGATAGATACTGATGTGCTGGGTGGAATCATCGTCAATCTGGGCCTGTCCAGTGGTGCGATTCTTGCTTTGGCGGCTTGGCTGATCGTCGGTTTGTCGCTGGTTGGGATAAGCACGATAATCTCGGTCACGATCCTTGCTGCGACGCTGCCCAATCTGTCCGCGCTGGATTTGGGGCCCGTGATGGTGGGCTTCATGCTTGTGTCGGCCTGGACAATCTCGGTCAATGTCGCGCCCTACGCGGCCTCAGTTCGATTGGCCGCGCGAATGATACAAGCGGATCCCGCAGACGTGGGTGTCAGGTGGAACGGTTACTATGGTCTTGCAACGCTTTGCCTGCTGACTCTTGTTCTATTGAGTCTGGGATAGTTGGTGGCCGTCTGAACAACGGTTTCTAAGCATCGGTGAAAATGGTCAGACGGTGTCCGACAGAAGATCGCACGGAATTCGACAGGAAACATCGACGAAGGAGGCGGTTCCTACGTGACGGCGCATGTTTGCCGTACGACAAGAGCACGCCAATCAAGCAGTACTTAAGTCATTGATTTTTGGTAAGATTGGTTGCGGGGGCTCGCAACTCACGATTTCTGCGGTTAGTCGAGCGAGTGGTCCCTCGGGTTGCGGCGTAAGATTGGCAAGTGCGGCGTGAAAAGGTGCGGACTGCGCGATTTCAGCTTCCTCGACGCCAGAACGGCCCGCCAATACACCCTGTGTAATTGATCCGCGCGCACACAAGCGGCCCAAACATCTCTGACTCCTTGGGTCTCGGCCAGATCCTCCAGTGATCCCGGCCCATTGAATAAGCCTGCCGTCTGCGTGGACTTGGTTGCATATCTTCGTGCCTACCAGCGTGGCATGCGCTTGGCCCATTTCCGAAACCGGGCAGAAGATGCCCTGTTCCAGTGACCGCCGGCCTTCATCTCCGAAAGACGAACAGCAACTTCCGACGATCGGTCGAAATCAGACCAGTTCGTCCGCCAACGCTGTCACCTCGTTTACCCACGCCATCAGCGCTTCGGTCGTGGGCGCGAGCTGGATTGCCAGCCCTTCTGCGAAACTCTCGAAGGCCGGTCGGTTGAGCGCATTTAGACCGACCAGAACGGGGATCTCCATCGCAACCGCCTCGGCGATCACGTCGCGGAACCCCCGCCCCTCCGCCTCGTGCTTTCCGAACTTGTTGACGATCAGCAGGTCCGCGCCGGATGAGAGGCTGACCTTGACCAGACCCACCGCCGTTTCCAGCGCGGCAGGGTCGAGGCGGCACCCCCGCGCCTGCGGGCCAAGATCCTGGCTGATGCGCAGAACGGGACCTTCTGGCAGCACCCGCACATCCATGTCGCAGGGGCCGGCATCGGCGCGCTCGCTGTTGATCTGGACAGTGCCGCAGCATCTGAGGCCCCGGGCTGCGAGGTTCGCTGCCAGCCGTTCAAGCACCAGATCCGTATCGCCGCGTCCTGGCGCCATCGTGCAGGCGAGTTTCATGTCCGGGCTCCTTCAGGATTGGCAGAAAGGTTGGAATTCGACCAGCGCACCGGCTGGCAAGGATTCGACGTCGGCGGGCAGAAACATCAGCCCGTCCGCTGGAGAGAGCAGCCCGACACGGGCCGAATGTGTGGCATCCTCGAAGGAGACAATCTCGCGACCATGGCCATCGAAACCGGCCAGCGTGGCGGGTCGGAGTTCGCAGCGCCCGGGCTTGCGGCGGATTGGGCCTGCGGTCACGACATGCCGCCGGGTCGGTGCGGGTCCCTCGCCGCTCAAGGCACGGATCAGCGCCAGTCCGAAGACCTGCCATGTGACGAAGGCCGATACCGGGTTGCCGGGCAATCCAAGCCAGTGCGCCTTGCCGATGCGCCCGACCGACACCGGCTTGCCCGGTTTGATCGCGACGCCGCTGAACAGGGTTTCGCCGCCCAATGCCATGACAGCCGGCTTCACATGATCTTCTTCGCCCACCGAGATACCGCCCGTGGTGATGACAAGATCGGCTTT
>NZ_JXYH01000009.1 GCF_001262635.1 Aestuariivita boseongensis
ACGATTTGACCGCGCGCTGGCAAGTCGCTCCGCCCGGCCACCCGGTGATCCTTGCAGGATCGACAGGGTCGCGGGGCACGACATTGCTACTGATGAAGGCGATTGCGCGACTGCCCCAGGGGGCGGTCATTCTGCCAGGGTTCGACTTCGATCTGCCGGATTCTGTCTGGTCTCATTTCGATATGGCGGTGCAGGCAGACGACCATCCCCCCGCGGTCGAAGACCACCCGCAATACCGCTTTCACAAGCTGATCACCGATCTGGGCACGTCGCCCGAGCATATTGCGCCCTGGCATGACGTGCCTGCCCCCAGCCCGGCGCGCAACGCGGCCGTATCGCTGGCCCTGCGCCCAGCGCCTGTCACCGACGCGTGGCTCGGCGAAGGGCCCGGCCTGCGCGATCTGGACAAGGGTTTCGCCGATGTCACGCTGGTCGAAGCCCCATCGCCGCGGGCCGAAGCATTGGCGATTGCCCTGCGCCTGCGGCAAGCCGCCGAAGATGGCATCAAGGCTGCGCTGATCACGCCCGACCGGATGCTGACCCGACAGGTCACCGCCGCGCTGAACCGCTGGGGCATCCTGCCGGACGACAGCGCGGGCACACCCTTGCAGCTGTCGCCGCCGGGCCGGTTCCTGCGCCATGTGGCGCATCTGTTCCAGCGCCGGGTTACCACCGACCAGCTGCTGACGCTTCTGAAACACCCGCTGACCCGGTCCACCGGCGATCGCGGCAAACATCTTCTGATGACGCGCGAGCTTGAGCTTTACCTGCGCAAGACCGGAAACCCGTTTCCAGACGCCCCAATGATCCGCGCCTGGGAGGCCACCCAGCAAAACCCCCTGCCCGGCTGGGCCGATTGGGTGATCGACAGCATCCTGTTGGCAAGGGGGCAAATGGAACGGCCCCTCTCCGAATGGGCCAATGCGCTTGAACGCCAAGCGGAACAGATCGCTGGCGCGGGCATCGGCGCTGGTGAACTGTGGCAACAGAAAGCCGGAAGGGAAGCGCGCGCCGTCATCGACGACCTGATCGCGCAGGCCGCCCATGGCGGCGACATGGGCGCGTCGGATTTCGGCGATCTGGTGGGTGCGCTTCTGTCGCGCGGCGAAGTGCGTGATCGCGACGCGCCCCATCCCGACATCATGATCTGGGGCACGCTGGAGGCGCGCGTGCAAGGCGCCGACCTTCTGATCCTTGGCGGTCTGAACGAAGGCACCTGGCCCGAAGCGGCCAAGCCCGATCCGTGGCTGAACCGACAGATGCGCGCCCGCGCCGGGCTGTTGATGCCTGACCGGCGCATCGGCCTTTCGGCCCATGATTTCCAACAGGCCATCGGCGCGCCCGAGGTCTGGCTGACCCGCGCGATCCGGTCCGAGGATGCGCAAACCGTTCCGTCGCGCTGGATCAACCGGCTGACAAACCTGCTGGAAGGATTGCCGCAGGCGCAAGGCACGCAGGTGCTGGCCGACATGCGGGCGCGTGGTGAAACCTGGCTGCGCTGGTCGCAAGCGCTGGAGCATGCGCCAGCTATCGCCCCTGCCCCGCGCCCCTCCCCCCGGCCGCCGGTTGCGGCGCGGCCAAGGCAATTGTCCGTCACCGACATCAAGCGTCTGATCCGTGATCCCTATGCGATCTATGCGCGACATGTTCTGCGGCTGAAACCTCTGGATCCGCTGGTCAGGCTGCCCGATCCGCGCATCAAGGGTATCGTCGTGCATGATGTTCTGGAACGGTACATCAAAGCGCTGGATGACGGGACGGCGACCCTGGATCGCGACAGTTTCCTTGCGATGGCGTTGGAGGCGTTGGAACAAGACATCCCCTGGCCCACCGCGCGGCTGTTGTGGTTGGGCCAACTGGCCCGAAGCGCCGACTGGTTCCTGGCAGGAGAGGCCGAACGCCGCAAAACCGCCCAATGCCTTGCATCAGAGGTGACCGCAGGCCGCGAGATCCCCGCGCTGGCCTTTACCCTGACCGCGCGGGCCGACCGGATCGACCAGACCGATGACGGTGATCTGATCCTTTACGATTACAAAACCGGCCAGCCGCCGACAAAACCGCAACAGCAGAAATTCGACAAACAGCTTCTGCTTGAGGCCGCAATGGCCGAAGCCGGCGCGTTCCGGGATATCCCCGCCGCCCCCGTGGCGCAGGCCGTGTTCATCGGGCTTGGGGCTGGCAAAATCTCTCCCGCGCCATTGGAAGACGATCCGCCCGCAAAGGTCTGGGACGAATTCTGCGAACTGATCGCGGCCTATCTGCAAGAGAGCACCGGATACACCTCGCGCCGGATGCTTGAGAAGGACACCGATACCGGCGATTACGACCAGCTGGCGCGATATGGCGAATGGGACGACACCCATACGCCCACGCCGGAGGATCTGACATGATCCGCAACGACGCCACCGAAGCGCAAGTGCAGGCCGCCGATCCCAACGCCTCGACCTGGTTGGCGGCGAATGCCGGTTCCGGAAAGACCCGCGTTCTGACCGACCGGGTGGCGCGGCTGCTGCTAAACGGGGTCGAGCCGCAGAAGGTTCTGTGCCTGACCTATACCAAAGCTGCCGCAAGCGAGATGCAGAACCGCCTGTTCCAGCGCCTTGGCGGCTGGGCGATGCTGCCCGATGCTCAACTGGCGCGCGCACTGGACGAATTGGGCGTGGAACACCGGCTGGATGCCGGGGCCCTGCGGCAGGCGCGCACGCTGTTTGCCCGCGCCATCGAAACGCCGGGCGGTCTGAAAATCCAGACGATCCACTCTTTCTGCGCGGGCCTTTTGCGGCGCTTCCCGCTTGAGGCGGGTGTCAGCCCGCAATTCACCGAAATCGAAGACCGCGCGGCGACCCTGTTGCGCGGCGAAATCGTCGATGACCTGGCCGAGGGCGACCACGCCGCACTGGTGGCCAATGTCGCGCGCCATCTGGGCGGCAGTGATCTGGATCATCTGACCCACGCCATCGCCTCCCGCAGGGAAGCGTTCGATCAGCCGCAATCGCGCGCCGGTCTGATGGCGGCCTTTGGGCTGCCCCCGGATCTGACGCAGGAAGACCTGACCACCGAACTGTTTCTGGGCGGTGAGGATGACCTGATCCGACGCCTGATCCCGGTTATGGAACAAAGCGGCGTCACGGATCAAAAACTTGCTGCGCGACTGAAAGCCCTGGTGCCGGTTAGCGCTTCTTCCATGGAAGAGCTTGAGAGCATCTTCTTGACCGGGGCCAGTGCGAAAGACCCGTTCACCGCTAAACTGGGCAAGATCCCGGCCAAAGGTGCAAAAGCACCACCCGATCTGCATGAAGAAACAGACCGTTTCATGGACCGGATCGAAGCCACCCGCGCCCGGCGCATCGCACTGAAGGCCGCCGGGATGGCCCATGATCTGCACCAGTTCTCGGCCGTGTTCCTGCAGGAATATGACCGGCGCAAACTGCTGCACGGGTGGCTGGATTTCGATGATCTGATCATCAAGTCCCGCCAGCTTCTGAATGACCAGAAAGTGGCGCAATGGGTGCTGTATCGTCTGGATGGCGGTATCGACCATATTCTGGTGGACGAAGCGCAGGACACCAGTCCGGCACAATGGGACGTTGTCGAGAAACTCTCGCAGGAGTTCACCAGCGGTCTGGGCGCACGGTCACAGGCGCGGTCGATCTTTGTGGTCGGGGACAAAAAGCAGTCGATTTATTCCTTCCAGGGCGCGGATCCCGGTGGGTTCGACCGCATGCGCGACTATTTCGCGGAACGCCTGCAGGTCGTCGGACAGCATCTCAGTAACCGGACACTGCAGTTTTCCTTCCGGTCTTCGCACGCGATCCTGGCGATGGTCGACACCTTGTTCGAAGGGCAGGTGGATGCAGGTTTTGACAGCGAAAACCACATCGCCTTCAAATCCGCCCTGCCCGGCCGCGTCGATCTGTGGCCCGCGCTGCCCCCGGCCAAGGATGACACCGAAACGCCATGGTACACGCCGCTGGACCGGCCCAGCCCGAAACATCACACGGTGGAACTTGCCGAACAGATCGCCGCCGAAATCAAGCGGATGATCGACACCGGCACCCTGATCCCCGAAGATGAAGGCACGGCACGGCCTGTTCGGTCCGGTGACTTCCTGATCCTTGTGCAACGACGATCAGCCCTTTTTGCCGAGATCATCCGCGCCTGCAAAGCGCAAGGCCTGCCCATCGCCGGGTCTGATCGCCTGAAAGTGGGCGCGGAACTGGCGGTGAAGGATCTGGCCGCGCTTTTGTCGTTCCTTGCCACGCCGGAAGACGACCTGTCGCTGGCCACCGCGCTGAAATCGCCGCTTTTTGGCTGGTCGGAACAGCAGCTGTTCGATCTGGCCCATCGCCGCGCGCCGAAAGCGTTTCTGTGGCAGACGCTGCGCGACCGCGCGGCAGAATTTCCCGACACGCTGGCCGTTCTGAACGATTTGCGCAATCAGGCGGATTTCCTGCGCCCCTATGATCTGATCGAACATATCCTGATCCGCCATGGGGGCCGACAGCTGCTGCTGGGTCGCCTGGGTCACGAGGCCGAAGACGGCATCAACGCCCTTCTTTCGCAGGCACTGGCTTATGAACGGTCCGAGGTGCCTTCGCTCACCGGGTTTCTGGTCTGGATGCAGACAGACGATCTGGAAATCCGCCGCCAGATCGACAGCGAGGGCAACATGATCCGCGTCATGACGGTGCATGGCGCGAAAGGCCTTGAGGCGCCTATCGTCATTCTGCCGGATACCGCAAAACGCCGGGCGGGCCAGAAGGGTAATCTGGTGATGGCAGGCGACATACCGCTGTGGCGGCTGCGCAAGGAGGATGCGCCGGACCTGATCTCCACCGCCACAAGCGCCGAAGAACAGAGGGAGGAGGAAGAACGCCTTCGTCTTCTCTATGTGGCTCTAACACGGGCGGAAAAGTGGCTGATCGTCGCCGCCGCCGGAGAGCTGGACGAGAAAAACGGCAATACCTGGTACCAGCGGGTTGAGGCCGCAATGCTGGGCAGTGGCGCCGTGGATCACGCGTTTCCAATTGGCGACGGCAAGCGCATCGAAACCGGGGAATGGGCCGGGCTTGCGGCGACGCCCCTGCCCGAAACGACCGACGATACACCCAGCTTGCCCGCGCATTTCCGCGCCCCCGCGCCAGCCCCGTCTGCAAGACAGGAAACGAAAAGCCCGTCAGACCTTGGCGGCGCAAAAGCACTGCCCGGCGATGCAGGTCTGGAGGAAGAGGCCGCCAAGCTTCGCGGCACCCAAATTCACCTGCTGCTTGAGCATTTGCCCAGAATTGATCCCGCGCAGTGGTCCGAGAAGGCGGCACAGATCCTTTCGCTGCCTGAACCCGCGGCAAAGCCTCTTCTGACTGAAGCCGCTGGCGTTCTGCAAAACGATCAGCTGAAGCACCTGTTTGACCCGACCACCCTGGCCGAAGTGTCGATCACAGCGGATATGGGCGAAATCCGCATTCACGGCACGATTGACCGGCTGATCATCACCGAAAACCACATCCTGGCCGTCGATTTCAAAACCAACGCCACGGTTCCTGCCAAACCGGAAGACACCCCCGAAGGTCTGCTGCGCCAGATGGCCGCCTATGCCCATGGGCTGGCGCAAACCTTCCCCGATCATCGCATCGACACGGCGATCCTTTGGACACGAACCGCGCAATTGATGCATCTGCCGCACGATATCGTGACAGACGCGGGAAAGCGGGTACTCAATCTTGACGATGCCTGACGGGCTTCTTACTTTCCGCACCCAACCCAACCCGTCTGAGGAGACAGACATGTCCACCGTTGCCGTTACCGACGACTCGTTCGACGCCGAAGTGAAAAATTCCGACATCCCCGTTGTGGTGGATTTCTGGGCCGAGTGGTGTGGCCCCTGCAAACAGATCGGCCCCGCTCTGGAAGAGCTGTCCGAAGAAATGGCCGGCAAGGTCAAGATCGTCAAAGTGAACGTGGACGAAAACCCGAATTCCCCCGCCCAGATGGGCGTGCGCGGCATCCCGGCGCTGTTCATCTTCAAGGACGGTCAGGTTGTTTCGAACCGCGCGGGCGCGGCACCCAAAGCTGCCCTGCAGGGCTGGATCGAAGACTCGATCTGATCCTCGGATAATACTGATTTCGAAAGGGCGTCCCCAGCGGGCGCCCTGTTCATATGAGCCAGCCCAGCCGCTGAAACCGCGCGCGGATCTTGCCCTTCGCATCGTCGCGCCCGGCATTGATGCAGTTCTGCTGCCAGAACCAATGCACATATTTCGCGAAATCGGGCCGATCTGACAGAACGCGCGCAAAAGCCTCTTCCGCAGTCATCCGCGTCAGGCTTTGGCCGATGTGGTGAAAGTCGATCTTCGCAAACAAGATCGCGGGCCTGTCAAAGAAGAACCCGTCAAACGCCACACCGGAATTCTGCGTCACCACATAGGCGCAACGCAAAAGAAACTCCCCGGGATGACCATTGGTCACGGTCAGCCGGGGATTGGTGCGTTGCAGCCGATCCAATGCGGTGTGATCGGCATTGGTGTAGGTTTCCTTTGGATGCAGCGTGGCGATCACGTTTCGCTCATGCTCCAGTCGAAGGGTGGTTTCCAACATCTCGACCGGGCTTGCTGTCTGGAACGACCGCTGTTCGGTCAGTTTGCCTTGCAAGGGCACATACACCGGACCGTCCGGATTGTGTTCAACCTCCCCAACGCCATAAAGCCGCTTGCGCCAAAAGGTCTGAAACTTCCGCGCGGGCGCGTCAGGAACACTGTTCGGATCAAACCGGACGCGCGCCACATCCCAGGCCCAGCGCCGTTCGGTCTGATCGATCTGCCAGAACGGGTAGTGATAGACCCGCCGAAACGTCAGACCCTTCCGCCCCAGGGGTGGCTTCATGTGAACAAGCGACAGGCCCTCGTGATCCCTGGGCCTGTCATCTTCATGCAGAAACTCCACGCGCAAGCCCGAAGCCTGCAAAACCTCCTGCATCAGGCGAATGAAGTTGTGCTCGCCCTTACGGGCGCTGTCCAACAGGCTGTCTTCCAGGAAAATCTGAACGGGATCGGAGGGGTTCATGCGCCATAGCTATGCCGCCGCCCTGACCCCCGCAACCCTTGTACCCATCCCCCTGCCCGTCCATATAGAGCGGCAACGCAAGAAGGAGCCCGCGCATGGCAAAGCAAGATTTTCCCGGCTGGCACGGCACAACAATCATCGGCGTCAAAAAGGGCGGTGAGGTTGTGATTGCCGGGGATGGGCAAGTGTCGCTTGGCCAGACCGTCATCAAGGGAACAGCGCGCAAGGTGCGCCGCCTGTCGCCCGGCGGATATGACGTGGTCGCGGGCTTTGCCGGATCGACGGCAGATGCCTTCACCCTGCTGGAACGGCTGGAAGCCAAGCTTGAGGCGACGCCGGGCCAATTGGCCCGCGCCTCGGTCGAGCTGGCCAAGGACTGGCGCACCGACAAATACCTGCAAAAGCTGGAAGCAATGCTGATCGTCAGCGACGGGTCTGAACTGCTGGTCATCACCGGCGCAGGCGACGTTCTGGAACCCGAACATGACGTCACCGCCATCGGATCGGGCGGAAACTATGCCCTGGCCGCTGCACGCGGGATGATGGACAGCGACCGGTCCGCCGAACAGATCGCCCGCGACGCGATGGCGATTGCGGCGGATATCTGCGTCTACACAAACGGCAATCTGACGGTGGAAACGATCCGCAAATGATTGAACAGGACGATCTTCGCGCCGCTGTCGCCGCCGGGATCGTGACAGAGGCACAGGCGGCTTCAATCGCCAGCCTGGCCGATAGCCGCCGGGGTGCCCGCGAAAACCTCAAGCCCGGCGATGAACCGTTCGAGCTTTTCAAGGGCTTCAACGAGGTGTTCATCGTCGTCGGGATGGTGATCCTGGCGATGGGCTGGTTTGCGGTGGCGACGGTTTATGCCAATCCGGCGCAGGGCGGATTGATTCAAAAGGCCGTGCATGTGGCTATTGCCGGGGCGGTGCTGATCTGGATCATGGGCGAATACTTCATCCGCCGCCGCCGGATGATCGCTCCGGCCATTGCGCTGTCGATCTTCTGGGCGGGCAATGCCTTGGCAGGGTTCACGGCCGCTTTTGCCGAACCCTTCATGATCGGCCAGGAAGATTATCAAAGCCTTCCCCTGCCCGCCGCGCTGGCCACTGTCGCGATTTTTGTCTTCTGGCTGCGCTTCCGCGTGCCCTTTGCCATGGCCATGATCGCGCTGGGCGCTTTCATCGTCGCGCTGGTCTGGACAGCGGCGGGTGCGGGAACGCCACAATCGGCCGAGGATATCTTCCTTCTGTCAAGCGACGGGCCTTTCGCGCTGGTCACCCTGCTGATCGGGGTCGCCGTTTTTGCCGCCGCGATGGTGTTTGACATGTCAGACCCGCACCGCGTCACGCGCCGGTCGAAGAACGGCTTCTGGCTGCATGTCGTTGCAGCGCCGGCGCTGGTGAATACGGTGGCTCTGACGCTTTTCACCGCAGGGACCAACACGGCCTATCTTCTGTTGGCCATTGTCCTTCTGATCTTTGCCCTGATCGCCATTATCATCGACCGCCGGTCATTCCTGATTGCCGCCGTCGGATATTGCGTGGCCTTGTCCAGCGCGGTCTTTGGCGGCGAGGGCGGCGGTTACAGCATCCTGATCCTGGGTGCTTCCCTTGTCATTCTGGGCGCGGCCTGGGAACGGTTGCGCGCAACACTGTTGCGCCTGTTCCGCCCGGTCCTGCCCCTCGATCGTCTTCCACCCTCTGTCTGAGGAGAACTCATGACCGACCTCACCCCCCGCGAAATCGTCTCGGAACTGGATCGTTTCATCATCGGCCAGAAGGACGCCAAGCGCGCCGTGGCCGTGGCCCTGCGCAACCGCTGGCGGCGCAAGCAGCTGACCGACGATCTGCGCGACGAGGTCTATCCGAAGAACATCCTGATGATCGGGCCCACCGGTGTGGGCAAAACCGAAATCAGCCGCCGACTGGCAAAACTGGCCCGCGCGCCCTTCATCAAGGTCGAGGCGACCAAGTTCACCGAAGTCGGCTATGTCGGACGCGACGTGGAACAGATCGTCCGCGATCTGGTTGATGCCGCCATCGCCATGACGCGCGAACACATGCGCGAAGATGTCAAAGCCAAGGCCCATGCCGCCGCGGAAGAGCGCGTGATCACCGCGATTGCCGGCGAAGACGCCCGCGAAGCCACACGCGAGATGTTCCGCAAGAAACTGAAATCCGGGGAACTGGACGATACAGTCATCGAACTGGATATCACCGACACATCGAACCCGATGGGCATGATGGAAATTCCCGGCCAGCCCGGCGCCAATATGGGCATGATGAATATCGGCGATCTGTTCGGCAAAGCTTTTGGCGGGCGCACTGTTCGCAAACGGATGACCGTCGCCGACAGCTATGATGTGCTGATCGGGGAAGAGGCGGACAAACTGCTGGACGATGAAACCGTCACCCGCGCCGCCCTGACTGCAGTAGAAGAAAACGGCATCGTCTTTCTGGACGAAATCGACAAGGTCTGCGCGCGGTCCGATGCGCGCGGCGGCGATGTCAGCCGCGAAGGCGTGCAGCGTGACCTCCTGCCTCTGATCGAAGGTACGACCGTGTCGACAAAGCACGGCCCGGTGAAAACCGACCATATTCTGTTCATTGCATCAGGTGCGTTCCACATCGCCAAACCGTCGGACTTGTTGCCGGAACTTCAGGGCCGTCTGCCTATCCGCGTCGAACTCCGCGCGCTGACGGAAGAAGATTTCGTGCGCATCCTGACGGAAACCGACAATGCGCTGACACTGCAATACACCGCCTTGATGGGAACCGAAGATTTGACCGTCACCTTTACCGAAGATGGGATCAAAGCCCTGGCCCGCATCGCAGCCGAGGTGAACCAAAGCGTTGAAAACATCGGTGCGCGGCGGCTTTACACCGTGTTGGAGCGTGTGTTCGAAGATCTGTCCTTCACCGCACCCGACCGGGGTGGCGAAACGATCGAAATTGATGCCGCATTCGTGGAAAAACACCTGGGCGAATTGGCGAAATCCGCCGATCTGAGCCGTTACGTGCTGTAGGGTTCGGGTGTCGGTCTATCGCTGACGGCGCAGATACACGTAATAGGCCCCCTCGCCCCCGTGGCTGATATGCGCCGTTGTGACCTGAAGAACCGCCTGCGCCAGCGGGGGTGAGGCCAGCCACCCCGGCACCTGATGGCGCAACACACCGCGTGGTCGCGGGATCGGACCATCATCGTCAGACCGTTTCCCTTTTCCGGTAATCACCAGAACCAGCCTTTTGCCCGAGGCATGGGCCGTCAGGATGAACCGCACCAGCGCCGGGTGTGCACGGTCCAGCGTCATGCCGTGCAGGTCGATCCGCCCTTCGGGTTTCAATTTGCCGCGCTTCAGCTTACCGAAGGATTTCTTGTCCATCTGGACGGGCGCCGAAGACAGGCGTTCGCTTAAACTGGGCTGCAATTTATGCGGGGCAGCAGATGCTGGCGCCCGAGATCCCAGCGTGAAAGGTTCTGACGCGTTGAAGACGCGCTTTTCCGGCTTGGGTTTCGGCCGCGTCGCACGCGGTGATTCCGCCTTGCGTTCGGGGTGAAGTCGCTCGGTCCGTTCGGCCACTTTCTGCCACAGCTCAACCTCATCCGGGCGCAGGCGGCGACGGGTCATGACTGCCCCTCAGGCAAAAGGGCATAGGCGCGCTGAATGGGCAGAAGCGTCACGATCCGACCAGGATCTCGCAACCGACCGGCCGCTTCGCCCGCCGCATCGCCGGTGCCAAAGAAGATATCGGCCCGTTGCGCCCCTTTGATCGCCGAACCGGTATCCTGCGCGATCATCAGCCGCCGCATCGGGCCTTCCCCATCCTTCTCAATCCAGACCGGAGCGCCCAGCGGATGATAGGCCGGATCCACCGCAATCGACCGCAGCGCGGTGATCGACCGGTTCATCGCACCCAGCGGCCCCCGGTCTGCGGGCACGCGGCTGACCTCCCGGAAAAAGACATAGGAATCGTTGTGAAGCAGCAGCTCTTCCCCCGCTTCGGGGTTTCGCCGCACCCAATTCTGGATGACCTGAGCACTGACCTGATGCGGCTGATAAATCCCGCGCCGCACCAGTTCGACGCCAATAGACCGGTATTCATGCCCGTTCGCGCCACCATATCCGACGCGTAGATACCGCCCATCCGGCAACCTGATCCGCCCCGATCCCTGGATCTGGAGGAAAAACAGCTCGACCGGATCATCGACCCAGGCGATTTCCAATCCACGATTATCCATCACGCCGCTGGTCAGAATATCACGGCGCGTCAGCCAGGGGTTGGACACACGCGCCTCGGGCGGCATTTTGTACAGCGGAAACCGGAAGCGGGATGTCGGATAACGGGAGCCATTCAGTTCCGGTTCAAAATACCCCGTGAACAGCATGTCATCGCCATCCTCGATCAGCACAGGCCGAAAGAACAATTCAAAGAACGCCCGCGCGTTTTCAGGTTTCTCGTTCTGCGCCAAGGCGCACAGCGATTGCCAATCGGGATCATCCAGATCCATGCAGGTATTCAGAAAAACAGACAAGGCGGCAGAATGATCATCCGCCGCCCAGCCGTCCAGATCGTCAAAGGACAGAATAGAATAGGTGGTTTCCGCCCGAGCGTCAGACGTGGCCATGCAGACCACACACAAGATCGCCCAAAGCGTCCGGATCATGCGTCCGTGGCAACAAGCAACCAGTTCGGATCATCGGTGCCCATCTTCCGGGCAAAGACCCAGGTGTCTTTCTGGCGTTTGACAGCTTTGGGATCTCCCTCCACGATCTCGCCTTCGGCATTGCGCACCACCGACGTCAGTTCCGACACAAAGCGCATGGTAATCTGCGCTTCGGCCGTATCCTGATCATAGTCGACATTTTCGACGCGGACTTCGCGCACACCGATAAATTCGGCCTCGATTGTCAGGCCCTGATCTTCACGGGCGGCCACGACCTCGACAAAGGTTTCAAAGACGTCTTCGGCGATGAAGGGCTGAATCTCATTCAGCTCCCCGCGTTCGAAACCCATCACGATCATTTCATAAGCACCGCGCGAGCCCTGCACGAAATCCGCCACGGAAAACGACGGCTCGACCCGCTTCATTTCGGCAAGCGCTTCGGCAGACGCGCTGTCCTCTTCGACGTAATCCACGATATCGCGGTCCGGCCCGCCTTCGATCACCTCGAAGTCAGGGCGCGGCGCGGCAGAAGACTGGCGCGGCACGGGCGGCTTTTCGAACCCTTCACGGGTGCCCAACACGCTTCTCAGGCGCAAAATCAGGAAAATTGCGATACCGGCCAGCACAAGAAGCTGGATCAAAGGCGAATTCATTCAGAACCTCTTTTCAGGCAAGGGGCTTTGTAAGGCCATCGTTGGCTCTTATGTAGGGGGCAGGTAGGCATAAGTCTACCGCCCGACGGTAAAGGAGTCCGTGGCTTTATGTATCTTTTTCTGGCCTTTTTGCTGGTTCCGCTGATCGAGATTGCCCTGTTCATTCAAATTGGCGGCGCAATTGGTCTTTGGCCAACGCTGGCCATCGTGATCCTGACGGCCATTTTGGGGACGTGGCTGGTGCGCACGCAGGGGCTTATGGCCATGGGTCATCTGCGAAGTTCGTTTTCCGAACTGCGTGATCCATCCGAACCGCTGGCCCATGGGGCAATGATCCTGATTGCCGGCGCGTTGCTTTTGACACCCGGGTTTTTCACGGATGCCATCGGCTTTTTGCTGCTGACCCCACCTGTGCGCTTGGCGGTTTACCGCTATGTCCGGGCACGGGTGGATGTCCAGCATTTCGAAATGGGCCCCGGCCCGCAATACCCGCCGGGCCGCGATGACATCATCGAAGGCGAGTTCGAAGAGGTCAAACCCCGCGATCCCAACGCGGGTCCCTCCGGCTGGACGCAACAGAATATCGGCAAGGATTGAGGACCGCGGCGCAAGCTGGTACAGCACCGCCAACCCGATCTTCAAGGAGACAGTGATGACCGATCAAGACGCAGGTGCCGCAGCACCGCAACAGCAACTTATTCAGCCGCAGATGAAGGTTCTGGGCCAGTTCATTCGCGACCTGTCCTTCGAAAACATCATGGCGCAAAAAGGTATCTCGGGCGAGGTGCAGCCGGATGTAAGCGTCCACGTCAATCTGGATGCCAAGAAGCGGCCGACTGAGCATCAGTACGAAGTGTCGATCAAGCTGAACATCACTTCGAAAACCAAAGCCGGCGGCGAAGAGATGTTCCTGATCGAACTGGAATACACGGGCATCTTCCATATCGAAGGCGTGCCCGAAGCGCAGATGCATCCCTTCCTTCTGATCGAATGCCCGCGCATGCTGTTCCCGTTCCTGCGCCGGATCGTGAGCGACGTGACGCGCGACGGCGGATACCCGGCGCTGAACCTGGAAAACATCGATTTCGTTTCGATCTATCGCAACGAAATCGCGCGCCAGCAGGCCGCGCAACAAGCCACGCAAAACGGCAAGACAGACGCCTGATTTAAAGATGCGCGCCTTGGGTCAGGCCCGGGGCGCGCGCATGTGGTCAGCCGCCACGCGACCAAAGCGCGGCATCCCCCAGTTCTTCGACAAAGGCGCGATGCGCTGCTTCTTCCTCTGCCGTGATGCGGGGCGGCAAAGGTGTTTGCCGTGGGCGCGGTCGCCAGACCTCTTCCGCGCCGGTGCTGGTGTCGGCGGTTGAACGCGCCAATCCGAAATCCGGCTGACGGCCGCCGATCAGCTCAAGATACACTTCGGCCAGGATTTCACTGTCCAGAAGCGCGCCGTGCAGCGTTCGGGCCGAGTTATCGATAGCAAAGCGCCGGCACAGCGCATCCAAAGACGCTGGCGATCCCGGAAATTTCTGCCGCGCAATCATCAGCGTGTCGATCGCCCGGTCGAACGGCAATTGGGGCAACCCGATCCAGCCCAGTTCGGCATTCAGGAATTTCATGTCGAAGGCAGCGTTGTGGATCACCAGTTTGGCATCGCCAACGAATTCCAGGAACGCATGACCGATCTCGGCGAATTTCGGCTTGTCGCGCAAAAAATCATCGCCCAGCCCGTGCACCTCGAACGCTTCCTGGGGCATGGCGCGTTCGGGGTTGATATATTGATGATAGGTCCGGCCGGTCGCGACGTGATTGTAAAGCTCGACCGCGCCGATCTCGACAATCCGGTCACCTGTTTCCGGGTCGAACCCCGTGGTTTCGGTATCAAGAACGATTTCACGCATCTGCCTGCCCTCGGATCTGCCTGACCACAGACTGCACCTGGGCGCGTGCGTGTTCAACCGTATCGGTGACGATCACATGATCGGCCCGTTTACGTTTTTCGTCATCGGGCATCTGCTTGGCGCGGATCTGTTCGAACTGCGCCTCGGTCATCGTTCCGCGTTCGAGAACGCGGGCTTTCTGAACATTCTCGGGGGCAGAGACAACGACAGTCACATCCATCGTCGCGTCACCGCCTGTTTCAAACAGAAGCGGGATGTCGAACACCAGAATATCGGCAGTGCTTTGCGCCACGAAAAGCGCGCGGTCCTGGCCGACCAGTGGATGCACGATCTGTTCGATCTGACGCAATGCGTCGGGCTTTTCAGCAATGATCGTCTTCAACACGTCCCGCGAAACGGCCCCGTCCACGATTGCTTCGGGAAACACCGCGCGCATCGGCTCCACCGCTGCGCCGCCTTTGGAATACAGCCGATGCACAGCCGCATCGGCATCCCACAGATCGCACCCTTCCTCGACAAACATGGTCGCGGTCGTGCTTTTGCCCATCCCGATGGAGCCGGTCAGCCCAAGCTTCACAGTCATCTCAGCGCCGCGGCCCGCGTACCCGTATCCACTTCGGGCCGTTGTCCGAACCAGCGCTCAAAGCAAGGCACCGCCTGATGCAGCAACATGCCCAAGCCATCCAAGGTGATGCAGCCCGCATCTTCAGCTTCGCGCAGAAGGCGGGTTTGCAGCGGTTCATAGACCAGATCGGTGACAACAGTACCCTTCTGCAACCCATCCAGCGGTACGCGCATTTCGGGTTTGCCGGTCATGCCAAGCGATGTTGTGTTCACGACCAAAGCTGCTTCTTCCAGGATGTTCCCCGCTTGCACCCAATCCACGACGGACACGCGCTTTCCGAAGTCTTCCTTCAGCTTATCTGCCCGGACGCGGGTGCGATTGGTAATCACAATCTCAGGAACGCCAGCATCTGCCAGCGCCGCGACAACCGCACGTGCTGCACCGCCCGCTCCAAAAACAACTGCTTTTCCCTGAGAGGCCTTCCAGGTCGGCGCACCCTGCCGCAGATTTTCGATAAAGCCGTACCCATCGGTGTTATCCGCCATGATCCGCCCGTCGCGCCGAAAGATCAGCGTATTGGCCGCGCCGATGAGCGTGGCGCGATCCGTAATCTGATCGGCCAGCGCCATCACCTTTTCCTTGTATGGAATGGTGATGTTGCATCCGACAAAGCCCATGGTTGGCATTATCCGGATCACACGCTCCAGATCCTCGGGTGCGATATCCATTGGGATATAGTGACCGCGCAAGCCGTACACGCTCAGCCAGTAATTGTGCAGTTTCGGGGAACGTGAATGCGCAATCGGCGATCCGATCACCGCCGCCAGCGGTATTTTCTCATCACTCATCGTGGCAGCACCCCCCGTAACGTCAGATATGCCAAAAGCTCCAGCAGGGGCATACCCAAAACGTTAAAATAGTCGCCGTCAATCCGGGTAAAGAGGCGGACGCCCTCTTCCTCAAGCTTATATGCGCCAACGGAATGGCGGATACTGTCCCAGTTGCGGTCGACGTAATCGGCCAGATATTCGTCCGACGCATCGCGCATCAACAGCCGAACCTGGCCCACATGACGCCAAACCGGTTTACCATCGTCATAGATCACAGCAGCCGACAACAGCATGTGCCGCTGGCCGCGCATCTCTTTCAGCTGGGCCAACGCATCTTCGGCCGTTGCGGGTTTCGACAAAAGCCGCCCCTGGAAATCAAGAACCTGATCGCAACCCAGAACCAAACCGCCAACCTTGTCACTGACGCGCCGCGCCTTCGCCTCAGCCAAAGCATCGGCGATATCACGGGGGCTGGCATCCTCGGCCAGCAGGGCCGCCTTAATCATTTCTTCATCAACACGGGCCACAGTGACGTCGAATGCGACACCTGCATTGCGCAACAACTGCGCCCGGATCTCGGAGCCGGAGGCGAGTGTGATGGGGGTGTTCATGTGGATAACCATGGGGGTTGGTCTGCATATCGAATGGGCATGATGTGCCGGAAAACATCGCCTCGATGCAAGTCCGCTTTGATGACTGGGACAGATCGTTCGATTTCCTTTTTTCCTCCAGTTCGGGACGGGATAAATCCGGTGTCGTGGAAAACCCGGTTTGTCACAATATGTCCCAGATTTATCCACTGACACAAAATTGCCATAATTCGATTAAGCATTTGATTTATATGTGTAAAAAATCTTTTCCAAAGGCTGTCAGCGAATATGGACACCAGTTATGAACATCGTGGAAAACCCAGTCAAAACCGTGTAATCCACAAGCCGGGCACTCCCCAACAAAATCATCATCCTTTCTTTATATCTTTATTTATTATTAAAGAGAGGCTCACCCAGAAGAGAGCCAAATGACCGAATTCCTGATCAATGCCTATCCATGGATGAAGTCACTTCACATCGTTTCCGTGATCGCCTGGATGGCTGGCTTGTTCTACTTGCCCCGTCTGTACGTCTATCACGTAGAAAAGGGCGATGAGATTGCAGGCCTTCCGCCATTGTTCGAGGTGATGGAACGAAGGCTTCTCAGGGCCATCATGAATCCGGCCATGATTGGCACATGGATCTTTGGCCTGGCATTAGTCTTTACACCCGGTGTGGTCGATTGGGGTTTGATCTGGCCCTGGACCAAGGCAGCGTCGGTATTGGGCATGACATGGTTTCACCATTGGCTGGCTCGTCGGCGCAAGGATTTCATGAATGGTGAAAACACCGTGACCGGCCGCCAGTACCGGATGATGAACGAAGTGCCGACGGTTTTGATGCTGGTCATCGTCTTCTCCGTCATCTTCAAATTCTGAGAGATTTGACTCCAAGCCCTGCCGCGCGTATCTAGGCGGCAACTGACCCGTCCGGGTTAAGTGTTTTTCCAAATGACACATCACACCAGCCGCCCATTCCGCGCGGCTGCTTTCAGGTATCCCGACATGACTGACAAATTGAACCTGTCCGATCTCAAGGCGAAAAGCCCCAAAGACCTTTTGGCCATGGCTGAAGATCTTGAGATCGAAAACGCCTCGACCATGCGCAAGGGCGAGATGATGTTCCAGATCCTGCGCGAGCGCGCGGACGAGGGATGGGAAGTCTCGGGCGATGGCGTGCTTGAGGTGCTGCAGGATGGCTTCGGCTTCCTCCGCTCACCCGAGGCGAACTATCTTCCCGGTCCCGATGACATCTATGTCTCGCCCGAGATGATCCGCCAGCATTCGCTGCGCACTGGCGACACGATTGAAGGCGTGATCAAGGCACCGAACGACAACGAACGTTACTTTGCGCTGACCAATGTCACGCAGATCAACTTCGCCGATCCCGAAAAGGCGAAACACAAGATCGCCTTCGACAACCTCACGCCGCTTTACCCGGATGAGCGTCTGAAGATGGAAATTGAAGATCCGACGATCAAAGACCGCTCTGCCCGCGTGATCGATCTGGTGGCACCAATCGGGAAAGGCCAGCGGTCGCTGATCGTGGCGCCACCGCGGACGGGTAAAACGGTGATCCTGCAGAACATCGCCCGATCGATCGAAGTGAACCACCCGGAATGTTACCTGATCGTTCTGCTGATCGACGAACGCCCGGAAGAGGTGACAGACATGCAGCGTTCGGTGAAAGGGGAGGTGATTTCATCCACCTTCGACGAACCGGCCACACGTCACGTGGCGGTGTCGGAAATGGTGATCGAAAAAGCCAAGCGTCTGGTCGAGCATAAACGAGATGTTGTTATCCTTCTCGATTCGATCACAAGACTTGGTAGGGCTTTTAACACCGTTGTCCCGTCTTCGGGTAAGGTTCTGACTGGTGGTGTGGATGCGAACGCGCTGCAACGGCCCAAGCGGTTCTTTGGCGCAGCTCGGAATATCGAAGAGGGCGGATCGCTCACCATCATCGCCACAGCGCTGATAGACACGGGCAGCCGGATGGACGAGGTGATCTTCGAAGAATTCAAAGGCACCGGTAACTCGGAAATCGTTCTGGATCGCAAGATCGCCGACAAGCGCGTCTTCCCGGCCATCGACATTCTGAAATCCGGCACGCGGAAGGAAGATCTGTTGGTCGACAAAGTTGATCTGCAGAAAACCTTCGTTCTGCGGCGGATCCTCAATCCGATGGGCACCACCGACGCGATCGAGTTCCTGTTGTCGAAGTTGAAGCAGACCAAGACAAACTCGGAATTCTTCGACTCGATGAATACCTAAGGGTTTGTATCCCGGCTGATGTGCCGGGGTCTTTTGCAAAACGATCAGGGCCCCGGATCACGTCCGGGGCGCATGCGTTTTCATCAGGGGTACACAAGCGATGGACACGATTTTCGCACTGGCCACGGCGCAGGGAAAAGCCGGGGTTGCGGTTATCCGCATCTCGGGTCCTCTGGCGCACGGAGCAGCGCGTGCCCTGGGCGCCAATCTGCCTGCCGCCCGCGCCACGCGTGTGTCTGTCCTGCGCGACAGGGAAGGGGACGTTCTGGATCACGCGCTGATCCTCCGTTTCGATGCGCCGGCCAGCTTCACAGGAGAAGACGTGGTCGAGCTGCATCTGCATGGCAGCACCGCCATTACATCAGCCGTTCTTTCAGTGTTGGGCGAACAAGAGGGTCTTCGCCTGGCTGAGCCGGGTGAGTTCACGCGCCGTGCGTTGGAAAATGGCCGCCTGGATCTGGCGCAGGTGGAGGGGCTTGCGGATCTGATCGATGCAGAAACCGAAGCGCAAAGGCGGCAAGCCCAAAAAATCTTTGCCGGTGCCTTTGGCGGTCTTGCCGAACGCTGGCGCAAGGACTTGATCCGCGCGGCCGCTCTGATCGAAGCGACCATCGATTTCGCAGACGAAGAAGTGCCGACAGACGTCACACCTGAAGTGAACAAGCTGCTTTCCGGAGTGATGGCGGAGCTGTCGGAACAAACCACTGGCGTTGCGATGGCGGAGCGTATTCGCGAAGGGTTCGAAGTGGCGATTGTTGGCCCTCCAAACGTCGGAAAATCTACTCTTCTCAATTACTTAGCTGGTCGTGACGCGGCGATAACCTCGGAATATGCCGGGACGACACGGGATATCATCGAAGTGCGCATGGATCTTGCGGGTTTGCCTGTCACTCTCCTGGATACAGCCGGATTGCGGGAAACGGATGACGTGGTTGAGGGTATTGGTATCGACCGAGCCTTGCGCCGCGCGCGGGATGCTGACCTGCGCGTGTTCCTGACCGAGGATGGGGCGCTGCCATTACAGCCATTGGCTGATGATATCGTTCTGCGCCCAAAAGCGGACCAGCTGGCCGATGAGCCTAATGCCGTTTCGGGTTTGACGGGGCAGGGCGTGGCCAATCTTGTGAAACGGATTTCGGACGTCTTGCAGACACGGTCGCAATCCGCGGGCCTTGCAACCCGGCAACGCCACAAGGATGCGATGGAAAAAGCCCTGGCAAGCCTTGCGGCAGCCCAAGACCAACTGTCCCTTGGTCCCGATCACTATGATATAGCGGCGGAAGAACTGAGAACGGCGATTCGTGCCCTTGAATCCCTGGTGGGTCGGATTGATGCGGAAAACCTTCTGGACGAGATCTTTGCCAGTTTTTGCTTGGGAAAATGAGGAGTGTTTCACGTGAAACATTTTGATGTCGTTGTGATTGGCGGAGGCCACGCGGGCGCAGAAGCTGCTCATGCTGCAGCGCGAATGGGCGCGCAGACGGCGTTGATCACGCTGACCCGTTCTGGAATCGGTGTGATGTCCTGCAACCCGGCAATTGGTGGGCTGGGGAAAGGCCATCTTGTGCGCGAGATCGACGCCCTGGATGGTGTCATGGGGCGTGTGGCAGACCGCGCCGGGATACAGTTTCGTTTGTTGAATCGCCGGAAAGGGCCTGCAGTTCAAGGCCCGAGGGCGCAGGCGGATCGCAAGATCTATCGCGAAACCATGTTGGCAGAAATCGAAGCGCAGCAGAACCTGACGATCGTGGAGGGGGAAGCCGTCGATTTCATCATGGATGGCGCCAAGGTGTGTGGTGTTGTTCTGCAAGATGGATCTTGCATACCGGCACGGGCCGTTATTCTGACAACGGGTACGTTCCTTCGTGGTGTCATTCATATCGGCGATGTAGCGCGGCCGGGTGGGCGGATGGGAGATAAACCCTCCATCAAACTGGCAGAGCGCATCGATTCTTTTGGCCTTCCTCTTGGGCGCCTGAAAACGGGAACGCCGCCGCGTCTGGATGGGCGAACGATCAATTGGGTTGGTCTTGAGATGCAGCCGGGTGACGACGATCCGACGCTGTTCTCGTTCCTGTCGAAAACTGTTTCGGCACCGCAGATTTCCTGCGGGATTACGCATACAAACCCGCAGACACATGAGATTATTCAGGAAAACCTGGAGAAATCTGCGATGTATGGTGGACACATCGAGGGTGTTGGCCCGAGGTATTGCCCTTCGATCGAAGACAAGATTGTCCGCTTTGCAGACAAGGAATCCCACCAGATCTTTCTTGAGCCGGAAGGTGCGGATGATCACACGATTTACCCGAACGGCATTTCAACATCCCTGCCGGAGTCGGTGCAGGAGGCCTATGTCCATTCGATTAAGGGGCTTGAGCGGGCAGTCATCCTGCAGCCTGGTTATGCGATCGAGTATGACTATGTCGATCCACGCGCACTGACGCCGCAATTGGCTTTGAAGGACGTTCCTGGCCTTTATCTTGCGGGACAAATCAATGGAACCACAGGATATGAGGAGGCAGCGGCGCAAGGCATGGTGGCGGGTTTGAACGCCGCACGTGCGGTTGCGGACCAAGATCCAATTACGTTCAGTCGATCAAACAGTTATATCGGCGTAATGATCGATGATCTGACCACACGCGGCGTTTCCGAGCCGTATCGCATGTTCACGTCGCGCGCGGAGTTCCGGCTTTCCCTGCGCGCGGACAATGCAGATCAACGTCTGACGCCATTGGGCATTCAGATTGGTTGCGTCGGTCAGGTGCGTCAGCGGGCCTTCGAACACAAAATGGAAGCGCTGGATCACGTGCGGGATCAGTTGACTGAAACCACTTACACACCAAAGCAAATTCAAGCCGCGGGTATTTCGATCAATCAGGATGGCACACGCCGCACTGGGCTGGCGGTTTTGGCCTTTCCCGATGTGACTTTCGAAGATCTGATCGCTTTGAATCCTGCCCTGAAGGATACGGACGAACCGACACGGCGTCAGATAGAACGTGATGCGCTTTATGCCAACTACATCGAACGTCAGAAAAAAGATGTGGAAACCCTGAAGAAAGATGAAGGGCAGGCAATACCGGCGGATTTCGATTACTACGCTATTGATAGCCTTTCGAATGAACTGAAAGCAAAGCTGCATCAAGCGCGCCCGGCGAATCTGCTGCAGGCGTCCCGGATTGATGGTATGACCCCCGCAGCCTTGGCTTTGCTATTGGCTCGGATCAAGCGTGACGGACAGAAGAAAACCGCGTGATGCTGGATGTTTCACGTGAAACACTGGATCGGCTGAAGGCGTTCGAAGCGCTTGTCCTGAAGTGGACACCAAAGATCAATCTGATTTCCAAGAAGGATCAGGCAGACATTTGGGGGCGACACATTCTGGATTCTCTGCAGGTGGCAGAGTGTGGGGAGCCCTGCGATCATTGGGTCGATATTGGGTCAGGCGGCGGGTTCCCTGGCATTGTCCTGGCTGTTTATGCCAGGGAATACTGGCCAAAGACCCGTTTCACCCTGATTGAAAGCGACCAAAGGAAGTGCACATTCCTGCGCACTTCCATTCGCGAGCTTGATCTGAACGTCACTGTTCTATCCCAGCGCATAGAAGAGGCGCCCCCACAGAACGCGGATATTCTGTCTGCGCGGGCACTGGCAGACCTTGATACGCTTCTTGGCTTTGCTGATCGTCATTTAAGCACTGCCGGATTTGCTTTGTTTCAAAAGGGCGAGTCCTGGCAAAAAGAGGTCGAGGACGCCCGCAAATCATGGCGTTTCAAATGCGAAGCAGTTAAAAGTCATACTCACGACTCTGCCGTAATATTGAAGATCGAAGGAGTGTCGCGTGACTGACCTGTCTCGCCCGGCCGGACCCCGGATTATTGCCGTTGCCAACCAGAAAGGGGGGGTTGGAAAAACCACAACAGCGATCAACCTTGCTGCGGCCCTGGCAGAAGCGGGGCGGAAAGTGCTGGTGGTTGATCTTGATCCGCAAGGCAATGCGTCAACCGGACTGGGCATCGAAGCCGCACAGCGGGATGCAACGACCTATGACCTGCTGGTCGACGATGCTCCGCTCGAGGATGTGATTCAGGAAACTGACGTCGAAAACCTGGCCATTATTCCTGCAACCGTGGATCTGAGTTCCGCTGATATCGAACTGATATCGAACGAAAAGCGCAGCTATCTTTTACACGATGCGCTACGACAGGTTGCGATGGATGCTTATGGTTTCCACTACATATTGATTGATTGCCCACCTTCGCTGAACCTTTTGACCGTCAACGCAATGGTGGCGGCACATTCTGTGCTGGTGCCGTTGCAATCTGAATTCTTTGCTTTGGAAGGGTTGTCGCAGCTGATGCTGACCGTGCGCGAGGTGCGCCAGACGGCCAACCCGAACCTACGACTGGAAGGCGTGGTGCTGACCATGTTCGACAGGCGCAACAACCTGTCGCAACAGGTCGAGCAGGACGCGCGCGACAATCTGGGCGATCTGGTGTTTCAGACCATTATCCCGCGCAATGTCCGGGTAAGCGAAGCGCCGTCCTTCGCCATGCCGGTTTTGTCCTATGACCCGCATTCGCAGGGGGCGCAGGCCTATCGCGCGCTGGCGCAAGAGATCCTGCAGAACGCAACACAGCAAGCAGCATAAGCAACAGAGGAACGAGACGTGGCAGAAAAGAAAAAATCGCGCGGCCTGGGCCGGGGATTGTCGGCGTTGATGGCAGATGTTCCTGTGGAGTCATCCGACACTCAATCCACCGCGCCTCGCGCAGCTGATCAACTTGTCCCGATCGAAAAGATTCAGCCCAACCCGGACCAGCCACGGCAGTCTTTCGCAGAGGAGGCGTTGCAGGAGCTTGCATCGTCGATCCAGGAAAAAGGCATCATCCAGCCTCTGATTGTACGGAAGAAAGGGTCCGGCTTCGAAATTGTTGCCGGCGAACGCCGCTGGCGCGCTGCGCAAAGGGCTCAACTGCATGAAATTCCGGTGATCGTGCGCGACTTCACCGATACCGAGGTGCTGGAAGTCGCCATCATCGAAAACATCCAGCGCGCCGATCTGAACCCGGTGGAAGAGGCCGCAGGGTACAAGCAGCTGATGGAACGCTTTGGTCACACGCAGGAAAAACTGGCTGAAGCCATGGGCAAAAGCCGCAGCCACATCGCCAACCTGATGCGGTTGCTGACCCTGCCGGATCAGGTGCAGACGATGTTGCGCGAAGGCAAGCTGACCGCAGGTCACGCGCGGGCATTGATCACCGCGGATGATCCGCTTGCTCTGGCGCAGCAGGTGGTTCAGCGCGGTCTTTCCGTGCGCGAAACCGAAAAGCTCGCCAAGCAGAAGCCTGCGACCACAACGCCCGACAAACCGAAGGTCGCGGCCCCGGAAAAGGACGCGGATACCAAAGCGTTGGAAGGGGATCTGTCGGCGGCCGTGGGTATGAAGGTTCAGATCGACCATACGCCGGGCAAGGAATCCGGTACGCTTTCGATCAAGTACGGATCACTGGACGATCTGGATACGCTCTGCCAGTTGCTGAGCCGGGGTTAGGCATTGGCCAGCGCGGCAATCACGCTGTTCAAAACCATAAACCCTTGATCTGAAACAATTATTTTCTTTCTATTCGCGCGGATCATGCCGATATCGGTCAGATGATCCAGTGTCGCCTGATCCAGTGGATGCCCGGCCAGCGCCTCGTAACGCGCGCGGTCGATCCCCTCGCGAATGCGCAGGCCCATCAGCAGGTATTCCTGCGCCTGTTCTTCATGCGAGATCGCGTCGCGGATATGTTCCGCCCGACCGGTTTCTACCGCCGACAACCAGGCACCCGGCGCGCGCAGACATTCGGTGGCATATCTCTGCCCGTCGATTGTGACCCGCCCATGCGCACCTGGTCCGATGCCCGCGTAATCTCCATAGCGCCAATAGATCAGATTGTGCCGCGATTCCGAACCGGGACGGGCGTGGTTCGACACTTCGTAATTCAGAAATCCGGCATCCGCGCAGATGTCCTGTGTCAGCGCGTACATATC
The DNA here is from genome assembly GCF_001262635.1 of Aestuariivita boseongensis. GTDB lineage: Bacteria > Pseudomonadota > Alphaproteobacteria > Rhodobacterales > Rhodobacteraceae > Aestuariivita > Aestuariivita boseongensis. The sequence continues at coordinate 24,582 of NZ_JXYH01000009.1, forward strand.
CGCAGCCGCATCATCATCCGGCAACCCGCGCAACTTGCCGACCTGGTACCTGTCGCCGAAAGCGGTCCCATCCTCGATCGTCAGCTGGTAAAGTGAAAGATGGTCAATCGCCAGTGTCAGAGCCTGTTTCAGCTCATCCTCCCAGGCCGAAACCGTCTGGTCCTGCCGGGCATAGATCAGATCGAAGCTGACACGGTCAAAGCAATCCCGCGCGATATCAAAAGCGGCCATCGCCTCGGCCACGGAATGAATGCGGCCCAGCCGCTTGAGGTCACGGTCGTTCAACGCCTGTATCCCCATGGAGATGCGGTTGACCCCCGCGTCGCGAAATCCGCGGAACTTGCCGGCCTCGACGGATCCGGGATTGGCTTCAAGCGTGATTTCGGGATCATTGGCCATGGGCCACAGTTTTCTGACATGATCCAGAACTGCAGCGACCGTATCGGGATGCATCAGGCTGGGCGTGCCGCCGCCGAAAAAGATCGTGTTCAGGGTGCGTCCCGGCAATTCGGCCGCCACGCGATCCAATTCAGCGACATAGGCGCGTGCCCAGGCCTTTTGGTCGATATGAGCCACAACATGGCTGTTGAAATCGCAATACGGGCATTTGGCCTGACAAAAGGGCCAATGGATATAAAGGCCAAAGCCCGCGTTCTTCCAATCGTCAGTCAAAACAACCGGCGACAAGTTTGCGGAACGCATCGGCGCGGTGGCTGATCCTGTTCTTTTCCCAGCGATCCATTTCGCCAAAAGTCTGAGCGTAGCCTTTGGGCTGGAAGATCGGATCATATCCATGACCCTGATCGCCACGCATGGGCCAGACGATTTCCCCTTCCATCACGCCGGGGAAAACCTCGTCATGGCCATCCGGCCAGGCCAGAACCAAAGTGCAGCAGAACCGCGCAGTGCGGGGGTGGGGGGCGTCTTTCGCCTCCAATTCGTCATGCGCACGTGTCATTGCCATCACGAAATCCCGGCCGTTCGGCGTTTCGGCCCAATCGGCGGTGTAAACACCGGGCGCACCGTCCAGCGCGTCAATCTCGATCCCGGAATCGTCGGACAATGCAGGCAGGCCGGTTGCCTTCGCCGCCGCATGCGCCTTGATCCGGGCGTTGCCGACGAAGGTTGTTTCGGTTTCTTCCGGTTCGGGCAAATTCATCTCGGCCGCGCCAACGACGGCAACGCCGTACGGCTCCAGAAGATGCGCGATCTCTTCCAGTTTGCCCTGGTTGTGGGTGGCGACCAGAAGCCGGTCGCCGGTGAACTTGCGTGTCATGCGGTGGCGGCCTTTTGCGCGGCGACCAGCTCTTCCACGCCCTTTTCGGCCAGATCCAGCATCATGTTCATCTGATCGCGGGAATAGGTGGCGCCCTCTGCGCTCATCTGAACTTCGATCAGTTGCTTGGATCCCGTCATGATGAAATTGCCGTCCACGCCGGCTTCGGAATCCTCGGGGTAATCCAGATCCAGCACCGCCTGACCCGCATAGATCCCGCAGCTGACCGCCGCGACCGGATCAAGCAACGGATCGCTGATGACATCGCCTGCCTTCATCAGCTTGTTCACTGCCAGCCTTAACGCGACCCAGCCGCCTGTGATCGACGCGCAGCGCGTCCCGCCATCGGCTTGCAGCACATCGCAATCGACCGTGATCTGCCGTTCGCCCAGGGCGACCCGGTCCACACCGGCCCGCAGGCTGCGGCCAATCAGGCGCTGAATTTCAACAGTGCGCCCGCCTTGCTTGCCGGAAGCGGCTTCGCGTCGCATCCGGGTGTTCGTCGCGCGCGGAAGCATGCCATATTCCGCCGTCACCCAGCCCAGGCCCGAGCCCTTGATGAAGGGTGGCACGCGGTCTTCGATGGTCGCGGTGCACAGCACATGGGTATCGCCCATCTTGATCAGGCAAGACCCTTCGGCATGTTTGGTGAAGCCCGTTTCGATTGAAACGGCGCGCATTTCACTTAAATCTCGTCCTGAGGGTCGCATGAGACATCCTTTATCTGTTCACAGCCGGGATATCGCCCCCCAGACAGTTGATGCAACCCCGATTGACCTTTGCCGTGGCACGAATTTAATGACGTTCGGATCAAGGAAGCCCCATGCCTGATACGCCGCAAATTCTGGAAGAGATGAACGACCGCTCGCGCGAGGTGTTTCGCCGCGTGGTCGAATCCTATCTGGAAAGCGGTGATCCTGTAGGCTCACGCACGCTGACCCGCACGCTGAGTGAGAAGGTCAGCGCAGCGACAATTCGCAACGTCATGCAGGATCTGGAATATCTGGGCCTTCTGGACAGCCCGCATGTGAGTGCCGGGCGCGTGCCAACGCAATTGGGGCTGCGGATGTTCGTGGACGGGTTGCTGGAAGTCAGCGATCTGGATGATGAAGACCGCGAAAAGATCGACGCGACGGTGACCAGCAATTCGCAGGATGTCAGTTCCATGCTGGATCGCGTGGGATCTGCTCTGTCCGGGGTGACGCGCGGGGCGTCGGTGGTGCTGACGCCCAAGCGGGAAGCGGCGCTGAAACATATCGAATTCGTGTCTTTGGCCCATGACCGGGCTTTGGTTGTGCTGGTGTTTACCGACGGGCATGTGGAAAACCGGCTGTTCACCCCGCCGCCGGGATCGACACCGTCATCCATGCGCGAAGCGGCCAATTTCCTGAACGCGCTGATCGAAGGCCGCACCCTGAGTGAACTGCGCGGCGTCATTCAGACAGAGATCTCTAGGCGGCGGCAGGAAATTGACGCCTTGGCCCAGGCGTTGGTCGAATCGGGTCTGGCCAGCTGGGACGGCGATTCATCGGAAGCCGCGCGGCTTATCGTGCGCGGCCGGTCCAATTTGCTTGAGGCCGATGGGGCTGAGGAGGAGCTTGAGCGCATCCGAAGCCTGTTCGACGATCTGGAGCGGAAACGCGATATCGCCGATTTCCTGGAACTGACCGAAGAAGGTGAAGGTGTGCGCATTTTTATCGGGTCAGAGAACAAACTTTTTTCACTTTCGGGTTCCTCTCTGGTTGTCTCTCCATATATGAACGCGGATCGAAAGATTATTGGTGCCGTGGGCGTGATCGGGCCGACTCGTCTGAATTACGGACGGATCGTTCCGATCGTGGATTACACGGCTCAGCTGGTTGGGAAACTGATTTCCGACCGGAAATAGAGGTTAAGCAATGGCAGAGCCAAAAGAAGACGATTTTCTGGATGATGTGAGCGAGGCAGAGGCCGAAGCGATGGCCGACGACATGGCCGAGATTTCGGACGAAGCCGCCGAGCTGGACGCGCTGCGTGCCGAGCGGGATGACTACAAAGACAAGTTCATGCGCGCCCTGGCCGAGACCGAGAACGCGCGCAAACGGTCTGAAAAGGCGCGTCGCGAGGCGGAGCAATATGGCGGGTCGAAACTGGCCCGCGACATGCTGCCGGTCTATGACAACATGAAACGCGCGCTGGACGCGGCCGGAGAGGAACAGCGCGCTGCAGCGTCTGCCCTGATCGAAGGGATCGAGCTGACCATGCGCGAGCTGACGAATGTGTTCAAAAAACACGGGATCGAGGTGATTGCGCCGCAAGTGGGCGACAAGTTCGATCCGCAGCTGCATGAGGCGATGTTCGAAGCGCCCTTGCCCGGAACCAAGGCCGGGGAAATCATCCAGGTCTCGGCGGAAGGTTTTATGCTGCACGACCGGCTGTTGCGCCCGGCGCAAGTTGGCGTGTCGTCCAATCCTGGCTGATCGCGCGCTTTTGGCGGTTGTCGGTTTTCCGTATTTGGGAAGAGAAGAAGCAGGGGGGCGGTCAGGTTTTGGCTGCCTCTTTCAATTTGTAGATCAGGTCGAGCGCCTCTTTCGGGGTCAACTCATCGGGGTGAATGTCGTGGATCATTGCGTCCAACGGTGACGGTTTCGTTGGCTGTGGCGGTGGCGTTGCGCTGACGGAAAAAAGCGGCAGGTCGTCCACGATGGCCTTTTGCGCGGCACCGCCTTCACGTTCACCCTTTTCCAAAGCGTCCAGCACAACACGGGCGCGCTCGACCACCGACTTTGGCAGGCCCGCCAATTGCGCCACCTGCACACCATAGCTGCGGTCGGCAGCACCTTTGCGGACCTCGTGCAGGAAAATGACCTCGCCTTCCCATTCCTTTACCGCAACAGTGGCGTTTTCGACGCCGTCCAGCTTCCCGGCGAGGGCGGTCATTTCGTGGTAATGGGTGGCGAACAGCGCGCGGGATTGGTTGACCTCGTGCAGATGTTCCAGTGTGGCCCAGGCGATGGACAACCCGTCATAAGTGGCGGTGCCGCGCCCGATTTCATCGAGGATGACCAAAGCGCGATCATCGGCCTGGTTCAGGATCGCGGCGGTTTCGACCATTTCCACCATGAAGGTCGACCGCCCGCGCGCCAGATCGTCTGACGCGCCTACGCGGCTGAAAATCTGGCTGACCAGACCGATATGGGCGCTGTCTGCGGGCACATAGCTGCCCATTTGCGCCAGAAGGGCGATCAGGGCGTTCTGGCGCAGGAAAGTCGATTTACCGGCCATGTTGGGCCCGGTCAGCAGCCAGATCGCGGCGCCATCCTCGGCCGTCAGGGTGCAGTCATTGGCCACAAAACTGTCGCCCGATTGTTTGCGCAGCGCGTATTCCACAACCGGATGGCGACCACCCACGATGTCGAAGCTGCGAGAGCTGTCGACCTGCGGCAGGCACCAGTCTTCGCCGCGCGCCAGATCGGCCAAAGCGGTCGCCAGATCGAACTCCGCCAGCGCGCGGGCAGTCGTGTTGATCTGTGCGGCCCTCTCCAACACAGCGCCCGAAAGCGTTTCATAGAGCCGCTTTTCGATCTCCAGAGCTCGCCCCCCTGCATTGAGGATCTTGGTCTCCATCTCGGAAAGTGGGACCGTTGTGAACCGGACTTGGTTGGCGGTGGTCTGACGGTGAATGAAGGTGTCGGACAGGGGCGGCGACATCATCTTTTCGGCATGGGTCGCCGTGGTTTCGATGAAATAGCCCAGCACATTGTTGTGCTTGATCTTCAACGATTGAATGCCGGTTGCGCCGATATATTCCTGCTGCATCCCAGCGATGACAGAACGCCCTTCGTCGCGCAATTTGCGCGCCTCGTCCAATTCTCCGTCATACCCGGTGGCAATGAACCCCCCATCGCGCGCCAACAAGGGCGGATCAGCGATCAGGGATGCGTCCAGAAGGTCGATCAGATCGCCATGGCCGGTCAGGTCCTTCGCGGCAGAGGTCAGAAGATCCGGCAGATCCATCGCACCAGTCTGATCGGCGATGGCTTCGGCCTGGGTCAGAGCGTTACGAATGGCGGCCAGATCGCGCGGGCCACCACGGCCGAGCGACAGGCGCGACAGGGCGCGGTCCAGGTCTGGCACTTTGCGCAGCGCTTCGCGGATTTGGCCCGTGTTAGAGCCGTTTTCGACACAGAATGTCACTGCATCCAGACGTCTTTGAACGGTTTCCAGATCGCGGGAGGGGCTGGACAGGCGTTGCTCCAACAGCCGTGCGCCGCCTGCGGTCACGGTGCGGTCCATCACTGACAAGAGCGATCCCGCACGCCCGCCGGACAAGGCATGCGTCAGTTCCAGATTGCGGCGCGTCGCGGCGTCGATCTGAACAACACGGTCCTGAAATTCACGCGCAGGGGGCTGAAGGAGCGGGAGTTTGCCCTTTTGCGTGATGTCCAGGTAATCGACCAGGGCACCCATGGCCGATACTTCGGGGCGGGTGAAGGGGGCGAACGCTTCCAAGGTGCCCACAGAAAAGAGACTACACAGACGCTTTTCGGCATTTGTGCTGTCGAAACTGGCGCGACCCAGCGCGGTAACAGGCACACCCAAATCGGATGTGATCTCGGACAGGTCATGTTCCACCGCCTCCGAGACAATCAGTTCCGATGGGGCAAGGCGGGCCAGTTCCGGACCCAATCGCGCGGGTTTTATCGGCATCACGTGGAACGCGCCGGTTGAGATATCCGACCACGCCAAAGCCGCATCGCCCCGAATATCCATATACGCGGCCAGGAAATTGTGGCGGCGCGCTTCTAGCAGCGCATCTTCGGTCAGTGTTCCGGGTGTGACCAGCCGCACCACATCGCGTTTGACCACGGACTTCGACCCGCGCTTTTTCGCTTCCGCCGGGCTTTCCATCTGTTCGCAGACCGCCACGCGGAACCCTTTGCGGATCAGCGTCAGCAGATAGCCCTCCGCCGCGTGTACCGGGACGCCGCACATGGGGATATCGTCGCCTTCATGCTTGCCGCGTTTGGTCAGGGCGATGTCCAAAGCCTCGGCCGCGGCGACGGCATCGTCGAAGAACATCTCGTAAAAGTCGCCCATCCGATAAAAAAGAAGCGCGTCTTTATGCGCCTCTTTGATCTCGAGATATTGCGCCATCATGGGCGTGACACTGCTCACCGCTGACCCCCCGGTTTCGGTTTGCATGACCTTACAAATCGTGCCCCTGTGACGAAAGGTGAAAACGCATTGTCGTTGAGGCGTTCTTGCGCCTGCGCTAGAACGCATGAACCGGATCAGGGAGGACGCCGCAATGGCCAATAACAAGATCACCGACGAAGAGGCGCTGGCGTTCCATCTGGAACCCACGCCCGGCAAGTTCGAGGTGACGGCGACCGTGCCCATGACGACGCAGCGTGACTTGTCTTTGGCCTATTCGCCGGGGGTCGCGGTGCCGTGCGTGGCGATCGCAGAAAATCCGGAAACGGCCTATGATTACACCAACAAGGGCAACCTTGTGGCGGTGATTTCCAATGGTACGGCTGTGCTGGGGCTGGGCAATCTGGGCGCGCTAGGATCGAAGCCGGTGATGGAAGGCAAGGCGGTGCTGTTCAAGCGCTTTGCCGATGTGAATTCCATCGATATCGAGCTTGATACCGAAGATCCGGATGAATTCTGCAAGGCCGTGCGCCTGATGGGGCCGACCTTTGGCGGGATCAATCTGGAAGACATCAAGGCGCCCGAGTGTTTCATCATCGAACAGCGCCTGAAGGAAGAGATGGATATCCCCGTGTTCCACGATGATCAGCACGGCACGGCTGTGATCTGTGCGGCGGGTCTGATCAATGCGCTGCATATCTCGGGCAAGAAGATCGAGGATGTGAAGATCGTCCTGAACGGGGCTGGGGCCGCCGGGATCGCCTGCCTTGAGCTGTTGAAAGCGATGGGTGCGCGGCATGACAATTGCATCATGTGTGACACCAAGGGCGTTATTTATCAGGGCCGGACCGAAGGCATGAACCAATGGAAATCGGCCCATGCGGTGAAAACCGATTGCCGGTCGCTGGAGGATGCGATGAAGGGCGCGGATGTTTTCCTGGGTGTCAGCGTCAAAGGTGCAGTGACACAGGAGATGGTGGCGTCGATGGCCGACAACCCGGTGATCTTTGCCATGGCCAACCCTGACCCTGAGATCACACCGGAAGAAGCGCGCGAAGTGCGTATGGACGCCATCGTTGCCACCGGGCGCAGCGATTATCCCAACCAGGTGAACAACGTTTTGGGCTTTCCCTATCTGTTCCGGGGCGCTTTGGACATCAACGCCCGCGCCATCAATGACGAGATGAAGATTGCTTGCGCTCATGCTCTGGCTGCGCTGGCCCGCGAAGATGTGCCAGACGAAGTTGCGCTGGCCTATGGCAAAAGCCTGTCATTTGGACGTGATTACATTATCCCAACGCCGTTTGATCCCCGGCTGATCCACAGGATTCCGCCGGCCGTTGCCAAGGCAGGGATGGACACAGGGGCTGCCCGCCGCCCGATCATCGATATGGAGGCTTATGAGATCGGCCTGAAATCCCGCATGGACCCGACCGCGTCGATCCTGCGCGGTCTGAATGCGCGGGCGCGTGCCGCTCAGGCGCGGATGATCTTTGCCGAAGGTGACGATCCGCGTGTGTTGCGTGCCGCTGTCACCTATCAACGCTCGGGTCTGGGCAAGGCGCTTGTGGTCGGGCGGTCGGATGACGTGAAAGCCAAGCTTGAGAAGGCAGGCCTAGGCGATGCCGCGCGCGAGCTGGAAGTGATCAACGCCGCCAACACCTCCCATCTGAGCACTTATAAGGAATTCCTGTTCAACCGCCTGCAGCGGAAAGGATTTGACCGGCAGGATATTCACCGCCTAGCCGCCCGCGATCGCCATGTCTTTGCCGCGCTGATGCTGGCCCATGGCCATGGCGACGGGCTGGTTACCGGGGCCACGCGCAAATCGGCGCATGTGCTGGACCGGATCAACCACGTGTTTGACGCCGACGCCGCGCATGGGGCTGCCGGTATCACGGCGCTGTTGCACAAGGGCCGGATCGTCCTGATCGCCGATACGTTGGTGCATGAATGGCCCAGCGACGAGGATCTCGCCACCATCGCCGAACGCGCGGCCGATGTCGCGCGCCACATGGGTCTGGAACCTCGCGTGGCGTTCGTCAGCTTCTCGACCTTCGGCTATCCCGTGTCGGAGCGCGCCACGAAAATGCATATGGCCCCCAAAGTTCTGGAGCGGCGTGGTGTCGATTTCGAATTCGAAGGGGAAATGACCGTGGATGTCGCCCTGAACACTCAGGCGCAGGCGCAATATCCGTTCAGCCGCCTCACCGGGCCCGCCAACATCCTTGTCGTGCCCGCGCGCCATTCTGCCAGCATCTCAGTGAAACTGATGCAGGAAATGGGCGGCGCCACCGTGATTGGCCCCATTCTGGCCGGTGTCGACAAACCAATCCAGATCGCCTCGACCGTATCCACGGCGAATGACATCCTGAACATGGCCGTTCTGGCCTCTTGCGAGATTGGCTGATGACAATCTGGAACCTTGGGTCGATCAATCTGGATCTGATCTATGGGATGGATCGCCTGCCGGGACGCGGTGAAACCGTTGCAGCCACGTCCAAGGCGGAATTTCTGGGCGGGAAGGGCACGAATATGTCCGTGGCTGCCGCACGGGCGGCGGCGCGGGTCTGTCATATCGGCGCTGTTGGTCCTGATGGGCGCTGGGCGAAGGATCGGTTGCTGGAATATGGCGTTGACACCCGCCATATCGCGCAGATCGACTCGCCCACGGGCCACGCCATCGTTGCAGTCGAGGTTGCAGGCGAAAACCAGATCATCATCTTTTCTGGTGCAAACAGGGCGATTCCCCCTGAATTAGTGTCGAATGCGCTGGCCGAGGCGCAGACTGGCGACATCCTGATCCTGCAGAATGAAACCAACGCCCAGGTCGAAACCGCCCAGATGGGAAAAGAGCTGGGATTGCGCGTCTGCTATGCCGCCGCCCCGTTCGATGCGGATGCGGTCAAAGCGGTTCTGCCTTTCCTTGATTTCCTGATTCTGAACGCGGTCGAGGCGCAGCAGCTTCAAACCGCGCTGGGAACCGCGATATCGGACCTGCCGGTGCGCGACATCATCGTCACCAAGGGCGCGGATGGAGCCGAGTGGATCTGCACCGAAACAGGCTCTAATCAAGCGTTTCCCGCGCGAAAAGTGCAGGCCGTGGATACGACGGGCGCGGGGGATACGTTCACAGGATACGTGTTGGCCGGGCTGGATCGCGGGATGCCAATGGCGCAGGCGATCTCTCAGGCCATGCTTGCGGCGTCGATCATGGTGACGCGGCATGGTACGGCGGACGTGATCCCGGATCTGAAGGATATCCAGGATCTGATGCTTTAACCGCCCGCAAACGGTGCTGCATCGCCCCAAAGCTGGCGCACGCGCTGATCACGACCGCAGGCTTGACGATAGAACTCATATGCGCTGGCCTTGGTCTTCGGACCGGCGCGCGTAATCACCAGCCCACTGCTTTTGTAATAATCCTGATGATAGGCCTCGGCCTCATAAAACGGGGATTCATCGCGGATCGGGGTAACGATCTTTTCGCCCAGTTGCTTTTGCGCCTTGGCCAGAACCGCTTGCGCCAGCTCTCTTTCCTGCGGGTTAGAGACGAAAATCGCCGTGGAATAGCTGAATCCGCGATCGCAGAATTGACCGCCTGCGTCGGTCGGATCAATCGACCGGACGAATTTGCTCAAAAGCTCCTGACGCGAGACGATGTGGGGATCAAACCGGATCTGCACCGCCTCCACATGGCCGGTGCCGCCACGCACGACCTGTTTATAGGTCGGATTGGCCACCTCACCGCCGGTAAAGCCGGAAACAACCTCGGTCACGCCGGGTACCTTTTCGAAATCCGCCTCAACACACCAGAAACAGCCACCCGCGACGGTCAGCGTTTCAATTTCGGCCGCTTTGGCTTCGTGAGATTTCAGAAAAAGGCCAACAACGATCAGCAGGCTTAAAGTGATCGGTTTGAACATGTTGCACAGGCGCATGGCATCACCTCCATCATGCGTTGACGGTGAACCCGTAATCCGAGTCGCGCAATTACCTGACATGGATTGTCACGCGCTGGTGACCGGATTTTACTGCTTGGCCTTTCCGCGCGCCGGGCCTAGCGTTCGTCGCGAAACGGAGGGGGCCATGACAGATCACGTCACCACACATCAGGCGGAAGAGGATGCGCGCAACGAAGACATCCTGATTTACGTGAATGGCCGGGTTGTGCCCAAGGCGCAGGCGACGGTCAGTGTTTATGATAGCGGCTTCATGTTGGGCGATGGCGTTTGGGAGGGGCTGCGGCTTTATAACGGGCGCTGGGCCTTTCTGGACGAACATATCGACCGGCTGTTCGAGGCCGCGAAAGCCATTGATCTGGATATCGGTCTGGACCGCGACGGCGTGATTTCTGCCTTGTTAGAGACGCAAAATGCCAATGGCATGACCACCGATGCTCATGCGCGATTGATGGTGACGCGGGGTGTGAAGGTGCGACCCTTCCAGCATCCGGCGCTCAGCCAGTCGGGACCGACTTTCGTGATCATCATGGAGCATTCCAAGCCCTCGATCCCCCGGCCGATCCGTTTGGCAACGGTGCCGCATCTGCGTGGCTTGCCAATGACCCAGGATCCCAAGCTGAACTCTCATTCAAAGCTGAACTGCATCCTAGCCTGCATCGCGGCGGAAAAAGCCGGCGCGGACGAGGCGCTGATGCTGGACGTGCATGGGTTCGTGAACACGACCAATGCCTGTAACTTCTTTGTCGTGAAAAAGGGGGAGGTTTGGACCTCGACCGGGGATTACTGCATGAACGGGATCACCCGACAAAAGGTGATCGACCTGTGCCGCGCGAACGACATCCCGGTTTTCGAACGGAACTATTCGCTGGTCGATACCTACAGCGCGGATGAAGCTTTTCTGACCGGCACGTTCGGCGCGCAGACCCCTGTGGGTGAGATTGATGGACGGCAGATCGGGGATGGGCAGATGGGCCCGATGACCAAACGCATCCGGGCGCTGTATAAGGACCTGATCGAACGGGAATGCGCCTGATGCGCATCGCGATGTGGTCCGGGCCGCGCAATCTGTCGACGGCGATGATGTATGCCTTTGCGGCACGGGATGATTTCGCCGTTTGGGACGAGCCGTTTTACGCGGCTTACCTGAAACACAGCGGTTTGGATCATCCGATGCGGGATGAGATCATTGCCGCGCATGAAACGGATCCTCATGTGGTTGCGCGGGCGATTTCAGGCTCTATTCCGCAGGAAAAACCGCATTTCTATATGAAGCACATGCCGCTTCACATGCTGGACGGCTTCCCTTTGGACTGGGCGAAGGACTGCGTGAACGTGCACCTGATCCGCCATCCGGCCCGCGTGATCGCCAGCTATGCCGCGAAACGCGAACAGCCCACGCTGGATGATATTGGATTTCGCCAGCAGGTGGAGTTCTACGAAACGCTTCCTGGCCCTGTGATCGACAGTTTTGATATACGCCAGAACCCCGAGGCTGCGTTGCGCAAGTTATGTGAAGCGATTGACCTGCCGTGGGATCCCGCGATGTTGCGATGGGAGGCCGGGCCGAAATCTTTTGACGGTGTCTGGGCCGCGCATTGGTATGGCGCTGTGCACCGATCGACCGGTTTTGCCGAGGCAGAGGGCGATTTGCCCAAGTTAGAGCCTGATATGGCCGCGTTATGCGTTCAGGCCATGCCTTTTTACGACGCCCTGCGCAGGCATTGTTTGCGCCTGTGAGGTCAGTCGTCGTCTTTGACCCGTTCGGTTAAACCGGACCAGACGGCGACGGCGCAGATCAATAATCCAAGCCCGCCGAAGAAGATCGCGGCGAGGCCAAGCAACCAAAGCTCCTCCCCGCCCGGCATGCGAACATAGGAATATGCCGGGTTGTAGAGAACGTCGATCGTTTGACCATCGGATGTTTGGTACATGGATGATCCGAACTGCGTCCTCATTTCCTGCGGTTGGTCGGAGCCCGCATCCACCGACAGGGTCGGCCAATAGGTGCAGCCGTCGTCGTCACAGCTTTCGCCGTTTTCGATCACAGTTGCACGAACTTCCTGCGCGTCGTTCAGGAAGTTCTGTGTCGTCCAAACCTGCCACACGCCGAAAGCGAAAAAACTGCCCCCGATCGCAAGACTAAAGAGCGCGCCAGCGACCGTCGGCCAGACGATGCGGCGGCGCGATCCCATCACCCCAGCCGCCGATTTCGCGCGGCCAGAAGTTTCAGGCGAAGGGCGTTCAGTTGGATAAACCCGGCGGCGTCCTTCTGGTCATATGCGCCTGCATCTTCCTCAAACGTCACATGCGCTTCGGAATAGAGGCTGTGATCGGACCAGCGACCCACACAGCGCGCGCTGCCTTTGTAAAGCTTCAGACGCACAGTGCCGGTCACGTGGGTCTGGCTCGCGTCAATCGCGGCCTGCAGCATTTCGCGTTCGGGGGAGTACCAGAAGCCGTTATAGATCAGTTCGGCATAGCGCGGCATCAGTTCGTCTTTCAGATGCGCCGCGCCGCGGTCCAGCGTGATGGATTCGATACCGCGATGCGCTTCCAGCAGCAGGGTGCCGCCAGGGGTTTCATAGATGCCGCGGGATTTCATGCCGACGAAACGACCTTCGACCAGGTCCAACCGGCCACAGCCGTGTTTGCCGCCCAGTTCGTTCAGCTTGGTCAGGATCGTGGCGGGCGACATCGCCTCGCCATTGATTGACACGGCGTCGCCTTTTTCGAAACCGATTTCTACGTATTCCGGCGTGTCGGGCGCATCCTCCGGGTGCACGGTGCGCTGGTAGACATAGTCTGGCGCCATCTCGGCCGGGTCTTCCAGAACCTTACCCTCAGACGAGGTGTGCAGAAGGTTAGCATCGACCGAAAACGGTGCTTCGCCACGCTTGTCTTTGGCGATCGGGATTTGGTTCTTTTCGGCGAAGTCGATCAGCTTCGTGCGGGAGGTCAGATCCCATTCCCGCCAAGGCGCGATCACCTTGATCTCGGGGTTCAGCGCATAGGCTGACAGTTCGAAGCGCACCTGATCGTTGCCTTTCCCGGTCGCGCCGTGGGCGACAGCGTCGGCCCCGGTTTCTGCCGCGATCTCAACCAAGCGTTTGGAGATTAGCGGCCGCGCGATGGAGGTGCCCAGAAGATAGAGCCCCTCGTAAACCGCGTTGGCGCGGAACATCGGGAACACGAAGTCGCGGACGAATTCCTCGCGTACATCTTCGATATAAATGTTCTCGGCCGGGATGCCGAGCATCAGGGCCTTTTCGCGCGCTGGCTCAAGCTCTTCCCCCTGGCCCAGATCTGCGGTGAAGGTGACCACCTCGCAGCCATATTCCGTCTGCAGCCATTTCAGAATGATCGAGGTATCCAGACCACCGGAATAGGCGAGGACAACTTTCTTGGGCGCGGACATGGGATGGTTCCTTCTTGGCATATGACGGCTGGCTGTTACCGGGTTTTGCGGCGGTGAACAAGATATGCGTGGCTTGCTTTGATGCGCTGGCTGCGCCACAGAAGATGGATGACTGATTTTCGCGACAAGGCCCGTGCGGCCACACAGGAAATGCGCGCTGTGTTCGACCCGACGCCGCTGCAGCTGAATGCGCATCTGTCGGAACGGTTCGGTGCCGACATCTGGCTGAAACGCGAGGATCTGAGCCCGGTCCGATCCTACAAGCTGCGCGGGGCGTTCAATGCGATGCGCAAGCTGCCGGACCAAAAGCTGTTTGTCTGCGCCAGTGCTGGCAATCATGCCCAGGGCGTTGCTTACATGTGCAAGCATTTCAGTGTGCATGGTGTGATCTTCATGCCGGTGACAACGCCCCAGCAGAAGATCCAGAAAACACGGATGTTCGGTGGCGATCAGGTCGAGATCATTCTGACGGGCGATTACTTTGATGACACGCTGGCCTCGGCCCAGGCCTATGCGGCGGACAAGGGTGGGCACTTCCTTTCGCCGTTCGATGATCCGGATGTGATCGAAGGGCAGGCTTCGGTCGCGGTGGAGATTGAAGAGCAATTGGGCCGCGCGCCTGACTACATCGTATTGCCCGTGGGTGGGGGCGGCATGTCGTCGGGTGTGGCGACCTATTTCGGGGACCGGACATATCCCTTTTTTGTGGAGCCGAAAGGCGGTGCCTGCCTGCGCGCAGCTTTGGCAGCGGGCCATCCGGTCCAGCTTGAGAAGGTCGATACCTTCGTTGATGGTGCCGCAGTAGGCCGGATCGGGGAACGGACGTTTGAATTGCTGAAGAACACGCCCATTCGCGATGCGCTGGTTCTGAGCGAGGATCGCATTTGCACCACCATTATCGAGATGCTGAATGTCGAAGGCATCGTTCTCGAGCCCGCAGGCGCCCTGGCGATCGAGGCGCTGGGCGACATCGCCCGGCAGGTGCGGGGCAAGACGGTTGTGGCCGTGACCTCGGGCGGGAATTTCGATTTCGAACGCCTGCCCGAAGTGAAGGAACGTGCGCAGCGATACTCCGGTACCAAGAAATACTTCATTCTGCGCCTGCCTCAGCGGCCCGGTGCGCTGAAGGAATTTTTGAACATCCTGGGCCCCGATGACGACATCGCGCGGTTCGAATATCTGAAGAAATCCGCGCGCAATTTCGGGTCGGTTCTGATCGGGATCGAAACCTCGGCCCCGGAAAACTTTGACCGGCTATTTGCGCATCTGGATGACGCAGGGTTCACCTATACCGATATCACGAATGATGAGACAGTTGCCCAGTTCGTGATCTAAGGGAGGGGCGACATGGATGTGTCAGGAAAAACGGCGATCATCACCGGCGGTGCCAGCGGGATTGGGGAGGCCTTGGTCCGTGCCATGGCCGCTGCCGGGGCGCAGGTCGTGATTGCCGATCTGAATGGTGATGCCGCGCAGGCTTTGGCGGATGAGGTCGGTGGGCTGGGCCTTGCATGCAATGTGACGCAGGAAGCTGACATTCAGGCGGTTGTCGCCGAAACGGAAAAGCGGTTCGGCCCCGTGGATGTTTTTGTGTCAAACGCCGGGCTTGGACGCGGGGAACCGTCGCATGCGGCCTCGGCCAGCGATAAGGTCTGGCAATTGAATTGGGACGTGCATGTGATGAGCCACGTCTATGCTGCGCGCGCGGTGTTGCCTGCGATGATCGAACGCGGGGATGGGTATCTGGTTAACATGGCCTCGGCCGCCGGATTGCTAAGCCAGATTGGCGACGCGGCCTATTCTGCAACCAAACATGCCGCGGTCAGCTTTGCCGAATCGCTGGCGATCGCGCACGGGCCGGACGGGGTGAAAGTGTCGGTGATCTGCCCGCAATATGTGGCGACGCCCCTGATCGGCCTGAGTGCCGAAGACGCCGCCAATACGCCCGCTTTGCGCACGCCGGAGCAGGTGGCGCAGACCGTGATGGAAGGCATTGCCGAGGAACGGTTTCTGATCCTGCCGCACGAAGAGGTTGCCCAATTCGTCAACATGCGCGCCATGGATCGGGAGCGGTGGTTGCAAGGCATGCGCGGATTGCGTGCCAAGGCGCTGCGTGAATTCGGCGAGCTGAAGCTGACCGAGTTTTACAAGCTGATGTAACGCTTAATCAGCCAGCATGGCGGGCAGCCTGGCCTTGAATTCGGTCAGGGACGTATCCAGGACGTCGATGATGCGGGGGGTATCCACCGCTTGACCTGACCGCGCCAGTGTTTCGCCTTCCTGGCAAAGGCCCGCCAGTTGCGACAGGCCCAGATTCAACGCATTGTTCTTCAGGGCATGCGCCAGCATTTCGAGGTCAGCGGTATCGGCGTCGCGCAGTTTTGCGGCGGTATCCGCCACCTCATCGAGGAAGATTTCGACGATATCGTCGAAGTCTTCCGCGCCAACATCGTTACGGAGGTCTTTCACCCGGTCCCAGTCAATCATGTCCAATCGGCCTTGTGTCACGTGCCCGAAATGATCGGGCCAAAGCCTTACCTCTTCGCTAAGGCGCGGATTTTAGACATTCAAATTCGCGGCTTCACTTCTGCTTAAGGGCTACCTGCCACGGTTGACCAAATTGATTGCAGAACGGCGAGAAGACAGTGTCGGTAAACAAAAGTTCACAGCAAGGATATTGGGGCGGTCAGGGCTCCACACGGTCGGTGCGGCGGGTGCTTCTGGTCGATGACAGTTTGTTGGAGCGTCGGATCGTCGCCGCCTCCCTTCGGAAATGGGGATATGAGGTGATGGAAGCGTCCGATGCGCAATCCGCGCTGTCGATGTGTCAGCATCAGTTCCCCGATCTGGTGCTAAGCGATTGGATGATGCCGGGGCTTTCGGGGCCTGAATTCTGCCAGGCCTTCCGCGATATGTCCGAAGGGGATTACGGGTATTTCATCCTTCTGACCTCGAAAAGCGAATCGAATGAGGTTGCGCATGGTCTGAACGCCGGGGCTGATGATTTCCTTACAAAACCCGTCAGCCCGCAGGAGTTGCGCGCCCGGATCGCGGCGGGGGATCGCATCCTGAAAATGCAGCGGGAGCTGAGCGAATCGAACCGCGTTGTGCGCGAAACGCTGGAGCGTTTGCAGGAGGTGTACGACAAGATCGACGCCGATCTGATGCAGGCGCGGAACATTCAGAATTCACTCGTGCCGCATCTGGACCATGATTTTGGTCCGAACCATGTCAGCCTTCTGTTTGAACCTTGCGGCCATATCGGCGGTGACCTGGTCGGCATGTTTTCCCCGGCGCGCAACAGCCTTGGGTTTTACAGTCTGGATGTGTCGGGCCATGGCATCACGTCGGCCATGATGACGGCCCGGCTGGGAAGCTATCTCTCTGGTACGCATCTGGAACAGAATGTGGGTGTCGAACGTGGCGCGGATGGCAGTTTCGCGCTGCGCGACCCGGTGGATGTGGCCGCGCGGCTGAACACCCGTCTGGATGCCGACACCGGGATCGAGGAATACTTTACCATGGCCTATGCGGTTGCTGATCTGGCAACCGGGCGAGTGAAAATGGTGCAGGCCGGTCATCCGCATCCCTTGCTGCTGCGCCATGACGGGAGCGTTGAATTTCTGGGCGATGGTGGCGCGCCGATCGGTCTTCTGAGCGACGCAGGCTTTGAGCAGATCGAATTCCAGATGGAACCCGGTGACCGGCTGCTTCTTTATTCCGACGGTCTGACGGATTGCCGGATGCGCGATGGTAAGATGCTGGAAGAAAATGGCCTTCTGGATTTGATCGAAGGTGCCAAAACCGCGCATGGACGTGAGTTTCTGGAAGATCTGTATTGGCAGCTGACACAGCGGATGCATCCGGATCGCGGGATCGAAGATGATATCTCGGCAACCCTGTTCGAATATCACGGGCCGGAAAGCTAAAGAAACGCCCGTGTCACGAAATGCCGGTCGCCCGCGTTGCCCAGGATCTGCGCCGCGGTGTGCGGCGCGGCCCAAAGCACTTCGTGATCCGGTTCGACCGGTGGTCCAAGCTGCCGGGTGGGATGGGCTAGGTAGATATGGCAGACCTTTTCGGCCCAGATGTCGTATTCGGGCATGAACACAAAGCGGCGGAACACCCCAAGACGGCGCGGCGTGGCAATGCGCCAGCCGGTTTCCTCATAGACTTCGCGATGCAGTGCGGTTATCGGCGTCTCTCCGGGATCGATGCCACCGCCGGGGAGCTGGATATCCGGGATATCCGCCATCTGGACGGTCAGCAAAAGTTGCCCGTCCCGCGGCAAAACCGCATAGGCACCGGGCCTTAGCGTATAGCGCCTGTCGGCCTCACGCGGGGAGCCAAAACGTCTGATCATACCAGCCTTGCCCTTTTCAGCCTGCTTGATGCCCTTATATAGGCGCGGTATGCCAAGACACAGGCACTAGGAAAACCCCATGACACGTGGATCTCAAATCGTGTGGGACGACACCGTCCTGCCCTTTCAACTTGATGCGTCGGATATGCGCGGCCGCGTCGCGCGCCTTGATGGCGTGCTGTCCGGTATTCTGAAACAGCACGACTATCCCCCGCAGGTCGAAGCGCTTGTTGCGGAAATGGCCCTGCTGACCGCGCTGATCGGGCAAACGATCAAGCTGCGCTGGAAACTGTCGCTGCAGGTCCAGTCAAAGGGTCCCGTGCGCATGATCGCCACCGATTATTATGCCCCGCAGGAAGAAGGCCGGTCGGCGCAGATCCGCGCCTATGCCAGCTATGACGCGGATCGGCTGACCGACGGCGCGCCGTTCGACCAGGTGGGCGAAGGATATTTCGCAATCATGATCGACCAGGGCACTGGCATGGCGCCGTACCAGGGGATCACCCCTTTGGCGGGCGCTTCGCTCAGTTCTTGTGCCGAAGCGTATTTCGCCCAGTCTGAACAGCTGCCCACGCGGTTTTCGCTGTCCTTCGGCCTGTCGCAGGAACCCGGAGAGGCCGCGCATTGGCGCGCCGGCGGCATCATGTTGCAGCACATGCCTAAAGCCTCGCCCTTTGTGGCGTCGGGGCAGGGCACGGGCGATATCCTGACGGCGTCTGATCTGGTGGATGGCGATGATGGTGAGAACTGGAATCGTGTGAACATCCTGCTGGACACGGTCGAGGATATGGAGCTGATCGGACCGTCGGTTCCGCCGATGGATCTGCTGGTGCGTCTGTTCCATGAAGAGCAGCCGCGCGTCTATGACGCCCAGGCGGTGCGCTTTGGGTGCACCTGTTCGGAAGATCGCGTGCGCCAAAGCCTGTCGATCTATTCCGCGCGGGATATCGAGAAGATGACCACTGACGAGGGCCGCGTGACAGCAGATTGCCAATTCTGCGGCGCGCATTACGACCTGGACCCAAAGACGCTGGGCTTCGAGGCGGAAGAGCAGCCCAAAGGTGAGTGATCTGGAAACACAGCTGCGGGCCGCTATCGCCCGCCCAGGGGACGATTCGTCGGATTTCGATTTGAATCCGGACGTCGTTCTGCCCCAGGGGCGGCGCTTGCGGCCCGCTGGCGTGTTAATGGGGATTACCACATTCGACGATGAGCCGCGCGTGATCCTGACCAAACGGTCGTCCGCGCTGAAACACCATCCGGGCCAGATCGCCTTTCCTGGCGGCAAGCAGGATGAGGGCGACGCAGATGTTGTCGCCGCCGCCCTGCGCGAAGCGCGGGAAGAGATCGGTCTGCCCGATGGCGCGGCGCGCGTGATTGGCACATTGCCCAGCCATGAAACGGTCACCAGCTTTACCGTCACACCCGTGATCGCCCTGATCGACGCGCCGTTTCACATTATCGCAGAACCCGGAGAGGTGGAGGAGGTGTTTGTGACCCCGCTCTCTCACCTTCTGGAACCGGCGAATTATCTGGTGGAATCCCGTCGCTGGCGCGGAACCCGCAGACATTACTTCACTGTGCCCTACGGCCCCTATTACATTTGGGGCGCAACCGCGCGTATCCTGCGCGGGTTCGCGGCACGGATGGGTGAATGACCAAACTGACTTCTGACTGGATCGCACGGGCCGAAACGCAAGCCGTGTGCCGTATGCTGACCGATGCCGGGGCGCAGGCGCTGTTTGTGGGCGGTTGTGTCCGCAACGCGTTTCTTGAGGCACCGGTGGCCGATATCGACATTGCCACAGATGCCCTGCCGGAACAGGTCGTGGTCTTGGCGGAAAAGGCCGGGCTCAAGGCGGTGCCGACCGGCATTGATCATGGGACTGTCACGGTCGTCTCGGGGGGTCTGCCGCATGAGGTGACGACCTTCCGCCGCGATGTGGAAACGGACGGACGGCGTGCCGTGGTCGCCTTTTCCACCGATGTGGCCGAGGATGCCGCACGGCGGGATTTCACCATGAACGCGCTTTACGCCAACCCGGAGGGGGAGGTGATCGACCCCCTGGGCGGGTTGCCAGACCTGCAGGCGCGGCATGTGCGTTTCATCGGGCGGGCAGAGGATCGCATTCGCGAGGATCATCTGAGATCGCTCAGGTTCTTCCGGTTTCATGCGTGGTATGGCGACCCGCTGCACGGGATGGATGCCGATGCGTTGGCCGCGATTGCCGAGCATCTTGAGGGGCTGGCGATCCTGTCAAAGGAACGGATCGGCCACGAGGTGATGAAGCTTCTTGCGGCCCCCGATCCTGCACCGGCGGTGGCCAGCATGCGCCAGACCGGCGTGTTGCAGGCGATATTGCCGGGGGCGGATGATACCGCACTGGGCCCGCTGGTGCATCTGTGGCCCGAGGCGAACGCGACCTTGCGCCTCGCCGCGTTGGGCCGGGGGTTTGACGAAGCACTGCGGCTGAGCAAAGCGGATGCACGGCGGGCCGAGGCGTTGCGCCATGCCGCTGAAGAGGGGACACCCGCCGAACTCGGCTATCGCATGGGGGCAGAGGATGCCTGCGCCGCACTCGCCCTGCGCGCCGCCCTTCTGCAACAGCCGCTTGAGGACAGCGATCTGGAAGTGGCCCGGCACGCCGCAACCCAGGTCTTTCCGGTAAAAGCTGGTGATCTGATGCCGGACTTTGAGGGCCCCGCACTGGGCGCGGCGCTGAAGGATCTTGAAGGCGCATGGATTGCATCGGGCTTCGCCCTGACCCGCGATGACCTGCTGGCAAAAGCCGAGGATCACAAAAAGGGGTGACTTGATCGCCGTTCTGGCGTATCCCCACCCCATCCATGACGGAGGGACACTGCATGTATCACGGTATCTGGTTTTACTAAGCCCAGACGCCCCGTGACCGACGGGGGAGCGCTGGCGCTACCCTTGTCTGCAATTGTCCCTATTTCTGCTCATCAGGAGCACCGTTCATGTTTCGCTTTTTCGAAAACCTTATCGACCCCTATCAGCCCTATGACGCCAAAGATGTGCCGCCGACGCGCCTGTGGCCGTTCATTCGGGATTACACGCAACCGTTCAACAGGCTCTTTGTCTGGACGGCGCTCTTGTCGGTTGCAGTCGCCGCGATTGAAGTTGGTCTGATCTATTACATGGGTCGCGTGGTTGACCTGCTGTCGGGAGAACCTGCGCAGGTCTGGGCCGCGCATGGGACCGAGCTGATCATTCTGGCGGTGTTCATCCTGTTCCTGCGGCCTGCCATTCAGGCTTTGGATGTCTTGCTGCTGAACAACGCGATCATGCCGAACCTTGGCACGATTTTCCGCTGGCGGTCGCATAAACATGTGCTGCGCCAGTCTGTTGGCTGGTTCGAAAACGACTTTGCTGGGCGCATCGCAAACCGGATCATGCAGACCCCTCCGGCTGCGGGGGAGGTGGTGTTTCAGGTGTTCGACGCGATCACCTTCTCGGTCGCTTATCTGGTGGGCGCGGCGATCCTGCTGACCACGTCCGATCCGCGACTGTTGCTGCCGCTGATCGCGTGGTTTGTCCTATATGGCATTCTGGTGGGCTGGACGGTGCAGCGCGTTGGCCCCGCATCGCAGGCCGCGTCCGATGCGCGGTCGACCGTCACGGGCCGTGTCGTCGACAGCTATACCAACATCCATTCGGTCAAGATGTTCGCGCATCACGACCGCGAGTTGGATTACGCCAAAGACGCGATCGAACACACGCGCCAGACCTTCGCGGCAGAAATGCGGATCTATACCATCATGGACATGTGTCTGGTGATGCTGAACGGTCTGCTGATCGTCGGCGTTGTCGGCTGGGCGATTTACTTGTGGATGCAAGGGCAGGCGAGTGTCGGCGTTGTCGCGGCGGCGACGGCGCTGACGCTGCGGCTGAACGCCATGACCGGCTGGATCATGTGGGCGTTGACGACATTCTTCCGCCAGCTGGGCGTTGTCGCCGAAGGGATGGAGACGATCGCGCAACCCATCGATCTGGTCGATGACAAGGGCGCGAAGCCGCTGGCCCTGACCGATGGACGGATCGAGCTGAAAGGGCTGAGCCACCATTACGGTCGCGGTGCAGGTGGGCTCGACAAGATCAGCCTGACCATCGAACCGGGCGAAAAGATCGGTCTGATTGGTCGGTCGGGCGCGGGTAAGTCGACCCTGGTCAAGCTGCTGTTGCGGTTCTATGACCCGGAAACGGGTGTGATCGAAATCGACGGGCAGGACATCACCAAGGTCACTCAGGACAGCCTGCGCCAACAGATCGGGGTGGTGCAGCAGGACAGTGCGTTGCTTCACCGGTCGGTCCGGGAAAACCTGCTGTATGGTCGCCCCGATGCGAGCGAAGATATGATGATCGCCGCCGCCAAACAGGCCCAGGCGCACGAGTTCATCCTGGATCTGGAGGATCCGCAGGGGCGCACCGGTTACGATGCCCATGTGGGCGAACGCGGTGTGAAACTGTCGGGCGGTCAACGTCAGCGCGTGACCCTTGCCCGCGTGATCCTGAAGGATGCGCCGATCCTGCTTTTGGACGAAGCAACCAGTGCTCTGGACAGTGAGGTGGAGGCCGCCATTCAGGAAACGCTTTATGGCATGATGGAGGGTAAGACCGTGATTGCGATTGCCCACCGCCTGTCCACCATCGCGCATATGGATCGCATTCTGGTCCTGGATCAGGGCCACATCGTAGAAGAGGGCACCCATTCCGCGCTTTTGGCGCAGGGCGGGCTATATTCGCAATTCTGGGCGCGCCAATCGGGCGGGTTCCTGGATGTGGATGCAGCCGAATGACCCTGACGGATGTAAAGCATTGGTTTGCGGGCCGGATTGACCCGGAAGCCCCGGCAGATGGCCCGCCGCCCAATCAGTTGGGCCGGTTCATGCTGTGGGCGCTGAAGGGCTGCTGGCCCGCGCTGAGCCTCGCTGCGCTGGGCTTTGCGGTCGGCGGGTTTTTCGAAGCGTTGGTCATGTATCTGCTGGGCCAGATCGTGGACGCGACGGTTGCGGGCGGGGCGGGCTTCTGGGCCGAAAACGCCTGGCTGCTGATCCTGTCGGCGGCCACGCTGGTTCTGTTCCGGCCTGTTTTCTTCGCGCTGGCCACGGCGTTTCAGTCGATCACCGTGATGCCCAATCTGTTTGCCCAGGTGATGAGCCGGCTGAACCGCCACACGCTGGGTCAGTCGGTGACGTTCTTTGACGATGATTTCGCGGGCCGCATCGCGCAGAAACAGATGCAGACCGCCAACAGCATCGTGTCGGTCACGCAGGAGACGGTGAACGCCATCACCTTTGCCGTCTCGGCCGTGCTGGGGATGCTGGTTCTGAGCGGGCTGGTCGATTACGGGATGGTCGCGATCCTGCTGCTGTGGCTTGCGGGCTATGTCTTCCTGCTGCGCTATTACCTGCCACGCATCCGTGTGCGGTCGGCCGCAAGGGCTGCGGCGCGCGCCGGTGTGACAGGGCAGATCGTGGATACGATCACCAATATCAAGACGGTAAAACTGTTTGCCCATGACGAACATGAAGACCGCGCTGCGCTGGACAGCATCGAACGGTTCCGCTGGAAGGCGGTCGATTGGGCCGCGCTGGCCGTGTGGTTCAGATTTCTGCTGATCGTTCTGGCCGGTGTTTTGCCGGTGGCGATGCTGGGATACGGGTTGCTGCGGTGGAATGCAGGTGCCGTGACAACCGGCGATCTGGCCGCCGTTGGCGCGATGTCGATCCGGCTGTCGCAGATGACCGGTTGGGTTAGCTGGACGCTGATGGGCATTTACGGCGATCTGGGCGAGATCGAGGACGGCATGCGCACCCTCAGCCCCGCTCATGCGATGACCGACAAGCCCGGCGCGACCGACCTGCGCGTGACGGCTGGTGAAATCACGTTTGACGCGGCCGGATTTGCCTATGGGCGGCAGGCAGGCGGCATTCAGGATGTGACGCTGACCATTAAGCCCGGCGAAAAGCTGGGCATCGTGGGTGCATCGGGGGCTGGGAAGTCGACACTCGTGTCCCTGCTGATCCGGCTTTATGACGCGGAAACCGGGGCCATTCGCATCGACGGTCAGAACGTGTCGGACGTCACGCAGGAAAGCCTGCGCCGCCATATCGGCATGGTCACGCAGGAAACAGCGATGTTCAATCGCTCGGCCCGGGAAAATATCCGCTATGGCCGTCCGGATGCCTCGGAGGAGGAGATCATTGCCGCCGCCGAAAAGGCCGAAGCGCATGAATTTATCACCGACCTGCGCGACCACATGGGCCGCAAGGGGTATGACGCGCATCTGGGCGAACGGGGTGTGAAACTGTCCGGTGGGCAGCGCCAGCGGATTGCCCTGGCGCGCGCCATCCTGAAAGACGCGCCCATCCTTGTGCTGGACGAGGCGACCAGCGCCCTGGACAGCGAGGTCGAAGCGTCGATCCAATCCGCGCTGGAAAGGGTCATGGAAGGTAAGACCGTTCTGGCCATCGCGCACCGCCTGTCGACCCTGTCCGAGATGGACCGCATCATCGTGATGGATCAGGGTCAGGTGGTCGAAGAAGGCACGCATGACAACCTGTTGGCCCAGGGCGGACTTTACGCACAGTACTGGAACCGCCAGTCCGGAGGGTTTATCCGGACCGAGGCTGCGGAATAGGCGCAGCGTTCCGCGTGAAGGGGCAGATGCAACAATTCACCATCATCCGGCTGGGCCATCAGGGCGACGGGATCGCCGAAGGCCCCGTTTTCGCCCCACGCACCCTGCCGGGTGAGGTCGTGTCGGGCCAGCTTGACGGCAAGGTGCTGACCGATATACGGATCGACATGCCCTCGGACGATCGGGTGAAGCCGCCTTGCCCGCATTACAAATCCTGCGGGGGCTGCGCGTTGCAGCATGCGTCGGATGCATTCGTGGCAGACTTCAAGGTCGGCGTGGTCCGGCAGGCGCTTGACGCGCAGGGGATCGCTGCGGATATCCGCGGCATCCATACCTCTCCACCCCGGTCGCGGCGGCGGGCCACCTTGGCGGCGCGGCGGACGAAAAAGGGCGTGCTGGTCGGATTTCATGCGCGGGCATCGGACACGATCACGGAAATCCCCGAATGCCACCTGTTGACACCAGACCTTCTGGCGGCGCGACCGGCCATTGCCGATCTGGCGATGGCTGGTGCCAGTCGCAAGGGCGCTATGGCTGTGACGGTCACCCAATCGGATCAGGGTTTGGACCTGCTGGTGCGGGGCGGCAAGCCGCTGGACGGACCGCTGCAGATAACTTTGGCTGCGATTGCAGATCGTCACGACCTGGCGCGGCTGACATGGGAAGACGAAGTGATCGTCACCCGTCGCAATCCAGAACAGACCTTTGGCGCGGCGCGCGTGACACCGCCACCCGGAGCGTTTCTGCAAGCAACCCAGGATAGCGAAGCGCGGCTCCTCTCCGCGGTCAAGGAGGCAACCCAAGGCGCGTCACGGATCATTGATCTGTTTGCCGGCTGCGGGACGTTTGCCCTGCCATTGGCGCAGACCGCCGAAGTGCACGCGGTCGAGGGTGACCGCGCCATGACCGCCGCGCTGGACAAAGGCTGGCGCCATGCGACGGGTCTGAAACGCGTCACGGTCGAGGCGCGCGATCTGTTTCGCAACCCGATCATTGCCGAAGACCTGGCTGGCTTTGATGCCGCCGTTATCGACCCGCCACGCGCCGGGGCCGAGACGCAGACTGAACAGCTTGCCGCCGCGCAGATCCCGCGCATCGCTTTTGTGTCCTGCAACCCGGTGACCTTTGCGCGTGATGCAAAAACGCTCATCGCGGCGGGCTATTGCCTGGATTGGGTGCAGGTGGTCGATCAATTCCGCTGGTCGGCCCATGTGGAACTTGCCGCCAGCTTCACCCTTTCCCATATGGCACTCAACGAAGAGTAAGGAGCAGTCACTCCATGAATTTCCGCGAAAAGCTGGCCCTGTGGCTGGCGCAGCCTTGGGTTGGCAACGCGATCGTTGCCGTCATCATCGTCAACGCGATCACATTGGGGATGGAGACCTCTCCGGCCCTGATGGAAGCAGCGGGGCCGCTGATCCTGATGATCGACCGGATTTGCCTTGGCATCTTCGTGGTCGAGATTGTTCTGAAGCTGATCGCCCATGGCGGACGGTTCTTCCGCAGTGGCTGGAATGTTTTTGACTTCGCGATCGTGGGCATCGCGCTGGTACCGGCGGGGCATGGCCTTTCGGTTCTGCGGGCACTGCGCATCCTGCGGGTGCTCCGCGTCATTTCCGTGGCACCACGACTGCGGCGCGTGGTGGAAGGCTTTGTGACGGCACTGCCCGGCATGGGGTCGGTTTTTCTTCTGATGGCGATCATTTTCTATATCGCCTCGGTTATGGCGACGAAGCTGTTCGCCAAGTCCTTCCCCGACTGGTTCGGATCGCTGGGTGACAGTGCCTATTCGCTGTTCCAGATCATGACTTTGGAAAGCTGGTCCATGGGGATCGTCCGCCCGGTGATGGAGGTGTATCCCTATGCCTGGATGTTCTTTGTGCCCTTCATCATGGTCACGACCTTCGCCGTGGTGAACCTTCTGGTAGGTCTGATCGTTAATTCGATGCAGGACGCCCATGCCGAGGAAACCAACGCCGCGACAGACAGCTATCGCGATCAGGTTCTGGCTCGGCTGGAAGCCATTGAAGAAAGATTAGCGGCGCAGCAAAATAAAAAGTGATTTTGCGGATCGCGCCTGTCGCGCTATGGATCGCAAAAAAAGCGTATGAGGCAGTGATGATGAACCGTCGGACATTCGGGCTTTTGGCAGCGACATCTGTCGCGGCGATTGTCGCGGGCTGTTCGCCCAGCAAGTTCAAAACCTACAACGGGCCCGAAGTCACCTCGATCGTGGTGAACAAGGCCGCGCGCAAGATGTATCTGCTGCACAACGAACAAATTCTGCGTGAGTATGAGTTCGAGCTGGGCTTTGCACCGGTCGGCGACAAGCAGATCGAAGGGGACGGCAAGACGCCTGAAGGCACCTACATCATCGACCGACGTAACCCCAACAGCCAGTTCCACCTGTCGCTTGGCATATCATATCCCAACGCGCAGGACTTTGCCGAAGCGCGGGCGCTGGGCAAGAAACCCGGCGGGGATATCTTCATCCATGGCCAACCCAACGCGTTCAAGGCACGCCGCAAATCACTGGGTGATGATTGGACATGGGGCTGCATCGCAGTGACGAACCGCGAAATCGAAGAGATCTATGCGATGGTCAGAAACGGGACGGTCATCACGATCCGTCCCTGATCGAGGCTCAGAGACCTACCAGAGACGGTTGGCCGCCGCCCATCACCAGAGTCCACCAGATCTTGCCATTTGATTCCTGGAACCACGAAAACCCGATATCGCGGGCATTCCGGTCCATGATCACGCGGCGCGTGCCCGGTTCTTCCATCCAGGCAGCAAGTGTTTCAAGCTCGGTCTCGTAGGTTTCCGAGATCACTTCGCCCAGCATCGCACCGGAATAACCCACACGCCGCACCCGGTCGATGGGAGAGCTGCCATCGGACCCAAAATGCCACGGACGGTTTTGCACCGACATATCGCGGGAATGAGTGGCCGCGGCGGCATTCAGCTGACTGTTGAGCTCTACCGGCGTCAACCCGCTTGCCGAGCGAAGCGCGTTGACGGAATCAACCATGCGAAACTGGATCTTGGCCGCGTCGCCGGGGCGAATGCGATAAACTGTTGGCAGCGGCTTCCCATCAGCCCCCACCGCAGTGCTGCCAGGATTGGGGGCCGTACATGCAGCCAAACCCAAGACAACAACCAGTAAAAGCGAAACCAAACGCACCATATTGTGGACCTCTGCCAATTTCCGATCTTGCTGATACCGCGTGAAGCGTTGCCAGTCCAACCCACAAATCCGTTAATCCGTTCCCATGCGTCTGTTTGGTTTGGAAATGAGGCTTTCGGGCCATATCATCCGCAAAACAATGCCGAAAACGGCAGAAAACGGAGAGGCAGATGAGCGGATTTCCCCGTAAGCGGCCGTCGCGCCGCGCATTTCTGGCGGGCAGTGCAGCGCTTGCCGGTGCGCCTGTTCTGGGCCAGCCTGCATTCGCACAAGGGGCTGTGGCGGGCGTGCGGCGCAACATCTCGGGCTTCAGGATCCTGGATTGGCGGCCGTATTTCAGCACCCTGCAGGGTGGCGCGATCCTGGTCGATATCGACTCGCGAGCGCTGCATTTCTGGGGGGCGGATGGTCGCACATACAGGCTTTACCCTTCATCCGTTCCACTGACCGAAGACCTCACGCGGCGTGGCCGCGCCCGTGTCGTGCGTAAGGTCGAAGGCCCTGATTGGCGTCCGACACCGTCCATGATGCAGCGCAACCCGGAATGGCCCTCCTATATCCCGCCGGGGCCGGATAACCCTTTGGGCACGCACGCTCTTTACCTCAACTGGACGTATTATCGCATTCACGGCACCCACGATACGCGCAAAATCGGCAGAAAATCCTCGAACGGGTGCATCGGGCTTTACAACGAGCATATCGCTGAATTGTTCTCAATGACCCGTGTGGGGACGCAAGTGTTGCTAATTTGACGACATTTTAACGCTGCTGCGCAGAGAATCGCGAACAAGCAATTGCATTCGCGCGGGAATGCTGATTACAAACTTGGTACGAGGTAAGTCTTGGGTGCATGGTTTGTTCTGTCAAACCGTGCCAATTTGGAGGTTAACATGAAGAAACTCGTTCTCGCCGCTGCTATGACTGCTGCTGCTTCGACCGCCTATGCTGGCAACCTGTCGGAGCCGGTTGTTGAAGCACCCGTGATCGTCGAAGAAACCGGCGGTTCGTCGCAAGGCATCCTGCTGCCGCTGATCCTGCTTCTGCTGGTCGCAGCTGCAGTTGCAGCCGACTAATCTACGGCACAACGCTTAAGAAAAAGGCGGTGGGTTTCCACCGCCTTTTTTTGTTGTTTCTGCTGCCTGGAGGCTGACTTAGCCTGTCCAACCTTTCAGGTTGTCATCAATCACTGCCGACAGGGCCTCGATATGTGCATCGTCGTCGTTGAGGCAGGGAATATAGGTGAAGGTTTCACCGCCGGCTTCCTCGAAGCTTTCCTTGATCTCTTCGTTGATCTCTTCCAGCGTTTCGATGCAATCGGCTGAGAACGCTGGCGCGCAGACGGCAATGTTCTTCTTGCCGGTTTCGGCCAGCCGGGCGACTTCTTCCACCGTATAGGGTTTCAGCCATTCTTCCGGCCCAAAGCGGGACTGGAAGGTCGTGGTGATTTCGGTGTCGTCCCAGCCAAGCCGCTCTTTCAGCAGGCGTGTCGTTTTCTGGCACTGGCAGTGGTAGGGATCACCTTCCATCAGGTACCGTTTCGGCACACCGTGATAGGAACACACCAGGATATCGGGCCGCGTCTCAAGGTCCGCATACGCGCGTTCGATCGACTGCGCCAAGGCTTCGATATAAAGCGGATGTTCGAAATAGGGTTCAACCGTGCGCGTGGTCGGCTGCCATTTCTCTTCCATCAGCGCGCGGAAGAACTGGTCATTCGCGGTGGCTGATGTTGCGCCGGCGTAATGCGGGTAAAGCGGGAAGAACAGGATCTTCGTGCACCCGGCTTCGACCATCTCGCGCACCTTCGACTTGGTCGACGGGTTGCCATAGCGCATACAGAAATCGACCATGACCTGATCGCCGTGACGGTCATGCATGGTTTTCTTGATCTTGGCCGTTTGCTGCTTGGTAATCGTCATCAGAGGGCTTTCGCCCGCCTCTTCATTCCAGATCGACTTATAGGCCGCGCCCGAGCTGAAGGGGCGTTTCGTCAGAATGACCAGCTGCAGCAGCGGCTGCCAGATCCAGGCGGAATAGTCGATGACGCGCTTGTCTGACAGGAATTCATTCAGATAGCGGCGCATCGACCAATAGTCGTAGTTGTCCGGTGTCCCCAGATTCGCAAGAAGAATGCCAATCTTGGCGGCCGGAACCGGTGGGTGGTCTTCCGGCGCATGCACAGGGCACACAGCTTTCTTTGTCGTATCCAGCATCATGGCTTCCGATTGGTTGCTTGAGCGTTCAGATAAACGCTTTTGCCCGGGGGTCAATCCGGCAACTTGGTTTCATGTGTGCCCAGTGCGTCGGCCAGACGGGCTTGGGCCGATCCCGGGCGCAGCGGTTTCGGCTGACTTTCGGACGGTGCCCAGCCGGTGAGAGAGATCAGTTCGAAGCTGGCCCTAGTCTTGCCCGAGGAGGTTGCATAGTGGCTTTGATAAAGCGCGGCGGCCTGCGCAAAAACACTGCGCCGGGTGGGATGGCGCAGCCGGTCGGTCAGGGCGTTCGTTTCGCCCATGGCGCGCAGATCCTGCATCAGGTGAAAGATGTCGCGGTATTCGGCGTTCAGCACGGCATTATCGGCCACTGGTAACGCAAACCCCGCGCGTTGCAGCAAAGCACCCAGATCGCGGATTTCCGGCATGGGCAGAATACGGGGCGACAGCCCGCCTGTCTGATCGATCTCGGCCTGAGAGAGGGCGGCGCGCAGTTCGTTCAGGGTCTGTCCGCCCAGGCTGACGGCCAGGCAAAGCCCGTCGGGTCGCAGGGCGCGGCGGCATTGGATCAGCTGACCCACCGGATCATTCGCCCAATGCAGGCACATGGCATGGATCACCAGATCGAAGGCGCCTTCGTTCAGCGCAAGGGTGTCGTCATCAGCGACAATCACCGCCTTCGGGAAGGCCTGCTCCCAGATCTGCGGGAAGGGTGTGACAATTGCGATGTCGGTAAACGTCTTCTTAACCATCGCCAGACGATCCTGCACCTCATCCAGCGCGGCCTTGTGGAGGAACAGGTCCTGCGTGTTCGCGCGTGCGCGGTGCAGTCGCAGGGCTGCGCGATCAATCAGTTTTGGCGGTTCAGACATGGGCGCAACCTAAGGCGATGCAGGGCAAGTTTCAAACGGCGTTAAGCGTGATCTTCCCACCCCGCTGTGTTGGGTGCGGATCGCTTGTGGATACGGATTTCCAGCTCTGCGGGTCCTGCTGGGTGCAGACGCCGTTCATCACGGGGCTGGTCTGTGACGGGTGCGGTCTGCCGCTGCACGGGTCATCCGATGGTCAGACCGTGCAATGCGACGACTGCATGGAGATGCCGCGCCCCTGGAAAGCGGGCCGCGCGGCCTTGCTGTATCAGGACGGCGCACGGCGCATGGTGCTTGCGCTGAAGCACGGCGGCCGGATGGAAGTGGCGCGCGCTGCAGCGGGCTGGCTGGAGCGTGCGGCGGGCGATCTGCTGCGCCCCGATACGCTGATCGCGCCGATCCCGTTGCACTGGACGCGGCTGTTTCATCGCACCTTCAACCAGTCCGCAGCACTGGCGCAGGCCCTGGCAGACAAAACAGGGTCGCAGATATGTCCCGATCTGCTGATCCGGCCGAAACGCACCCTTCCGCTGGACCGAAAATCGGTGGCCGAACGGTTTGAGGCGCTGTCCGATGTCATGTCGGTTCATCCGCGCAGGGCGGGTCTGATCCGGGGCAGGCCGGTTTTGCTGGTCGATGATGTGATGACCTCGGGCGCGACATTTACAGCCGCAGCGCAGTGCTGCCTGCAGGCCGGAAGCGGTGACGTTTTCGTGCTTGCACTGGCGCGCGTTGCAAAGGACGCCTAAATGCCTGACAAGTGATGGGAACCAAAAAGGTCAGTCAGAATGCAACCGGTTGAAATCTATACCTCGCCGCTCTGCGGGTTTTGTCATGCGGCCAAGCGGCTGCTGACGCAGAAGGGCGTGCGTTTTTCCGAGATCGACGTGATGGCCAATCCGGATCGTAAGCCCGAGATGATCCAGCGTGCCAATGGCGGGCGCACCGTGCCGCAGATCTTTATCGGGGACGTCCATGTGGGTGGCTGTGACGATCTTTACGCGCTGGAGCGCGCGGGCAAGCTGGACGGCTTGCTGGCAGCCTGATGCGGGGGGCGCTGGTTCAGCTGACGTCGGGCGATGACCCCGAGGCCAACCTGATCCAGACATCCGGCTTCATTGCCGATGCCGCAGCGGGCGGCGCGGAATTTATCCTGACCCCTGAGGTGACGAATTGCGTCTCGGCCAGCCGCATGCGGCAGAATGAGGTTCTGGCGCATGAGGCCGATGACAAGACGCTGGCCGCTTTGCGCGCGCAAGCGGCGGATCTGGGTATCTGGCTGCTGATCGGATCGCTTGCGGTGAAGACGGATGATCCGGACGGGCGCTTTGCGAACCGGTCGTTCATGATTGATCCGTCGGGCGAGATCGTCGCGCGATATGACAAGATCCATATGTTCGATGTGCAGGTCAGCGCGGAAGAAACCTATCGCGAATCCGCTGGGTACCGGCCGGGGGAAAAGGCGGTGATCGTGCAGACCCCCTTTGGCCCGGTCGGCATGACGATCTGTTATGACATTCGCTTTCCCTATTTGTATCAGGCGCTTGCCCAGGCTGGCGCGCGCATTCTGACGGTGCCCTCGGCCTTTTCACCGGTCACTGGTGCAGCGCATTGGGAATCACTTTTGCGGGCCCGCGCGATCGAGACGGGCTGCTATGTTCTGGCCCCGGCCCAAACCGGTACGCATCCCGCCACACGCGGCCGGGAGCGCAAAACTTATGGGCATTCTATGGTGATTTCCCCCTGGGGTGAGGTCTTGGTTGATGGTGGGACAGAGCGCGGCATTCACTTTTTCGATCTGGATGGTACATCTGTTGACGATGCGCGGCGCAAAGTGCCGTCGCTGACCCATGTGAGACCGTTCGAAGATCCGTAATGCCCGAAGAGTCCGGCGCCCTTGCCGTCACCCTGTTCAGTGAGATTCTGACCGCCGACCAGCTGTTGCGGAACCGGTTGTCGAAGGTGCTGCCCAAGGGGATGGAGATCTCTCATTTTTCGGTTCTGAACCATCTGGCGTTTACCGGGCAGGAACGCAGCCCCGCACAGCTGGCCAAGACGTTTCATGTGACGCGCGGTGCGATGACGAACACGCTGTCCCGGCTGGAATGGGCGGGATATGTGCATATCCGGCCCGACTGGGACGACGCGCGACGCAAGATGGTGGCGATCAGCCCGGCGGGTCGGCGCGCACGGGATCAGGCAATATCCTCCATCACGCCGCTGCTGAACGAGGTCGTTGGCGATCTGGGCAGCGACAAGGTGCGCGCCGCGCTGCCGATTTTGCGAGAGCTCCGAGGCAAACTGGAAAGCGAGGCTTGAGGCCATCATCGGGCTTTGCCCGTTAACCTGACAAAGAAATTGGTTAACGGCTCTGTCTTGCAGAGATTCGGCGGCATGATTTGCGTGCACATGCCGTGCACAACGTGTGCTCCGCTTGTGCACCGGATCCTGCAGGCGGTGAAAAGGTTGAGCCGCCGTCCAGTGAGGTTAACGGCGTATCAACACGCGTGTTGATGTCATCCGCTGTGGCAAAGCGGTGTCAGGCTGGCTGGTGGCCAAAGCAGACTGATCCGCGAAGATACGCCAAGCGAGATGTGTCGTCTTTTCCCTGTTTCCGTTTGACAGCACCTTTCAGCTTGCCGTCGGCCTTAATCAAAGCCAGCCTGCTTGTATCATGAAAACGATGCTTCCTACTTTGGGTCTGCTTCTTGGCTGTCAGTTATGTGGCGAGGTCGCAGCACGTGGTCTGGGCCTGCCGATACCGGGTCCTGTTCTTGGTCTGGTTCTGATGATCGCGATCTTGCGGACATGGCCCGCTGCCGCCGCGCAGATCCGCGCAACCGTTGGGGTCATCCTTGCGAACCTGTCTTTGATGTTCGTCCCTGCAGGGGTCGGGGTGATTGGCAATCTCGACGTATTGGCGGATGACTGGTTCGCCCTGCTGGTCATATTGACGGTATCAACCCTTCTGGCGATGTGTGCGGCTGTCACCACGTTCATCGGTGTCAGCAAGCTGATCGGGGGGCCGCCGGAATGAACGCCGCGGCAGATCTTTGGAGCTATCTTTCAGCGACGCCCCTTACATGGCTGACAGTGACCATTCTGGCCTATCTTGCGGCCGATGCCGCTGCGCGCGCCTTGCGCAATGCACCCTGGGCCAATCCCGTTCTTTTCTCGGTTCTTTTGATCGCACCGGTCCTGTGGGCGACCGAGACGGATTACGCTGCTTACTTCGAAGGTGCACAGTTCATTCATTTCCTTCTTGGTCCCGCCACCGTCGCATTGGCGTTGCCACTGTGGGACAACAGGGACATGATCAAGCGTTCGGTTGCGCCCATTCTTCTGGCCCTGTTTGTCGGATCATTTGTCGCGGCGGGATCGGCCATTCTGCTTGCGCGCGCGTTTGCGCTGCCGACCGAAGTTATTCTTTCGCTTGCACCCAAGTCGACAACGGCGCCCGTGGCACTTGGGGTGTCCGAAGCCGTTGGCGGCATTCCCACTTTGACGGCAGTTCTGGTGATTCTGACGGGTGTGATCGGGGCCGTCACCGTGACGCCGCTGATGAACATGCTTCGCATATCGGACTGGCGTGCCCGGGGATTTGCCGTAGGAGTGGCCGCCCACGGCATAGGAACGGCGCGTGCGTTTCAGGTGAACGAGGTCGCAGGTGCCTATGCCGGCATTGCCATGGCGCTGAACGCCCTTCTGACCAGCCTGATCGTGCCGGCTCTTGTGCGCTGGTTCATGTGAAACACGCATGCGCAAAGGCCGCGCCTTGAGCAGAGTCATCGCAAACCCGGATTGATCGTTCAGCCCGGCTGCGGCTGTCCAGCCACCGCGAAGATTTCGAAACAATGCCATATTGCTGACAGCTTTGTTGACCAAGGCTGTTTGCATGGAGCAGTACGCAAACACCCTTTCTGAATTTCTGTCTGTGGTCGCCGGTCCGACAAGCCGGTTGTGGCCCGTCTATTTGCTGGTCACGCTGGGTCTCTGCATGATCATCTACCGACAACAGGCAGTGCGGACATCTTTCGTGAAGTGGCTGTTTCCCAAGTCCATTTATTTCCACGCGTCGCACATCGTGGATCTGAAAGTGTTCGTCCTGAACCGGATATTTACGGCCATTGGAATGTTCAATGTGGTGGTGTTCAGCCCGATCGTCGCCTTGGCCATCGTCAATATGTTTGGCGCCGGGGGCACGGAAGATCCTTTGCATCCGGTGCTGATTGCGATCCTGCTGCTGATGGCTGGCGACTTCGCGACCTATTGGGTGCACCGGGTGCATCATGAAAGCCGCATCATATGGCCGTTTCATTCGCTGCACCATTCGGCCGAGGTGATGACGCCCATCACTGTGTATCGCAAACATCCGATATATGATCTGATCTCGTCCTTTGTGCGCGGTGTACTGATCGGTGGGCTGCAGGGCGTGATGCTGTGCGTATTCGATCAGGCCCCAACGGCGGCCACAATTGCCGGTGTGAATGCGTGTTACATCCTGTTCAACATTGCCGGGTCCAACCTGCGCCACAGTCATGTCTGGCTGAGCTTTGGGCCGGTGATCGAACATATCTTCATCTCTCCGGCGCAGCATCAGATCCATCATTCGCTGGATCCGCGTCATCACAACAAGAACTACGGTGAGGTTCTGGCCATCTGGGATTGGATGTTCGGCACGCTGTATGTCCCGCGCCAGCGGGAGACGGTTGAATTCGGTCTGGGCGACCGCCATGGCAACCGGATCGCGCAGCCCCATGACAGCCTGAGCGCTGCGATGGTTGTGCCGGTGCGGGACAGTCTGCGTCAGATCGCCAAACTATTGGGGATGCGCCGGTATCGCATGAGCGCAGGCGAGGGGGCGGCCGCGACGGCCACGCCCGAAACCCCTTCCACACCGGCCGAGTAGCGTCGTGTCGCGGGGTTTCTCTGTCTATCTTGATGCGGTCCGCTTTGCCGCGGCCATGCTGGTTCTGTTTTCGCATTTCGCCTATCCGCGCTTCAGCGATGGCCGCTGGCTGTGGGTGCGCGAGCTGAACCTGGGCAGCGATGCCGTGGTGATGTTCTTTGTTCTGTCCGGGCTTGTGATCAGCCATGTGGTGCAGAACACGCCCGGGCGTCCGGGAAAGTTCGCCTTTGATCGTGTCACGCGGCTTTTGTCGGTTGCGCTCCCGGCGCTGGTTTTCGGCTTTGTGCTTGACCGGCTGGGAACGCAGATTGCGCCTCAGGTCTATCCAGGGTGGGTTTATGCCTACACGCCGCTTTGGGAAATCCTGCTGCGCGGCCTGACTTTTTCAAATGAGTGGGCGGGGTTGGCCACGCGGCTTGGCAGCAACGGGCCCTTCTGGTCGCTGAGTTACGAGGCGGCGTATTACGCGCTGTTCGGGATCGCGATCTATACGCAGGGGGCGCGGCGTATCGTTCTTCTGGCGCTGGGCGGCTGGGTGTTTGGTCTGAACATCCTGCTGTTGCTGCCCGCGTGGCTGTTGGGCGTTGCGGTGCACAGGTTCATCTTGAGTGACCGTGTTCCCAGCGGGCAGGTTGCTGCCGCCTTCGCGATCCTGCCGCTGCTGGCGTATGTGATCGCGCTTTATCTTGGTGTACCTGATCTGTTGCGCGCCCCGATTGCGGCCTATGACGCCGTTTTGCGGTTCTCGGACGAATTCATCTGGAACAACCTTCTGGCCGTTCTGATGGCGTTGCACCTTCTGGGGATGGCCGGCATTTTGCGGCAGCGTCAATCCATGCGCCATGCCACGCAGATCCGCTGGCTGGCGGGGGGGAGTTTCTCGCTCTACCTGGTGCATTACCCGGTTTTGCAGATGCTTGCGGCCTTTGGTTTTGCCAGCGCGACCCTGCTTGAGGACGCGCTGCTGATCGGTATGACCCTGGCGATCTGTTACGGCTTTGCAGCGCTGTTCGAGCGGCGGTTGGCCGCGGTCCGGCAAGCCTTGCTTCGCCTGCGTCCCAAGGCTGGACTATCCGCTGACACCGGCTTCAAGCAGGCTTCAGCGCCGCCGTCACGTAGTTGACGCTGAGATCGCGGTCAGAGATTTTCCAGCTCCAGCTGACGGGGTTGAAGACGAACCCCTTGCGGTCGACCGGATTCAGACCGGCATCGCGCATCAGGTCGAACAGCTCATCGGGCGTGATGAACTTGTTCCATTCATGCGTGCCCTTTGGCAGCCAGCGCATCACCACTTCGGCCCCGAAGATCGCCATGACATAGCTTTTGGGATTGCGGTTGATCGTGGAACAGATGTGCAGCCCTCCGGGCTTCAGAAGCCGTTGGCAGGCGGTCAGATAGCTGATGGGGCTGGCGACGTGTTCGACCACCTCCATATTCAGAACCACGTCGAATTGTTCGCCCGCGGCGGCCATGTCTTCGGCGGTGGTGTGGCGGTAATCAATATCCAGCCCGGATTGTTCTGCGTGCACTTTCGCCACGGGGATATTTCGTTCGGCGGCATCGGCCCCCACAACATCGGCACCCAGCCGGGCCATGGGTTCACACAGCAGCCCGCCGCCGCAACCGATATCGAGGATACGCAGACCTTTGAACGGTTCAGGCTGGCTCAGATCGCGGTCAAATTCTCCGGCTATCTGAGTCGTAATATAGTCTAGGCGGCAGGGGTTGAGCATGTGCAGCGGTTTGAATTTGCCGTTCACATCCCACCATTCCGCAGCCATCGCCTCGAATTTAGCGATTTCACCCGGGTCAACGGTGGTTTGTTGCGCTTGCATTCCTGTCTCCATGTGCTCTTTTGTCCGTCGCGGACTATATAGGTCAGTAATGGACAAATTCTTGGATCAAAAGCGCGCAATGCAGTATCTGTACCCGCCGATCGACCCGTTCGATCAGCGGATGCTGGACGTGGGCAATGGTCACCAGATTTATGTCGAACAATGTGGGGAGCCGAACGGCATCCCGGTTGTGGTCTTGCATGGCGGTCCCGGGGGCGGATGCAGCCCGGCGATGCGGCGCTATTTCGATCCGCGTGTCTATCGTGTGATTCTGTTTGATCAGCGCGGGTGTGGGCGGTCGCGGCCCCATGCGTCGGTGACCCACAACACCACATGGCATCTGGTCGAGGATATCGAGGCGATCCGCCGGGCACTGGGCATTGATGCGTGGTGCGTCTTTGGCGGCAGCTGGGGCGCGACCCTGTCGCTGGTTTATGCGCAAGAACATCCCGACCGCGTGTTGCGGCTGATCCTGCGCGGTGTGTTCCTGATGACCAAGGCCGAGCTGGATTGGTTCTATGGCGGCGGCGCGGGCAAGTTCTGGCCCGAGACATGGTCGCGGTTTGTATCGCTGATTCCACAGGATGAACGCGATGACTTGATCCGCGCCTATAACCGGCGGCTGTTTTCCGGCGATCTGTCGTTGGAGACGCGCTATGCCCGCGCCTGGTCAGCCTGGGAGAATGCGCTGGCGTCGATTCATTCGAACGGCTCATCTGGGGAAAGCCCTGGGGATTATGCGCGCGCCTTTGCGCGGCTTGAGAACCATTACTTCATCAATGGCGGGTTTCTGGAGTTTGATGGGCAGATCCTGGCGCATATGGGCCGGATCTCTCACATCCCCGGTGTGATCGTGCAGGGGCGGTATGACATGATTTGCCCGCCGACTTCCGCCTATCGGTTGGCAGAGCTGTGGCCGGCCTGTGAGCTGAAGATGATCCGGAATGCGGGGCATGCTTTGTCTGAACCGGGGATCAGTGCCGAATTGGTACGCACGATGGATCAGATTGCGGAGGATGTTCTGTAATGTCCCGTCTGGATCGTCGTGCCCTATTCACTTCTGGTGCTGCTGCTGCGCTTTTGGCGGCCTCGGGTGTTTCGTTGCAGGCCGCACCCCGCCGGGGTGGGCGGTTGCGCTTGGCCGTGCCACGGGCGGATGCACGGTTTGAGGCTGCGGTGCGCGGGGCGGTTTATGACACGCTGACCGAGGTGGGGCCGGATGGGCTGTTGCGCGGGGAATTGGCGGCGCGCTGGACCAGCGATGTGCATGGGGCGGATTGGGTGATCGATCTGCGCCCGGATGCGCGGTTTCACGATGAACGGGCGTTTGAGGCCGAGGATGCGGCGCAGTCTCTGAGCCTGTACGATCTGGCGGCGGATATTGATGTGGACGGTGCGCACCGGCTGCGCTTGCGCTTGGATGAGCCGAACCCACAGCTGCCCTATCTGCTGGCCGATCCTGCGTTGATCATGCTGCCCGGCGGTCAGATGGCCGATGCGCCGACGGGCACGGGCCTGTATCAGGTGCAGCGGTACCAGAGTGACCGCCACTTCCTGGGCCGCCGTGTGCAGCCGCATTACAAGGACGGGCAGGCGGGTTGGTTTGATGAGGTTGAGATTGCCGTGATCCCCGACCCCGCCGTGCGGGCGGAGGCGTTGCGCGATGGGTTTGTCGATGTCGCCGATTTGCCGCAAGCGGAGGGTCTGGGCGATACGTCTGCCCTGATCCTGCGCCCGGATGCGGAGACCATTGAATTGGCCGCGCGCGAAGGCATGGGCGTGCCGAAACAGCTGGGCCGCCGCGCGCCGTTGGACGATGGGCGGATCGCGCAGCGGTGGTGGATGGTTTAGCGAACTCTAGTGTCGAGCTTTGGGCGACTTGAACCTTAAGCTTTTCGGTACGTTTACCGACGGCCCAAACTTACCACTGTCTTCCTTTAGCAGAGCGAGTACCTCAGCCAATTTTCGCTTGAGGGCGCCGTTCTCACTTTCAATTTCTTCGCGGTAATCCGCCAAGGATCGGATCGTTTCTAGAAGTTTACCTTCTCGCGCTTCAGCCGCTTCAGCGGCGCTGCCGGGCGATGGTATGTCCGAACCTCTACGTATTTGCAGATCAAGCCACTCATTCATTGCGTCAAGTGTGTTTGCCAGTGCTTCTTCTGGAGTATCGCCGTCAGACATGCATCCAGGCAGGTCTGGTGCAAAGCCAAGAAACCCCCCACCGTCCTCGTCGGAAAGAGGAATAATCGCGATCGGATATTCAGTCATCGGAGTCATCCTTGCTGCTGGAGTTTGAGATGTGTGCTTTTGCATAACTTACCAGCGTTCTTATGTACGGTGGCTTGATTGGTTTGTGCGCAGGTATGGTCAAAACGTCGCGAAGATAATCACTGTAGACTTTGTAGTGACTACCATTACTTGGCGGCTCCAAAGTCAGACCGATCTGTGAGCATAGCTTTTCAACGTGTTTTATTTGCCAGTCGTTTCGAGGATTGGCATCCATCTGTTCCAGTAACGGTTTCTTTTTTGCCAACTCTCTAACCTCTTGGTTGAATCTAGGCAGCATTCGTATCGCAAACAAGCAAAGAACTCCTAAACTGGGATTCCGTTTTTGTGATTGCGAGAAATGTGAGTCCGCAGTGTCACAGGCCTTGCAGACTCAGCCCCGGCCACGTATATCCCCCTCAACAGCGGTGCGCTGGGGTCCAAACCTGACGCTCCACCGGAAAGTTTGTACGGGCCGCGCGCCCGTTTTTTTGTGCTTGGAAACATGTCGAACGACCTGATCGCCAAATCCGCCATGGATCGCCGTATGGCCGAGATCATTACCCCTGTCATGGAAGACATGGGGTATGAGCTGGTGCGCGTGCGTCTGATGTCGGGCAAGGCGACGACATTGCAGGTGATGGCCGACAAGCCCGGCGGTGGGATCGAGGTGGATGATTGCGCCGAAATCTCGACCGCGATCAGCGCGGTTCTGGATGTGGAAGATCCGATTCTGGATGCCTACACGCTGGAAGTGTCGAGCCCCGGGATCGACCGGCCCCTGACGCGGCTAAAGGATTTCGAGGAATTCGAAGGCTATGAGGCCAAGCTGGAGACGGCTGAGCTGATCGATGGACGCCGCCGCTTCAAGGGCGTGCTGGCCGGGGTTGAGGATAATGAGGTTCTGATCAACGTCGAAGAGGGCACGATTGGTCTGCAGTTCGACTGGCTGAGTGATGCGAAGCTGGTGCTGACCGACGATCTGATCAAGGAAATGCTGCGTCAGCGGAAAGCTGCGGGCACACTGAATGAAGACGCATTTGACGAGATTGAGACTGAAGGGTCTCCTGAGGAGGACTGAGAATGGCTATTACCTCTGCAAACCAGCTTGAGCTGTTGCAAACCGCCGAGGCCGTTGCCCGCGAAAAGATGATCGACCCCGCGCTGGTGATCGAGGCGATGGAAGAAAGCCTCGCCCGGGCGGCGAAGTCGCGGTATGGCGCGGAGATGGACATTCGCGTGTCGATTGACCGCAAGACCGGCAAGGCGACGTTCACGCGCGTGCGCACCGTGGTCGAGGATGAAGAGCTTGAGAATTATCAGGCAGAGTTCACCGTCGAACAGGCCAAGCAGTATATGGACGACCCCAAGGTCGGTGACACCTTCGTTGAAGAAGTGCCGCCGGTGGAGATGGGCCGGATCGCGGCGCAATCTGCCAAGCAGGTGATCCTGCAGAAGGTGCGTGAAGCCGAGCGTGAGCGCCAGTACGAAGAGTTCAAAGACCGCGCGGGCACCATCATCAACGGTCAGGTCAAGCGCGAGGAATATGGCAACGTCATCGTCGATGTGGGCGCTGGCGAAGCGATCCTGCGCCGGAACGAGAAGATCGGCCGCGAAAGCTATCGCCCGAATGACCGCATCCGCGTTTACATCAAGGATGTGCGTCGTGAACCGCGCGGCCCGCAGATCTTCCTGAGCCGGACCGCGCCGGAATTCATGGCGGAACTGTTCAAGATGGAAGTGCCGGAGATCTATGACGGGATTATCGAGATCAAGGCCGTGGCCCGTGATCCGGGTTCGCGCGCCAAGATTGCCGTGATTTCCTATGATGGATCGATTGACCCCGTGGGCGCTTGTGTGGGTATGCGGGGTTCTCGCGTGCAGGCTGTCGTGAACGAGTTGCAGGGCGAAAAGATCGACATCATTCCGTGGAACGAAGATCAGCCCACCTTCCTGGTGAACGCGCTGCAGCCTGCGGAAGTGTCGAAAGTGGTTCTGGATGAAGAAGCCGGCAAGATCGAAGTTGTTGTGCCGGAAGAGCAGCTGAGCCTGGCGATTGGTCGCCGTGGTCAGAACGTGCGTCTGGCGTCTCAGCTGACGGGTCTGGATATCGACATCATGACGGAGGAGGAGGAATCCGCACGCCGTCAGAAAGAATTCGAGGAACGCACTGCGCTGTTCATGGAAACGCTGGATCTGGACGAATTCTTTGCTCAGCTTCTGGTGTCCGAAGGCTTTACCAACCTGGAAGAGGTTGCATACGTGGAGCTGGACGAACTGCTGGTCATCGACGGTGTGGATGAAGGCACTGCCGAAGAACTGCAGGCCCGTGCGCGCGATTATCTGGATGCGCAGAACAAGGCGGCGTTGGAGAATGCACGTGCCCTGGGTGCCGAGGACAGCCTTATTGAATTCGAAGGTCTGACACCCCAAATGGTGGAAGCACTGGCCAAGGATGATGTGAAGTCTCTGGAAGACTTCGCCACCTGCGCCGACTGGGAGCTGGCCGGTGGCTGGACCACGGTCGACGGTGAGCGGATCAAGGACGATGGTGTGCTTGAGCCCTTCGATGTGTCCCTGGAAGAAGCGCAAAACATGGTGATGACCGCGCGAATCCTTCTGGGCTGGGTCGATCCTGCGGATCTGGAGGCTGAAGAAGCCGAAGGGGAAGAAGGCGAAGCCACTGAGGAGGCCGGGGCCTGATCTCAGGCCCCTGAGGCCCGACATGGGACGCGGTGGCGCCCATAAAGACCGCGGAGACGGTCCTGACCGCAAGTGCATTGCCACTGGTGAGGTGCAGCCGAAATTTGGGCTGATCCGCTTCGTGGCAGGCCCTGACGGGCAGATTGTGCCGGATGTTCTGGGCAAACTGCCGGGTCGTGGTGTCTATGTTGCTGCCGATCGTGCGGCGCTTGAAACAGCGGTCAAAAAGAACCTCTTTGCGCGGGGTTTAAAAACGCAGACCCGCGTGCCCGAGGATCTGATTGCCGAGGTGGAACGCCAACTGACCCGCCGGGTGATCGAGTTGATCAGCCTTGCGCGGAAATCGGGCCGGGCGGTCGCCGGGTACGAGAAAGTGAAAGATATCTTGGCCAAGGAAGAGGCCGAGGTTCTGATTCAGGCCAAAGATGGCTCTGAACGGGGTAAATCGAAACTGAGCACGCCGCATTACGGTACCTATATCGGGTTTCTGACCGCGGATGAGCTGGGCATGGCCTTTGGCCGCGAAACTGTGATACATGCTGCGCTCGCCTCTGGTGGACTCACGCAACGTGTTGTAGAGGAAGCCCAAAGACTTAAAGGCGTGCGTCAAACGGACGACGGTGGCAGGGGCCGCCGGGAAGGAAAAAGAGCTTAATGAGCGATAGTGACGGCAAAAAGACATTGGGTTTGCGCGGCGGCGCGCGTCCGGGGAGCGTAAAGCAAAGCTTTAGCCACGGGCGGACCAAGAATGTCGTGGTCGAAACCAAGCGTAAACGCGTTGTGGTGCCCAAGCCGGGTGCCGGGAAACCTGCGGCCTCGGGGCCTGCCGGGACGACGCAGGCGGGCGATCCGTCGAAACGGCCTGCCGGTATTTCTGATGCGGAAATGGAGCGCCGTCTGAAGGCGCTG
Source organism: Aestuariivita boseongensis (assembly GCF_001262635.1). Classification (GTDB taxonomy): domain Bacteria; phylum Pseudomonadota; class Alphaproteobacteria; order Rhodobacterales; family Rhodobacteraceae; genus Aestuariivita; species Aestuariivita boseongensis. The sequence goes on from NZ_JXYH01000009.1 coordinate 68,289, forward strand.
CAGGCAGCCAAGGCCCGCGAGGCCGAAGAAGAGGCGCAGCGCGAAGCCGAAGAGAAGGCACGCGCCGAGGAGCGTGAGCGCCGTCGCGCGGAGGCGGAAGCCAAAGAACGTGAAGAGCGTGAGCGCGAGGCGAAAGCCAAGGCCAAGGCCGAGGAAGAAGAGCGCGCCCGGAAAGAAGCCGAAGAAAAGGCGCGTGCGGCGGCGGCTGCGCCCGCGCCGGAACCAGCTGTTGAGAAAGACCGCGCGAAAGCTGCGCCTGCACCCCGCAAGACCGAGCGGGACCGTGGCGATGATCGCAATAAGGGCGGCAAAGGCCGTGGCGATGACGGCGGCCGCCGGGCGGGCAAGCTGACGCTGAACCAAGCTTTGTCCGGCGGTGAAGGCGGGCGGCAACGCTCGATGGCTGCGATGAAGCGCAAACAGGAACGTGCACGCCAGAAAGCCATGGGCGGATCGGTCGAGCGCGAAAAGGTTGTGCGCGATGTGCAGCTGCCCGAGACCATCGTTGTGTCTGAACTGGCGAACCGGATGGCCGAACGCGTGGGCGAAGTTGTCAAATCGCTGATGCAGATGGGCATGATGGTCACGCAGAACCAGACCATCGACGCCGATACCGCCGAGCTGATCATCGAGGAATTCGGCCACAAGGTTGTCCGTGTGTCGGATGCCGATGTCGAAGACGTCATTCAGCAGGTTGAAGACAAGGAAGAAGACCTCAAACCGCGCCCGCCTGTGATCACCATCATGGGTCACGTGGACCACGGCAAAACCTCGCTTCTGGATGCGATCCGGAATGCGAATGTGACCGCGGGCGAGGCCGGTGGCATCACGCAGCATATCGGCGCCTATCAGGTGAAGACCAAGGATGGCGCGGTTCTGACCTTCCTGGATACGCCTGGCCACGCGGCGTTTACGTCGATGCGGTCGCGCGGTGCGCAGGTGACGGACATCGTTGTGCTGGTTGTCGCTGCTGACGATGCGGTGATGCCGCAGACGGTCGAGGCCATCAACCACGCCAAGGCGGCGAATGTGCCAATGATCGTGGCGATCAACAAGATCGACAAACCTGCCGCCAATCCGGACAAGGTGCGGACCGACCTTCTGCAGCACGAAGTGATCGTGGAGAAGATGTCGGGTGAAGTGCAGGACGTTGAAGTCTCTGCCATCTCGGGTCAGGGTCTGGACGATCTGCTGGAAGCCATCGCGCTGCAGGCGGAAATTCTGGAACTGAAAGCCAACCCCGACCGCGCCGCCGAAGGCGCCGTGATCGAGGCGCAGCTGGATGTGGGCCGCGGCCCCGTTGCCACGGTTCTGGTGCAGAACGGTACGCTGAAACAAGGCGATATCTTCGTCGTGGGCGAGCAGTGGGGTAAAGTCCGAGCCATGGAGAACGACCATGGCGACCGGGTGAAAACCGCCGGCCCGTCCGTGCCGGTCGAGGTGCTGGGTCTGAACGGCACGCCCGAAGCGGGTGACGTTCTGAACGTGGTCGAAACCGAGGCGCAAGCACGTGAGATCGCAGAATACCGCGAACAGGCCGCCAAGGACAAACGCGCCGCAGCCGGCGCCGCGACCACGCTGGATCAGCTGCTGGCCAAGGCCAAGGCGGATGAAAACGTTGCAGAGCTGCCGATTCTGGTGAAAGCCGATGTGCAGGGGTCTGCCGAGGCTATCGTTCAGGCGATGGAGAAGATCGGCAACGATGAAGTGCGCGTGCGCGTGCTGCATTCGGGCGTGGGTGCGATCACGGAAACCGATATCGGCCTGGCCGAAGCGTCGGGCGCGCCGGTGATCGGGTTCAACGTGCGGGCGAATGCTCCGGCCCGGAACAGCGCGAACCAGAAGGGCGTGGAGATCCGGTATTATTCGGTGATCTATGACCTGGTGGACGATGTGAAAGCGGCGGCCTCCGGTCTGCTGAGCGCCGAGGTGCGCGAGAACTTCATCGGCTATGCGTCGATCAAGGAGGTCTTCAAGGTCTCGGGTGTGGGCAAGGTGGCTGGCTGTCTGGTTACCGAAGGTGTCGCCCGCCGGTCGGCTGGTGTGCGTCTGCTGCGCGACGATGTGGTGATCCACGAAGGCACGCTGAAGACCCTGAAACGCTTCAAGGACGAAGTGGCCGAAGTGCAGTCGGGTCAGGAATGCGGTATGGCCTTCGAGAACTACGACGATATCCGCGAAGGCGACGTGATCGAGATTTTCGAGCGCGAAGAAGTGTCTCGGACGCTGGATTGATCCACGCTAAAACCATCGAAATGAAAAAGGGGCAGCGTGAAGCTGCCCCTTTTTTCTGGTCCTGAACGACGGTTCAGGCGGCTTTTGCCACGGGATATCCGGTATAGATGGTGTCACCAACGCGAACGGCCACACGCCCGTCGGGGAGGGTTTTTACATACAGCCCCTGAATGGAGACACAGGAACCAACCGTAATCGTCTTGAGCATGTCAGTCCCCCAAATGACTTTCAGCTGCGCAGGATTGTACGCGAAATAGCGTCAATCCTGAAGAAGGAAAGTTTTCGTTAACAGTTTTCCGCCGATGAAAAACGCGACTGAAATTCAGGCATATGCTTTGTTTTTAGGCTAATTGTGGATCAGAGCCAGTCACGCAATATGGGGATCAAGGGAATATCGGCCTCGGGCATGGGATAGTTGCGCAGATCATTCGCGCGCACCCATTTCAGCGTCTGGCCTTCGCGCGAGGCCGGAGTTCCCTCCCATTTGCGGCAGGCGAACAGCGGCATCAGCAGGTGGAAATCGGCATAGGAATGACTGGCGAAAGTCAGAGGGGCCAAGCAGGAGGACCACGTGTTGATCCCCAGCTCTTCCTCCAGCTCGCGGATCAGGGCGGCTTCGGGGGTTTCGCCGGGCTCGACCTTGCCGCCCGGAAACTCCCACAGGCCCGCCATCGACTTGCCCTCGGGCCGTTGGGCCAGAAGCACACGCCCGTCCACGTCAATTAGCGCGACCGCAGAAACAAGGACCGTTTTCATCACGAACGGTAATCCGCGTTGATCTCGATATAGCGATGGGTCAGATCGCAGGTCCAGACGGTGGCGCTGCCAGAGCCCAGGCCCAGATCGACACTGACCTGAATGTTTTCCTGTTTCATGCAGGCTGCGCCGTCGGCTTCTTTGTAAGTCGGGCTGACCCAGCCGTTTTCGGCAACCAGAACATCCCCGAAAGAAACGCTAAGCTTGTCGCGATCCGCTGCCGCGCCGGATTTGCCGATCGCCATGACGATACGGCCCCAGTTGGGGTCTTCGCCGGCAATCGCGGTTTTGACCAAGGGCGAATTGGCGATGGACATGGCGTGGGTATGCGCGTCGGAATCATTGGCGGCACCGGTCACGGCGATCTCAACGAATTTGGTCGCGCCTTCGCCATCACGGACAACCTGATGGGCAAGGTCTTGCATAACCTGATGCAGAGCGTCCTTGAACGCTGCGTTTCCCGTGACATCGGCACCCGACGCACCGGTTGCACACAGCAGGAGGGAATCTGACGTCGACGTGTCGCTGTCGACGGTAATGCAGTTGAAGGTTTTCGCGTTCAGTTCGCTGACCATCGCCTGCAGATCGGGCTGGGCGATTTTGGCATCGGTGAAGACATAGACCAGCATCGTCGCCATATCGGGCGCGATCATGCCGCTGCCCTTGGCAATCCCCGCGATTGAGACGGTTGTGCCCCCCACGTCGACCTGCGTGGCGCTGCCTTTCGGGAAGGTGTCGGTGGTCATGATGGCGCGCGCGGCGGCTTCGATACCTGTGGCATCCTGAGCGCCAGCCAGTTCATCCAGCTTGGCGATGATGCGGTCATGGGGCAGCGGTTCGCCGATCACCCCGGTGGAGGAGGTGAAGACGCGGGCTTGGGGCAGGCCGGTGGCCTGGGCAACGGCCGCACAGATCTCGGCCACCGAGGTTTGTCCATAGTGCCCTGTAAAGGCGTTGGAATTCCCTGAGTTCACAAGGATCGCAGCCCCGGCCGAGGCATCGCCGCCCAGTTTGGCCTGACAATCCAGAACCGGGGCAGAGCGGGTGGAAGATTTGGTGAAAACCCCCGCAACCGATGTACCCGGCTGCAAAAGGGCCAGCATCACATCGGTGCGGCCTTTGTATCGCACGCCAGCGGCAGTGGCGGCGAATGTTACTCCGTCAATGACAGGAAGAACCGGGAAACGTTCGGGCGCCAGGGGCGAAACGGGGCCGGCCATTTTAGTCACTCAACAAGTCGAGGTTGGAAATCGCGCTTGGGTCCAGATCGCTTAGGTCGGGGCGTACGATGTCGGCCTCTGCCACCAGTGCCTCGATATGTTCGCTGACGGCTTGCTGGCGGATTTCCAGTTCGATATCGGACCGCACCTCTTCCAGCGCGGGGGCGTCCACGGTGCGCGTGTCGTTCAGTTTGATCACGTGCCAGCCGAATTGCGTCTGCACCGGTTGCGAGATTGCGCCCACGTCCAGCGCGATAACGGCGGCTTCGAAATCGGGCACCATGCGGCCCGGGCCGAACCAGCCCAGTTCACCGCCGCTGGGTCCGCTGGGGCCGGTGGATTTTTCCTGCGCCAGCGTGGCGAAATCAGCCCCGCCTTCCAGTTCGGTGATGATGGCCTGCGCTTCCTCCTGGGTTTCGACCAGAATGTGGGAGGCGTTATACTCCTCGCCCGCCGTGCCATTGGCATAAAGCGCCTGATACGTCTCCTGAACGGCTTCTGCGGTGACGGCCTCGCGCATGACGATTTCGACCGCTTCACCGGCGATAAGGGACCGTTCTTCATTCTCAAGCGCGAGGCGCGCGGCAAGGCTGGGTTCGCCGTCAAAGGACTGCGCGAGGGCGGCCTGGCGGACAAGCTGGTCGATAATGCCGGGCAAAAGCACATTCGGATCCAGCTGCTGATACTGTGCGGGAAGGGTGGAAAACGCGACGATCACATGACCCAGTGTGATATCGGTGCCGTTGACCGTTGCCACGACTGTATCAGGCGACGGCGTGTCCTGAGCCTTGACGGGGAGCGCCAAAGCGCCCGCGAGTACCAGAGTTGTCAGGAATGTGACACCTTTACGCATAAGAAGAGGTCCTGTTTCAGGGCCGCGACAGGGCACGGCGTTGACACTGTTTCGCCCGGCCCTTACATCGCTGAGAGGCTTGGGCAAGGCCTTTTCTACCTTCGTATCTACGGGCTGCGTGCGGGGGCGGCAAGATGGGCCCAAGCACGATTAGGTCAGATCCGTCGGAGAGAGCATGCTGGGACTCGGAACAATCGCCAAAAAGGTGTTTGGCACACCCAATGATCGCAAGATCAAGGCGACACGCCCTCTGGTCGAGAGCATCAACGCCCTTGAGCCGGAATTCGAGGCGCTGAGCGACGACGCGCTGATCAGCAAAACACAAGAGCTGCGCGATCGGTTTGCCGGGGGCGAAAGCCTGGACGACCTGTTGCAGGAAGCCTTCGCCAACTGCCGGGAGGCCGCGCGCCGGACCTTGGGCCTGCGCGCCTTCGACACGCAGCTGATGGGCGGCATCTTCCTGCATCAGGGCAATATCGCCGAGATGAAGACGGGTGAGGGCAAGACCCTTGTGGCCACATTCCCGGCCTATCTGAACGCGCTGTCGGGCGAGAGCGTGCATGTCGTGACGGTGAACGAATACCTGGCCAAGCGTGACAGCGAATGGATGGGCAAGGTGTTTTCCGCGCTGGGCATGAGGACCGGCTGCATCTATTCGAACATGCCGAACGAGGAAAAGCTGGAGGCCTATTCCAGCGATATCGTTTACGGCACGAACAATGAATTCGGCTTTGATTACCTGCGCGACAATATGAAATCCGAGCTGTCGCAGCTGTTTCAGAAGCACCACAGCTTTGCCATCGTGGACGAGGTCGACTCGATCCTGATTGACGAAGCGCGGACGCCGCTGATCATCTCGGGGCCGTCGCAGGATCGCAGTGATCTTTACATCACCATCAATGACCTGATCCCAAGCATTCAGGACGATCATTACGAGATCGACGAAAAGCAGCGCGCGGTGAACTTCACCGATGAAGGCAACGAGTTTCTTGAAGAGAAACTGCACGAGGCCGGTCTGCTGGACGAAGGTCAGAGCCTTTATGACCCCGAAAGCACCACAATCGTTCACCATGTGAACCAGGCGCTCCGGGCGCAGAAGCTGTTCCAGAAGGACAAGGATTACATCGTGCGCGACGGCAACGTCGTGCTGATTGACGAATTCACCGGCCGGATGATGCCGGGACGCCGCCTGTCCGATGGGTTGCATCAGGCGATTGAGGCCAAGGAAGGCGTGTCGATCCAGCCTGAAAACGTGACGTTGGCCAGTGTCACTTTCCAGAACTACTTCCGGCTGTATGACAAGCTGTCGGGCATGACCGGTACCGCCGCGACCGAGGCCGAGGAATTCCAGGAAATCTATGGTCTGGGCGTTGTCGAAGTGCCGACGCACAAGCCCATCGCGCGGGTGGATGAAGACGACAAGGTTTATTCCAGCGTCCGCGAGAAATACAACGCCATGATCGACGAGATCAAAAAGGCGAATGAAAAGGGTCAGCCGGTTCTGGTTGGCACCACGTCAATCGAGAAGTCGGAACAGCTCAGCCAGCTTCTGACCCAGGCCGGGATCGCGCATAACGTTCTGAACGCACGCCAGCACGAGCAAGAGGCGCAGATCATCGCCGAAGCCGGCAAGTTGGGCGCGGTGACGATCGCGACCAACATGGCAGGCCGCGGCACCGACATTCAGTTGGGCGGCAATGTTGAGCTGAAAGTGCTGCAGGCGCTGGCCGAAAACCCCGAAGCCGATCCCGAACAGCTGCGCGCCGAAGAAGAGGCACGTCACGCCGAAGAAAAGCAGAAGGTTATCGAGGCGGGCGGGCTTTATGTTCTGGCATCCGAACGGCATGAAAGCCGCCGGATCGACAACCAGCTGCGCGGCCGGTCGGGCCGTCAGGGCGATCCTGGCCGCACGGCGTTTTACCTGTCGCTGGAAGATGACCTTATGCGCATTTTCGGGTCGGAACGGCTGGACAAGGTGCTGAAGACGCTGGGCATGAAAGAAGGCGAGGCGATCATTCACCCCTGGGTGAACAAATCGCTGGAACGCGCGCAGGCGAAGGTCGAAGGCCGCAACTTTGACATGCGCAAGCAGATCCTGAAATTCGATGACGTGATGAACGACCAGCGGAAGCTGATCTTCAACCAGCGCCGCGAGATCATGGCGGCGGATGATGTCTCGGAAATCTCGACCGATATGCGTCATCAGGTGATCGACGATCTGGTGACAACCTATCTGCCGCCAAACACATATGCCGATCAGTGGGATACCGAAGGTCTGCACGAGGCGGTGAAAGAACAGCTGTCGCTGGATGTGCCGGTGGTGGACTGGGCCAATGAGGAAGGTGTCGATGATGAACACATCATCGAACGCCTGACCAAGGCCAGCGATGAAATGATGGCGAAAAAGGCCGTCGATTTCGGCCCCGACACCATGCGCAATATCGAAAAACAGGTTCTGCTGAACACTATCGACACCAAGTGGCGCGAGCATCTTCTGACGCTTGAGCATCTGCGGTCGGTCGTCGGGTTCCGTGGCTATGCGCAGCGCGATCCGCTGAACGAATACAAGAACGAATCCTTCCAGCTGTTCGAAAACCTGCTGGACAGCCTGCGCCAGGATGTGACCCGCGATTTGTCACGTATCCAGCCGCTGACCGAAGAACAACAGCGCGAGATCATGGCGCAGATGGCCGCGCAACAGGCCAGCCTGCAACCACCCGCGCCCGAGCCCGAGCCCGAAGTCCAGCCCGGAGAGGCCGCGCCCGGATTTGTCGAAGACGACCCGTCCACCTGGGGCAGCCCTGGCCGGAACGAGAAATGTCCCTGCGGTTCCGGCAAGAAGTTCAAACATTGCCACGGGCGCCTCGTCTAAGGGGTGCCCGACTTTTGCCATGATGGTTCCCGATGGGTGCCACAGCATTGCCCTGATTGTTTGCGACGCTGCGCGCAACCAGACGCCTTCCGAGGTGCGTTCAGGGGTAACGAGCAATGAATAAAACACGCATCATCACAATTGGCGGCACGCTTCTGTGTGCCATCGGCATTGGTTTTTTCATGCAGAATGCGGCCTCCGATACCGGAACAGCCGCCGCGCCGATCGAACCCGTTGCACGGGCGGATTTCAAACCGCTGAGCGAACCCGCCTTCCCGGTTCGAAACGAGCCGCAGCAAAATGCCGAACTGGTTGAGCCGAAGCCCGCTGAGGCCGCGGCCATGACCGAGATCGTGGCACCCGCCGATCCGAAATCAGAACCCGAAGCAGAGATCGCGAAAGAGGTGCAGACCGCTGCACTGGCCGATACCACCCTGCCGGGCATGCCATCTGAACCCGAAGCGCCCCAAGTCACCTGCGGCATCGATGCCGTGGCGACCGTTGATGCAGGTGCGATGGTGAAGCTGGACGTGACCGCGCCTTGTCTGCCGGGTGAACGGGTTGTGGTTCACCACAACGGTATGATGTTCACGGCTGCGACCGATGACACCGGCGCAATGAGCACGCTGGTGCCTGCCTTGTCGGAAACCGCCGTTCTGATCGTTGAATTCGCAAATGGCGAAGGGGCCGTGGCCACTGCCGACGTGCCGTCGCTGATGTTCTATGACCGGGTCGTTCTGCAATGGGCCGGTGACATGGGATTTGAACTGCACGCGCGTGAATATGGCGCCGAATATGGCAGCGATGGCCATGTCTGGTCGGGTGCCGCACGCGAAGTGACCGCGGCCGCGCTGGGCCAGGGCGGGTTCATGACCCGATTGGGCGATAACGTGGCTTTGGCCCCCCGTGTTGTTGAAGTTTACACCTTCCCGACCGGCACGGCCTCGCGCAGCGGCGATATCGCGCTGAGCGTCGAGGCGGAAGTGACCGCACAGAACTGCGGCCAGGATATCGAGGCGCAATCGCTTGAGGTGAAATCCGATGGCACCCTGCGCACGCAATATCTGACGCTTGCCGTGCCGGAATGTTCGTCGATTGGTGACTTTCTGGTGTTGAATAATCTGGTGGATGACCTGAAAATCGCGGCCAACTGATCCGCGACCGTTCGAGGCCTCATGCTGGGTTCCAAAGGTGCGGCGATTTTCGCCGCACTTCTTCTTTTGATCACGCCGCTGGCCGCGACAGCGCAGGACGTGACGCTGACGTCACGCGATGGCGGTGTCGAAATCACCGGCACTCTTCTGGGCTTTGACGGTGAGTTTTACCGTGTCGACACGGTCTATGGCGAATTGACCGTCGACGGGTCGGGCGTGACCTGCGAAGGGCCGGGTTGCCCCAATCTTCTGGATTTCGTGGCTGAGGTGGATTTCTCCGGATCCTCGACCATGGCCGAGGTTCTGATGCCCGCGCTGCTGGAGGGGTTTGCCCTGCGCAACGGGTACCGCGTGCGCCGCAGCAATCTGGACGAAACCCATGTGGATTTCTTCCTGAGCGACGGGCAGACGCAGAAGACACTGGCGCGGTTCGGCTTCCGGGTGACCACGACGGATGAGGGGTTCGCCGATCTCCTGGCCGATGAGGCCGATATCGTGCTGGCCCTGCGCGAAATCCGTCCCGAAGAACGCACCCGCGCACGCGAAGCGGGCATGGGCGACATGACCGACCGCAATCGCAGCCGTGTTCTGGCGCTGGACGCAATGGTGCCGATCGTATCGCCGGGCAATCCGGTCAAGGCGATTTCCATGCCCGATCTGGCGGCGGCCTTTTCGGGGAAAATCACGAACTGGGCCGATCTGGGCGGGCCGGACGCACCCATTACCCTGCATCTGCCGGATGCCGGATCGGGTCTGGCGCAAGCGGTGGAAGACCGGCTTTTGCGCCCCGTGGGCGCTGTGTTGCCTGACGATGTGGTGCGCCACCGCGTCAGCAGCGCTTTGTCACGTGCGGTTACCACCGATCCGTTCGGCCTGGGCCTTGTCAGCTTTGCCGAGGTGGGGAACGCCCGGATGCTGACATTGACGGGCAGTTGCGGCTTCACGCTGGAGGCGACGCGGCGCACGATCAAGACAGAGGATTATCCGCTGACCTCGCCCATGTTTCTGTACATGCCGGCAAGGCGCCTGCCGAAGCTGGCGCGGGAATTCCTGGGCTATCTCCGGGGACCGGCCGCGCAGATCGTGATCAGGCGCGTGGGTTTCGTGGATCAGGCGCCCGAAGAAATCCCGATCAATCGTCAGGGGGATCGGTTCGCCAATGCGATTTCCTCGGCCGGGGAAGAGGTCACGCTGGATGAAATTCAGCGTATGGTGTCTACATTGCGGCCGATGACGCGGCTGACCACGTCCTTCCGGTTCGAAACCGGGTCAACGCGGTTGGATGCGCAGTCACGGTCGAATGTGGAGCAATTGGCCCGCGCCATTGAAGCCGGGGTTTACGACGCGCGCAGCCTGAGTTTTGTCGGCTTTTCCGACGGCGAAGGGCCTGCCCCCGCCAATCTGGAGATTGCCCGCCGACGGGCCACGGCGGTGCGCGATGCGGTCACCGCCGCGGCAGAGGCGGTGACGCCGGGCCGGGTAGAGTTGAAGATCGAAGCCTATGGAGAGGCGATGCCCATGGCCTGCGATGACAGCGCCTGGGGCCGACAGGTCAATCGCCGGGTTGAGGTCTGGGTGAAGTAATTCCGCTTACAAATACCCCTGTGCGCGAAAGCTCAGTTCCCGTTCTTTTCCAATAATCAGGTGGTCATGCAGGGTCAGATCCAGCGCCTGACACGCGCGCTGAACCTGTGTGGTCATGTCGATATCCGATTGGCTGGGTGTCGGATCGCCTGACGGGTGGTTGTGCACCAGGATCAGGGCGGATGCGTTCAGCTCAAGCGCGCGTTTGGCGATCTCACGCGGATAGACGGGCACGTGATCCACGGTGCCTTTGGCCTGTTCCTCATCCGCGATCAGGGTGTTCTTGCGGTCTAGGAACAGCACACGAAACTGTTCGGTGTCGCGGTGGGCCATGGTGGTGTGGCAGTAATCCAGCACCGCATCCCAGCTTGAGATGACATGGCGCTGCAGCACCCGTGCGCGGGCCAGCCGCTGTGCGGCGGCTTCGATGAGCTTGAGTTCTGTGATCACGGCCTCGCCCACGCCCTTCACCTCTTTCAACTGGGGGTCCGACGCAGTGATGACCCGGTTGAAATCGCCGAAGCAGTCGATCAGGTCACGGGCCAGCGGCTTCACGTCCTGTCGGGGGATGGCGCGGAAGAGGACAAGTTCCAACAGTTCGTAATCCGGCAGGGCTTGCGCGCCACCCTCCCGAAACCGGGCGCGCAGGCGTTTGCGGTGATCGGCGATGTAGGAGGGGAGTTTCTGGCCCTTCGGCAGGGGAAGGGGAACAGCCTCGTCCAGGTCGAACAGGGTTTGCGGGGCTTCTTCGAAGGCGGAGTGTCGGGTCATGCGCGGCAGAGTGCCCGCGGATGGTGAAAAACCGGTTAACGCCCCTTTGGTCGGTGCAGGATAAATGCCTCTTCCACGATGTTGGAGGTTTCGGTGCCCAGATGGGTCATGCCAAGGCGCTGCATCAAGGCAATGGAGCGCGTGTTGCGCTGATCGCCCCAGGCACGGATCGCGCGTGCGGGGCTTTGCGCCCAGACCAGATCAATGGCCATAGTCATGGCGGATATGGCATGGCCTTGCCCCCAATGCGGTCGGGCGAGGGTGATGCCCAGTTCGGCATGGGCGCTGTCGTCAGAGAGGAACAGGCCCATATCGCCAATCAGCGTATTCTCGGCATTCGCAATCGCGATCTGGCACCATTCGCCCGGCGCGAAAAGCGGCGCAGTTTCGCAGGCGGCAAGAAACCCAAGGGCGGTCTCGCGCGACATGGGTGCCCAGCTTTGATAAAGCGCCACGATCGGATCGCCGCGATAGGCCAGGAAGGCGTCCAAATCTGTGGGGCACAGCCGGCGCAGGGTGGTTCGTTCGGATTGCCCAAGGATCGTCATGGAGCGCATGATGCGCCGTGGCATAGGGCAACGTCCAGAGGCGGGCAGAGGCCCCGGGTCAGGCCCGGGGCGTCGCTGGGGGCGTCAGCCCTTCATCCCGTCCCAAAAAGACTTCACGCTGGAAAAGAAACTTTTGCTTTCCGGGTTGTTGTCTTCGCTGAGCTTCTCGAATTCCTCCAAAAGCTCTTTCTGGCGCGAGGTCAGATTGACCGGGGTTTCCACCGCCAGTTCGATGAACATGTCGCCCTGCGGGCCGCCGCGCAGGGCGGGCATGCCCTTGGAACGCAGGCGCATCTGACGGCCTGACTGGCTGCCGCCGGGGATTTGCACACGGGCGCGGCCACCATCGATGGTGGGCACTTCGATCGACCCGCCCAGCGCGGCTTTTGCCATGCTGACCGGCACGCGGCAGAACAGGCTGGAGCCGTCGCGTTCGAACAGCTCGTGCTGGGTCACCTCGACAAAGATGTAAAGATCGCCCGGAGGGCCGCCGCGCATCCCTGCCTCGCCTTCGCCGGCAAGGCGGATGCGGGTGCCGGTTTCGACACCGGCGGGGATGTTGACGTTCAAGGCGCGTTCTTTTTCGACCCGGCCGGCACCGCCGCAGGTCTTGCAAGGGTTCTTGATGATCTGGCCCATGCCGGAACAAGTCGGGCAGGTCCGTTCAACCGTGAAGAAGCCCTGCTGCGCGCGGACTTTGCCCATGCCCGAACAGGTGGGGCAGGAGGTCGGTTCGGACGAACCTTCGGAGCCGCTGCCAGCGCAAGACCCACAGGCGGTAAGCGTGGGCACCTTGATGGTTTTCTGCAGGCCTGAATACGCCTCTTCCAATGTGACGCGCAGGTTGTACCGAAGGTCGGATCCGCGCGCGGCGCGCTGGCGTCCGCCGGCTCCGCCACGGCCCCCCATGAAATCGCCGAACAGATCGTCGAACACGTCCGAGAAGGCGCTGGTAAAATCGCCCTGCCCGCCGCCAAAGCCACCGCCGGGCCGCCCGCCGCCGCCCATGCCGCCTTCGAAGGCAGCGTGGCCGAAGCGGTCATAGGCCGCCTTCTTGTCCGCGTCTTTCAGAACTTCATAGGCTTCGTTCGCTTCTTTGAACTGCGCCTCTGCATCGGGATTGTCCGCGTTGCGGTCGGGGTGAAGCTCTTTCGCCTTTGTGCGATAGGCTTTCTTGATCTCTTCGGCGGATGCGCCTTTGGATATTCCCAGAACGTCGTAATAATCGCGTTTTGACATCGTATTGCCCCTCTCACCGGAACAAATCGGGCCGGCCCGGATGCCGGACCGGCCCTGATTGCGCTCCGGCTTTACGCCTTACGCACGTTTGTCATCATCCAGGTCTTCGAATTCGGCGTCGACGATATCGTCGTCATGCGCCTGATCCGCGGCGGCGGGTTCACCGTCGTCCTCTTCCTGGCTGGCCTTATAGATCGCCTCGCCCAGCTTCATCGCGGCTTCGGTCACGTTCTGGATACCTGCGCGGATCTTGTCTGCGCCGGTGTCTTCTTTCTCCAGATCGTCTTTGAGCGCCGAGATCGCCAGTTCGATGGCCTCGATCGTGGTGGGATCCACTTTGTCGCCATGCTCTTCCATCGACTTTTCGGTCGAATGGATGAGGGATTCGGCCTGGTTCTTGGCTTCGATCAGCTCGCGACGGGCCTTGTCCGCTTCGGCATTCTCCTCGGCGTCCTTGACCATTTTTTCGATGTCCTCATCGCTGAGGCCACCCGAAGCCTGGATCGTGATCTTCTGTTCCTTGCCGGTACCCTTGTCCTTGGCCGACACGGACACGATGCCGTTGGCGTCGATGTCGAAGGTCACCTCGATCTGGGGCATGCCGCGCGGTGCGGGCGGGATGTTTTCCAGGTTGAACTGGCCCAGGATCTTGTTGTCGGCGGCCATTTCGCGTTCGCCCTGGAAGACCCGGATCGTCACAGCGTTCTGGTTGTCTTCGGCGGTCGAGAAGATCTGCGACTTCTTGGTCGGGATCGTCGTATTGCGGTCGATCAGACGGGTGAACACGCCACCCAGCGTTTCGATGCCCAGCGAAAGCGGGGTAACGTCCAGCAGGACCACGTCCTTGACGTCGCCTTGCAGAACACCGGCCTGGATGGCGGCGCCCATGGCGACAACCTCGTCGGGGTTCACGCCTTTGTGCGGCTCTTTCCCGAAGAACTTGGTCACTTCCTCAACGACTTTGGGCATGCGGGTCATACCGCCGACCAGAACAACCTCGTCAATGTCGCTGGCCGAGAGACCGGCGTCTTTCAGCGCGGCCTGGCAGGGTTTCAGGGAGGATTTGATCAGGTCGCCCACCAGGCTTTCCAGCTTGGCGCGGGTCAGTTTCATGACCATGTGCAGCGGCTGACCGTCCGACCCCATCGAGATGAAGGGCTGGTTGATTTCGGTCTGGCTGGAGGAAGACAGTTCGATCTTGGCCTTTTCGGCAGCTTCTTTCAGACGCTGCAGGGCCATCTTGTCTTTGGTCAGATCGACGCTGTGTTCCTTTTTGAACTCCTCAGCAAGGTAGTTCACGATGCGCATGTCGAAGTCTTCACCACCCAGGAACGTGTCCCCGTTGGTGGATTTCACCTCGAACAGGCCATCGTCGATTTCCAGGATGGTCACGTCAAAGGTACCGCCACCAAGGTCATAGACCGCGATGGTGTGGGTGTTTTCCTTGTCCAGACCATAGGCCAGGGCGGCGGCTGTCGGTTCGTTGATGATCCGCAGCACTTCCAGACCGGCGATCTTGCCTGCGTCTTTGGTGGCCTGACGCTGGGCGTCGTTGAAATAGGCGGGAACCGTGATGACTGCCTGGGTCACTTCCTCACCCAGATAGCTTTCGGCGGTTTCTTTCATCTTGCCCAGAATGAACGCGGAGATCTGGCTGGGGGAGTATTTCTCGCCCTTGGCCTCGACCCAGGCGTCGCCATTGCCGCCGTCGATCACAGCGAAGGGCAGGTTTTTCTTGTCTTTCGCCAGGTCCGCATCGTCGAACCGGCGGCCGATCAGGCGTTTGACGCCGAAAATCGTGTTATCTGCGTTTGTCACCGCCTGGCGTTTTGCAGGCTGTCCGACCAGACGCTCATCATCTGTGAAGGCGACGATCGAGGGCGTGGTGCGCGCCCCTTCGGAGTTTTCGATAACCTTGGGCTGAGAGCCGTCCATGATGGCAACGCAGCTGTTTGTGGTTCCAAGGTCGATACCGATGACTTTGGCCATGTTGTTCATCCCTTATCTATTCAAGGCGATTACCCGAGGCCCGGACCCGTTCCGGCATCCCTGCCCCGAAAGTGAATGGCGCGTGGGGCGTGCCCCTTGCGCGTCCCGGCGTATATAAGGACGGTAATGCGACCCTGCAACCGTTCTGAAGCGTGTGTTTTCGGGAATCTTCGGGGTATTTTTTGGGTTTTGCTTGGAAAGGATTAAGGCGCGGATGGTGCTGAAGCTATGCGGTTTTCACATCCACAAAGGCTTTCTGGACGCATCTGCGCAAAAGCAGATGGTTGATGCCTTGCGCGATTTGCTGAAAGCGGCGCCGCTTTACCGGCCCGATACGCCCTATGGCAAGCCCATGCGGGTGAGGATGAGTTCGGCCGGGCGGCTGGGCTGGTTTTCGGACAGGCGCGGGTATCGCTATGTCGACCGGCATCCGGGCGGGCAGCCCTGGCCTGCCATTCCCGACCAGATTCTTCACGTCTGGCGCGACCTGGTCAGCGATCAGCGGATGCCGGATTGCTGTCTGATCAACTATTACGGTGAAGATGCGCGGATGGGTCTGCATCAGGACAAGGACGAGGCCGACTTCTCCTGGCCGGTTCTGTCGATCTCTTTGGGGGATGACGCGTTGTTCCGGATAGGCAATCCCACGCGCGGTGGGAAGACGGAATCGATCTGGCTGGGATCGGGGGATGTGGTGGTCATGGGGGGCGAGGCACGGCTGACCTACCACGGGGTGGACAGGATCCGGTTCAAATCGTCCAGCCTGTTGCCCAAGGGCGGGCGCATCAACCTGACGCTGCGAGTGGTGGAGTGACCGGGTTTACCGGCGCGCCTCCCAACTGCGGGATTCGTGGCGGCGGGTGAAGAATTCGCCCATCAGCCCCAGCACGATGAAACAGCAGGACACGATCAGCGGGTATTCCCAATTCGTGTTGCGCGGGAAGTAATTGACAAAGGCATAGCCACGGGTTTGGTCGATGATGTGGAACAGCGGGTTCCAGTCGAACATGGCAAGCATAAAGCCAGGCAGGCTGTTGGCCACGAACATCTTGCCGGATGCAATCATGTTGGCGCGTTTGTAGATGGTTGCGATGATCATCGCGGCGGTCGGAAACCAGGGCTTGAACGCCAGAAGCAGCAGCCCAATGGCGATACCGGAGAACCAGGCCAAGAGGAACATCATGAAAGCGCCGCCCGGATCGTCGATTGTCACCGGGCTGATGATGACGTGGTATCCGAAAAGGATCACAACCAATGTCAGAACCTGAGTGTAAAGGGCGCCAAAGGCGGCCGCTGCAATGGCCACGATGGTGTTCATCGGTGCGTGCAGCATCATTGCGCTGGTCGACCCCGCCGCACCCATTACCGCGCCCAGCGTCTTGATGTTGGTGATGTAAAGGAAGATGCCGGACAGCAGATAGATCAGGAAATCACCACGGATCGCGCCCGCTGCCGTGCGCAGACCCAGAAGTTCGAACATGACATAGAAGACAGCGACGAAAATGATGATCTGCAGCATATTCACGAGGATCGCCAGGAAGGCGTTGCCGTGCTGTTTGCGCACGTCGCGAACGACCGAGTGATAGACCACTTCGGCCATGCCAAGCCCAGCGCTCAGACGGCTTCGGCGCCGTACCTGTTCAAACATGTTCTGCGGATCCTATTAGGACTGCCTCAAAATATGACGGAATTCTTGCTGTTCCGTTATGGGGTCAGCATAAGTGCATCATGATGTCAGATCAATCGAAGCGAAAACGGAGTTTTCCAAGTGTCATATGAATCCCTCATCCCCGTTTTGCGCCGCCTCGCGATCGAGGCAGGTGATGTGATAATGGAGATCTATGACGCTGATGATTTCGAGGTGAAGACGAAATCCGATGAAAGCCCTGTGACTGCGGCGGATGAAGCGGCCGATGCCCTGATTTCCGCCGGTCTGAGGGAGGCGTTTCCTGATCTGATGCTGGTCACCGAGGAGCAGGCGGATTCTCATGCCCAGTCCGGCGATACCTTCCTGATTGTCGATCCGCTGGACGGCACCAAGGAGTTCGTCAACCGGCGCGGTGATTTCACCGTGAATATCGCTTTGGTCGAAGCAGGAGTGCCTACGCGCGGTGTGGTCTATGCGCCTGCGCGCAAGCGGATGTTCTATACGACCGCCGATGGCCAGACGGTCGAGGAAACCGGCCCCTTCGATCCTGGCAGGCCGGGAGAGACCAAGGCGATCTCGGTCAGTACGCCGGACAATGGGGCGCTGATGGTGGTGGCGAGCAAATCGCACCGCGATCAAGCGACCGACGACTATATCGCGAAATATGACGTTCGCGACATGACCAGCGCCGGGTCTTCGCTGAAGTTCTGTCTGGTCGCGACCGGAGAGGCCGATTTGTACCCCCGGCTTGGCCGCACGATGGAGTGGGACACCGCGGCAGGACATGCGGTTCTGGCCGGGGCTGGCGGTCAGGTTGTGCGGTTCGATGATCACAGCCCGCTGACATATGGCAAGGATGGGTTTGAAAACCCGTTCTTCATCGCTTTCGCCCCTAACGTAACCCTGAAAGGTGCGTGATGTCTGTTCTGATCGTCATTCCGGCCCGTTTCGCCTCTACCCGGTATCCGGGCAAACCTCTGGTCAATCTGACAGGGTCTTCCGGTCAGGCGCGCAGCCTGATTGAACGGTCCTGGCGCGCAGCCATCGCCGTGAGCGGGGCCGACCGCGTGGTGGTTGCCACAGATGATGAACGTATCCGCGACGCCTGCGACGGCTTCGGGGCCGAGGTTGTGATGACCTCGGAAACCTGTGCGAACGGTACCGAACGCTGTGCTGAGGCGCATGCAGCGCTGGGCGGCGGGTTCGAGATCGTAGTCAACTTGCAGGGCGACGCGCCCCTGACCCCCCATTGGTTCGTCGAGGGGCTAGTAAGCGGTCTGCAAAACGCGCCGGAGGCCGAGATCGCAACCCCCGTTCTGCGCTGTGACGGCGCGGCGCTGAATGGTCTGCTGGCCGACAGGAAAGCGGGACGCGTGGGGGGTACAACGGCCGTATTCGACCGCGATCACCACGCGATGTATTTCTCGAAAGAAGTCGTGCCGTTCACGGCGTCGCATTATGCTGAAGCCGATCCCACGCCGGTTTTCCACCATGTGGGTGTCTATGCCTATCGCCCCGATGCACTGGCGGCCTATCCGGGATGGCCCGTTGGCCCGCTTGAGCAACTGGAGGGGCTGGAACAGCTGCGCTTCATGGAAAACGGGCGCAAGGTTCTTTGTGTCGAGGTCGAAGCCCGCGGCCGCCAGTTCTGGGAGCTGAACAACCCCGAGGATGTGCCCAAGATCGAAGCCATGATGGTCGAGATGGGGCTTGAATGACCGCAGTTCCGGTCAGCATCATCGTGGTCAGCAGAGGCCGCCCTGCGGCCCTGATCCGATGCCTGACCGGAATTGCGCAACTGCGCTATGCCCCGTTCGAGGTGATCGTCGTGGCCGATCCGCAAGGGCTGGAGGCCGTGTGGCGCTGGCCGGGGGCGGGGGATGTCAAAACGATTGCGTTTGATGAACCCAATATCTCGGTCGCGCGCAATCTGGGGGTCGAAGCCGCGGCGGGCGATATCGTGGCCTTTATCGACGATGACGCGGTGCCCGAACCCGGCTGGCTGCGCCACCTTGCAGCTCCGTTTCAGGACCCGTCCGTCAGCGCCGCTGGCGGTTTTGTGCGCGGGCGCAACGGGATCTCGTGGCAATGGGCGGCACATTCCGTGGATCTTGCCGGTCAAATCCGCCCGATTGAGATTTCCGAGGACACAGCATTGGTGCTGACCCCGTCACCGGGCCGGGCGATCAAGACGGAAGGCACCAATATGGCCATTCGCCGATCAGTTCTGGCGCAGCTGGGCGGATTTGACCCGAATTACCATTATTTCCTCGACGAAACCGATGTGAACCTGCGCCTTGCTCAGGCAGGCGCGGCCACTGCGATTTTGCCCCTTGCCGTGGTGCATCACGGCTTTGCCGAAAATGCGACGCGGCGCGCTGACCGTGTTCCCCGCGACCTGCATCAACTTGGGGCAAGCTGGGCCGTGTTCCTGTCGCGCCATTGTCCAGAGGTACATGTGGACGAGCGCTGGGCCGATATTCTCAAGGCAGAACGTCGGCGGTTGGTGCAATACATGATCGACGGCCGCCTAGAGCCGCGCGACGTGCGCCGGATCATGGGTGGTTTGCGCCGCGGATATGAAGAGGGGCTTGCGCGTCCCGCCTCTGCTTTGGGGCCGTTGGAAGGGGCTTCGGACCCATTCAGGCCTTTCCCGTCTGACCCGGAAAAACCAATCATCACATTGGCGGGTCGAAGCTGGTCGAAAAAGCGCCTGCAAGCCCAAGCCGACGAGGCCGCAAGATCGGGGAAAATTCCCTGCGTTTATACGTTCTCGCCGACAACTCTGTTTCACAGACGCCGCTATGAAATGCCTGGGTATTGGCTGCAGACAGGTGGCCTTTTCGGTAAAAGCCTGCGGTCGGATCGTTGGCTATCGTTCTGGCGGTTTAGCAAGCGGATCAAACGTGAAGCGACGCTTTGGGCGAAAAACCAGTAAATTTCATCAATTTTGGTGAAACCGTTAATAATTTGAGCGTAGTCATGGACGCGCCCAGCGCTTCTTGGTTAAGTGATGGGCAGCAAAATAGCTGGCACGGACAGCAACAGCGTGGCGAAGCACATGCGAGCGAGGCAGAATGCGTAAGAAGGTGACCAAGGCGATTTTCCCGGTGGCGGGCATGGGAACACGGTTCTTGCCAGCGACGAAATCGGTGCCCAAGGAAATCATGACATTGGTGGATCGGCCGCTGGTGCAATACGCCATCGACGAGGCGCGCGCGGCAGGGATCAAAGAGTTCATCTTCGTCACCTCGCGCGGCAAAGGCGCTTTGGAAGACTATTTCGACCATGCCCCCCAGCTGGAACAGGAACTGCGCAAGAAGGGCAAGGATGCGCTTCTTGAGACCCTGAAATCCACCAATATGGAAAGCGGGGCGATCGCCTATATCCGTCAGCACAAGGCGCTGGGCCTGGGCCATGCGGTCTGGTGCGCGCGTCGTCTGATTGCCGATGAACCTTTTGCCGTCATGTTGCCCGATGACGTGATCGCGGCGGAAAAACCGTGCCTGCAGCAGATGGTCGAAGCCTATCAGGAAACCGGCGGCTGCATGGTCGCCGCGATGGAAGTGCCGCCGGAACGCACCTCGGCCTATGGTATCTTGGACGTTGAAGAAGACATGGGGTCGGTCGTCAAGGTCAAGTCCATGGTCGAAAAGCCCAAGCCTGAAGAGGCGCCGTCGAACCTGGCGGTGATCGGCCGGTACATTCTGACCCCGTCGGTTCTGTCGAACCTGAACAAGATCAAGTCCGGTGCCGGTGGGGAGATACAGTTGACCGACGCCATCGCACAGGAGATCGGAAAACCCAAACGTGGCGTTTACGGTCTGCGATTCCGGGGTCAGCGTTTTGACTGCGGCTCTAAATCAGGGTTTTTGCAGGCGACGGTTTCTTTCGGTCTTGCGCGGGAAGATCTGCGTGATGACCTGTCGCGATACCTGCATGAGGTTGTCGCCATGGATAAGGCCAGCCAGTAACGGAACCGGACGTCATGGCGCAGCATGTGTTGGTGACGGGGGGCGCGGGGTATATCGGATCCCATGCCTGCAAGGCGCTGAAAGCTGCCGGGTTTACCCCCGTGACATTCGACAATTTCGCGACAGGCTGGCGGGAGGCCGTCAAGTTCGGACCGCTTGAAGAGGGCGACCTGATGGATCGCGCGCGGGTCGACGAGGTGTTTGCCAAATACCAGCCCGTCGCGGTGATGCATTTCGCAGCCCTGTCCCTGGTGGGTGAAGCGATGGGCGATCCGGGCCGGTACTGGCGGATCAACGTCGGCGGTGCGCTGAACCTGATCGAGGCGACTGTGGCCACCGGGTGCCTGAAGTTTGTCTTCTCTTCGACCTGTGCGACCTATGGGGACCATGACGGCGTCACGCTGGACGAAACCACGCGGCAAGAGCCTTTGAACGCCTATGGCGCCAGCAAGCTGGCCATCGAACAGATCCTTGGCAATTTCGGGGAAAGCCACGGCCTGAACCACGTGATCTTTCGTTATTTCAACGTGGCGGGCGCCGATCCGGATGGCGAGGTCGGAGAATTTCACCGCCCCGAGACGCATCTGATCCCGCTGACGCTGGATGCGATCGACGGCAAGCGCGATGCGCTGACGGTTTATGGCACGGATTACCACACACCCGACGGCACTTGCGTGCGTGATTACGCGCATGTGTCCGATCTGGTGGACGCGCATGTGCTGGGCCTGTCCTGGCTGATGGAGGGCAAGCCCAACCGCGTGTTCAACCTGGGCTCGGGCCGTGGGTTTTCTGTTCGGGAGGTGATTGCAAGCTCGCGCGCGGTGACCAACCGGGAGGTACCGTTTCACGAGGGACCCCGCCGCGGCGGGGATGCGGCAAGCCTTGTATCGGGATCGTTTCGCGCCGAGACTGAACTGGGGTGGAGGCCCAAGCGGTCCGACCTGCACACGATGATCGCTGACGCGTGGAGATGGCACCAAACTGGCCACTACGACAAATAACCCCGATGCGTTTCTGCTGGACCTGACCCGCCTGATCAGCCGGGCGGGCCGCGTTCCGACGGGCGTGGACCGGGTCGAACTGGCCTATTTAAGGCATCTGGTTCAAGGCGCGTCACCTTGTTTCGGGCTGGTCCGCTCAAGTCTGGGCTATGTGCTTCTGGATCGGGCAGGTCTGCTCGCACTGTTGGAGCGGTTCGACGGGCAGCAGCCCTGGGGCCGGGCGGACGCGTTGTCATGGGGTGCGCGTAAGAAAGGTCCGGCGGTCCGGCGCGCCGAAAGCGATTTGCGCAGGCTGTGCATCGCCCGCGCGTTGCCTTCGCGGCTGGAACGGCTGTTGCGCACGCATTTGCCAACGGGTGCGCAGTACCTGAATGTCGGGCACAGCAACCTGACGGATCGCACCCTCTGGGCGGTTCGACATGATCTGAAGGCGCGGATCATCGTGCTGATCCATGACGCCATCCCGCTGGATTACCCGCAATACCAACGCCCCGGCACGCCAGAGGCGTTTCGCGCCAGGTTGAAACGCGTGCGGCACTTTGCGGACCAGATCATCTATAACTCGGCCCATACGCAGGAGCGGGCAGAGCATCACATGTGCCAATGGGGTGATCCGCCACCCGGTGTCGTCGCACCACTGGGGGTCGAGGTGCCGCCGCCAGATCCCGCCGGATTGCCGGGCGATATCGACCTCACCCAGCCCTATTTCGTCACGGTGGGCACGATCGAGCCGCGCAAGAACCACGCGCTGCTTCTGGATGCCTGGGAGGTGCTTACCAATGAGCTGCCCGCCGATCAGGTGCCCCGGCTTTACATCTGCGGATCGCGCGGATGGAAAAATGAGGCCGTCTTCGCCCGCCTTGACGCGCTGTCGAGAGACGGTCCGGTGCGGGAACTGCCGGGCCTGCCGGACGCGGCCCTGAGCGCGCTGGTGCAGAACGCCCGTGCGATGGTCTTTCCCAGTGAGGCCGAGGGATATGGCTTGCCCCCTATCGAAGCCGCCACGCTGGGCACGCCCGTCATCTGCCTTGATCTGCCCGTTTACCGGGAAACTCTGGCAGACATTCCCGTTTACCTGAAAGCAACGGACCGCTATTTATTAGCTAATACAGTGCAGAGCCTGTCAAAAGGGCCAAAGGTCGAGCAGATTTCAGGATCAACCGTTGGGTTTCGCGCGCCAACCTGGGACGATCATTTCCGCTTGGCCCTTACGCCGATGTGAGGGGCCGTGTACCGTTCGGTAATGAATGAAGGGTTGAACGATTGGGCCTCTGGCAGTCCTATCGCCTGAGATGGTCACGCCGAAGATGGCGTGTGCGGGCGTTGCGCAAGCGGCGTCAGCTTCAGTCGGTTGTCGACCGCACCAGTCAGATCAAGCCTGGCGATATCCTTCTGTTCAGCACCCAGCGGAACGAAAAGGTGCGGCTCCCCTATTTTCTGGAATATTACCGCCGGCTGGGTGTGAACCACTTCTTCTTTGTCGACAATGACAGCACCGATGGCGCGTATGAGTACCTTGCGGACCAACCTGATGTCTCGCTCTGGCATACGCGGGCCAGTTACAAGAAGTCACGCTATGGCGTGGATTGGCTGAACTGGCTGCAGCGCAAACATGCGCATGGGCACTGGACGCTGACGGTCGATCCTGATGAGTTCTTCGTTTATCCGTTCTGCGATACAAGGCCATTGCGTGCGCTTACTGACTGGCTGGATGCGTCGTCGATCAAGTCGTTCAGTGCGATGCTTCTGGACATGTATCCCAAGGGCGCGCTGAACGATCAGCCCTATTCTGAAGGCCAGGACCCGATGGAAATTGCCTGCTGGTTCGACAGCGGCAATTACACGATCAAGAAGAACAAGCGCTTCGGCAATCTGTGGATACAGGGCGGGCCGCGCGCACGGGTGTTCTTTTCGGAAAAGCCGGCGCTGGCGCCCGCGCTGAACAAGATCCCGCTGGTGAAATGGGACAGGCGCTATGTCTATGTCAGCTCGACCCATATGCTTTTGCCGCGCGGTCTGAATCTGGTTTATGACGAATGGGGTGGTGAGAAGGCGTCAGGCGTCCTACTGCATGCCAAATTCATCGACACGTTTACCCACAAGGCGCAGGAAGAGCTGGAGCGGAAACAGCATTATTCGGCGTCGGTCGAATATCGCGCCTATGCCGAACAACTGGCTCAGAACCCCGAGCTGTGGTGCAAATGGTCCGAAAAATACATCAACTGGCGGCAGCTTGAGATTCTAGGCCTGATGTCGAAAGGCAACTGGGCATGACGGTCGGTATCGTCATGCTGGTGCATACCGCACTGCACAGGGCTGAACAGGTGGCGCGCCACTGGACGGCGGCTGGGTGTCCGGTGGTGATCCATGTGGATCTGAACGTATCGCGCAAGGCCTATCGCGCGTTCGAGGATGCCCTGTCGGATGATCCGCTGATCCGGTTTTCCAAGCGGCACCGCTGCGAATGGGGTCGCTGGGGGCTTGTGGCGGCAACGCAATCGGCGTCGGAACTGATGCTGAAAGCTTATGCCGATGTGAGCCATGTTTACCTGACCTCAGGCTCTTGCCTGCCGCTGCGTCCGGTTGATGAACTGATTGATTACCTGGCGGCCAGCCCCCGAACCGATTTTATCGAAAGCGCCACAACCGCCGATGTGCCCTGGACCGTGGGCGGGCTTGATGAAGAACGGTTTACCTTGCGCTTTCCGTTCTCGTGGAAGCGCCATCGCCGGCTTTTCGATCTGTCTGTCGATATCCAGCGCAGGCTGCACCTGAAACGCAAAGTACCGTCCGGTCTTGTGCCCCATATGGGCAGTCAATGGTGGTGTCTGACCCGGCAAACCCTTTCTGCCATCCTGCAGGATCCGGCGCGTGAGGCCTATGACCGGTATTTCAGCCAGGTCTGGATCCCGGACGAGAGTTACTTCCAGACGCTTGTGCGGCTTTATTCAAGCAATATCGAAAGCCGGTCGCTGACCCTTTCGAAATTCGATTTCCAGGGCAAACCGCATATTTTCTATGACGATCACCTGCAGCTTTTGCGCCGGTCGGACTGCTTTGTCGCGCGCAAGATCTGGCCTCAGGCGAACCGGCTTTACGAGGTGTTCCTGAACCCGCCTGAAGGCGCGCAGAAACAGACCGAACCGAACCCTGGCAAGATCGACCGTATCTTTGCCAAGGCCGTGGAGCGCCGCACGCGCGGGCGGCCGGGCCTGTACATGCACAGCCGTTTTCCGAACGAGGATTGGGAGAATGGCGTGACCTGCAGCCCCTATTCCGTGTTCGAAGGCTTCACCGAATTGTTCGACAATTTCGAAACCTGGCTGTCCAAGGCGACGGGCGCGCGGGTGCATGGCCATCTGTTTGCGCCTGACCGGGCCGAATTCGCCGGGGGCCAGACCATGATCAACGGCTGTTTGCCCGACAGCGCCGCGATCCGCGATTATGAACCCAAGGCGTTTCTGACCAGTCTGATCTGGAACACGCGGGGCGAACGGCAGATTTTTCAGTATGGGCCGGGCGATAATCAGAAAATCAGCTGGCTTCTGGCCAAGGACCCGAATGCGCAGATCTCGGTCATTTCGGGGGCCTGGGCGGTGCCGCTGTTCAAGACCAACCGCAACTTCGCCGATCTGAGGGCTGAGGCGGCCGAGCTTCAGCGCATCGAAAGCAAACATCTGGATGTGCTGCGGTCGGTCCATGCGAAGGCCCGCATTCGGATCTGGACAATGGCCGAATTCATCGAAGCCCCGATGGAGCCGCTGCAGACGATCCTTGATGAAATCGGGACGGTCCATGACCGCCGTTTGGCCGAAGCGCCCAAAATGGTGGATCTGGAAGGGTTCGGGCAGTTCCTGCAGAACCTGAAAAACCAGGGAATGCACCCGTATCTTATGGGCGACTTCCCCGTCGATCCCGCGCCTGTCAATCAGCCGCGCCCGCCGCGCAAACCCTATCTGGTCAGGTGATCATCCATGGCGCGATTTGAATATTTCGTGGTCCTCGCGGAAATGCGCACCGGGTCGAATTTCCTTGAAACCAACCTGAACAGTTTTGATGGCGTCACCTGTCATGGGGAGGCGTTCAACCCCCATTTCATCGGCTATCCCACGCAAGACGCGCTGTTGGGTCTGACACGGGCAGAACGTGACAGTGATCCGATGCGGCTTTTGTCGCTGATCAAACGACAACCGGGCGAGCTGGGTGGCTTTCGGTATTTCCACGACCACGACCCGCGTGTGCTGGACTTCCTGCTGGATGATCCCGCCTGCGCCAAGATCATCCTGACGCGCAATCCGCTGGACAGCTATGTGTCGTGGAAGATCGCGCAGGCTACCGGGCAGTGGAAACTGACCAATGTGCAAAAGCGCAAGGCGGCGAAAGCGCAATTCGATGCGGATGAATTCGCGGCCCATGTGGAGGCGCTGCAAAGCTTTCAGGTGACGGTTCTGAACCGGCTGCAGATCACCGGGCAGACGCCTTTTTATGTGGCCTATGAAGACCTGCAATCGGTCGATGTGATGAACGGGTTGGCGCAGTGGCTGGGAATCGACGCGCGGCTTGAGGGTTTGTCGAAGAACCTCAAACGCCAGAACCCCCAGCCCCTGGTCGAGAAAGTTGCGAACCCCGGCCAGATGGTGGAGGCCGTGGGGCGTCTGGATCAGTTCAACCTGACGCGCACGCCGAATTTCGAACCACGTCGGGGCGCGGCGGTGCCCAGCTATGTCGCGGCGCGGGAGGCGCCCTTGATGTACCTGCCAGTCAAAGGCGGACCCGAACGGCAGGTGGAGGCGTGGCTCGCATCCCTTGACGGCGTGTCGCGCGGCGATCTGCATCGCAAGATGAACCAGAAAGACCTGCGCGAATGGATGCGCGCCCATCCTGGCCATCGGCGATTCACCGTGTTGCCGCACCCGTTGGAGCGGGCGCATCACGCCTTTTGCACCAAGATCCTGTCAACCGGTCTCGGACATTTCGGCCAGCTGCGGCGCAGCTTGCGGAAGAACTTTGATTTGCCCATCCCGGAGGAGATGCCAGACCCCGGTTACAGCGCCGCGGATCACCGCAAGGCGTTTTCGGTCTTTCTGGATTTCGTGAAGGCCAATCTGGCGGGCCAGACCGCTTTGCGCGTCGATGCCTTCTGGTGCACGCAGTCGCAAATCCTGCAGGGTTTCAGCGAATTTGCCTTGCCTGATCTGGTTATTCGCGCGCAGGACGCAGCGACTGATCTGCCAGCGCTTGCCGAACGTCTTGGTTGCGCGCCCAAACCTTTGCCGGATGTACCGTCAGCAGACACGCCCTATGACCTGGCTGATATCTATGACGATGCGCTGGAAGCGCAGATCGCCGATGTCTATCAGCGCGATTACATCATGTTTGGGTTTGGCCCCTGGGGTCAGGCTGCCTGAACCGACCGCCCTTCGGTCAGGATGGCATAAAGCGTCGCTGCATCGGAATTGGCCCGCAGTTTCGAACACAGCGTCGTGTCCCGCAAAGTGCGGGACACCAGGGCAAGCGCCTTGAGATGCTCAACCCCTGCTTCTTCCGGGGCGAAAAGCGCGAATGCGATATCGACCGGCTGGCGATCGACCGCGCCAAAGTCGATCGGCTTTTCCAGCAGAACAAAGGTGCCCGCCACCGAAGTCAGGCCGGGCAAACGGGCGTGAGGCAGGGCGACGCCGTGGCCCACACCGGTAGGGCCAAGGCTCTCACGCTCAAGAAGCGCCTCGACCGTGCGATCTGCGGGCAGGCCATAAACCGCGTCCCCCAGATCGCCGATGTCGTGAAACAGGCGCTTCTTGCTGGATACTGTGGACAGGACTTTAACAGCCTCAGGTTTGAGGATGGTGGACAATTCCATTTGTCTTTGCTCCATACCGCCCGCTGTAACGGACAGCCCCCAAGATTTGGTTAAGATCCAGGGTCGATCCAGCCGATATTCCCGTCATCGCGACGGTACACGACATTGACCCCGTCTTTCCCTTCGTTCCTAAACACGAGAACCGGAGCCCCTGCCAATTCCATCTGCATCACGGCTTCCCCAACCGACAGCGACGGTATCTGGGTTTCCATCTCGGCGACGATGATTGGCTGGAGCGATTCCGGCTCACCGTCATCACTCGTTTCTTCAGCGGCGAGGATATACGAGGACGCGCCAAAAAGTTCAACCGGTTCCGAGCGATCCTTGTGATGGTCTTTCAGCCTGCGCTTGTATCGGCGCAGCTGTTTCTCCATTTTCTCGGCGCAGCCGTCAAAAGCTGCATAAATTTCAGTAGCATGCGCTTTGGCCTGCGCGGTCAATCCGGTCGACAGGTGTACAGTCGCCTCGCAAACATATTCATGCGCGGACTTGGAAAACACGACATTCGCGTCGGTCGGACGTTCGGCATACTTTTCAACGATTCCGCCCAGTTCAGTTTCGACATGGGTTTGCAATGCGGCTCCGATATCGATCTGTTTTCCGGTGATTTGATAGCGCATGTGGTCTCCTTCACATTGGTCGCTCAAAACCTGCCGATCCCGGTTTGGCCCGGGATTCGCGGTGTTTTCAACTTGGATTGGGTGTTTTGGTTCCACCCTGGCCTTTGCTTTGACCCGACCCATTCCGCAGGCGGAGGGTTGGAACAATCGACTGGGGCCGTTGCAGAACCATACCTGTATTTGAGGACATGGCCCTCAACCTGTCAACGAAAAGCGGCTGATGAAACAACGCTTGGCAGAGAATTTTTCAGGAAATGCGGAACGTGTCGCCCAGATAGACGCGGCGCACGTTTTCGTTTTCGACAACGTCCTTGGGTGTGCCTGACATAAGCACCTGACCATCGTGCAGGATATAGGCGCGATCCACGATCTCAAGCGTTTCGCGCACGTTGTGATCGGTGATCAGAACGCCGATTCCCCGTTTTTTCAGATCGGCGACCAGATGACGGATATCCCCGACCGAAATCGGATCGACCCCGGCGAAGGGTTCGTCCAAAAGCAGGTATTTCGGGTCGGCTGCAAGGCAGCGCGCGATTTCGACCCGCCGTCGTTCACCACCCGACAGTGCCAGCGCCGGAGCCCGGCGCAGGTGTTCGATGGAAAACTCGGACAGCAACTCTTCCAGCCGCTCGCGCTTCTTGTGGCGGTCGGAATAGGTGATGTCGAGGATGGCCGAGATATTGTCTTCGACATTCAGCCCGCGAAAGATCGACATTTCCTGCGGCAGATACCCGATACCCAGCCGCGCGCGGCGGTACATCGGCAGGGTGGTCACGTCCTGACCATCGACGATGACTTTGCCTGCTTCGGGAAAGACCAGACCGGCGATGGCATAAAAGGTCGTCGTCTTGCCCGATCCATTGGGGCCCAGAAGCGCCACAACCTCGGCCGGGTTCAGGTCCATGGTCACATCGCGGATGACCACCCGCTTGCGATAGGATTTGCGCAGTTTGTCCACGCGCAGGCCGACCGCGCCTTCGGTTACCTTAAGCTCGGGGCGCGCCATGCTTAATCACCGCTGCGCAGAATCGTTGTCACACGACCCACCATTTGCGCGGACCCGGTGGTCAGGTTCACGGTCATTTTCTCGGAAGTCAGGGCGCTGGGCCCTTGGGTCAGCAGCACATTGCCGGTCATCACGATCACACCGCTGTCGATGGTATAATCGGCGCGGTTTGCCTCGGCGGCGTCGGGGCCGCTGACAAGGGTCACGCCGCCGGTTGCTTCCATCCGGGCGATGGCCCGTGTATCCGCGTCATAGACAACAAGAACGCGCGGTGCCGAGAGCCGCATATCCCCCTGAGAGATCAGGACATTGCCCTGAAAGATCGCTTCCCCGGTTTCCTGGTCAACGTCCAGCGCGTCGGCGGTGACTTCCACTGGAAGCTTCGTGTCGACCTGCAGGGCACCGAAAGACACACGTGTTTCCTGCGCCGAAGTGACCGTCGCAAAACTAAAAAAGCAAAGACAAATTGTTAGAATACGCAGGAGGGTCATGGACGATCTTCTACATCTTTCGGGTCATATATCAGTTTCACACCGTCTTTGAAAAGCAAATGGGCGTCATCACCTTCAGAATTGGCGCTCAACTGCATCTGTCCGGCCTCCAAAGTGCCGAAAGGCGCCTGTCCAGAGACCGGGCCGTCACTGCGCAGATCCAGTTCCTTGATACGGCTTTCCAGCGCATCGGTGATCAACGAGTATCCGTTGGTGGTCTGAATTTGGACATCGCCAATGAACCGCGCGATATCGCCATTTGGGTCGAACGAGCCGGTCAGCGCCTCAAGCGTCACGTTGTTCCCACTTGAAAGGGTAATCTGCGCCTTCAGGTCCGCGGCCTGTGCCAGAGCCGTTTCGCTTTCTGGTTTGGCTGTCGAAGCTGTAATGATGATTTGATCGCCGCCCGATGTGGTACCCGAAAAATAGGGCGCCGTGATCAACCCTTCCCGCAGGCGTTCGCTGATCTCCGCTTCGCCAAAGGGTAATGTCGTGGTTGGATCGACGCTGCGCGAGAGCAGGAACAGCGTGGACAACAGCCCAAGCGCGGTCAGTGGCAGCAAAACCTTAAGGAAGGCGACAAGGCGCGAATATCCATCCACATCGCGCT
Organism: Aestuariivita boseongensis; assembly: GCF_001262635.1. Lineage (GTDB taxonomy): Bacteria > Pseudomonadota > Alphaproteobacteria > Rhodobacterales > Rhodobacteraceae > Aestuariivita > Aestuariivita boseongensis. The sequence goes on from NZ_JXYH01000009.1 coordinate 98,720, forward strand.
CCTATCCCAGACCGGCACGCAGGCAGTCATGGATGTGGATCAGCCCAAGCGCAGAGGGGCCCTTTTCGGGATCAACGACAAAAAGGCAGGTGATCTTGCGCTTGTTCATCACGGCAACCGCTTCTTCCGCAAGGGCGTCGGGCCGGATGGTGGTCGGTGCGGCGGTCATCACGTCACGGGCGGTCTGGGACAGTAGCCCCTCCATATGACGGCGCAGGTCGCCATCGGTGATGATGCCCGTCAGCGCGCCGTCATCGGTTGCGACGCCAACCACGCCAAAGGATTTCTGGCTGATCTCCAGCAGTGCATCGCTCATCGCGGTGTCGACACTGACCATGGGAATGGCGTCGCCGGTGTGCATCAGATCGCGCACGCGGCTCAACTGCGCACCCAGCTTGCCACCGGGGTGAAATTCGCGGAAATGCTCGGCGGTGAAGCGGCGGTGTTCCATCAGGGCGACGGCCAGCGCATCGCCCAGCGCCAGCGTCATTGTGGTTGAACAGGTGGGCACAACGCCGGTTCCGCATGCCTCTCCGGCCTGGGGCAGGGGCAGAACGATATCCGACTGGCTGGCCAGAGTGCTGTCGGGGCGGCTGGTCATCCCGATCAGGGGGATGCCGAAACGGCGGGCATAGATCAGCAGGTTCGCCAGTTCGGGCGCTTCCCCGGAATTCGAGATCGCCAGAACCGTGTCTGCCTGTGTGATCATGCCCAGATCGCCATGGCTGGCTTCGGCTGGGTGCACGAATTGCGCAGGCGTTCCGGTACTGGCCAGTGTCGCCGCGATCTTCTTCGCGATGTGGCCCGACTTGCCGATCCCTGTGACAATTACCCGGCCCTTGGTGTCCAGGACTTGCGCCACGGCCGCGTCAAACCGGTCGTCCAGCGATCCCGCCAGCGTTGTCAACGCTTCGGCTTCCGTCGCGATGACGCGGCGGGCGGTATCCTGATAGGCGGTCATGAATGGGCGAAGATGTCCGTTTCCGGCCACCCCTCGAGATCCAGCCGGGCGCGGGTGGGCAGGAAATCGAAACAGGCCTGCGCCATCTCGGTGCGGCCTTCCCGTGTGAGCCTGCCGTTCAACTGCTCCATCAGCTGATGCAGATACAGAACGTCAGAGGCGGCGTATTCCAGTTGCGCATCGGTCAGCGTTTCCGCCCCCCAATCGCTCATCTGCTGTTGTTTCGAGATATCGACGCCCAGCAATTCCTGAAGCAGGTTCTTCAGACCGTGCCGGTCGGTATAGGTGCGCACAAGGCGGCTGGCGATCTTGGTGCAATAGACAGGCGCGGTGACCGCGCCAAAGGCATGATAGAGTGCCGCAATATCGAACCGGCCAAAGTGGAAGATCTTCAGCACATCGGGGTTTTCCAGCATCGCGCAAAGGTTCGGCGCCGATGTCTGGCCCTTTGTCACCTGCACGATATGCGCATCCCCGTCACCGCCCGACAACTGCACCACGCACAGCCGGTCGCGATGAGGGTTCAGGCCCATCGTTTCGCAATCAATGGCTACAACCGGACCAAGGTCCAGCCCGTCGGGCAGATCGTTCTGATAAAGGTGGTTGGCCACGCGCGTCTTCCTTGTTGTCGATGCCGATCAGATACGGTCTTTGCCGTCCGAAAACAACTGCCGCAGGGTCAGAGTGGGCAGAGCCCCGCGTGATCGCATATGGTCCCGGAAAAACCCGAGGAGAGACCCATGCGTGCTTATGATCGTGACGACCTGCTGTTCCAGCTGTTCGAAGTGGCGCAGCTTGAAGACCAGATCGCGGGAACGGATCTGGATCGCGAAGCGGTGATGGGCATTCTTGATACCGCCGATCAGATCGCGACCGATCACTTCCTGCCCCACGGCAAGCTGCTGGACGAAAATGACCCCGAATTTGTGGATGGCCGCGCCGTGATCCCGGATGAGGCGATCGCCGCCGTCCGCGAGCAGGTCGAGGCCGGGTTCATCGGGTCGGGCTTTGCGCCCGAAAGCGGTGGGATGGGCCTGCCCGAGACGGTGCATCAGGCGGCGGCGTTCATCTTTTCGGCCTCCAACATCTCGCTTGCCGGCTATGGGCTTCTGACCGTGGGCGCGGGTCGTCTGATCCAGTCTTTCGGGACGGAAGACCAGAAGAAACGCTATCTGGAGCCCATGGCCGAGGGCCGGTTCTTCGGCACCATGTGCCTGAGCGAACCGCAGGCCGGGTCTTCGCTGTCTGACATCACAACGCGCGCCGAGCCGATGGAGGATGGGCGGTACGCCATTTCAGGGCGCAAGATGTGGATTTCCGGCGGGGAACAGGAGATCAGCGAAAACATCGTGCATATGGTGCTGGCCAAGATCCCCGGTGGACCGCCGGGTGTGAAAGGGATTTCGCTGTTCATCGTGCCGAAGCGGAATGCGGACGGTACGCCCAATGACGTGACGCTGGCGGGTCTGAACCACAAGATGGGCTATCGCGGCACGACGAATTGCGCGCTGAACTTTGGGGAAAAAGGCGCGTGCGTGGGCGAGCTTTTGGGAGAGCCGCACAAGGGCCTGTCCTATATGTTCCAGATGATGAACGAGGCGCGGATCGGTGTCGGCATGGGTGCCACCGCGCTGGGTCAGGCGGGCTATCAGGCGTCCTTGGCTTACGCGCGGGAGCGGCCCCAGGGCCGGTCGCCCGCGGGCAAGGATCCGGTCAGCCCGCAACTGCCCATCATCGAACATGCCGATATCCGCCGGTTGCTGCTGGCGCAGAAAGCGGCTGTGGAAGCCGCTTTGGCGCTGTCGATCTACTGTACCTCTCTGGTGGATCGGGAGCGCAAGGGCGACGAGGCGGCCGGTCCTCTGCTGGAAATCCTGACGCCCGTCACGAAGTCCTGGCCGTCCGAGTTCTGCCTTGAGGCCAACAAGCACGCCATCCAGATCCTGGGTGGTGCAGGTTATACTCGTGATTATCCGGTGGAACGCTATTACCGCGATAACCGTCTGAACCATATCCACGAGGGCACCCATGGCATTCAGGGGATGGACCTTCTGGGCCGCAAGGTGGTGATGGGCGGCGGCGCTGCCTTCAAGGGGCTGATGTCAACGATCCGCGCCGATATCGCGGCGGCAGCAGATTCGGAGTTTGCCCAGCCCCTGAGCGACGCGCTGGACCGCATGGAGCCCGTGACCCTGCATCTGGCCGGCGAACTGATGAAAGACCCAACGCGGGGCCTGGCCAATGCCACGCTTTATCTGGATTGCATGGGTCATGTGGTCATGGCGTGGATGTGGCTGCGCCTGACCGAAGCGGCCAAACGCGTGGCCAGTCGCGATGGTGACACCGCGTTCCTGCGCGGCAAACATCAGGCGGCGCGCTATTTCTATGCGCGGGAACTGGTGCGCACAGAAGGCTGGGCCAAGACGCTGTCAGCGAATGACCAGACGGCATTCGACATGGCGGCAGACTGGTTCTGACATCCGCCGCCCGAGGCTTAAACGGGGTACTTGAACTCGCCCACATGGGTCCAGATCGCTCGGTTGATGGCGCGCAATTCGGCGATGGCCTCTTCGATATCGGTCAGTGCGATTGAATCCAGCACGTTGACCTGACCCATGCGCAGATGATCGCGGCGATCGGCGATGCGCATCAATATGGTGCGGTGCTGCCCGCCTTCGGGGTCGAAGGCGTAAATGCAATGGTTGTAACGGTTGCGCAGGCCCGACAGGCTTTGGATACGTTTGGTGATCGCCAGAACGCCTTCCCGCTCGGCAACCGAGGTGCGCTCCATCTTGGCAAGCCGTTCCACCAGATCCAGCCGCGCGCGCGTGGTGTTCAGGGTCAGGAACACAATCAGCGCCGTGTCCTTGTCCACGCGGCACAAGCCGGCGATCAGATGGATCAAAAGGCTTTCCGTATTCGTCCAGGCATAGTTCAGATGACCCACCCGCAACAGGATGTCGTCGAGTTCGGGAGGGCGGTCTGCGGTGGTCACCGGACGACCTCATCCTCCTCACCCCACTCGGCAAGGAATTTGATCGCGGCCTCTGTCCGGTTGTGGACACCCAGTTTGGCGATCACATGGTGAATATGCAGCTTCACGGTGTGCTCAGACAGGTTGAGCTCTTCGGCGATGATCTTGTTTTGCTTGCCTTTCGCGACCAGACGAAGGACCTGGGCCTCTCGGCGGGTGAGATCATCAATCCTTGTCGGTTTTTGTCCGGGCTGGTCCTTGGAGGGGACTTGTACCGCTGAGCAGCCCGATCTGAT
>NZ_JXYH01000090.1 GCF_001262635.1 Aestuariivita boseongensis
CGTCTGCAAAAGGCCGCGGGGATCGAGGACAGCCCCGCCCAGTTCGCCGCCGACATTCAGGCCAAGGCGAAGGGCGAAAACGATCCCGCTCTGGTCGAGCGCATGGCGCAGGGCGCAGGCCCCGTGATCGACTGGCTGGAAAAGGTGCACGGCCTTCCCTTCTCGGTCGTGGATGATTTCGATTATCCGGGGCATTCGCGACGCAGAATGCACGGCTTGCCATCGCGCGCCGGGCGAGAGTTGATTGACGCCCTGCGCAGCCGCTGCGAGGCGCTGGGCATCGACATCATCTGTAATGCGCGGGTGAAGACGCTGTTTCACGCGGGCGACACCATCGCCGGCGTGGCAGTGACACGCCCCGACGGGCAGGTCGAACGGATCGGCTGTGACGCCCTGATCCTGGCCTGCAACGGTTTTGGCGGGAACCGCGATCTGGTCCGCCAGCACATGCCCGAGATCGACCGGGCCGTCTGGTTCGGGCACGACGGCAACAAAGGTGAGGCGGTGCTGTGGGGCGAGGCTCTGGGCGCGAAAACCCGCCATCTGGGCGCCTATCAGGGCCACGGCAATGTGGTCCATCCCCACGGTATTCTGATCACCTGGGCCACGATCACCGAAGGCGGGTTTCAGGTGAACACGGAAGGCAAACGCTTCTGGGAAGAAAGCCAGGGCTATTCCGAAGCCGCGCGCGCGGTTCTGGCGCAACCCGGCGGCGTGGCCTTCACCATCTTCGATGCACGGATCGCCAGCATCGCCCGCCAGTTCGCCGATTTCCGCGAGGCCGAGGCGCAAGGCGCGATCATCACCGCAGACACCCTTGGCGCATTGGAGCAGCGGCTGGACCTACCAGACGGATCCTTGGTGACCGAGGCCGATCAGCTTTCCAAAGCTGCGCCAGACCGTTTCGGTCGATGCCATCGCGGCCCCGGCCTGTCCGCTCCCTATTGCGCGGTCAAAGTGACGGGTGCGCTTTTTCACACGCAAGGCGGGCTAGTGACAGACGCGTCGGCTCGCGTGCTGCAGAAGAGCGGCGCGCGCTTCCCAAACCTCTACGCTGCGGGCGGCGCGGCCTGCGGGGTCTCTGGGTCGGGCGATGCCGGATACCTGTCCGGCAATGGCTTGCTGAGCGCCGTCGTTCTGGGCCGTCTTGCCGGGCAAAATGTGTGAAGCCGTCCTCTGCCCGGATCGTAGCAAAAAACGTCTGGACAGTCCCTGCCACCTCCCCTAGAACGCCTCCACCCGAAGCCGCAAGGCTTCCCCGTGCCCGGGTAGCTCAGGGGTAGAGCAGTGGATTGAAAATCCTCGTGTCGGTGGTTCGATTCCGCCCCCGGGCACCACTTCAGCCATAATAATAAGGCACCTCAGCATCGCACAGTTTTCACTTCCTGCGTTGCACAGTCATCGCACAGTTTTTCGTGCGTTGCTGGGTGGATTTGGGGGCTGAAAGACTGTGTTGAACACAGTGTTTGGAATCAATGTGTTAGACACACTGTTTGACCACAGTGTTTTACAAAAGGATCTTCTCCACAGTGTTTTGGAACGCAGTCGAAGACAGCGTAAAGTGTGGCGACATCGGCAATGGCAGCAGTGCTACGATGGGCGGTCATCTGATGGTTTTAATCAGATGTCTCCGTTGGGCTTTAAGCGTGAGTTCGGGACATGTTTGCATCAGAGCCTACAAGTCCATGGAGTAGAAACGAAAGTAGTACTGCAATTCGGGCACAAGATTGTAGCTGGAACTCTCCGGGTAAACATCGATCTCTGCAAAACCCAATTTCTCATACAAGCTTCGCATCTCGACATTATTTCTCAATGTGTCGACTAACAGGGTCTTCAAACCCATCTCTTTGGCAGCGCCAATCCTTAGCTCGACGAGTTTTCGTCCAATGCCAAGTCCTCGAGCGCTCGGACGCACAAAAAGGCGCTTCAATTCGCCTTTCTCGCTGCCGACAGACTTCAGCGAACCGCATCCGAGAAGATCTCCGTCTTCACTTCTCGCGAGAAACAAGCGCCCGTTTGGCGGCAAGAACTGATCTATTTCTCGCCAAAACTCTTCGATTGCCTTTCGTCCACCAGCAGGGGCTTTGCCTCCCATCATCGCGATGCGAGAAACCATCAAGTCGTAATACTCTCGAAGGAGCGCATCCAACGGTTCTTTTTCTGGCCGTGACCTTAGGTTTTCATATTCGACTTTCATACTCACCCTAAGAAACCGAATTTCATTCTAGGTTAACTGACGTATTGACTACGTGCCTTCGGCCCCGGACAGGGCAAAGCCGCGCTGATTAAGGTTCGCAACACACTGTTTGACCACAGCAACTGCAACACACTTCTTCCCCACAGTGTTTTGGATCACACACATTGATCAGCCGCAACACGACCCACCTTCTTGGATAGGCGGACAAGGCACAGTTCCGTAGGAGCAATAGACACAGCAATCGCCTGGCAACGGCTTGATCACGGTCCTGCATGATGTGCACTCGTAGAACCACTGACAGGCATCGGTCGGCATGGTCTCCACTGCTTTGTGGCCGCACTCAGGGCACGTGATTTCGCTCTCAAGGATGATGTTCAGATCACTCATTGTGTCACGCCAGAGTTTTTGAAGATCGGTGCGCGTTCATTCGGGTTCAGGGCCCACGGTCAATATCTTGCCGTTGCTCCAGACCAGCGCTTCATAGCACACCTCTGCGCTAGCGCCGCCACACCAACCTCCGTCACGTCCAACAAGAAGGATACGGTCGGGACCCCAATCTATAGTCGCCTCCTCCCTCCATAGATGCGTTGGTTCAATCACTGCCAGTCTCGAAAGGCTTCATAGCCGCGTAAAACGCTTTGTGCGCGGGTGTGCATATTTTGTGTTTTCTCGCCAGTTCGACGATCTTTCCGGACAGCCAAGCGTTTTCCAAAGGTCTCCCATTTTGCAAATCTGTCAGCATTGAAGACTGCGCGCTCGCCCCCATGCCCATGGCAAACGCCATTGTTTTTCCTACAAAACCGTCTTCTAGTTTTACAGCCTCGGCATCGGCAACAGCGACCGCCTCCTTCAAAGCTTGTTCAAATAGTTCTTTTGCGGACTGCTCTTGTTGGGTGAAACCGATTGGCTGCCTGGTCAAACAGGTAATCCCAGAAAAGCTAGCCAAGAATACAAACTTCTCCCATAACTCCCTTGTTATGCTCTCGCTCATAGCAGTTTCAATTTCCGCTTTGCGGCAAGCTGAAACGAACGCCTCTAATCTTTCACTACGCGCCCCGGACATCTCACCCACAGTAAGACGCGCTAGATTGCCGGTGTGGCGAATGATGCCGGGAGCTTCGATTGCAAGTGGAGCATAAGCAATGCCACCAATAGCATGGCCAACCCCAAGAATTTCATCAATTCTTTCTTCAGTACCGATACCATTCTGGAAGGAGATTACGCCTGTTTCTTCAGAAACCAATGGGCGACATTGCTCCACCGCTTCGTTCACACTGTATAGCTTTACAGCGAGCACAACGATGTCTACTGGTCCGATCTCCTTGGGATCGTCCGTGGCTTGAGCAGGAAAAACGACTGTACCACCCACATCACTCTTAATCTGCAGCCCGTTCTCTCGGATGGCCCGCAGATGGTCGCCGCGAGCGACAAACCAAACATCGCTATCCGTCTTCTGAGCAAGCTGTGCGCCGAAGTAGCCACCTATGCCGCCGCTACCCATAATTGCTATCTTCATTGGCTTACCTGTCCTTTAGATGGAAACCGAAACTACATCTACAAGTCGGACTTTATACCATCTATTCCGTTGATCCAGATCGCGGTAGTTTTCGCCGATCTCTCAGCCTGTGCATAAACCAAGAGGCGATGAGCTCTTGGGTAGCTAATATCTGTCATCGCAACACACTGTTTGCCCACAGTAACTGCAACACAGTTCTTCCCCACAGTGTTTGCGAACACGGTCGAAGAAAGCATGTTGCACGATAGCGCTTGGGAACGGCAGCAATGCTAACATGGGCGGTCATCTGATGGTTTTAGTCAGATGTCTCAGAAGAGCCCGTAGCAGACCTCATCAAGAGACTGGACCGCCACATTGATTTACGAGCGAAAGAAGTCCAGCCTAGACTTTGGGTCAAAGGGTGTAAGGTCGTTGTTCTTAAGGATTGTCATTTCATTGATCGCCGCGATGCTCCTCACGCTTGCTGCAACGACCGAGGTGAATGCGGAGGGCGTCCTTGACGGCCATTCCTTTTCAGGAATGATCGGACCGGCTGAAGACCCCGATCTTGAGGACCGCCTCTACTTCGACGATGGCCACTTCTGGTCCGCGATCTGCACCCGCTGCGGATTCATACCTGGACCCTACCTCACTGAGCAGACCGCCGATGGCCTTCGCTTCACCGGCACACTTGAAAGCGACAGCCGTGGCCGCTTCGAATACGATGGGCTGGTGAGGGCCGACGGATCGATCCGCGTTTCGATCACGTGGGAGCGCCGCCGGTGGTACTGGACCTCCCGGCGCGAGATCCTGTTCGTCGGAGAACGCACTTCCGGGTTCGAGATGGCGTCCCTTTCGGACATACGTCAGGAACTGAAACTGGTGAATCCGGAGAGCAACCCTCTATGCTCGCGGTTTTGAAAGGCCTGTGGGCAAGACGCAGAGCGATCGGCCTCTACGGCCTGCTGTTGTTGGGAGGCTGGTTCCTTGGCGATCTGTTGAAGGATCTGACTGTGCCGGAAATGCGTCCTATGAATGAGCCGATGATCCATCGGATCATAATGACGGCGTTCGTTGCCTTCGTCATTCTCGCCGCCATCCCATTTGTTCCGGGAGCCGAGATCGGCTTCGCTCTACTGCTACTGTTCGGCGGACAAGTTGCCCCGCTGGTTTACTTTGGAATGGTCGGCGCGCTGATCCTGTCATTCGTCCTTGCGAGGCTCCTTCCCGCAGCAGTCTTCGCCCACTTTCTGGCCTGGCTGGGGCTGGCAAAGGCGGCGGACTTCGTTGCCAAACTTGAGTCCATCCCGCCGACCGAACGCATCGAAACGCTGTCGACTGTTATCCCGTCAAACCTGGGTCGACGATTGATCGACCACAGGCACCTCTTGCTTGCGGTCGCGCTCAACACGCCGGGAAATTCGCTACTTGGTGGCGGAGGTGGACTCGCCTTCATCGCTGGCGCATCGCGGCTGTACTCGTTCTGGCTCTACCTTGTGGTAGTACTCTGTGCCGTCGCGCCGGTGCCTCTGTTTTTCTACTTTGTCTAGAACCACTTTTGCAGTGTCCGACCCACCTTGGGCCTCAATATATCGTTTCAGCTACGGCCGCTTTGTCCCGCGGAGCAGTCGTTACCGAAGAAAGCAACGAACGTCCGCTAAGGACTTCTTGGCCACGCGTGGTAGGTTTGGCATGGTGGAGGACACAAAATGAGCAAAATTGCATTCAGTATGCGTGATCAGATGGACAGCATGTCCGATGATGAATTCCACAATGCGATGAGCCTGAGCAAAGCTGATTTTCTTGACTATCTCGATATCGCAGCAGCGGCGGAAGATAGATGCCAAGCCAACGTAGGTGAACGGGCGCCGGACTTTTCAGCGCACGTATTAAAACAGGATGGAAGGATTTCATCCGATTTATTCACGTTGTCTAGTCTGCGTGGTGCGCCTGTCTCGTTGATTTTCGGCAGCTACACATGTCCCATATTTCGTCGTCAATCCGAGCGTATGAAGCAGTTGATCGGCGAATTCGAAGACTCAGTTCAGTTCGTCTTCGTTTACACTCTGGAAGCACATCCGACAGACGGATGGAACACAAACTCAAACCGCGCTGACGAAATTATGTACGCACAACCAACAGATATGAATGAGCGTGCCAAGGTGGCCCACGATTGGCGAAGGGCCTACAGTTTTCACAGCCAA
>NZ_JXYH01000091.1 GCF_001262635.1 Aestuariivita boseongensis
GCCATGCGACAAAGGCACTACGTAATGAACCATTTTCTCGACATTCACAAAACCGACGCAGCCGATCTACGGCAGATCATCGACCACGCGGGCCAGATGAAGTCCGCCCGGCTCGGCCGCCCAAAAGGCGCGCCAGATGACGAACAACCGCTGGCCGGGCATATGGTGGCGCTGATTTTCGAAAAGCCCTCCACCCGGACGCGCGTGTCCTTTGACGTGGGCGTGCGCCAGATGGGCGGGCAGACGATGGTGCTCTCGGGCACCGACATGCAGCTGGGCCATGGCGAGACGATTGCCGACACCGCCCGCGTGCTGTCCCGCTATGTCGATCTGATCATGATCCGGACCTTTGACGAAACCGTGCTGACCGAGATGGCCGAATATGCCGATGTGCCGGTGATCAACGGGCTCACAGACCGTACCCACCCCTGCCAGATCATGGCTGATGTGATGACCTTCGAGGAACATCGCGGGCCCATCGCGGGCAAGAAAGTCACCTGGATGGGTGACGGCAACAATGTCTGCGCCTCCTTCCTGCACGCAGCCGGCCAGTTCGGCTTTGATCTGACCTTCTCCGGCCCATCGCAGCTGGATCCCGAAGACGAATTCATGGGCTTTGCCCGCAACAAGGGCAGCAAGATCGTCATCGAACGCGACCCTGACAAGGCGGTCGAAGGGGCCGATCTGGTCGTGGCCGACACCTGGGTCAGCATGCATGACAGCCAGTCCTCGAAAGAACGCCGCCACAACATGCTGCGCCCCTATCAGGTCAATGACGCGCTGATGGCGCATGCGAAACCCGATGCACTGTTCATGCACTGCCTGCCCGCCCACCGGGAAGAGGAAGTCACCAGCGCCGTGATGGACGGCCCGCAATCGGTGATCTGGGACGAGGCGGAAAACCGTCTGCACGCGCAAAAAGCCATCATGCGCTGGTGCCTGGGGGTCTGAGCACCCCCAGAAAACTCGCAGAATTTTCTTGGCGCGTCGGTCATTCCGCGACATGGTCCCCCCATGAGCGCACCACTGATCGACAACCTGCAATATTGCAACTTCTCGCCCAAGATCTTCCGCCAGCTGAGGGAGGGGGGCGTGGACGCGATCCACGTCACCATCGCCTATCACGAAAGCTTTCGCGAGATGGTGCTGAACCTCGAACAATGGAACCGCTGGTTCGAGGCCCACCCAGACCTGATCTTCAAGGGCCTGACCGGCGACGATGTCCGCCGCGCGCAATCCGAAAACCGCACCGCCGTCTTTTTCGGCTTCCAGAACCCCAGCCCGATCGAAGACGATATCGGCCTGATCGAGATCTGCCACCAGCTGGGCATCCGCTTCATGCAGCTGAGTTACAACAACCAGTCCCTGCTGGCGACGGGCTGTTACGAGGCCGAAGACCCCGGACTCACCCGCTTCGGCAAGCAAGCGGTGGCCGAGATGAACCGCGTGGGTCTGGTCATCGACATGTCCCACTCTGCCGATCGCTCCACTTTGGAGGCCATCGACCACTCCGCCCGCCCCATCGCCATCACCCACGCAAACCCCCATTGGTGGCATCCCGCTTTGCGCAATAAGTCCGACACAGTGCTCAAAGCGCTGACTGGGCGGGGCGGCATGCTGGGCTTTTCGCTTTACCCCCATCACCTCAAAGACGGCAGCAACTGCACCCTCGACAGCTTCTGCCAGATGATTGCCGAGGCCGCGGATCGCTATGGCGTCGACCATTTGGGCCTAGGTTCAGACCTTTGTCAGGATCAGCCGGATGCGGTCGTGGAATGGATGCGCGTCGGCCGCTGGTCCAAAGCGATGGATTACGGCGAGGGCAGCGCCAGCAATCCCGGCTTCCCGCCCATGCCAGACTGGTTCCGCGACAATCGCGATTGGGGCAATATCCGCCAGGGACTGTCGCAAACAGGCTTTGCCGAACCCGAGATTGACGGCATCATGGGCGGCAACTGGCTGCGCTTTTATGACGAGAATTTCGGACCCCAACCGTGAAAGACCTCGCCCTTCCTCCCGCTTTGCCGCTGCGCCCGCCTGCACAGGTGATGCGCCTTTCGCGCATGGGCGCGGCTTTCCCAACGCGGCTCAGCTTTTTGCCCACGCTGCTGCGCCGCCTGCATGGCGAAGGGGCGCAGGTCACCCGCCCGGTCTGGGAGATAGACGCCAATGGCTATGGCCATGCGGTCTATTCCGTGGATCTGGGCGGGCACACCTATTCTCTGGTCGCGGTCTCCTCACACCTGCCGGACGAGGCGCGCACCGACCGTGTGATCGCCGAAGCCTGGGACACGGCCTATGTCCTCTATGACGGCATCCCCGGCGCCAGTGAAATCGCCCGCATCTGCGCCGCCGCGCCCCGTCAGGAGGCCGCGCGCTATACCGACCGCGATCTGGTCCTCAGCCGCGCGAACAAATCCGTGCGGCTGTTCGCCCATGTGGTGGACAGCCTGCGTGCAGGCCGCCAGCCCGATGCGACCCGCATCCGCGACACGGGCTATCTGATGCGCACCACCGCCGTTTACGGCAACGGCAAGTTTGGCATCGCGGATCGCACGCGCATTGCCGAAAGGCCCGGTCTGTCCGGCCCGTTCATGGCCGAAATGCTGACTGTCTGGCTGATCCGGGGCTTCACCCATGATCTGGCCGAACATCTTGGCGGTGCGCCGCTGGATCGGCAACTGAAACGCCATCTGGGCATCGGCAATGCCACGGGCTTGGGCATGGCGCCCTTTCTGGTCAGCCACCCGCTTTTACTCGATGCCTGGATGCAGGTGCGCGAGACGGCGCTGGCTCGGGTGCGCGCGCTGCCCGACCTGACGCAAGCGGAAATCGCCCGCCTGCGCGCACTGGCCGACCGGGTGGCCAGACACCTTGCCGAATGGCACGTCCCGGACGAGGCCGCGCAGAACGACATCGCCACTCTGCGTCGGGAATGGCCCGATTTCGCCCGCCATCTGGATGACATGACGCTGACCGGCGAAGAACCCGTCAACACCCTGTGGGAAGCGGCGCAAAGCGGCTCCACGGCGCTGCAGGAGCTGGTTGCGGCCTTCCTCATCGAACCCTTCGGATCACTGGTTGACGGGCTGACCGATTGCATGGCCACGCCCTTCACCCCTCAGATCGACCCGGCCATGCCATTAGCCGACCTGCACGAGGCGCTTTTGCGTGATTGGGGCTGGGCGCTGTCCACCGATTTTACCAACCCCGCGCAGGAGGCGCAGTTCTGGTACGTCTCCGAGGCCAAGCTGGAACCGCGCCTGGGCCTGCGCCACGAAGAACCGGGGGCGGATATGGAAAGCCCCCTTGATATCGCACGGCAGGTGCAGGCGATGGCCCGCGCGCTGGAGACCCATGACGGCGATCTGATGGGCTTCCTGCGCGCCCATCCCGAACACCGCGCCGCCCTGCGCCGGGTGCAGACGCTGATGCGCCACCCCTATGCCGAAATCCGCGACAACCTGATCGCCGACACGTGCCGGCCCATCGACATGCTGCGCTGCAAACTGGCGTTTTTCGGGGCCGCCAAATTCGATCCCAAATCCGACCGCTGGACGCGCATCACGCTGGCCCAGGGCGCGCCGCTTTTCGATGAGCTGGACTGTGCGCCCGACTGGTGGATGCCGGCCTTTGCCAGCCCATGAGACGCACCCGCGCGGAACTTGCCGCGCTCCTGATGAAAGCCGTGCGCGGGGCTGGCCTGCCGCTGGCGCTGGGCGAAGACCTGTATGCCGCAGCCCCCTATCTCAGCGCCGAGGATGTGGCCCGGATCGCCCGCGACATCGCTGAGGGCGGGACAGAGCTGACGCGCCTGACCCTCGCCCTTGATGCGGCGGAGATGGGCGAACCCGTCCCGGACACCACGCCGCTGGCGCAGGCCCTCGCCGCCGCGCGCGGTTGGCGCCTTGAGGATGGCCGTAAATCCGACACCGACCCGCCGCAGCCGGCTGGCCCGCTAGAGATCACCGACACGCTCTGGGTCGCGCTCGACGCCTATGCTGCGCGCACCTATGTGCCGGAAAGCGAAGCCTCCCGCGCAAAAGGGGCCGGGGCAGGGGCCATCGATAACGATTGACGCGCGCCCTGCCTCTTCTTCTTGCTGAAAATACGGCGGGGGAGTCTCGAAGGGACGGGGGCAGCGCCCCCGATCAGGCGAACGGATCCTCGGGGTACCCGACGCCCGCCAGATACAGCCCCTGTGGCGGGCTGACCGGCCCGCAGGCGGCGCGGTCGCAGGCCTCAAGCGCGGCTTTCACATCTGACGGGTCCCAGGCCCCTGCGCCCACCCGCTCCAGCGTGCCCACGAAACTGCGCACCTGATTGTGCAGGAACGACCGTGCGCGCACGTGAAAATGCACCTCGGGGCCGGCGAGGGTGTCCACCGCTTCCACGCGCAACTCATCCAGCGTCTTCACCGGACTGTCCGCCTGACAGATCGAGGACCGGAAGGTGGTGAAATCATGCCGCCCCGTCAGATGATCCGCGCCCGCCTGCATCGCATCCACATCCAGCGGCTGCTTGACCTGCCAGACCAGCCCGGCCTGATGCGTGGCGGGTGCC
>NZ_JXYH01000092.1 GCF_001262635.1 Aestuariivita boseongensis
TTTGAAGCCAGAAAGAAGCAGTAGGTCAGTTCTTGAGCGAATGACGGTTGCGGACAGATTTCCGGCGGTCTTTCAGGATGCGGGTCTGACGGCGGGCAAGGTATCCGCCAAAGCGTGTGGAGCGGTGTTTGTCCGCAAGTTCCGCTGCTTTGATCTCGCGTCGGTCGAGGATGACCTTGCGGATATGGGAGGCGAGCACCAGCAGGATCACTACGAACAGGATAAAGGCGATGGGGCGGTCGATGAAATCCAAGGGCTCTTTCACGCGCGCCATGCCAGCGCGGAGTTTGACCTCCATGATGCCACCCAGAACCATCCCAAGAATGATCGGCACGATGGGTAGAGACAGGCGTTTCAGGATATAACCCAGAATGCCAAAAGCCGCCGCGATCAGGCAATCGGTGGCGGAGTTGCGCAAGCTATAGACCCCGACGAAGCTGAGCGTGAGGATGCAGACGCCAAGAAAACGGTTGGGGATTTTGACGACTTGCACCAGCGGTTTTGTCGCGAACAGCAGAAAGATGAGCACCAGCACGTTCAGGATCAAAAGTGCGATGTAAAGCGCCACAACGAAGTCCATCTGGTTTTGGAACAGTGCCGGACCCGGCACCACGTTGTGCACATAAAAGACCGACAGCATCATCGCGGTCAGCGCCTCGCCCGGAATACCCAAGGCGAGCAAAGGCACCATGGCCGCCGCAGGCACCGCGTTGTTGGCGGTTTCGGCGGCGATCAGCCCCTCGGACGAGCCGTGACCGAAATCCTCGGGCCGTTTGGACGTGCGCTGCGCATAGGTGTAGGACATGAATTGTGCGGTGAATTCGCCCACACCCGGGATCATCCCCATCACCACGCCAAAGCCCGCAGACACGGATGCGATGCGCGGGTGCCGCGACAGCTCGCGCAGGCCTTGGAACATGCCGCCGCGCAGTTTGGTGAGGCGGGTCTTTTCGTCCTCCATCGTCAGAAGCAGGAAGGCCTGGCTCAACGCAAAGAGGCCCAGAACCACGACGATCAGGTCGATGCCACCCGACAGGAACGCCTGATCAAAGGTATAGCGTTGGGTGTATTTCACAGGCTCCAGCCCGATGGTCTGGATGAAGATGCCAAATCCCGCCAAGGCCCCCGCGATCAGAGTCTGGCCGCGATGGGCCACGACCACAAGGATCAGACCCAATAGGGCCGCCAAAAAGATCTCTCGCGATCCGAAGAGCGGCGCCACCTTTGCCAGCACCGGCGCAAACAGGATCAGGCAGATGACCGAGAAGATGCCGCCGAAAAACGACGCGGAATAGGCCAGCGACAGCGCGCGCCTAGGCTCCCCCCGCGCGGTCATCGGGTATCCGTCATAGGTGGTCAGCGCGTTCACCGCCGTGCCCGGAGTGTTGATCAGAATGGCCGGGATCGCGCCGCCATACATTGAACTGCCATAGATGCCCAAAAGCACCGTCAGCCCCACAATCGGGTCCATGCTGAAGGTCGCAGGCAGCAGGATCGCAATCGCCACCGCAGGCCCCACACCGGGGATCGCGCCGATCAGCACGCCGCCCACGGATCCCACAAGAAGCGCCAGGACCACGTCCCAGCGCGCAAGGATCATCAGGCTGTCACCGATCAGCTCCATCAGAGGTTCAGGATCGCAAAGCTGCGCAAAGCGCCGGGCAGGTATTCATAGATCATGCCACCCGGAATTTTGACCGACAGGAAGGATTTGAAGATGATCACAACGGCAAAGCTGAAGACCACGCAGATCGCCATCATCCGGCGCGAGCGGTACCCCATGCGCCACGCCAGCGCCGGGACAAAGATCAGCGTCGTGGGCAGATAGCCCAGCACCGGCACGACCAGCACATAGACCATGAACCAGCCCGCGTATTCGAACACCGTCAGCCAGCGCTTCAGTTCCACACGGTCAAAGCGCGAGATCCCGCGCCAGGGCATCTTCCACAGATGAAGGCCCACCATGGCCACCATCAGACCCAGCCCAACCGCAGGCCAGAACCGGGGCTGCGCCGCCAGTTTGGTTTTTGCAACCCAGGCCGTCTGATCCCCAATGAACAGCAACAAGAGCGCGGCAATGACGAAAAACCCCAGCGCAAAGGCAAATTGCCCCCGTCTGGGTCCGACAAATCGGCGTTCGCGCTCACTGCTCATGGCTGGCCCCGATGGGTGAAACGGGGGCCGCGCGGGCCCCCGCCCATTCGCTTATTCCAACAGCTCGCCGATGCGGGCCACGGTTTCGATATCCGCCGCCACACGCGCGGCAGAGGCTTCCGCGTCCTGCCAGTAGACCAGCGCGCCGGTCTCAGCCGCCACGGCCTGCGCGCGCTCGCTCATCACGGTTTTCGAGGCCACCGCGATTATCTTGTCCCGCACATCCTGCGGCGTGTCCTTGGTCACAAACAGACCGTTCCACAGCGCGATGTTCAGGCTTGGGTCCAGTTCGCCAATCGTCGGCGCATCCGGCACCAGCGAGATCCGCTCATCCGTGATGGCAACCAGAACCTTGACCGTATCAAGGCAGGGCAGGATCAGCTGCAGCGTGGTGTTGATCACATCCGCATCGCCCGAGGCCAGCGTGTTGCAATCCAGGGCGTCAAAAGCCGCGTCGCTGCCCCATTCAAAGCCCGCGTTAACCGCCATCGCCTTGGTCACCTGCGTGGGCGTCAGCGGATCGCCGAAATGGCCCAGCGCCACGTCGTTTTCCTTGGCGTAAGCGGCCAGTTCTTCGACGTTGGAATAAGGCGCGTCACCGGATGTGGCGATCACGAAGGGGTAGGTCAGGAAGATGCCAAGCGGATCAAACTTCTCAGGCGTCAGGTCGGGAATGCCGATCTGGTGACCCACGACCGGAACGCCGATCACAAACGACCCGATGGTGTAGCCATCCGCAGGTGCGTTCGCCACTTCGATCGCACCGGGGAACGGGCCGCCACCGCCGCCAGGTTTGTTCACCACAGCTGCCGGCACGCCATATTCGGCCTGAAAATCCTCTGCAATCATGCGGGTCAGCACGTCTTCCAAATCACCCGGAGGCCATGGCACGATAAAGTTCACAGGCTTTTCGGGATATTCGGCCAGCGCCGCGCCTGCGCCCAGGCTCATCGCCGCGGCCAGAACACCGCTGAGGATTTTGGTTGTCATCTTTCACTCTCCCAGTTGTATGTTGGTTCATTATTTGAACCATTGGTTCTAATTTAGATTGACAGGCGCACCCGCAATCCGTCAAGAAAAATGAAAGGCGGTCGCGGGTCGAAAATCAAACATTCTGTGCGATGCCCCGTGACCGGCACAGCGAAGGATCCATGGGAACTGTCTCCAAAGCCTTGTCATTGCTGAGTTATTTCAGCCGCCAGCGCCCTGAAATCGGGCTTAGCGATCTTGCCCGCATGTCGGGAATGAACAAGGCGACGGTCTACCGGCACATGTCGGAAATGGCCGCGCAGGGAATCGTTGAGCAAACCCAAACCGGCAAATCCTATCGTCTGGGGGCAGAGGTTTTGCGCCTCGCCGCCCTGCGCGAAGCGGCGGTTCCCCTGCTGGAAGTGGCCCGCGAACAGTTGAGACATCTCAGCGATGCCACGGGTGAGACGGCCCATTTCTCGATCATCCAGGGCACCAAGCTGAACGCGCTGGCACATCACTATTCCACCCGCCACGGGACCCGCGTGACCAT
This sequence comes from Aestuariivita boseongensis, assembly GCF_001262635.1. GTDB lineage: Bacteria > Pseudomonadota > Alphaproteobacteria > Rhodobacterales > Rhodobacteraceae > Aestuariivita > Aestuariivita boseongensis. Next base: position 3,677 of record NZ_JXYH01000092.1, read on the forward strand.
GGAAGATGCCGAAGTGCTCAGCTTTCACGGCACCGCCTCGGGCCTCTCGATCCTGGCCTATGCCGACACCGCCTTCCGCGATCAGGTGCTGGCTGAGCCCCTGACCGCCCACACCCCGCATACCGAAACGGACCCCGCGCGCATCCGCGACCGGCTGAACGAGATCACACAGACCGGCTTCGCCCAATCCGTCGGCGGGTTCGAGGCGGATGTGCATTCCATCGCCACCCCCATCTTCGGCGCCGACGCCCGTCCCATCGGCGCGCTCGCCATCGCGGCCCCCGTGGCGCGCATGACACCCGACATGATCAGTCTGGCCCAAACCGAACTGGCCCTCGCGGCCCAGACCCTGACCCGCCGCATCGGGGGCTTCGCGCCCGCCGATGCCAGCCCGACACCCGAGGAGACGACAGCATGAAAGACATCAACTTTCTGAAAGAGAAAAACGCCCGCTCCCTCTGGCACCCCATGGCCCATCCCGCCGACAGCCTCGCCAATCCGCCCACCATCGTGACCGGCGCTTCGGGCGTTCGGATCACCGATGTGGATGGGCATGAAGTCGTGGACGGGGTCGGCGGCCTCTGGAATGTGAACCTCGGCTATTCCTGTCAGGCGATCAAAGACGCCATTTCCCAGCAACTCAACGCCCTGCCCTATTACTCGATCTTCCGCGGCACCTCGAACGATCAGGTCATCCAACTGGCCGAGGAATTGCGCGATTTTTTTGAGCCCGACGGGCTGACACGCGCCTTTTATACGTCAGGAGGCTCCGACAGCGTGGAAACCGCCCTGCGGCTGGCGCGCCAATACCACAAGATCCGAGGGGATGCGGCGCGCACCAAGTTCCTCTCGCTCAAAAAGGGCTATCACGGCACCCATTTC
>NZ_JXYH01000093.1 GCF_001262635.1 Aestuariivita boseongensis
CCATGAATGTGACTGGAACAGACTGGAAAGTCTGGCCAAAGTGGGTGACAGCCCCGTACAGGAAGCATGATTGGACGTATTAAGTAGGGCGGGACACGTGAAATCCTGTCTGAAGATCGGGGGACCACCCTCGAAGGCTAAGTACTCCTTACTGACCGATAGCGAACCAGTACCGTGAGGGAAAGGTGAAAAGCACCCCGACGAGGGGAGTGAAACAGTACCTGAAACCGAACGCCTACAATCAGTTGGAGGGCCCTTGCGGCCTGACAGCGTACCTTTTGTATAATGGGTCATCGACTTGGTCTATCTAGCAAGCTTAAGCCGTTAGGTGTAGGCGCAGCGAAAGCGAGTCTTAATAGGGCGTCGAGTTAGATGGATCAGACCCGAAACCGAGTGATCTAGGCATGGCCAGGCTGAAGGTAAGGTAACACTTACTGGAGGGCCGAACCCACATCCGTTGAAAAGGATCGGGATGAGCTGTGCCTAGGGGTGAAAGGCCAATCAAACTCGGAGATAGCTGGTTCTCTGCGAAATCTATTTAGGTAGAGCGTCGTACGAATACCCCCGGGGGTAGAGCACTGGATGGGTAATGGGGCCCCACAGGCTTACTGATCCTAACCAAACTCCGAATACCGGGGAGTACTATACGGCAGACACACTGCGGATGCTAACGTCCGTAGTGGAGAGGGAAACAACCCTGACCTCCAGCTAAGGCCCCTAATTCATGGCTAAGTGGGAAAGCAGGTGGGACGACCAAAACAACCAGGAGGTTGGCTTAGAAGCAGCCATCCTTTAAAGATAGCGTAACAGCTCACTGGTCTAAACAAGTTGTCCTGCGGCGAAGATGTAACGGGGCTCAAGCCATGAGCCGAAGCTGAGGATGCGTTTATCGCATGGTAGCAGAGCGTAGTGTGACATAACTCCATTCCTCCTTAGTGCCCTCGGGTACATTGGAGGAGAGGAGTTTTCTGTGAAGCCGGGGCGTGAGCCATCCGGTGGAGAGATCACTAGTGAGAATGATGACATGAGTAGCGACAAAGAGTGTGAGAGACACTCTCGCCGAAAGTCCAAGGGTTCCTGCTTAAAGCTAATCTGAGCAGGGTAAGCCGGCCCCTAAGCCGAGGGCGAAAGCCGTAGGCGATGGGAACCACGTTAATATTCGTGGGCCAGGAAGATGTGACGGATCGTGACTGTTGTTCACCCTTATCGGATTGGGTGGGCCGCTAATCGGTTCCTGGAAATAGCCTTCCATCAGACCGTACCCTAAACCGACACAGGTGGACTGGTAGAGCATACCAAGGCGCTTGAGAGAACGATGTTGAAGGAACTCGGCAAAATACCTCCGTAAGTTCGCGAGAAGGAGGCCCGGTTCCTAGGCAACTAGGGGCTGGGGGCACAAACCAGGGGGTGGCGACTGTTTACTAAAAACACAGGGCTCTGCGAAGTCGCAAGACGACGTATAGGGTCTGACGCCTGCCCGGTGCCTGAAGGTTAAAAGGAGGGGTGAGAGCTCTGAATTGAAGCCCAGGTAAACGGCGGCCGTAACTATAACGGTCCTAAGGTAGCGAAATTCCTTGTCGGGTAAGTTCCGACCTGCACGAATGGCGTAACGACTTCCCCGCTGTCTCCAACATCGACTCAGCGAAATTGAATTACCTGTCAAGATGCAGGTTTCCCGCGGTTAGACGGAAAGACCCCGTGCACCTTTACTACAACTTCGCACTGGCATCAGGCCATGCATGTGCAGGATAGGTGGTAGGCTTTGAAGCAGGGACGCCAGTCCTTGTGGAGCCACCCTTGAGATACCACCCTTGCATTGCTTGATGTCTAACCGCGGTCCGTTATCCGGATCCGGGACCCTGCGTGGTGGGTAGTTTGACTGGGGCGGTCGCCTCCTAAAGCGTAACGGAGGCGCGCGAAGGTTGGCTCAGAGCGGTCGGAAATCGCTCGTTGAGTGCAATGGCAGAAGCCAGCCTGACTGCGAGACTGACAAGTCGAGCAGAGTCGAAAGACGGCCATAGTGATCCGGTGGTCCCAAGTGGGAGGGCCATCGCTCAACGGATAAAAGGTACGCCGGGGATAACAGGCTGATACTGCCCAAGAGTCCATATCGACGGCAGTGTTTGGCACCTCGATGTCGGCTCATCTCATCCTGGGGCTGGAGCAGGTCCCAAGGGTACGGCTGTTCGCCGTTTAAAGAGGTACGTGAGCTGGGTTTAGAACGTCGTGAGACAGTTCGGTCCCTATCTGCCGTGGGTGTAGGATACTTGAGAGGAGTTGCCCCTAGTACGAGAGGACCGGGGTGAACGATCCACTGGTGGACCTGTTGTCGTGCCAACGGCAGTGCAGGGTAGCTATGATCGGACAGGATAACCGCTGAAGGCATCTAAGCGGGAAGCCCCCCTCAAAACAAGGTATCCCTGAGGGCCGTGGTAGACCACCACGTCGATAGGCCGGAGATGTAAGCATGGTAACATGTTCAGTTGACCGGTACTAATTGCCCGATAGGCTTGATTTGATCCAGTAATAGCCAGGCTGTCGCCCCAAAGGGGCGCATCTGATGAAACTGATCAGAAGCATACATCACAAACACATGCGTGTTTGACTTGGACATACAGAGGTCTTTTTCGGTTTGGTGGTCATAGCGCAAGCAAAACACCCGGTCCCATCCCGAACCCGGCCGTTAAGTGCTGTAGCGCCGATGGTACTGCGTCTTAAGGCGTGGGAGAGTAGGTCACTGCCAAACCTAAAAAGCCCTCTGTTTCGTATCTCTCTTTCGATGGCCTCACCGGTGATACTGAATTGTCTCTGAGGCCGCTTTTGGCGCGGGGTGGAGCAGCCCGGTAGCTCGTCAGGCTCATAACCTGAAGGTCGTAGGTTCAAATCCTACCCCCGCAACCAACGATACTTGCGATGCCTCCGCCGGCCCTGCCGCGGAGGTTTTTGCTTTTCCGGACCCCGAGTGCCGGGATCTTCTGCTGCGCCCTCCCGCAACCAACGATTTCTGCGAAAGCAGATTGTCCAAAGCCTCGGCCTCCGAAAGGAAGTCGGGGTTTTGCTTTCCGGCGGCAAAGCGCAGGATCGCCCCCAGGTCGCCGCGAAGGACGATGGAGAGTTCGCCGTTCTCGGGCACGAGGCTGATTTCATCGACAAGTGATCGAAGCACGTCGACGGCGGCGCCACGATCTTCCTCGGATTGCAGGTTCTCGCAGAGCTTGGCGATCCGATCCTGATACATTCGTGCCATGTTCGGGTGCAGCAATGGCGGCGGCTCGTCGGCATTGTCCAGAAGCTCGGTTAACTCCGCCTTCCTCGCCTCCAGCTTCTCGGCCTTGTCTTTGAGTTTCGCCGGCGGGAAGCCCTGAAGAATGGCGTCGACCATCTTGTCGAGCTCTCGGTCAACCTTCTCGAGTTCGCTCCTCCAGCCGGCCAGGTCGGCTCCGCGCTCGATACGAAGCCGATTTACCTCGCGCGTGAACTCGGCACAGAACTCATTGAAGAGCTCCGGCGACATGAGGTGCTTCCGAAGGCCATTCAGGATCGACGCCTCCAAGGCATCCCGACGGATGTTTAGACGGTTATCGCATGTGCCCTTGTTCCGCGACGCTGCGCAGCCAAGCAGGTCTTTCGAAATCAGGGAGTACCCACCACCACAGCACCCGCACTTGATGAGGCCGGCGAAAAGATGCTTCGGCCGTCGTCTATCGTTCATCGGATTGCTGCCTGTCGCCGTGGTATCAAACGAAAGGCTCTTTTGCCTTTTCTTCACGGCGTCCCAGAGATCTTGGTCCACAATCCGAAGGTCCGGGACCTCCTGGACAACCCACTCACTTTCCGGGTTCGGGCGGGAGACGCGCTTGCCGGTGTCAGGATCCTTCATGTATCGCAGACGGTTCCAGACCAGCCGCCCGATGTAGAGTTCATTGTTGAGAATGCCCGTCCCTCGTTTCGGGTTGCCGTGGATTGTCGACGGCCCCCACTCCTTGCCCTGCGGTCCCGAAATGCCCTCCCGGTTCAAGGTCATTGCGATCGTCCGCGATGATTGTCCGGACAAGTAATCCCTGAAGATGCGCCGAACGACGTTTGCTTCGGCTGGGTTGATCTTCCGCTCGCCCCGATCGTCCGGATCGGCCGTGCGAACGACGTCATACCCATAACAAAGCCCACCACCGGAGCGACCCTTCTCGACGCGCCCGCGAAGACCGCGCCGGGTCTTGTCGGCTAGATCCTTGAGGAAGAGTGCGCCCATCGTGCCCTTGAGACCGATGTGCAATTCACTGACCTCGCCTTCGGACAGCGTCACAATACTCACACCTGCAAAGCGCATCCGCTTGTAGAGCCCGGCGATGTCCTCCTGGTCCCGAGAGAGACGATCCAGCGACTCCGCGAGGATCACGTCGAAACGGCCCTTCAGCGCATCCGAGATCAGTTCCTGAACGCCGGGCCGAAGCAAGGACGCCCCGTGAGCCTCCCCAACTGAACT
>NZ_JXYH01000094.1 GCF_001262635.1 Aestuariivita boseongensis
TTGGATACGCACAATAGCAGACGTGGCACCAAATGTCCGTTACGTCCGCGTTGCAGTCGTTCGTGCAGACTGCAGCGATTGACTGCCATGAGCCCGAAGTGGACAAAAAGATGGTCCGATTAATCGTTTAGTTTAGTTCGGTGCGTTGAATGATTGGCGGGCTCGACACAACATCTGCACATAGCGGCAAAAAAATTTGGGAGCGGCAAGCCAGTTTAGAATTTATCAGTCGCTTGGTGCGACTTGTTTTTCATATGGGGCAAAGAGGCTAAGTCCCAGCCAGTCATGCATGCCATTTGCAACATCTGTATCGCCGCTGAGCAAGAGTTTGTCATTAGACAGTGCGCTTGTGACAGAAGCCAATCCCATCCAAATCGCCGTCATGGTCTTAATGTCGGTTTCCACGTATAGATCGACAAAGAACCCCGGATCTTTCAAACACAGGTCGACCCCATGCTCAGGGTCTGAAACGACCCACCAACATGCTTCGTTTCGCGCGACATCGTTGAAGTTGAACTGAACGTTCACGCGGCGCAGCGGCAAGGCTCCTTGGTTAATACTTCTGCGCATATCCCACATCAGCAAAGCAGGATCGGAGTTATCCAAGTGTAATTCGGTGTCTATCCAACGCTGTCCCCAGATACCGATTGCCATGATGACATCAGTCATGTCTTTTCCCGCAGCAGTCAGATGGTACTCGTGTTGTGAGGAGTTGCCTTCGACGCTGCGTCGCTCGATTATCCCATGTGCCTCAAGTTCCCTCAGGCGCTTGCTCAAAAGCGCGGTCGACATGCGGGGAACACCACGGCGCAAATCATTAAATCGCGTGGATCCAGCACACAGCTCGCGGATGAGCACGATTGTCCAACGAGAGCCAAGTATTTCAGCCGCCATCGCAACGGGGCAGAACTGGTTATAGGTGGCTTCGGGCATTTCTTTTGACCTCACACGCGGCGATTTCTTCAAGCATATCTGCTTAGACAGCAACTTCACAAACTGAACTTGAATGCCACAACATCATCCGCAAACTATGATCGAACCCATACTCGCAACGTAGGGAGCACAAGCATGAAGGCCCAAACAAACTGTCTGGATGACCTCTGGGACGCTCTACCGGCATTGAAGGACAAGGCGAAGTCGGGTGCGGAAGCTGCCGAAGAGAGACGCTGGATCGGTGACGATCTGGCAAACGACCTCTTGGAAGCTGGTGTAGGACGCATCCTTTTGGATCAGGAGGTCGGAGGGCTAGGCGGCACGCTCACCGACTGGATCAGGTTGGGGTGCGAACTGTCGGCCGCCGATGCTTCGTCGGGTTGGGTATCTTCCCATTGGGCGATGGCGGCTGCCGTAGTTGCCGCAAATGGCACAGACGAACTGGTCTCCGATGTGTTTTCTGATCCCAAAGCCTGCGTGGCTAGCAGCAATTTGGGCAAATTGGACTTCCATGATGAAGACGGCGGACTGAGAATTTCGGGCAGCTGGGGCTTCGCGTCCGGTTGCCTGGCTGCGACGTATGTTGGCGGGGATATCTTGTTGGAAGACGCCGATGTACCGGGTGGATTTCGAATGGTATCTGTACTGGCTCCCAGTACGGAGGCCAGCGTCGTCGAAACATGGGATCCCGTCGGGCTAGCCGCGACTGGCAGCAACCAAATCGTGTTTGAAGACGTGCTAGTCCCGAAAATGGCAATTTATGATTGGCCCGATTCAAAGCCCGTTGCGGGTCGAAGCCGGGGCTTTCTGGGCCACGGAGTGTGGTTGATTTCGACAAGTGTCGCTTCAGTACACTTGGGCTTGGCTAGAGCAGCCATAGACGCGGTGCGAAAAGAACTGGCGACCAAGACGAACAGGATGACCGGGGAACCTGCCGTTGCCAAACCCGCAGCAATGCGCGCATTAGAGGAAGCCGAAGGTTTGCTATTCAGCCTTCGCGCGGGTCTGGATCTCGCAGCAGATAAGGTCTGGAATGAAGGCATGGCCAGTGGAACGCCATCGCAGCAGGCGAGAATGCAGCTACGCTTGGCCGGATTGACAGCTGTACATCAAGGAACGGCGATTGTTCGCTCAGTATTTGACGTAGCTGGGGCGAGCGCGCTGCATCGTTCTGGTCGAATTCAACGGATTTTTCGAGATGCAAACTGCCTGATCCATCATATATCCAGCATTAAGGATAATTTCGAGTTGGTCGGCCGTGTTCGGCATCAGTTAGATCCTCTTTCATTCAAGATTTAAGACCTACAACCCGAGTCCGAAGCACTGAGATTTGTTACAAGCGCCGACTGCTTTGTCCGCTCAGCGGACTTTGTTGCTGCGTGCAACTAATGGCTTTAGCGAGCCCACAGCGGTCTGTCTTCCCACGATAACCCTATTTCTACTGGTCGTCCGGAGGAACGTCCATTCCGGCTTTTCTGAGCCCGTCCATGAAAGACGCTACCAGGTCTTCCGGCAAGCCCCTGGTTCGGTAAGGAAGTCGCGGATCGTCCGGGCAGGGCGGTTCGATCTTCGAAATATGGTCCAGCGTGGCACGGCCGTTGGCGGTATCACCGACTTTGCCATAGGCCGCCGCCTTCGACCACTGGATGAAACAATGGTTCGGCAGCGTGATTTTCACAACTTCGGCCAGCGCCTCGGGGAACTCGTCATTCCGGAAATGATCGAGAAAGAACACGAAATGCGCCCATGAGGGATAGCGTGGATTAATTTTCATCATCCTTCCGACCAATTCCTTACCCCGCTCCAGATCGCCGGAATAGTAAGAGAAATTGCCAAGATCGCCGATCACGTCCGCGTCGTTGGGGTTCAACGCCAGTGCCTTGTCAGCCAGTTCCTTAAAGGCAGCGTAACCCTCGCCGCGCAACTGGCTGATAACCGCGCGGCGGTAATAGGCTTCCGCATTCGCGTTATCGAGTTCTGTCGCACGCTTTGCTGCTGCATCGGCGCGGTCTAAAAGTGCCTGCGCGTCTGCCTTCGAAAACTTCTCGTTCTTGTAGGTCTCTATCAGGATGCCTGCCAGATGCGACCACGCCTGAGCATAGTTCGGGTCCAGCTCTACCGCCTTTTCGAGGCAATCGCGCACGCGACCGCGATCTGTACGCGACACATTGATCCCGTGATAGTCGTATAGCGCGACGCATTCGTAGGCCGTCAGATTTTCCGTGCGGTTGGCGCGGATACGTCCGGCTTCCTGCAACCTAACCACGCCTGAGCGCGTACCTACCGTTGCGACCACTCCGGCCGTGATTTCGTCAAGAACTTCGAAGATGTTGCCCGCAGTCAGGTCGCCGTCATAGGTCTGCGACCAGACCAGCCGCGCTTCCCTTGCGTTGGTGAGCAAAGCGGTTACTCTCAACGTACGATCCGAACGCCACAGGTTACCCTCCAGCACATAGTCCGCGCCTAGATCTTCGTGCAGTTGCTGCGGCGTGAAGCCTGTTCGTTGATAACCTCGGGTAGCGTTCAGTGGGAGAAGGAAAAGGTCGGTGAATTTCGACATGTCGGCCGAAATCGACTTCGAGAGACTTGTCGCCAAGCGAGCACTTTCATCATCTTCGCTCAGAGTCTCGAAGGGAACGATCGCGATTTTGGGTCCGGTTGGTAACGGCGGCAAAGCAGCGCTCCCAGCAGGCAAAAACTGCAATACCGTAAAGCCGATGACCGCTGCACATGCCAGAATTGCGCCACCAACCATGATTGGAATCGGACCGCGCCGCGTTTTTGCCGGTGGTCTTGCGTTTTCCGTCCAGCCATAGACCTGAACGGCCATGGTGATGTTTTTCAGACTTCGCTGCCCCCTGTCCTCGAACATGGCTTTCTGACTCGAGGACAGTTGCAGGAAGGCAGGTTGCGAGATCAAAATGCCACCTGGTTCAGCCTGGCTTTGTAGCCGCGCAGCGAGGATGACCCCTTCCCCATATCGATCGTCTTCTTCAACGATCACGTCCCCGAGATTGATGCCAATCCGAAGTTTGATCTGCTGATCGTTGCCGAAGTCTTTGTTTTTTTCCTGAAGCGCCGTCTGCAAAGCGATTGCACAATCAATGGCGTCAACAACACTGTCAAACTCAACGAGAAAACCATCTCCCATCTGTTTGAAAACCCGGCCACGGTGACTGCTGAACAGCGGGTCGATGATCTCTTCCTGCAGGGCCGCGACGCGAGCGTGGGTGCCCGATTCATCGATTTCCATAAGTCGGCTGTAACCTGCAATATCTGCGGATAGTATTGCAGCGATGCGGCGTTCGCGGCGTTCGGTCGACATTTCTCCTCCTCCGGAAAACGCGATCCATCATCCTTATAAGGATAACCGAAACGCGCTTTTTTCGCGACTCTTTCGCCGACTCCATCTTGGACGACGAAATGTCCGTTCAGTCCGCAACTCGGACATAGCTTGAATTTTCGTCAGCGTCCGCTCTTGCTGGAAGCAGCCGTTCACTGCTGGTTAGTGTCCGAGGACGTG
>NZ_JXYH01000095.1 GCF_001262635.1 Aestuariivita boseongensis
GTATCGACGCTTGTCGTACTTCACGAGTTTCTTGCGCTGCTTACGACCGGGGATACAGGCGCGTATCCCCCTGTCTTTCAACGCTTCCCGGAACCAGTCGGCGTCATATCCGCGGTCCCCGAGCAGCCAGTCGACATCCGGCAGGCTGCTCAGCAATGCGCGTGCGCCGATGTAATCGCTGACCTGTCCAGCGGTGACGAACAGATCGAGTGGCCGCCCCTGGCTGTCGCAGATGGCGTGCAGCTTGGTGTTCATGCCGCCCTTGGTGCGGCCGATCAGGCGTCCACGCCCCCCTTTTTCACGCCCATGCTGGTCGCTGTTCGGTGGGCCTTGAGATAGGTCGCGTCGATCATCACAGTCTTCTTTTCGCCGTGTTCGGCGGCCAGGCCGGCCATCATCCGGGCGAAGACGCCCTTATCGCTCCATCGTTTCCAGCGGTTGTAGAGCGTCTTGTGCGGACCGTAGGCATTCGGCGCGTCGCGCCACCTCAAGCCATTCCGGTTAATGAAGATAATGCCGCTCAACACACGTCGATCATCAACGCGAGGTTTGCCGTGGGACTTCGGGAAGAACGGCTCAAGGCGCGCCATCTGCGCATCCGTAAGCCAGAAAAGATCAGACATGGTCACCGCTCGTTTTCGAACCGTGAACAACGCAGCTGGACGGAAATCAATGGGTCCTGACCCTAGAGGGGTACTGCTTGCGAGGCTATGGAGGAATGGTAAATGAGTCCGCTTCGTCCGCAATGCAGCCGTAGCCCAACTTCCCAACGATTGTCCGCTTTAGTGAGTTTCATCCTATTGAGAGGCGTGCCAATTGCTCCACGTCGCAGGGCCCGCGCTGCATATACCGTTGAAACTACACTAATTCCGGAAACGCTTTTTTTGAGGACTTCTAGAGCAGTTGTTTTCCTGATCCAAATGAGCGACAGTTATTTGGATGGGCAAAGTGGTGAGTTATTAAATGAAATCAATATTTTTTGCGTTCTTGGCGATAGCTGTTTCTAGCATCTCTGCGGCAGCTGCGACCTACGAATACAATTACACCTTTTCGACTGGTCAAGTTGTGACAGGTTCATTCGTAGGGACTCTTCAGGGCGACTCGAACACTATCTTCATCACAGATATATCGCCCCCCTCTTTGGATGGAGTGGTGCACAGTGGAGGGGTTTCTACGCTGTTTACCGGTTTCAATAGTGGCGGCGGCACGCCTACCGCTTCGCTTGACGGCAGCGTTATGGATTTCTCGGTGGCAGATCCTTTGTACACCGAAGGTTTCGCGATCAAGACGAATGCTGGTACTCAATACTTTGACCTTGACCTCCAGGTTGGATTAGCCGATCCGGAGAGTTTTAACGGTCAGCGCTGGGCAATCCAGGAAGTGCCTCCTACCGTCCCTCTTCCCGCTTCGGGTATCCTACTTCTCTTGGGCGCTGGCGGGCTTTGGGTTTTGTCGCGGCGCAAAACTGCCTCAGGTTAGCGAACGCTCCTGTCTCTACCGGTAACGAGCAAGGAGACATCTGCATTAGATGCATGGTTGCACCGGAGCGGATTCATTGTCCGCGGCTCGGATCCGCGCGGCCGTTTCCTGACTGTTTGCTTTCGACTTGTCGCCGTCTCTCAATGAATGCAGAGCAAGTACTTGACCCAAACCCCTTTAAGCCCGTGAAATATTCTCCCTTGAAATAGATAGATGCGCGTGGCTGCAACCTCTTATGGTTTGATCCGTGATCGATCACTTGACCGGGATCAAAGCACCCATTTTCCGTTGGCTTTAACTATAACGCACAGTTTCAGAAAGACCGCCCTTATGAAGTATTGGCTACTTTTGGTTCCGTTCGTCTTGATGGGAACCACCTTAGAAACCACAAATGCCGGCAAAACACTCTACATGCAGCACTGCCTGTCTTGTCATGGTGTTGAAGGGAAGGGTGATGGGCCTGCAGCAGCGCGTTTGAGTACACAGCCGTCGGATTTGACCAAGATTGCAGCTCGACGCGACGGCATGTGGCCCGCCTTTGAGGTAATGGAGATACTTAGCGGGTATTCTCGCAATACTCTACCGCGGGAGGACATGCCCGTTATAGTCGACATTTTGGACCATAATATGAGTGAGTTCGATCCGGGAAATGGCGAGCCGTTTCTTATGCCCACTAAGCTGATCGAGATCGCAAGCTACCTTGAGTCACTGCAGGATCCCGCACCAAAATCTAACCGTCCCTGAAAAACATTGGAGCTGACGGACAGAAAATCGATTTGGCCGAAGCTATCCCTGTTTTCTTGCTTCAGCTCGATTGGCTTCGTTAAGCTAAAGTGGCAAAGCGGTAAAAGGCTGCTTTGTCCGCAACTCGGACTTAGACGCCCTTGATGCAAACGTCCGGTTCTGCCTTAAGCCGACATAGAGGCGCAAAAGCGGACGTTGCAGCGATGCCGGATGGTATCGGTCGTCCGTTGTCAGGCACTTTGCGGTCATCTGACAGAAACACTCAGATGACTGCGTCGAGCCCGAAGCGGACAATCGGATCGCGTATAGTAGCCGCACTGGAGAGCGAACGCTTCTAGGGCCTGGACTCATAACCAACAGATGATGGTTGCTCCGAGTGCGATAGCAGACAAGAAGACCTTCGGACACTCTTCGTGTTGTGTCGCAACGCGTCGCCAATCCTCTAGCCTACCGAACATGGTCTCGATCCGGTTCCGGTGTTTGTAGCGGCGTTAGTCGCGCTTCACGGTTTTGGTGCGCTGTTTCCGGCCAGGGATGCAGGCGCGTATAAGTGCTTGTGTTTTTGGTGCAAAGCAGCGCAAGGTTACTGTCAAATATGAAAAGGCCTCTACAAGCTTGAAAACAAGAACAAGATCATGCCCGACAGGCACAAGAAGAAACTTCACCGCAATCCAATACAGTCGCGGCCGAACGACTCTACACGAGGCTACATCACCTGAATACGTCGTTTAGCCGCTGTGTTCGCCAACGCTGGCAGACTTCATGCACTCTTCAAGCAATTTCGTTCGCCGTGCCCACCCCGGATCGGATAACGGATTACCCTTGTCTTTCTGAGATCTTAATATTGCTTTAAAATTCTTTCGAAGTTTTGCGCGATCACGAACCCGTAGGCTCCATTCCACGTCCTCAGCATAGCCCCAGAACAAGTCTTCATTCAACGGATTCTCTAAGAAGAAATCCCGATCTACAATAATTACAGTTCCACTAATATAGTAAAAAGGTGTCTCCATATCGTAAGGCAGTAATGCGCCCACCTCCCCATTGAACGCGGGATGATCCCAAGCAGTCCAATCCCTAAACCGACCGCCGTCAGAATTCAGAATTTGCGGAACACAGATATCAAAATCACCTACGTCCTGAAATGAAGAAAAGAAGTCTTCATTGACACAAATATAGTCATGAAGCAGCAACAGCTTTGACCCGGAGGCAGATTTTGCTATTAGGTTTTTCTTTCGTGAAATGTTGCCTGACTCTACAAATAGAGTTGAGAGTCTGGGACGGCGCCAAAATTTGCGCGCCATCATTTTTGTAGGAAAACGAAGCCGCTTTTCCTGATTGTATTCGATGTGCTTAACATGAGATGTAAACTCACCAAGCGCTTCCCGGTTTCCCCCAAGCACGATAATTTCTGCGTGGCCCTCTCTGGCAGCTTTTATGGATGCAAGGCTCTTTAAGAGCATCTCATTATTGTCGCCGTTGGTGATGATGCCAACTGACCATTCTATTGGAGGGGTGCTCTGCGGGTGCATACGACTATCCTCTCAGTGATGTTGCGGTCGCACTCAGATCGATATCCAGACGCCTAGTCAAATTTGATGCCTGGCAGGTGTTCAACATTTATGGTTCTGAGCTTCCAGCTGCGGCTTATAACAGAATTCAAAAGCGCGCAAACACAATGGACTATGCTAGCTGTGTGGGTGCTGCCAGACACGCCCGAACCACGTGCTGTTTTGATGTTAGCAGAATACTGTCAGAGCATGTCTTGAAACGGCAAGGGGAGATTTCTTTGTTATGATGGGCAGGTCAAGTCCCAGCCTTACTCGAAATTAGTCTACTCCCGACGCTACCGTTGAACAATCTTTGTTGCATTCATACGGCCGGTGAGCCTCCCCAACTGAAC
>NZ_JXYH01000096.1 GCF_001262635.1 Aestuariivita boseongensis
GGCTATGAGTCCTGACCCTAGCTTTTGTCGGCAGTGGGCACGGGTCCGGCTTGCCTCCGCGGCCGGAATAATTCATCTTCAGCATATGTCTGATAATGAAATGAGCCCGCCTCTCAAAAAGGCGCTTTTCCGAACATTCTCTGCCGCTTCGCTGCTCTTTCTCAGCAGTATGTCGGCCTCTGCCTATGACCGCGACCTCTGCGTGCAGAAAATGTCGAGCGGTGGATGGACGTTCTCGGCCTCTTTTTTCTATGAGGTCTGGGAACAGGGTGAGCCGGGCGAACAGGTGGTGGAATACAAGATGGAGGAAGGACTGTCCGGCCTGGCGCATATCGCCAGCTATTCCAGCCGGGGTGAGGAGTGGTCCCGTCGGGCGGCGATAAAAGGGTTTGATAAGTTTTTCGACCTCCCGTCTTTGCGAGAGCAGCTGGAAACCGGGCGGTACCGGCCCCTGCGGGTCAAGGTTATCGATTCTGACAATGATTGGGTGTGGCAGTTGGACGGATCTGGCAAGCTTAACTCTGATGGCAGTTTGGTCGTTGATTTCCCACACAGTTCAAAACAAGCGGATGCTCTTTTGCGGTATCTGAGTTCAGAGCCGGTCGATTTCGTGCTGTCAGGCTATCTGATTGGGCCAGATGGCAATGCAAGTTGGAGAAGAAGAAGCATTTCGAACAGCGCGTCCATTGTTCTGCTTTACGACCGTCATACAGAGGTGCTTGACGCACTGGATAAGTCGTCGACGATTGAGGATTGCACGTTAACTTTCGACTAATGGTCGCAGCACGCTAATCGCAATATGCGGAAGTAGATTGCCCCAGATACACAGGCGGCAAGTGCCTGTTTTGAAATCAAGCATATCAGTAATGTCGAAAGTTACCGTTTGTCCCGTTGGCTGAAATCCTGCCCATGGCTAGATATATATATGTCCCGGTTTTTGTGCATCGGAAACAAAGGGTAAATTCAGGCTGGCGGCCAACCACGGCGAAGAGAAGACTGTGATCATATACCGGGCGGCCGTCAATTCTCTAAACACAACATTGCACGTTGCTTAAACGACGCTGGGCGAGCGGGCACTTTGTCCGCAACTCGTTCATCGCGCCTGATCTTGGGAATGTCTGCTGTCGGCAGAAGCTGACGTCCAGGCTCGAAACCGCGTTTTGACGGCACTGGATGACCGCTCAGCGCCCAACAGCAGTCACCTGACCGAAACAGTCAGATGACGGCGACGAGCCCGAAGCGGCTGTTCAATCAGGCTTTAGTGGCTGCGTGCAGCGACTGACTGATCAAAGACCCGGGAGCCATTGGCGGGCGTACTCGTACTCGGGGCCGACCACGATCGAGGCGTTGAATTTGGTTGCACCAAAAACGCCTCCGCGCAACAGTTCCCGCAGCTTTGCGACTTGCTACGTCTGTGAAATTCGCAGGCCAACCTATTCGGAGCCCACCATGAAGCGCCGACTCGCTGTTATCCTAATGGCCGACATGGTTGACTACTCCGCCGCCATGGAGATTGACCAGGCGGGCACCATCGAGTTGGTCCGCGAGCTGCGGGAGCGCTGGCTAGAACCGGAAGCCGCGCAAAGGGGCGGTGAAGTGCTAAAACGCATGGGCGATGGCTGGATCATCGCCTTCAACTCGGTCACCGACGCGGTCGAGACCGCCCAAGCGGTTCAGATCGCTTTGGCCGGGCATCGCAATATCCGGCTGCGCATCGCCGCCCATCTGGGCGAGATCGTCGAGGACGAGTCGGATCTTTATGGTACCGGTGTCAACATAACCGCCCGCCTGCAGACCGAAGCCCCGCCAGGCGGGCTGATGATCTCGGAGGATCTGCTCCGCCAGCTCGACGCCCGTCTCGCCGAAGGCTTCGGGGACGCAGGGAGCTTCGAGTTGAAGAACATTACTCGTCCCGTGGCTGGCTACCAATGGCGGCCAACCGTGCAGGCCGAAGCTGCCGTTGACGACGTGCCAACGATCGCAATCGAGCCAATCGCCGTATCACTTGGGACGACCGAAGCCGCCGATGCCGCCGCAGACCTGCAGGAGCAGATCGTCCATCGCCTTTCGCGTCGCACGGGCATTCGCGTTTTGGCATTGGATGCGCCTGGTGCGGAATCGGACACCCAACCAACCTATCTGTTGCGCGGACGACTGCGCGCACGAGGAGATACCGCCAAGGTTGCCCTAACTTTCGTTCTTGCGGCATCTGGCGCCGTGGTTTGGTCCGGCGCTTATGAAGGTCGCGTAGACGATTTATTCGGTCTTAGTGACACTGCCGCAGAACGCGCCGACACCGAACTCAGGCTTGCGATCAATGCTCATGACGGTGATCGGATCGCGCATTTACCTGAGGACGCGTTGAGCGCATCGGAATTGCGGGTCCGGGCGGCCCGCTTATTCTATGAGACCACGGTTGAAGGATTTGAAAAAGCGTGCCCCTTGCTTGAGCGCGCCTTGAGGTTGGCCCCTGACAACGCCATGAGCCTAGCGATGTGGGCGAACGCTCAAGCTCGTATTGCCATCTCTCGGTTCGAAGAGCTGGCCCCGGAGCTGTCAGATTTGGTAATGACACGCGCCAACCAGGCGGTCCAGAATGCGCCTCGCAGCGACTATGTAGTCTTGGTCCGCGGCATAGTTCGGCTTTGCGTGACCCGAGATATCGAAGGTGCGCGCCGGGATATCGACCGCGCTGTCGAGATCAATCCGTCTTTCACTTACTCACGCGAGTGGCAGGGCAACCTACAGCTTGCACTTGGAGCTTATGACGAAGCCGCGCTGACATTTAGTGATCTTTGCAAAATTGCGGAGAGAGACCCTTACCATGCCTATTTCGCCTATGGCGCCGCATTTGCATTGTTGTTGGCGAAGCGACCCATCGATGCCCTTGCATTTGTCGAAGAGGCAGTTCACGAGCGACCGAACAGCCGTGCAGTTCGCCTGCTTCAGGCACAAGTCGCTGCTCAAGCGGGGGATGCTCAGTCGGCCGCTGTTGCTCGTGCCGCAGCCGAGGATCTTCCGCGCACGCCTGATGCTTTCGCCATGCAACTGCCGCTTCCCGAAGACGGCCGGTCGATTTTGGAGATGCTGGCCCCTGAGCGCGCGGTGGTCTGATGCAGCATTGGAACATTGCAACAAACTGCCGCCACACGCGGGAACACTGATCTACGAAGGGCCGCTCAGTCCGCGAAGCAGACGTTCAGGCCGCCTCATGCCGCTGCAAGGCAGCGAAAGACGGCTTTGAGCCCATACCGGAAGTGCCCGGATCATGCCGCTCGCAGGTGCAGCAACACTATTCTTGCGTTTCAGAAGTCATTGGAACCTACCTGCCTGAATTTCTCTCGCCCGCCACCAATCAGACCGCGTGAGAAATTTATGGTATGGTCATACTCAATTATGGAGGTGCCAATAATGAGAAAGCCAAAATCGTACTTTATTGTGCTAGCCGCCCTGTTCGGACTTACATCGGCCTGCGCTTCGGCCCAGCAGCATGGTGATTGGTGGGGCCATGGCCCGATGGGGCCCCGCCATATGCAGCCCGACGGCATGCACGGCTGGGGTTGGGGACACATGGGTCAAGGCCAACAGCAAAGGATGCAGCGACACTGGACCTACATGAACGAGGGAGTGCCTTCTGCCTATCGGGGGGCCAGAAGCCCCTTTCGGGCAACGACGGAGGTGATCGCCGAAGGAAGGGCACTCTACTCTGACAATTGCTCAAGATGTCATGGCGCGGAAGGTTTAGGAGACGGTGAGGCAGGACGCTCTCTTATTCCATCTCCTGCCTTGCTTAGATGGTTTGTCCAAATGCCGATGTCCGGAGATGAATATCTCCTCTGGACGATTTCCGAAGGAGGCGTTCGATTTGGGACCGACATGCCGGCGTTCAAAGGTGATCTGACCGAAGAAGACATTTGGAAGATCATCGCTTACATGCGCGCGGGTTTTCCCTAATCTCATTCAGTTTAAAGCCAGGCTCGTCGGCACAGCGGTTATTCAAAAGGCTTATGGTTGCGGCACCTCGCCGGACGGCAGCATTGTCCGCACAGCAGCCATTGAA
>NZ_JXYH01000097.1 GCF_001262635.1 Aestuariivita boseongensis
ATGTCGGTTGCCGTGTTGTCGCTCTCCGTGATCATGATCTCGATCAGGTTCGCCACCGAAAGCTGGAGCCCGGGGTGCACGAATGTGTCGCTCAGCGCCGCGTCCCCGATCATCATCATGTCGGGTGTGACGTCGACCATCTGGTCGAGGCTGAGTTCCCCCCTGTCCACGCGATCCAATACCGCAGCGGCGATCGCAACCTTGTAGGTGCTGGCCATAACGAAGGTTTCATCGCCATTGAACGCGATGACGTCGTCGCCACCGATTTCCTGCGCCGCGAAGCCGATGCGCCCGGCAAGCGTCGTCGCGACCCGCTCGATCGCGGCTCCAACGGACTGCCCTTCCGCTGTCTGGGCATAAGCCGGACCGAAGGTCGCCGCTGAAACAGTCATCAGCCCGGCAACAAGTATTGCTGCCAAAAGGGATTTTTTGGCTTTTACGATGTTTTTCTTCGACATTTCCTGGCTCCAACTATTTCCGAGTTCGCCAGGGAAGTGCGACCATCGCCCGGGTCTCATGATCTACGTCTTGTTGATTAACATGCCAGGGGCGCAGCCTGTTTGCGGCTCATGCCACCAGTGCCATATACATGTCCTAGAAGGTTAACCTGATGGCGTTGAGGGAGCAGCACGCATACCACTTGTGTCATAAACATGTCCCACAAGGTTAACCTCAGGGCGTTGAGGGAGCAGCAAGAATGAGCAAGAAATCTGACCCGAGGTTCACGCGCGGAATGTTGATTCTGTCACCGTTCGCAAAGGCCTTCACCTCGCGGGGCGGCGATATGGAAGCGATCCTGGCCCGAAACGGCATTCCCGCCGGTGCGCTGACCGACCCTGCGATGCTGGTTGACGCATCCGCCTGTTATTCCGCCATGGAGGATATGGCGGAAACTCTTGGCGATCCGTATTTTGGCGCAAAGGTGGCAATCGAAACAGCGAGGAAAGGAACGCCAGCGTTCCGGGATTCGGCGACCAATGCTCGCAACTTCGGAGATTTTCTGTCCCGGTTGGTGGTGGAAGTCTCAAAGCAGGTTGATAACGTGCGGTACTCCGTTTCCATCACACCCGGCATTGTAACCTTCGACATTCACCGCACCGTCAAGGTTACTAAGCCGTCGACACAGTTGGATGCCGTCGGCGTCGCACTTTATGCGACTTTGATTAGGCAGGGGATCGGAGAAACCTTCGATACCAAAGACATCCTGATCACTGTTCCGACCACCGAGGGGCTTCCGCCGGGTTTTCTTCCGAAACAGGCGCTCATCACATCCCAGATCAACGGAATGCGGATTTCATTTCCGCCGCACTGGCTTTGGGCACCATTCTCGCTGGACTGGAACTTGGAGAAGGTGTCACGAGGGGAGTTTCCCACAGATGGCGCCAGCGAAGCGACCCTTTCCTATCTTCGCGGCATACTGAGCGACAACATCGCTTATCAGGATCTGACACTGAACGACTTTGCCTCGATCTGCCGCATGCATCCACGCCGCATCCAGCGCATCCTGTGGGCACAGGGCGCCTCCTACAGTCAGATGAAGGATGACGTGCGAAAGAGCATCACCGAAGACCTCTTATCGAACACGGCCCTGCCCGTTGCGCAAATTGCCCTTCATGTAGGCCTCTCCGGCCCAGCCGCCCTTGACCGTGCATTCAGGCGATGGACCGGAAGGACGCCGACACAATTCAGGGCAGACTCGAAGCCGAAACAGGGATAACCCGCCCCGCGCGAAAGCCCTCACGGTGATGTAGGGTAGGTGCGTGCCGATCCTGAAGGAGCAGACGAATGCGGAAGAGCCGTTTCTGGCGTTACGACTACAACACGGTCAAACCGCAATCATCGCCGGGCAACCAGACACCGCTGCAAGTGTGCTTGCGCAAGACGGGCAAACCGAATACCCAGTCCGACCTGCAGACTCTCATTTTGACTGAGGGAGCAGCGGCGGGCAGGTCACGTCGCGTGTTTACGCTCAACCTATGAAATGGCGAGATCTTTTCCGATGTTTTTTGGCGTAGATAAGGTGAGGTTCAAGGCTTGTGCTCTATTGCTTGTCACAAGTCTTGCAATTGTAGGCTGCGGTCCGGCGGAACGCGGGATGATCGGCCTGGTAGCCGAACCTCAGAATGGTGATGCGGCCAAAAATCTCAGAAAACACGAGATCTTCATCCTGACCTCGCGTGCTCCGGACGGTGATCCAACCATTTTGTTCTCGGGACAACGATCGTCCGAAATTGGGTTGGCGAAACTGACGGTCAGTGTGCCCCCGAACCACACACCCGGCAAGATAGAGAGCCCCCGGTCCGGCATCCCCCGTCTAGCAGAGCATTTCACCGCAACCGATCCGGCAATCTTTGCGTCCGAAGGCGATTTCGTCTCCGCCTTGCAGGCAGAATTGAACCGTCGCTCTGTCGATAACCGGAACGTTTTGGTTTTTGTGCATGGCTACAACACAACCTTGTCAGAAGCAGTTCTTCGGATGGGTCAATTCGTTGAGGATTCCGGCTATGAGGGCGTTCCAGTTTTGTTCAGCTGGGCCTCCGGTGGCCATTTTTTGGACTACGTTTATGACATGAACAGCGTCCTGGTCGCGCGGGACGACCTGTTGCTCGGTGCTAATCTCATCTCGAAAACCAACGCAAAGGCCGTTGATGTCCTATCGCATTCCATGGGCAATCTGCTGACGGTCGAAGCAATGCGACAGGCAAAACTTAACGGCACCTTGAACCGGACAGGTCGGCTTCGCCATGTCATTTTGGCGGCACCCGACATTGACGCCGATCTGTTCCGGCAGCAGCTGGCACCGTTTGCCGACAATGAACGGCAGTTTTACATTCTTATCTCGCGCGACGACCGGGCTTTGAGTTTTTCCCGGCTTCTTGCGCGAGGAGTGCCGCGGGTCGGCAATGAGGACGTTGAAGATCTGGCACGACTTGGCGTGACAGTCTTAGATCTGTCTGAGATCGACGTGAATGGATCAAACCACTCAAAATTCGCAGGCTCGCCCGAGATAGTGCAGTTGATTGGCAAGAGACTAAGCGTCGATGGAGTGGGGGCGAGGAACGGTTCGGATCCACTCCTCTCGTCGGTACTGATGCTGCCAATTACAGTCACCGTAGCAACGTTGGACCGGTGACCGCTGCAACGTCTGAGCATCAACGAGCGAACTCCGGGTCATATCTTAAACGCAAACGCAATGGTTGCGTTGAAGGACCCCGCAGCGAAGGCGTTTGACGCCTTGCCGGTCAAATCATTGGACATCACCATGGATCATGCAACCAAGACAAAAGAGCGGTTTCAATCGCCAGCTTTCACCATCATGGCATCGCTGATTTCGAACAAGCGCGTATTGCCACAGATCACGATGACGGAGCGCAGCCGGGAGGCTGGTGCATCTGCTGTCACAGAAACCGTCTGGGTATCCAGCATCTGGGCAACCATTCCGTCCGGCGGTGTCGTGGAAACCACCGCGAACACCGTTGGCACTGCAGAACGATCTGCCTTTCCGATTTTCAGGCCGACAGTATATCCTGGTGTGGGCAGCGTGAGATCGCCGCTCACGAAAAGGAGGGGGGATGCCCCATCATGCGGAGCCGGGATGAGTTTTACGACCCAGTTGCTGCTTTCGATCACAGGGCAATCATCGGTTGGCGTCGAGGAAGACATTTCGCGCTCGCTCTGGGCTTGATCCGACTGGTTTTGCGCGTTGCACGCAGTCGTGGCAAGCATCGATGAAACCGCCAGACAGAGGACCAAAGCTTTCGATTGTGTCATGACTGAATCCTCCTGAAGTTAAACCCGTTTCACCGCCGCTTTTGCGTCGCCCGACATCAAGAGCTGCTGCTTCGCAGCAGCTTATGACGTCCTTGTAGTACGGTTACCCTCTCGACAAGACCACAACGTTTACTGTTGCGAAATAGGGAAGATCTGCCAGAGCTCACTTACAAAGGCTTGCACTACACTTGCGAGGGTTTATCATTGATGTCTTCGGAGAGAAACCCTCGAGGCGCCTTCACACTTGAGCAGCCCGATCTGATT
>NZ_JXYH01000098.1 GCF_001262635.1 Aestuariivita boseongensis
CTTCTTTGCTGTCAGTTCGGCATCATCGCGCCAATGGCGTACATCCCGTCATCGCCTTTGACGAGCATCAGGGTGACTTCATCGCCAGCGGCGACTTCGCCCATCATCTGCGCGTTCTCAAGAACCGTCAGGTCCATGGTCATGGCAGGCCAACCAATCTCGGGGATCGGATCGTGCGTCACATTTGCGACACCATCGCCAATCGAGTTGATGACAGCCTTGGCGTGGACAGCGCCCTCCATCTGTTCATCCGACATCGACATGTTGGAATGATCCATGTGCTTCATCTCGGCGACTGCTACCGTTGCCGCGAAGATGAAGGTTGCAAGTGTTGCTAAGAGTGTTTTCATCCTGGTCTCCTGTTTTTGATTTCATGGTTTGCGTTATTCAGCGGGAACTTCATGCGTCGGCCGCTGGGTTTGTGGAGCGATCTCGCGGTTGACCCGTCGCAGAGCGAGCCTTTTCCAGATCACGAATATGGATGGTATGACGAACAGCGTGAGCAGCGTCGCGGTCACCATGCCGCCGATCATCGGGGCGGCAATCCTCTGCATGATTTCAGAGCCGGTGCCCGTACCGTACATGATCGGGATCAACGCTGCGAAGATCGTTGCCACCGTCATGACTTTCGGTCTTACACGCAGTACCGCACCTTCGAATACCGCGTCTTCGATATCGTCCCGGGTAAGCTTGCGGTTTTCCGATTGGGCAAGCTTGCGTCGTTTTTCCCAGGCCAGGTTGAGATACAGCAGCATGACAATGGCGGTTTCCACTGCGACACCTGCAAGAGCGATAAATCCGACGAGGACAGCGATTGAGATATCAAAACTGAGATACCATAAGAACCAGACGCCACCCGCAAGCGCGACCGGGAGCGCGGCCAGGATGATGCCGACCTCGATTACCCTGTTGAACGCCAGAAAGAGCATGAGCGTTATGATCAGCAGCGTTGCCGGCGCAACAATGGCCAGCCTGTCTTGCATCCGTTCGATGTACTCGTACTGGCCCGACCACGTCAGGGAATAGCCGGGCGGAAGGTCGACAGTTTCTGCAACGACCCTTTGGGCCTCGGCCACATATCCGCCCAGGTCGCGGCCTGCGATGTCAATGAAAACGAACCCAGTGCGGCGCGCGTTTTCCGAGCGGATCATTCCCGGCCCATCCACGATCCGAATATCTGCGAGGGCAGTCAGCGGGACATGAGCGCCCGATGGGGTGACAACCGGCAGGTTCTCCAGCTGTTCAGGGCTGTCGCGCCATGACTGGGGGT
Organism: Aestuariivita boseongensis; assembly: GCF_001262635.1. GTDB lineage: Bacteria > Pseudomonadota > Alphaproteobacteria > Rhodobacterales > Rhodobacteraceae > Aestuariivita > Aestuariivita boseongensis. The sequence goes on from NZ_JXYH01000098.1 coordinate 1,271, forward strand.
ATCGCAGGTTGATCGGGAACCGCTCCAATCCTTCGACGGATTCGGAAACCTGCATGCCGCCGATCGCGGTTTGCACCACATCCTGCACGTCACGCACGCTCATCATATAGCGTGCGGCGGCATCGCGTTTGACGTCAATTTCGATGAACCGGCCCCCCACGGGACGTTCGGCATAGGCCGATGCGGTGCCCTCGATATCGGCGACAGCGCGTTCCACGTCGATTCCGATCTGGGTGATCACATCCAGGTCGGCGCCGGACACTTTCACACCGACTGGCGTACGGATCCCGGTCGCCAGCATGTCGATGCGGTTCTTGATCGGTTGGATCCACACATTGGTCACGCCAGGCACCTGAACAATCCGATCAAGTTCGTCACGGATCTTCTCCATTGTCATGCCGGGACGCCACTCGTCCTCCGGTTTGAGCTGGATCGTTGTTTCCACCATGGTCAGCGGCGCCGGATCGGTGGCCGTTTCCGCCCGGCCGACTTTGCCATGAACGGTCTCGACTTCCGGGACGGTGGCGATCAGGCGGTTGGTTTGCTGCAAAACCTCGCGCGCCTTGCCCGTTGAAATCCCGGGATAGAAGCTTGGCATGTAAAGGAAATCACCTTCGTTCAGCTCGGGCATGAATTCCGAGCCAAGCCGCTGATACGGATACCACATGGAGGCAACCAGCACCCCCGCCAAGAAAGTGGTTGCCCAAGGCCACGCGATAGAGGCATCGAGAAAGGGCCGATAGAGAAAAACGACCACCCGATTCAGGGGGTTTTCCGCTCTGGCAGGATCCGGCCGCGCACGAAATACCCCATAAGGACAGGGACAAGCGTGATCGACAGAATTGCCGCTGCGGCCATCGCATATGTTTTCGTATAGGCCAGTGGCGAAAACAGTCTGCCCTCCTGGTTTTCCAGCACGAAGACGGGCAAGAAACTGACGGTGATAATCGCCAGTGAATAAAACAGCGCCGGACCAACCTCGGACGCGCATTCCTGCACGATCCGCCACCTGTTTTCCGCAGTCAGTTTTTCCTTTTCCAACCGGCGGTGCATTGCCTCAATCATGACGATTGACGCATCCACCATCGCACCGATGGCAATGGCAATGCCGCCCAAAGACATGATGTTCGCATTGACGCCCTGCGCCTTCATCAGGATGAACGCGGCGAAGATCCCCAACGGCAAAGACAGCAGGATCACAAGCGACGATCGCAAATGCAGCAGAAAGGCCGCACAAACCAGCACCACGACGATGAATTCTTCTGTCAATTTTTTCTTCAGGTTCTCAATGGCGCGCTCGATCACGCCCGACCTGTCATAGGTCGTGATGATCTCGACCCCGTCCGGCAAATTGGGTCGTAACTCGTCAATCCGTGCTTCAACCGCCTTGATGGTCGCAAGCGCGTTGCCGCCCCAGCGCAGAATGACGACGCCGCCGACCGCATCCCCCTCGCCATCCAGTTCGCCGACGCCGCGACGCATCTCCGGCCCCAGCCGGATATCGGCAACATCACCCAGGCTTAAAGCAGCGCCGCGTTCGTTGACCAAAAGTGGCGCACTGGCGAGATCGGACAGTTCGTCAATATAGCCGGACGAGCGGATCATGAACTCTGCCTCGCCCATTTCGATCACGCTGCCGCCGGTTTCCCGGTTCGCCGCCTGAATGGCGGTCCTCAGCTGCGCAAGCGTAATGTCATATGCGCGGAGTTTGTTGGGATCGACCACAACCTGATATTGTTTGACCATACCGCCTATGGTGGCGACTTCGGAAACGCCTTCCACGGCCTGAAGCTCGTATTTGAGGAACCAGTCCTGCAAGGTTCTGAGCTGTGCAAGATCATGGTTCCCGGTCCGGTCAATCAACGCGTATTGATAAATCCAACCTACACCGGTGGCATCAGGTCCAAGCTGTGGCGACACCCCCTCGGGCAAGCTCCCGGAGATCTGCCCAAGATATTCGAGGACTCTCGACCGGGCCCAGTAAAGATCTGTTCCGTCTTCGAAAACGACATAGACGAAGCTGTCGCCAAAGAAAGAGAAGCCGCGCACGTCCTGCGCCCCCGGCACAGCCAGCAAGGCAGTGGCAAGAGGATAGGTGATCTGGTTCTCGACCACCTGCGGCGCCTGTCCCGGATAGGGTGTGCGGACGATGACCTGCACGTCGGACAGATCAGGAATAGCATCGACCGGTGTTTCCCGAATGGCCCAGATACCCGCCACGCCCATCATGACGGCAAGCGCCAGAATGACGAACCTGTTGGCAATAGAAGTTCGGATGATGGCCGGGATCATTGCGTCACGCTCCTGCTAACGGCCACGCCCATCAGCGTCATCGAGAAATCCGGATTTCTGCGCAGGATAAGGGTCACATCAGTCCCCACCGGTAATTGCGATGCTTCGACCTCCTCCGCCAACGGGAAGTCCATCGTCATGCCCGGCATGCCGATCTCGACCATCGGGCCGTGGGTGACATTTGCGATGCCCGCTTCGGCGTTGATGGAATTGATTTTCCCGTCAACCCGCATGGGCGGCGGAACCGCTTCAGCCGCTGCCAGCACCATCGTCATGCCATCGGGGCGCGAAAAGGTCAGTGTCATTTCGATATCGGTTACCAGCGACCCCGCGTCCAAAGCGGGATCAATTGGGAAATCCATCGTCATTCCCGGCATGCCAATTTCAACGATTGGGCCGTGAGTGATCGTCGCCATGCCACTGTCAGCGTTCATGAGCCTCCCCAACTGAAC
>NZ_JXYH01000099.1 GCF_001262635.1 Aestuariivita boseongensis
CCCGCTCGATCCGCAAAGCGGTCGTTCATTGTGCAGATCAGTGCCGCTCTGCAGCGAATGACTGCATAGAGCCCAGAGCGGAAGTGGCCTGTCCGAAGCCCTCGCAATGCAGTGTAGGCACGTTTGGTCCTGACTGCTGTGGCGCAGAAGTAATTGCGGTCATTCGTGACCGATGCAGCGAGATCTCAGATCCCAAGGTCCGGGTTGCCGAAAAGCTATCACTGACCTGCTGAATGTTGTTTCTGAGACCCGAATTTTGTTTAGTTTCCCTATGAACGAGATTCGCGTGTTTCCGCCAAAGGGCTATTACGAACCATTCACTTTCGACAAAAGACATGTGGCCGAGGGCGATTTTGTCCATAAAGGCGATGTGCTATTTGTCCTCTACTCTTCGAATGGTGAGCAAGTCCCGCTAACCTCCCCGTGTTCTGGAAATATCGCCTTGGTGGCGGACACTTCGAAAGGCACTTTCCAGTCGGATCAACCGGTGGTGTGGATCGAGGAAGCCGCCTCGAACCGACAACCGGAACCGTTGCCCCCTTTGAATACAGTGCGCGATTCATCCAATCGCTTTCAACTTAGTTTTTCATTGGAACACTCATCGGGTACAGCTTCCCGAGCAGACGTTGCTACTCCAACCGGGGCAAAACCATTGGAGCTTGCCGATGATTTCGAAAGAAAGCCTACAGCTGTGGCTTCGAACACAGAAGTTGCAGAGCTTGAACAGGATTTCGTGGAGCTTTTGAACAGCGAGAGTTTATTCGAAGCCGCAGCTCGAAAGGACTTTATCGAGACACGCAACTACGTCGCAAGCGAGTTGCAAAAGCGGGGGCATAAATACTTTCCTGTGGTCGAAAAGGTAAAAGACGCCAGGCTAGAGCAAAAGTATTTCGAAGTCCAAAGAGAGGCAAAACACGTTCACGCAGGTCATCCTGCAACGAATATTTCAAAAAGGGCGTCAAAGCGCCTTCCCTCAAAGCCAAAGACGAACCGTTCTGGTCCAAGCAAGGAGCTGTTCAGGGAAAAGAAACTGCGCCAGCCGCGCCAGTCAGATCAGATAAGAAGAAAAGGAGGGTTCGGCGGACTTCTTCTAGCCTTTCTTTGCCTGCCTGTCTTGGCTGGGGCCGTGTCTCTAACAGCAGAATCCATTGGCCTTGTATTTGACGGTTTGAGAGGTGGAGTCGCGCTCGGTTCTGGTATAATTATTACTGCATTCTGCCTACTATTGAGCGATCCGATCCGAGCGGCGACAGGGCAGGTATTTGCCATGGCACTGTTAGCCGGTGCCGTGGTTGCTTTTCTACATCAAAACCCTGGCCTGAACTGGTCGTCCATCGCCGGCATAAGCTCCTTGCCCGTCTTTGGTGGCAAGCAAGGTCCAATCACCACCGAGCTTGGCTTGCCCTCCATCGCCAGCTTTTCAAACGGCGAGGTTCCCCGTCCAACAGCAGCTCAACAGGCGGAATTCGAAAGGTTTATTTTGCAGTGAAATGGATAATCGCATTCATTCTTTCGCTCTGGTCATCAATCGCAGCCGCGCAAACGATGGAGTTCGAAACCTCCGGCCGGAGTGAGCAACTCCCCGGCCTCTCGCCCAGCCACAAGGGCGCGACGATCCTGTACGACTGGAACGCACAGATCCGTATGGGATTGATCATGGGTGACCCGGTGATCTCGGTTCGTTTCAAGTGGGATCTAATCGGCGGCGTGGTGACCTTGCCACGCATTGGCGAAAGTGGTGGTGATGCGTATGAAACCCGCAACCTCGATGATCTGCCCTCCGCCGCGCGGGAACTCGTGGGCATTTACGATGTGAAGCTGCGCCTCACCCTGCGCGGTCCCGGAGGCCAGCGCTATGATCTGATCGAGGATGTTGGCGTGCCCGACAAACCTGGTGCGGACTGGTCCTTCAACGTTCCCGGGAACCCCGATTGGGACCAGGTGTTCATCCGGAAGGGCAGTTCACACGAAGGGGACTATTACAGCGAGGACGCTGCCCGCGCGATCTGGCGGGACGGTTTGGTTTTAGAGTGGGCCCAAATCGAAGCCGCTAGTCTGTCGCTTTCGGACCTGCACACCTGGTATTACCGCAACAACCCGCAGGATCGGATACGAGCCTTGGACGAGGCAATTTCCAGGCTGAACCAAGGGGTGAATTACACATTCGGCTTTGACACCAAGGCTTTTGAGCCTTTGGAGAATTGGCATCTGAACAAGATGCCTTGGGACCGTGCTCAGGAAACTCTTCAGCAACGTGAAAGGACTTTCGAAAAGCTGATGAATGTGGACAAAAAGTGGGGCTTGGGTGCCAATCCCGCGCCGTATGAGGAGGCACGGCGACAAGCCCAGCTGATACTACGCACTGCTGAAACGCGGCAATTGCAACTCACCGGCGTTGGTCCCAGTCTCGAAGGACAGCGCGGAAAAGGCTATGCGCCGACCTTCTCCGGGAATTACAAGATAGAAACGGATGCCGATGGAGTTGAATGGATCGTTAGGAAGGACAACGGCCAACGGCTGCGCGAAGTAGAACATGGCGAAGCGCTGGCCGGCAGTTATTCGTTCAACCGCTGGCCCCGGTGCGACGAATCGGGGCGCGCGAAGGTGGAGCTAAAAGATGTCGAAACGCGGTCCGTGCTTTACAGCACTGAAGTCTCCTGCGTGCGCAGCGGCACTTCCGGTGTCACGGTCATGGCGCTAGGCGGTGAAGACGAGTTGGCCGGGTTCAAGATTTCCTCGTGGAACCGGAAATACCTCGGAGAGATGGGCCGGTGCGGTGGAACGAAGCTGCGCTATCGCGTAACCAGCACAGTTTTGACAGCCGATGCGAGCCTGAACGTCCAGAACCGGCGACAAACGAACGAGGAAGTAATCGAAGCGCAACCGCGGATATGCTTTCACGTTCAGAAATAAGGCGCGCGCCTATTCCGAACGCCGCGTCACGCCTTCGCTGATTGCCATGCCTTTGGCGTCACGCTCATCGTGCAAACACTGGCCACGTGTGCGCTTGGCCTTGTCCTGTGGGCGGTCGCGGCGCGCGAGATGCGGGTCTAAGGGGCTCAAGGACCGCCGTAGAGCAGGCCGCAAACGGCAGAACAAGGTTATCTAGAGATGGCAGACAACGAGACCGTTTTCCTGGCATACTACATGACCGAGCCCACGATGGACGAATTCGGTCAGTGGGAGCCAAGGGTCGAGGTGGGGAGCACTATGGAGAGGACGTCTGGGCGCTCTTATGATCACATCTGGACGATTGCGTTCAAAGCCCAAGTGTTCCTGTTGGACGGGGAGGGAACGCCGCAAGATCCTGCCTGCTGGCGGCCGCTAAACCGGTATTTGCTTGTAACGGAAATTAGAGCGCTTACGCCCCGTGGGCTTGAGGCCAATACGGCTGACGTTTTGCGCTCCGAGGCTTTGCGTCAAAACACTGAAATTTGGGACCTAAGCACGTTCACAACCCTCGAGCACGCCGTGTCCGAGATGGCGCGTATGCCCTCTCGGACGTGGACCCAAGGTTTGCCATGGGTCTTTTCTGTCGCAGAGGCGAACCGCTGGGGACCGCCCTGCCAAGACTTTGGAGGCCACGATGTTGTGTTGGCAGAGCCTCAGTCCCTTTGATGGTGGTGTCAGTTCGCACAGCGGGCGGCGTCAGTTCCTCACGGAACTTGCAGACAAGGGCATCAACGCGCGCGTTATCCAAGCCCTCGCACGCCACAAACACCTAAACACGACCATGCGTTATATCGATCTGAACGAGAACAAGCTGCGCAACGCAATTGAGTTAGTCTAGCGTCACAACTTGGCACTAGACATTGCCAGCACTCAGCTTCAACTCGATCTGACGCAGCAGTTTCAAGATGTCTTCGTCTGAGTGTCGCTTCCTCGCCATGCCCAATTCTGATCGTAGAGCAGTTCCTATGGCAGCGAAGTCCGCATTAGAGACCTCGGAGGCAAACATCACAGAC